>NZ_KE384281.1:189447-398246 GCF_000424965.1 Streptomyces sp. TAA204
GTCAGGTCGTCGATACCCGCCGACGCGGACGTCATCACAGCTTCCGTGCGCAGCGGATTGATCTCCGACACGGCACCCACGAAGGTCGTCTTGCCTACACCGAAACCACCGGCAACCACGATCTTCGCGGAGGTGGTGGAACGGGCAGCAGCGCCGCCGCTAGAGCTTCCGAAGTCCACTGAGCACCCTTTCGAGCAATGTCACGTCTGGCTGGCCGTCGTCGTTGGTGTCCGCGCCGCCGGGCTGATGTATGGCCACGAGCCCGGCTTCGGCCAGGTCGGCGACGAGGATACGGGCGACGCCGAGGGGAATGGTGAGAAGTGCAGAGATCTCAGCTACCGATTTGATCTCGTAACACAGCCGGCAGATCCGCTGGTGCTCGGGCAACTGGCCCTGAAGCTGCGACGGATCGGCCGAAGTGTGGACCAGCGCCTCGATGGCGAGCTGGTACCGGGGACGGGTCCGACCACCCGTCATGGCGTACGGGCGCACCAGCGGCTGCTGCTCGACGCGGCCGCCGTAGCCGCTGGTGTCGCCGCGGGGCGAGGGCTGGACGGTCTGGATGCGGGGCGGCGGCGACTGGTCGTAGCCGCGCCCGCCCTGCTGTCCGTGGTGCCGCTCGTGGTGTCCGTCGTCGAACTGCGAGGGCTGCTGGTGCCGTTGGGCGGGCCCTTGCGGAGGCGGCTGCTGCCGCGGAGGCCGCTGGGGCTCGTCCTCCGGCTGACGGGCGCCGACGTGCCTGCTGGGCGCTGAGGGGAAGTTGAACCGCTTCGGCCGAGCGTTCTCATGACCACTGCCGTACGACGACGGACCGCCTGGGGGCATTGTCATGTTTCCTCCTCCGACTCACGGACGTGCGGGCCACATCTTTCCGTCTACCTCAGCGCCGTCGACGAGCACCGCATCACCCGCACCTTATGGCGCGGAGCGGCAACGCGCACTGTCTGGCCCCCGGTTGGGGACTAGTTGAGCAGACTGCCTTGCAGTTCAGCACGGAGATCCGGGGTGAGGACCGTTCCCGCGCGATCGACGAGGAGTGCCATCTCGTAGCCGACGAGACCGATGTCGGCTTCGGGATGGGCGAGCACCGCCAGCGCGGAACCGTCGGAGACGGACATGATGAAGAGGAAACCCCTCTCCATCTCCACCACCGTCTGGTTCACGGGGCCGCCCTCGAAAATGCGGGAGGCACCGGCGGTGAGTGAGGTCAGCCCGGAGGCGACCGCCGCCAACTGGTCGGCGCGGTCCCGCGGGAAGCCCTCGGACATCGCGAGCAGAAGTCCGTCCGCGGAGACCACCACCGTGTGGGAAACACCTGGGGTGTTGTCCACGAAGTTGGTGATCAACCAGTTCAGGTTCTGCGCCGCCTGGCTCATCGGGCTCACACTAACGCTCCTGATCGTAGGTGCTGCCGGGGCCGTAGCCCTGTCGGTCATTCTGGGGGGCGTCACCCGCGTTGCGCCCTCTGCGGACGCCACGGTGCAGATTGCTCAGCCTGCCACGGACGTCCTCGGGCGCGCGGGAGACCGAGGCACCGCCCCGCGAGTTCGCTTCAGCGGTGCCCTCGACCAGGTTGGCCCTGGGCACCCGCCGGGGAAGGCCGGATTGGGTGGTTCCACCGGACTGCGGTTCACGCAGCCGGCCTGCCCGGCTCCAGCGCTCGTCGTTCGCCGAACGCCAGTCCTCGGAAGCCTCGGAAGATTCCGCTTGAGGCTGGTACTGCTGGTGTTGCGTCTCCGGTCCCGCCTCCGAAGAGGATCGCGCCCGCTCGCGGCGCGGGAGACCAGCGCCGGTCGTGGAGTGATGGTTACTCGGAGTGGGGACCGGACCTCCGAAGCCTACGCGGTTCCCGGTGTTCCCGTGAACGCCCTGTGCAGATTCCGCTTCTTCCTGCGGGCCACTGTACTGGCCGCCACCTGACGGATTTTGGGGCTGCTGGTGGGGAGCCTGCCGACCGTACGGAGGGAGCTGCCCGTAGGGCGTCTCCGGCTGCTCGTAAGGAGCCTGCCGGGGGCGCTGCTCCTGCCACGGAGAGGGCTGCTGCGGCAGCTGCCCCTGCTGCTGCGGCTGCTGGTACGGCGGCTGCTGCGGCGGCTGCTGGTGCTGGTGCTGCCCCTGCTGCTGCGACGGCCCCGGCTGCTGCTGCGGGCTCCTGCGCGGCAGTTCACCGCGCTGGTCCCGCTGCGGCTCCAGCGTCTCGCGGCGCCCGCCGTCCGTCAGCGGCCGGCCGGACGGATCGAGGGAGGAGACGTCGTCGGGGACCTCGTAGCGGGTGTCGTCGAAGCCGAGTTCGGCCGCGGAGCGGGGCGGGCCCGCCTGCCCGTACGAGATCTGCGGCGGGGCCGGCGGCTCGGGCTGCTCCGGCATGATCCGCGAGACGGTGAAGTCCTCGTACCCCTCCTCCTCGCCGCCACCGCCCCGCGTGATGGCCTCGGGAAGCATGACCAGGCACGTGGTGCCCGCCTGCTCGCCCGAGGGCCTCAGCTGTACGCGGATGCCGTGCCGGTCGGCGAGACGGCCGACCACGAACAGGCCCATGCGCCGGGCGAGAGCGGCGTCCACGGTCGGCGGCTGGGCCAGCTTGTGGTTGATGTCGGCGAAGTCCTCCGGGGTCAGGCCGATGCCCTTGTCGTGGATCTCGACCACCACACGCCCGTCGGGCAGCCGGGTGGCCGTGACGAACACCCTGCTCTGCGGCGAGGAGAAGGTCGTGGCGTTCTCCAGCAGCTCCGCCAGCAGGTGCACGAGGTCGTTGACGACCTGGCCGTGGATCTCGCTCTCCGGGACGCCCGAGAGCTCGATGCGCTCGTAGTGCTCCACCTCCGAGGAGGCGGCGCGCAGGACGTCGATCAGCGGCACCGGCTCGTTCCAGCTGCGCCCCGGCTCCTCACCCGCGAGGACGAGCAGATTCTCGCCGTTGCGGCGCATGCGGGTGGCCAGGTGGTCGAGCCGGAAGAGGTTCTCCAGCTGGTCGGGGTCCGCCTCGTTGTTCTCCAGGTCGGAGATCAGGCCGAGTTGGCGCTCGATGAGGCCCTGGTTGCGGCTGGAGAGGTTGGTGAAGATCGCATTGACGTTTCCGCGCAGCAGCGCCTGTTCGGCGGCGAGCCGAACGGCCTCGCGGTGAACCTGGTCGAAGGCACGCGCGACCTCGCCGATCTCGTCCGTGCTGTCGATCGGGATGGGCGCGACACGGGTGTCGACCCGGCCCGGATCCGTACGGGAGAGCTGGTCGACGAGCGACGGCAGCCGCTGCTCGGCCACGTCGAAGGCGGCGGTGCGCAGATTGCGCATGCTGCGGCTCATGGAGCGGGCCATCATCGCCGCGACGAAGAAGGCCAGCAGCAGCGCGACGACCACGATGGCACCGTTGATCACCGCGTCGCGCCTGGCGTCGGAGGAGATCTGCGCGGTCTCCTTGACCGCCTGGTCCGTGAGGTCCTTCTCCACGGCGCGGTAGGCGTCGAACTTTCCGGTGCTCACCGCGAACCAGCTCTCAGGCGTGATGCCCTTCGCCCTCAGCTCCTCCTTGTCCGCGCCGGAGACGATGGCGGGGATCGCCTTCTCCACCGACGGCGGAGGGACGTACCGCTCCCCCTCGGCCTCCGCCTCCGCCCTGGCCGCGGCCGCACGCTCCTTGCCCTTCGCCTCCGCCTTGGCGCTCTCGCGCTTCAGCAGGGCGACGTCCTCCGGGCGGCCACCGCCGACGTACTCCTCCATGGCGATGCGCTCCAGGTAGGCGTACGAGGTCAGCGCCGTGAACTGCCGCTGCTCGTCCTTCTTCCCCGGGCCAGGGGAGACCAGCAGGTGCATGCCGATGGAGCGCTGCAGGGACTCGGCTGCCTTGCCGAGCGAGATGGAGTAGACGGTACGGCCGTAGGAGGTGATGTTGCCGGTGCCGAAGCCCAGTTCGTTGGAGAACTCCATCAGCGGGTGCTGGATGGTGACGTAGCCCTCTTCGGTCTCCACGCCGCTGAGGCGCTCGGTGTAGGCCGAGGCGCGCAGTGCGGCGAGCTTGGGCTCCTCCTTGCGGAAGACGGCCAGGCGGCGCTTGAGTCCGGGCTTGTCCGGCATCGCGGTGACGGCCTGGTCGAACTCCTCCTTCGCCCTGTCCGTGACGCCCCGGGCGCGCTCGACCGCCGGGTCGTTGCGGCGGCCGGACAGCAGGGGCTCGGCGCTGCGGTCACGCTCGTCGATGAGGGCGTTGCCGTAGGTGGCGGCGGCGCGCACGAGTTCGGCGGTGCGCTGAGCGTCCTGGGCCTCCCGCCAGGTGCCGACCGAGTCCTGGACCCGGAAGCCGCCGAAGACCAGCCCGACGAGTACGGGGATGAGGAGGATGACGTACAGGCGCGTTCTCACGCGCCAGTTGCGAACGGCGAACCGGCTCCCCGGCTCTCTCTCCTCGCCGGGCAGGTCGGAGGTCGACGAAACCCGGGACGGCGGGGTGAAGTTGCCCCTCGCCTGTTCCCGGGCCTGTGCCGCAGCGCCCGTCTTGCTTCGCCTCACGCGACTCCTCACCTCTTGGCCCTCGGTGTCCGACATCGGACGTTCCGTGGTCGGCGACATGCCACTCGCTACTGCTGAGTTCAGCGCATTTCAGCACGTCAGGGCTGCGTCGTCCAAACACTTCGCAAAAGCCGGTGTGACTCCCCAACAGGCCCGGAAAATCGGGCACTGGGGAATGATGGCGGCAAAAGGCCCAAGTTTTGTAAGCAGAGTGGAGCCCTCCGCTTGCCAGCCGTGTTCACGCCGCCGCAATTCACTGTCGAAACGTTATGAACACGCCGGAGGCATGACGAACGGCACAGCCGGACGCTGGATGCAGCGTCCGGCTGTGCCGTCAACTGGACACGTGAGGCGCCGAGTTGGGCCCGATGCTCACTTCAGGCGTGCGAGCAGGGCGTGTTCGACCAGCGTGATCAGGGCGCTCTTCGCGTCCGCGCGGTGACGGGCGTCGGTGACGATGATGGGGGCGTCCGGGCCGATCTGCAGGGCCTCGCGGACCTCTTCCGGCGTATAGGGCTGGTGACCGTCGAAGCCGTTGAGCGCGATCACGAACGGCAGACCGGAGTTCTCGAAGTAGTCGACCGCCGGGAAACAGTCCGCCAGCCGGCGGGTGTCGACCAGCACCACCGCGCCGATCGCACCGCGCACCAGGTCGTCCCACATGAACCAGAACCGGTCCTGCCCCGGCGTACCGAACAGGTACAGGATCAGGTCCTCGTCCAGGGTGATGCGGCCGAAGTCCATCGCCACCGTGGTGGTGGTCTTGCCGCCCGTGTGGGTCAGGTCGTCGATACCCGCCGACGCGGACGTCATCACAGCTTCCGTGCGCAGCGGATTGATCTCCGACACGGCACCCACGAAGGTCGTCTTGCCCACACCGAAACCACCGGCAACCACGATCTTCGCGGAGGTGGTCGAACGGCCGGCGGCAGGAGCTCCGTAATCCATCATCTGGCCCGTCTGCGGGCTAGAGCTTGCGAAGTCCACTGAGCACCCTTTCGAGCAAGGTCACATCTGGAGCACCACCGGGTTCGGAGCCGCCGCCCGGCTGATGGATGGCCACCATTCCCGCCTCCGCCAGGTCGGCCACGAGAATCCGGGCCACCCCCAGCGGTATCGCCAGCAGAGCCGAGACCTCCGCGACCGACTTCACCTCGCGGCACAGATGGCAGATCCGCTGGTGCTCGGGAAGCAGACCCTGAAGCTGCGACGGATCGGCACTCGTGCTCACAAGTGCCTCGATCGCGAGCTGGTACCGAGGACGGGTCCGACCACCCGTCATGGCGTACGGGCGCACCAGCGGCTGGTCACCCTCACCGCCGTACGGTGCGTGCTGGTATGGGGCACCGTACGGGCCGGGCGATGCTGGCGGCGGGGTCATGGCTCCTCCGGACGAGGCATGAGGTCGAGATCGGCTGACGGACTGAGGTGGCTCATGTACGCGGAGCGGCGGATCAGTTGAGGATGCTCCCCTGCAGTTCGGCACGCACGTCAGGGGTCAGGACGGTTCCTGCGCGGTCCACGAGAAGCGCCATCTCGTATCCGACGAGACCGATGTCGGCCTCAGGATGAGCGAGCACGGCCAGGGACGAGCCGTCCGAGATGGACATGATGAAGAGGAAACCCCTCTCCATCTCCACCACCGTCTGATTGACGGGGCCGCCCTCGAAAATGCGAGAGGCTCCCGCGGTGAGTGAGGTCAGCCCGGAGGCGACCGCCGCCAACTGGTCGGCGCGGTCGCGCGGGAAGCCCTCGGACATGGCCAGAAGGAGGCCGTCCGCGGAGACCACCACCGTGTGGGAAACACCTGGGGTGTTGTCCACGAAGTTGGTGATCAACCAGTTCAGGTTCTGCGCCGCCTGGCTCATCGGACTCAACTAACGCTCCTGCTGGTAAGTGGGGCCGAAGCCGCGGCCGTTCGTCGTGCCGGCCTGTCGGCCCTGCTGGATGCCGCGGCGTAGGTTGGTCAGCCGGCCGCGTACGTCATCGGGCGCACGCGAGACCTGCGGACCGGACTGTGCGGTGGACTGCTGCTGGGCGGTACCCGCGACAAGGTTGGCGCGGGGCACACGGCGCGGCAGACCCGAGGTGGTGACTCCCCCCGCGGCGGGCTGGCGGACCTGTTCGGCCCGGCGCCAGCGCTCGTCGTTGGGAGAAGCGCCCCAGTGGGCACCGGGGTCGGCGCCGCGGTGGGCACTCCCGTGATAGGAGTCCGTGGAATTCGAGGACGCGCTCTCGGCGGGGCCGCGGGCGGTCTGACGCTGCGGCATCGGCGGCACGGCGGACGCCGGCCGGCCCTGGTGCGGGGGCGGCGTCTGCGAGGAGCCGGCCTGATCCGGAGACTCCTCGGACGGCTCCGCCCGTGGAGGGGCGGACGCCGAGGAGGCGGCACGGAACCAGTTCGACTCCATCGACTCGAAGATCGGAGTCGGCGCGTCGGACGCCGCGGGCGGGACAGTGGGTATGCCGAAGTCCGGGTCGTAGGAGGAGGGCTGCTCGGCCGGCGCGCCGCCGCCCGGCTGCTCGTACTCGCCGGTGTTCTGACGGCCGCTGGAAGCGCCCGTGTAGCCGGGGCGGGCGAACTCGCCCGTGTCCTGGGGCTCGAACTCGTCGTGGCCCCGTGGTCCGTCCTCGCCGGGGGCGGACGCCCAACTGGGGCGGTCCCACTCGTCGGGGCGGGCGAACTGGGACGTGTCGCCGGGGCCCGTCTGCGGGCGCGGGAACTCGCCGGTGTCCGACGGGGACTGCGGACGCTCGAACTGCCCGGTGTCCGAACCGGGCTGCGGGGCTGCGTACTCCCCCGTCGACCGGCTCTCCCAGGAGCTGCCCCAGTCGTCCGGCCTGTCGAACTCCGACGTCTCGGCCGGGCCGCCCCCGGGCCCGGTCTTGCCGGGACCCCCCTGGCTGCCGGGGAGTTGCCCGGCCGAGCCGGGCCGCTGGGGAAGCGGAGGAGCCTGACGGTTCAGCGGGGCGGGGGCGGCACCGCCGTTGCGGCCCTGGCTGCCGCCCTGACCGCTGCCGCCGCCCTGGCCGCTGTCGCCGAAGAAGTTGGTGGCGGGCGCCGCGCTCTCGCCCGAGGCCGAGCCGGCACCCACGGGGGCACCGCCGCCCGTGCCGGGCAGCGCCGGACGGGCCTCGCCGCCGGCGACCTGCCCCTGCGGTGAGGGAGCGCCGAGTTTCGAGGCCCCGGCGACACCCGCGCCGATGCCGGGCGCTCCGCCCGGTCCGCGCTGGAGAGCCGCGGCGAGGCCGCTGCCCTTCGGCGCGCCGGGACCGCCGTTGCCGGGTCCGCCCGACGCGGGCTTGACCGACTGGGGCACCTGGGCGCCCCCCTGCGCCACGTCCACGGGCAGCATGACGAGTGCGGTGGTCCCGCCCGAGTCGGAGGGCCGGAGCTGGATACGGATGCCGTGCCGCAGCGAGAGGCGGCCGACCACGAACAGGCCCATGCGGCGGGAGACCGAGACGTCGACGGTCGGCGGGCTCGCCAGCCGCTCGTTGATCGAGGAGAGGTCCTCCGGGGAGAGGCCGATGCCGGTGTCGTGGATCTCCACCAGTACGCGCCCGTCGGGCAGCGCGTGGCCGGTGACCTTGACCTTGGTCTGGGGCGAGGAGAAGGAGGTCGCGTTCTCCAGCAGCTCTGCCAGCAGGTGGACGAGGTCGTTGACGACGCGCCCGGCCACCTCGGTGGCCGGCACGGAGTTCAGCTCGATGCGCTCGTACTGCTCGACCTCGGAGGCCGCGGCGCGCAGAACGTCGACCAGCGGGACCGGCCTGGTCCAGCGTCGGCCCGGCTCCTCGCCCGCGAGGACGAGGAGGTTCTCACCGTTGCGGCGCATGCGGGTCGCGAGGTGGTCCAGCTTGAAGAGCGAGGAGAGCTGGTCCGGGTCGGCCTCGCGGGACTCCAGCTCGGAGATGAGGGAGAGCTGGCGCTGGATGAGGCCCTGGCTGCGCCGCGAGAGGTTGGTGAACATCGCGTTGACGTTGCCCCGGAGCAGGGCCTGTTCGCCCGCGAGACGTACGGCCTCGCGGTGGACGTCGTCGAACGCGGAGGCCACCCGGCCGATTTCGTCCCGGCTGTGCACGCCGACGGACTCGACCGAGGTGTCCACGTCCTGCGGCTCGGCCTCGGACATCTGCTTGACCAGCTCGGGGAGCCGCTTGCGGGCGACGTCCTGGGCGGTGTCCTGAAGCCGGCGCAGGGAGCGGACCATGGAGCGGGCGACGACGAACGCGCCGACCAGTGAGATGCCCAGGACGAGGAGGATCACTGCTCCGTTGAGGAAGGCCTCGCGCTGCGCGTCGGAGCGCAGTTCGCGTGCCTTGTCCTCCATCTCGGAGAGCAGCGCGGACTCGATCTTGCCCATCTCTTCGATCTTGGTCCGGTCCTGGTCGAACCAGTCCGGGTAGGAGCGGTTCTCGCTCTTGATGCCATCGGGGTTGTTCAGCACGCGGTCGCGGTACTTGTCCGCCAGCGCGATGTTGACGATGCCGCCGTCGAGGGGACTCGTCAGGTCGGCGGCCTTCTCCTTGCCGTAGATCTGGTTGAAGCCGCCCAGGGAGGCGCTCTCGCTGTCCGCGGCGGACTTGGCGTAGAGCCGGTCGCTCTCGGAGAGTTCCGGGCCGCCCTTGCGCGCGAGACCGGCGGAGATGATCGCCCGCTGGATCGAGGCGTACTCCTTGGCGGTGGAGAAGGCCGAGAGCGCGCGAGTGCTCTGGATCATCTCCGAGTTGTTCGTCGCCTGCGCCATGTCCTGCGAGAGGGAGAGCAGCGACTCGATGAGCTGGTTGTAGCTGTTGACCGTCTGCGAGACGGACGAGGGGTTGTCGTACGCGCGCTCGCGGATTTCCTGGAGGGTGGTCAGCTGACGCGTGATGTCCAGGACGGTGGACTGGACGCCCGCCATCACCTTGTCGCTGCCGTCGATGTCCGACGTGGCCCGCTTGAAGGCCTGGAAGGAGCGGTCGGTGTCCTCACGGGGGCCGACGACGGTGTCGTCCTTGGCGTCCCCGGTGTTGATCAACGGGCCCGCCGAGCGGTCGCGTTCCTCCTGGAGGGCGGCCGCGAGCTCCGTCGCCTGGTCCGTCATCTGCGTGAGCAGCTTCATGTCGTCGAGCTGGTCGACGTTGCTCAGGGAGTCCTGGATGCGCAGGGCGCCCAGCGTCGTCGCGGCGACCACGGGAAGCGCGAGCAGCGAGACCAGGCGGGTGCTGATGCGCCAGTTGCGCAGAGCGGCACGCGAGCCCGGCCCCGGCGGCGTTCTGAGCCGCTCCGGGGCGGCTTCGTCACCGTTGTCGCCGCTGCCCGGGCGGTTCGTCACCGCGCCGTCCTCGTCGTGCACGGCCGCCGTGGGGCCGCTCTGCTGGGCGCGCTGGGGCGAGGAGCCGCGGCCGGTCGTCCCGCGCGGCTCCGGTTCCCCCGCAGCGCTGCCATCCCTCTTGAAACGTCCCTGCACTAGCGTCGCAACCTCTGGACCAGGCGCCCCTCCGCTTGGGACGGCGGGACGGTAACGAGTCGTGGGGGTCCCAAGGCCCCCCGGGCGGTCGTGAGTGACCGGCGCGTTTCCCCTCACCGCCGCGCGGCGCTGCTCTGCGCCCCTGCGCGCCGGTTGTTTCCCGCGACGGTCCGTGGAATTCCAGCACAGTGCTGGATCTCCAACAAGGCCTGTGGAAAACCCGGGTCCGTATGTGACGCTGCGCGCATCACCCGTCACTTGTCGTGCGGAGCACTTCCCTTGATTCCGGACTTTTCCACTGTCCGTCAACTGCCCCTCGCGCCACGGGAACACCGCGCCGGACGTGCGTAACTTCGCTTCTGGCCCCGATGTCCGCTTCGGAATTCGTCAACTGCCGTCCCGTTGGCACCTTTTGCCCCTGCTCCGGTGAGGAACCTCACACGCTCCGCGTTGCCTGTGTCACGTAACGGAAGGAGCGGCGGACCTACGCTCGTATTTACACAACGCGCCGGAACGACAAATGGAAAGTGCGAGGTACGGTCGAGCGTGAAGACCACCCAGATCATGCGCAACACAGCCAACCCGCGCCGAACCACCCTGGCCCACCTCCAGGATGCGGACGAGTTGACCACGGAAGCCGTCGCGCAGGAGGCCGAGAACCTCGACGGGCTTCCCCCGCAGACCGCGAATCCTCAGCGCACGGTGCTGGTGGACGCGCCCGCCGGGTGACGCCCGGCTCCAAAGCGCGCAGACACAGGCGCAGGAACGCAGATACGGCTACGGCCCCCGTGAATCATCCGGGGGCCGTAGCCGTGTGCGTGCAGCCGTCGCGGCGGTGTCTGCGTGCGGCCGTCGCGGCGGTCGGTCCGTCAGGCGGTCGGTGCCGTCAGCCGTAGGCCGTCGCGCGGCGGGGCCTCAGCCCTGCCAGCTGTGCGGGGCGCGGAAGCCGCGTGCACGCTCCAGCCGCCGCCAGCCGGCCTTGCTGCGGCCCGCCTCACGCGCGGCGGGAATCTGCGCGTGACGCGCGGACGCCGCGGCGCGTGCGAGCAGCAGGGCCGTGACGGCGGCGAGTTCCTCTTCGTTGGCCTCGCCCTTCTCGACGCGGACGAGACGGTTCCCGGTGGTCTCGGTGTGCTTCATCGGAGTGTTCGTCCTTCTCTTCTCACTGTGGGGGGTTGCCGTGTTTGCGTGAGGGCAGGTCGGCGTGCTTCGTGCGGAGCATCTGCAGGGAGCGGATGAGGACCTCCCTGGTCTCACCCGGTTCGATCACGTCGTCGACCAGGCCGCGTTCCGCGGCGTAGTACGGATGCATGAGCTCGGCCTTGTACTCCTTGACCATCCGGGCCCGCATCGCGTCCGGGTCGTCCGCGCCGCTGATCTCCCGCCGGAAGATCACGTTCGCGGCGCCCTCGGCGCCCATCACCGCGATCTCGTTCGTCGGCCAGGCGAAGGTCAGGTCGGCGCCGATGGACTGGGAGTCCATGACGATGTACGCGCCGCCGTACGCCTTGCGCAGCACCACGGAGATCCGCGGCACCGTCGCGTTGCAGTAGGCGTACAGCAGTTTGGCGCCGTGCCGGATGATGCCGCCGTGCTCCTGGTCGACCCCGGGCAGGAAGCCCGGCACGTCCAGCAGCGTGACGATGGGGATGTTGAAGGCGTCGCACATCTGCACGAAGCGCGCGCCCTTCTCGGACGCCTCGATGTCCAGCACCCCGGCCAGGGACTGCGGCTGGTTGGCGATGACGCCGACGACCTGTCCGTCCATCCGCGCCAGGCACACGATCAGGTTCGTCGCCCAGCGCTCGTGGATCTCCAGCAGGTCGCCGTCGTCGACGAGTTCCTCGATCACCTTGCGCATGTCGTACGGGCGGTTGCCGTCGGCCGGGACCAGGTCCAGCAGCGCCTCGCCGCGCCGGTCGACCGGGTCGTGGCTCTCCTCGGCCGGCGGGTTCTCCCGGTTGTTGCTCGGCAGCATCGACAGCAGGTAGCGCACCTCTTCCAGGCACGACTGCTCGTCGTCGTAGGCGAAGTGCGCGACTCCGGAGGTCCCCGCGTGGACGTCCGCGCCTCCCAGCCCGTTCTGCGAGACCTGCGCGCCGGTCACCGCCTGCACCACGTCGGGGCCGGTGATGAACATCTGCGAGGTGTCGCGGACCATGAAGACGAAGTCCGTCAGCGCCGGGGAGTAGGCCGCACCGCCCGCGCACGGACCGAGCATCACCGAGATCTGCGGAATCACGCCCGAGGCGCGGGTGTTGCGCTGGAAGATCCCCCCGTACCCGGCGAGCGCCGAGACGCCTTCCTGGATACGCGCACCCGCGCCGTCGTTCAGCGAGATCAGCGGCGCGCCCGCGGAGATCGCCATGTCCATGATCTTGTGGATCTTCGTGGCGTGCGCCTCCCCGAGGGCGCCGCCGAAGATGCGGAAGTCGTGCGCGTAGACGAACACCGTCCGCCCGTGCACGAGCCCCCACCCCGTGACCACACCGTCGGTGTAGGGCTTCTTCTCCTCCAGCCCGAAGCCGGTCGCCCGGTGCCGCCGCAGCGGCTCCACCTCACGGAAAGTGCCTTCGTCCAGCAGCACTTCGATGCGCTCCCGGACGGTCAGCTTGCCCTTCGCGTGCTGTGCCTGGGTCGCTCGCTCGCTCGGACCCTGCAGGGCACGCTCCCGCAGGGCACGCAGTTCCGCCACACGTCCACGGGCGTCCTGCGCCGTGGGCTCGACGGCCTCGGGCGCGGCCACGGTCTCCGTGGTCTGTCGTGACGACTGGGGCTGATCGGTCATGTATAGACCCTACGAAACAGGGGGCCCATTCCTCGTCGTCAGATTCAGACAGTGTACGAGCATGATTCATGGTCGCGCTGGACAGAACGGCGCCCGTACACCGTGATTCAGCAGGGATGTCTCTCACTCGGCGCGCGTGGGGCTGTGGGAATCCCACAGCCCCACGCAGGTGATTTGTCAGTACCCCGTCAATCGACCCGGGCGGCCCCCTCCCCGGCGCACCTCTCCTTCAGCCCCGGCTCACCGCAGCAGCACCCTGCAGCTCAGCGTCGCCCCGCCCGTCCCGGGAGTCACCCGCAGCCGCAGCGCGCGACCCGTTCGGAGGACCTCGACACCCTCGTCGGCCGAGACCACCCTCCGTACGGGACGGTGCCATGTCACCTCGAACGCCTCCCCGGTGCGCGGCGGTTCCGAGACGTGCACCTCGGCGGTCCGCCCCCTGCGCCGTACCAGCACGCTGGAGGGCGCGCCCGCCGTGATCCGGCCCGCCCTGCCGGCCGACCAGAAGTTCGCGGCGCTCAGCCCGAGACCTCTGATCGTGACGGCCTGCTGCGCCCCGGTGTTGGCGTCGACCGTCAGCCACCCGCGGTCCGCCGCCCTCGCCGCGACGTCGTGCGCGCGGGCTCCCGGCATCAGCACGTAGACGTATCCGGCGTCCTGCGGGTCCGTGCCGTGGCTGGTCCACAGGGTGAGGTACCGGCGCGTGACGGGATCGGTGACGCTGCCCTGGTTGATCTCCGACCAGGCGCCCGTGCGGTCCTCGCACAGGACGTTCAGCGGGACGCCGTCCGGCCAGACCCAGCCCCCGTGCCCCTCCAGATGCGCCCAGCGGGCACGTTCGACGGAACGGATGGAGGCAGGACGGACGGACCGGCGCGCACCGTCGACGGTCAGGGAAGGTGTGCCGCCCTCACCAAGATTGCGGTTGTCGAAGACAGTCTCCGCCTCGGTACCGTCCTCGCTGCTGATCCCGGCGCCGAGGCAGACGACCGCGTCCGCTGCGCAGAACCACGACTTCCGGGCGGTCAGAGTGCTCTCCAGCCCCAGCACGTGCTGTCCGAGGGCCGCGTACTCACCGTCCGTGGCGCCGCCCGCCCACGGGGTGGCGGGCTTGGGCTCCCCCCACTCGCCGCCCGCGTTGTCGGGCAGCTCCTTGGTGGAGACGGTGGTGCCGGGCAGCCGGTACCAGTCGACGGTCGGCCAGAAGTCGTCCGTGTACTGGCCGAGTGTCGACGGGGCACCCCACCAGTAGAGCATTCCGGCGCCGGTGTGCCAGCCGCGCGGATTCTCGCCGTTGCCGGCCTCGTAGTACGCGATCCGGTCCGAGGCCATCGCGATGCCGGCACACCAGCCCGGCCGCCGGTGCACCGCGCGCGCCATGGCCGGAAAGAGACGGTGGCCGACGGGTTCCGGAGCGGTCTCCCCCGGCTCCTCGGCGACCGCGTGCAGGCGCGCCAGGTCCGCGACGCCGAACTGCGGGTCCGTCAGCACGGGCAGTTCGGTGTCCCGCTCGATCCAGCCGCGCACCAGGCCGTTCCAGCGTTCGCGTTCCGCCGCGCCCGCTCCCCCGCCCAGCAGGGCGACGGCGGCGATGAGTTGATGCCCGCGGGTGTGGTCGCTCTGCCGGATGCGCCGGGTGTCCTGCTTGAGGATGCCGCGTGAGATCGCGCGTCCGCTGACGCTGTCCATCATCAGCCCGTCGTGCAGCAGCGGGGCGTAGGCCCTCTCGACACTGTCGAGGACGATCCGGCGTGCCGGGTCGGTGACCTCCCAGGCGGAGCCGTCCAGCAGGGTGAACAGCCGCCCCAGTCCGTCCAGCAGCACGTAGCCGTACGTACCGGAGTAGGCGACCCAGGTGTGCTGGATGAAGGAGCCGTCCGCGTAGAGTCCGTCCCCCTCGGTGACGTAGGGGAAGACCGGGGAGAGCGACGCCGAGGCCAGCGCGATCTTCGCGGGAGCCTCTCCGAGGACGCCGCGGACGGCGTGGACGCGGCAGAAGTCGACACGGTTGGCGCCCGTGGAGACACCCGTGTACTCGTCGAAGACCGACTCCGGCAGGAAGTGGTCGACGGCCGCGAGGTATTCGGCCCGCTGCGCCGCCGCGACCTCGTCGTACAGCATCGTCAGGACGTCCAGCAGAAGGCGGGGGCTGCCGATCTGCCACTCCCACCAGTTGCCGTACGGCTCGGTGCCGGCGCGGTAGACGCGCTCGTGGACGTGCGCGAGGCCGGAGAGCACGGAATCCAGCAGACCGGCGTCGCCCGTACTGCCCGTGCCGGGCTGCGCGTAGGCCTCGGCCATGGTCGCGAGGCGCTGGTAGGACTGCGTGATCCCGGAGGGCGGATCGAAGGGATAGCCGGGGAAGAGCGAGTCGTCGGTGGGCCGCATCTGCGCCCGCAGATCCGCGGCCTGCTCACCGGTCTCGGTCAGCCGGGACGCGTACGGCTCGGCACCGGGGTCGAAGCCCGACCCCAGCGTCATATCCAGCCATCGCCGGCGCAGCGCGGCGAAGTCGTCGGCGGCGAGCGTGCGTTGCCGCAGGCCGGGGGTGAGGGCCGAGGCGGTGCCCGGGACCACGGCGGTGAGGGCGGTTGCGGCTGTTGCGGCGGAGGCGGCCAGAAATGCGCGTCTGGGCCAGATCGGCATGGGCGGCACGTGAGATACCCCTCTCGGAGTGGCGAAGACCTCTTGGGTCCCCCGGCGGTCCGGCGTTGCGGCCGGGAAGGTTCGCCGGGTGGCTCTCGGCGTCCGGTGCGTGGGGTCAGGGTCTCCCCGGGCCGCAGGCCCAGGGGACGCATCGCAAGGCGGAGGATCGTCCTCGTACTGGGTGTACTCGGGCGACTCCGACAACGCAGCGAGGTGCCGTGCCGGGCGTCGCGAGCCGGTGAACCTGCCCGGTGACAGCACTAGCAGCCCCGGAAGCACGCGGCAATGGCACGCGCCGCCATCGTGGACGGGCCTGCCGGCCGTCAACTCCCTTGCACGCACGGGCCGCACAGCGCAGCCTTCAGTGAACGCGGACGCACGCGGCGCCCGCGCTCCCGACCCACCACGACCGTCGAGGAGCCGCATGACCGAGGCAGCACCGCACCGCCTGGACCCCACCGGAGCCGGACAGCACGCCGTCAACGCGCTGCTGCGGGAGCGGGGTCCGGCCGCGCCCGTACTGCTGCCCGGAGACGTCGGAGCGGTCGCCGTCACCGGGCACGAGGAACTGAAGGACTTCCTGACCGATCCCCGGGTCGCCAAGAACGTCTGCCACTTCTCCGCGTTGCAGGACGGCATGCTCCCCGAGGGCTGGCCGCTCTCCGTGTTCGCGACCGTCGAGGGCATGACGACCGCGGACGGAGCCGACCACCGGCGGCTGCGCGGCCCCGTCGCGCGGGCGTTCACCGCACGCCGGGCCGAGAGCCTGCGCCCGCGTGTCGAGGAGCTGACCGCGGAGCTGCTGGACCGGCTGCCGGACGCCGTGGGCCCGGACGGCACGGTCGACCTGCGGCACCACTTCGCCTATCCGCTGCCGATGAGCGTCATCTGCGAACTCCTCGGCGTCGATCCCGACTTACGTGAACGGCTGCACCACCTGTCGGGCGTGCTCGTCAGCACGAGCGCCGAACCCGCGCAGGCAATGGCCGCCAGTCGCGAGACCGCCGAGATCCTCGCCCACGTCGTCAGCGTCCGCCGGGCCGACCCGGGGGACGACCTCACCAGTGCCCTCGTCGCCGCCCGCGAGGAGGACGGCGCCCGGCTGAGCGAACAGGAACTCATCGGCACCCTGCTGCTGATGATCGTGGCCGGTCACGAGACGACGCTTAATCTGATCACCAACGCCGTACGCGCCCTGTGCGCCCACCGCGACCAGCTGGAACTCGTCCGCTCCGGGCGGGCCGGCTGGGAGGACGTCGTGGAGGAGACGCTGCGCCACGACAGCCCCGTCAGCTTCTTTCCCTTCCGCTACCCCACCGAGGACCTGTCAGTCGGCGGCACCCTCATCCGGCGCGGGACACCGGTGCTCGCCGGATACACCGCCGCCGGCCGCGACCCGCGCACGTACGGTCCCGACGCGGACCGCTTCGACATCACCCGGCCGCAGGGGCGTCACCTCTCCTTCGGGCACGGTCCGCACTTCTGCCTCGGGGCGCCGCTGGCGAGGATGGAGGCGGCCGTCGCACTCGGCGCCCTCTTCGGCCGCCACCCGGATCTCGATGTCGCGGTGCCCGACGAGGAACTGCCGCCGCTGGGGAGCTTCGTGGGCAACAGCACGCAGATCCTGCCGGTACGGCTGGAGGGCTGACCGCAGGGATACGGACGGAGCGGCGGCACGGGCGGGGCCGGCACGGGCCGGGAGCGGGGCGAGCCAGGAGCAGGGCGGGGCAGGACCGCGCACGGACTCGCCGTGCCCCGGTCCCGCCCGCGCGACCCGCGACCTTCTACTCGTGCGGCTCCACGCCCGCGCGCAGCAGCCCGTAGGTGTACCCGTCGTCGAGGGCCTGCCAGGAGGCAGCGATGATGTTGCCCGCGACGCCGACCGTCGACCACTCCGCGCCGCCGTCGCTCATCGAGACCAGCACCCTCGTCGTGGAGTCGGTGCCGTGTCCGCCCTCCAGGATGCGGACCTTGTAGTCCACGAGGGAGAGCTTGGCGAGCTGCGGATGCAGCCGCTCCAGTCCGCTGCGCAGGGCACGGTCGAGGGCGTTGACCGGTCCGTTGCCCTCACCGGTGGCGATGATGCGCTCGCCCTTCGCCCAGAGTTTGACGGTCGCCTCGTTGGCCTGATCGCTGTCGGGCCGCTGCTCGACGATCGTCCGCCAGGACTCCAGACGGAAGAAGCGCCGGGAGCGGCCGTGCACCTCGTCGCGGAGCAGCAGTTCGAACGAGGCGTCGGCGGCCTCGTACGTGTAGCCCTTCAGCTCCTGCTCCTTGACCCGCTCGACGATGCGGCCGACCAGGTCGCGGTCGCCCTCCAGGTCGTAGCCGAGCTCCCTGCCCTTCAGCTCGACGGACGCGCGTCCTGCCATGTCGGAGACGAGCATGCGCATGGTGTTGCCCACGCGCTCCGGGTCGATGTGCTGGTACAGGTCGGGGTCGACCTTGATCGCGGAGGCGTGCAGCCCCGCCTTGTGGGCGAAGGCCGAGGTGCCCACGTAGGGCTGGTGGGTGGAGGGGACGAGGTTGACCACCTCCGCGACGGCGTGCGAGATGCGCGTCATCTCCTCCAGCGCCCCTTCCGGCAGCACCTGCTTGCCGTACTTGAGCTGGAGCGCGGCCGTGACCGGGAAGAGGTTGGCGTTGCCCACGCGCTCCCCGTAGCCGTTGGCGGTGCACTGGACGTGGGTGGCGCCCGCGTCCACCGCGGCGAGCGTGTTGGCGACGGCGCATCCGGTGTCGTCCTGGCTGTGGATGCCCACACGCGCGCCGGTGTCGGCGAGGACCGTACGGACGACGGCCTGCACCTGCGCGGGGAGCATGCCGCCGTTGGTGTCGCAGAGCACGACGACATCGGCACCCGCCTCGTGCGCTGCGCTGACGACCTGTTTCGCGTAGCGGGCGTTGGCGAGGTAGCCGTCGAAGAAGTGCTCGCAGTCCACGAAGACGCGGCGGCCCTGTTCACGCAGGTACGTCACGGTGTCGCGGACCATCTCCAGGTTTTCCTCGAGCGTCGTGCGCAGCGCCAGCTCGACGTGGCGGTCGTGCGACTTGGCCACCAGCGTGACCACGGGGGCGCCCGACTCCACCAGGGCTTTGACCTGGGAGTCGTCGGCCGCGCTCACTCCCGCCTTGCGGGTGGCGCCGAACGCGACGAGCTGAGCGTGCCGGAAGTCGATCTCCTCCCGCGCCCTCGCGAAGAACTCGGTGTCGCGCGGATTGGCGCCCGGCCAGCCGCCCTCGATGAAGCCGACACCGAACTCGTCGAGGTGACGGGCGATGGTCAGCTTGTCCGCGACGGTGAGGTTGATGCCCTCACGCTGTGCTCCGTCGCGCAGCGTGGTGTCGAAGATGTGGAAACTGTCGTCCCGGGCGTCGGTGGTCATGGTGCTGTGGCTCCTGTTGGAATGAAGCGGGGAGATCCGGAATGCCTGGCTCCGCCTGTCCCTCGATTCTGCGGGTTCCCCTCGCGCCCTCGTCCCGGCCGGGGTGGTGCCGAAAACGAAAAAACCCCTCGCGGGTGCGAGAGGTCTGCGCGCGGGTCTGGGACACGGTGGCCGCTGCCGCAGAGGGTCTGCCTGCGGCAGTCGGTCACTGAGGACCGGCGCGCCTGCTGCCGATAATCATGGCGAACGAGGACACGGAGGGAGTCTTGCACAGACCCCGCCCCGGAACGTAAGGCGTCTCACCATGCGGAAAGGGACGGACGGGGCGGTCCGCCCCGTCCGTCCCTTTCCACCGGTCGCACCCGCCCGTCAGGCCAGCGGACTCATCCAGCCGTGCCGGTCCTCGGCCTGCCCGGTCTGCACCGCGAGCAGGGCCTCCCGCAGCCGCATGGTGATCCCGCCGGGCTGTCCGTCGGCGACCTTCCACGCTCCGCGCGCGGACTTCGCCTCGCCGACGGGGGTGATCACGGCGGCCGTCCCGCAGGCGAAGACCTCGGTGATCGAACCGTCCGCGTTGCCCTCACGCCAGTCGTCGACGGTCAGCCGGGTCTCCTCCGTGGCGTATCCGAGATCCGCGGCGAGTGTGAGCAGCGAGTCACGGGTGATGCCGGGAAGCAGCGTGCCCGTCAGCGCGGGTGTGACGATCTTGGCGTCACCGCCGCTGCCGTGGACGAAGTAGAGGTTCATGCCGCCCATCTCCTCGATGAAGCGGCGCTCGACGGCGTCCAGCCACACGACCTGGTCGCAGCCCTGCCCCGCGGCCTCGGCCTGCGCGACCAGGGACGCCGCGTAGTTGCCGGCGCACTTGGCCTCGCCGGTGCCGCCGGGCGCGGCCCGCACGTACTCCTCGGAGAGCCACACGGACACGGGCCGCACACCGCCGGGGAAGTACGAGCCGGCGGGTGAGGCGATCAGCACGAAGAGGTACTCGTTGGAGGGACGGACACCGAGCCCGACCTCCGTGGCGAACATGAACGGCCGCAGGTACAGCGACTCCTCACCGGTCCCCGGCACCCACGCCTTGTCCTGGCGCACCAGCAGCCGGCACGCCTCAAGGAAGGTCTCCACGGGAAGCTCCGGCATCGCCAGCCGCCGTGCGCTGCGCTGGAACCGGCGGGCGTTGGCATCGGGCCGGAAGGCGGCCACGGATCCGTCCGGCTGCTTGTACGCCTTCAGCCCTTCGAAGATCGACTGTGCGTAGTGCAGCGTCATGTTCGCGGGGTCGAGCTGCAGCGGCGCGTACGGCTGGAGCTGCGCGTCGTGCCAGCCGCGGCCCTCGGTCCACTTGACGGTGATCATGTGGTCCGTGAAATAGCGGCCGAAGCCCGGATTGGCCAGCACCGCCTCGCGCTCCGCTTCGGAGAGCGGCTGGGAGGAGGGCTTGAGATCGAAGTCGATTCGAGGCGTCGTCATGGGCGCGTCCTTCACTGTGTGTCGTGGCGGACCGCGCTCCCGTTCGCCCTCCGCCGTGGTGTCAGGACGTCCGGGCCTTTCCTCGTGCGCCGGCCCCGCGCTTCGATTATCGCGCGTGGAGTCCGCGGGAGTGAGTCCGGGTGAGCGGCCCCTGCATGGATGGTGGCACCCGGACCCCCGCGTAGCCCAGCGGCCGGGCGCCGCGGGTCCGGCAGCCGGTCCGGACGGGCCCGGGACAGGCGGCCCGGAAACGACTTCCCCGAACCGGACCGAAACGGAGCGGACCGGACCGCGACACCGGCCCGGCTGGTGGGCGGAGTGCGGGAGGGACGCTTCCGGACTGGACGGTTCCGGGCTGGACAGTTCCGGGCTAGGTCGTTTCGTTTGGATCATCGGGCGGACCAGATGAAGATGCCTGCGATGTGGAGTCCGGCGAGGTAGATGGTTGCGGTCTTTTCGTAGCGGGTGGCGAGGCCTCGCCACTGCTTGAGGCGGTTGATGCACCGTTCGACGGTGTTGCGTTGTTTGTAGGCCTCGCGGTCGAAGGCGGGTGGTCTTCCGCCTCGGTTGCCTCGCCGCAGTCGGTGGCCCTGCTGGTCGGCGGGGACAGGGATAGCTGTGCGGATGCCTCGCCGTCGCAGGTGTTCGCGGATGGCACGTGAGGAGTAGGCCTTGTCGGCCAGGACGAGGTCCGGTCTGGTGCGGGGCCGTCCGCGACGGCGCGGAACGCGCAGGCGGGCCATCACCTCGGGGAAGGCGGGCGCGTCGCCGGCCTGCCCGGCCGTGAGGACGAACGCCATCGGTCGGCAGCAGGCATCAGCGGCGAGGTGGATCTTCGTGCTCAGTCCGCCGCGGGACCTTCCGATGGCGTGGTCTGCGGGTTCGCCGGCCGGGGCCCCTTTTTGCGGGCCCCGGCGGCATGCTGGTGCGCGCGGACGATGGTGGAGTCGACCGAGACGGCCCAGACCAGGTCCTCGTCTGCGTCGGCCTGGGCTATCAGCGCGGTGAAGACGCGCTCCCACGTGCCGTCGGCAGCCCACATGCGCAGCCGGTTGTAGACGCCTCGCCAGTTGCCGTATCTCTCCGGCAGGTGCACCCACTGCGATCCGGTCTGGAACTTCCAGGCGATCGCGTCGATCACCTCGCGGTGGTCCCGCCAGCGGCCACCACGCTTCGGCGTCCGGTCCGGAAGCAACGGCTCAATCCGCGCCCACTGCGCGTCAGTTAACGGCACACCCAGACCAACGATCAGATGATCCGAACGAAACGGCCTAGGCGGCTACTCGCGCCGCCAGGGCGTCGCCCGTCTCGTCCGTCGTGCGGGAGTCGGGGCGCTCGGCCAGGTCGGCCGTGACCGCGTCCTCGACACGGCCGGCCTCGGCCTCCAGGCCGAGGTGGCGCAGCAGCAGTGCGACGGAGAGCACCGTCGCTGTGGGGTCGGCCTTGCCGGTGCCCGCGATGTCGGGTGCGGAGCCGTGGACCGGCTCGAACATGGAGGGGAAGGCGCCGGTCGGGTTGATGTTCCCGGAGGCGGCGAGACCGATGCCGCCGGTGACGGCGGCGGCCAGGTCGGTGAGGATGTCGCCGAAGAGGTTGTCGGTGACGATCACGTCGAAGCGCTCGGGGTCGCTGACGAGGAAGATCGTCGCGGCGTCGACGTGCAGATAGTCAGTGGTGACCTCGGGGTACTCCTGGCCGACCCTGTCGAAGGTGTTCTTCCACAGGTGGCCGGCGTGCACGAGGACGTTGTTCTTGTGCACCAGCGTGAGCTTCTTGCGCGGGCGCGCCTTCGCCCGCTCGTAGGCGTCGCGCACGACCCGCTCGACGCCGTACGCGGTGTTCACGCTGACCTCGTTGGCGACCTCGGCCGGGGTGCCGGTGCGGATGCTGCCGCCGTTGCCGACGTACGGGCCCTCGGTGCCCTCACGGACGACGACGAAGTCGATGTCGGGACGTCCGGCGAGCGGGGTCGCGGTGTTCGGGAAGAGCCTGGAGGGCCGGAGGTTGACGAAGTGGTCGAAGGCGAACCGCAGTTTGAGCAGCAGGCCCCGCTCCAGCACCCCGGAGGGCACACCCGGATCGCCGATGGCGCCGAGCAGGATCGCGTCGTGCTGCCCCAGCTGCTTCAGGTCCGTGTCCGTGAGCGTCTCGCCCGTCGCGTGCCAGCGCTTGGCGCCCAGGTCGTACTGCCTGGTCTCCAGCTTCACATCCGGCGGAAGTACCGCGGTGAGGACCTTCAGGCCCTGCGCCACGACTTCCTGGCCGATTCCGTCACCGGGGATCACTGCGAGGCTGATGGAGCGAGACATGGCAGCGACCATACCTGCCGTCCCAGGGCTTGACACGTGACGTCCATATCGCGGACGGCGTCGCAGGGCCGCCCCGTCACGGCCTCGGCCGGGCACGCCCAACTGGCGTGCCCGGCCGTGCGGTCGGCTCCCGGAAGGCCCTCAGTGGCCCGTGGCGCCGCCGTTGTCGCGGCGGTCGAGGGCGCGCTGGAGGGCGGCGGCGGCGTTCTTGCGGTCGGCCTCACGGTTCCTGCGCGTGACGTGGCGGACGCGGCGGCGGGTGGTCTCATCCATGATCAGCAACTCCTTCTGCACACAAGGCTTCAAGAAGGGCGGGGTCGAAGACGCCGGAAAGGGCGGGGGCGGTCGGCGCGGCAGGGGTCACCTGCGTGCTGCACCGGGCCTCATCCGCCGTTCGCTGGATGAGCGAGACGTTCGGCTCCATACAAAGATAGAGGCGAACGGCCGTGATGTCTCGCCAATTAATTGGCCTTCCTACTATCTGAGACGAACACCACTCGCTACGGGGCCCGCGGGCGGCTCACGCACGCACCGCGGCCCGGCGTCCTTCGTGGTGAAGGATGCCGGGCCGCGGGTGAGAGCCGGTGAGCCGCTGAGCCGGTCGGCGCGGGAGACGCGGCGACGGGCTGCGGGCTGCGGGCTGCGGGCTGCGGGCTGCGGGTGTCAGCCCATGTGCGGGTAGCGGTAGTCGGTCGGCGCCACCTGGGTCTCCTTGATCGCGCGCGGCGACATCCACCGCAGCAGGTTGAACTTCGAACCCGCCTTGTCGTTGGTGCCCGATGCGCGGGCACCGCCGAAGGGCTGCTGGCCCACGATGGAGCCGGTGGGCCGGTCGTTGAGGTAGAAGTTGCCCGCGGCGAAGCGGAGTTTCTCGCTCGCGGAGGCCAGTACGGCCCGGTCCTTGGCGAGGACCGCGCCGGTCAGGGCGTACCCCGAGACGGACTCCATCTGCTCCAGCATCGTCTCCCAGTCGCCGTCCTCGTAGACGTGCACGGCGAGGACGGGGCCGAAGTACTCGGTGGCGAACACCTCGTTGTCCGGGTCGCTGCAGGTGATCACCGTCGGCTTCACGAACCAGCCTTCCGAGTCGTCGTACTCACCGCCCACGACGATCTCGCAGCTCGGGTCCTGCCGTGCGCGGTCGATGGCGGCCTTGTTCTTCGCGAAGGCCCGGTCGTCGATGACGGCGCCGATGAAGTTCGACAGGTCGCTGACGTCGCCCATCGCCAATCCCTCGGTCTCGGCGACGAGTTCGTCCTTGAGACCGCTCTCCCACAGCGAGCGGGGGACGTAGGCGCGGGAGGCCGCCGAGCACTTCTGGCCCTGGTACTCGAAGGCACCGCGGACCATCGCGGTCTTCAGCACCGCCGCGTCGGCGGTGGGGTGCGCGACGATGAAGTCCTTGCCGCCGGTCTCGCCGACCAGCCGCGGGTAGGACCTGTAGTTCGCGATGTTCTCGCCGACCGTCCTCCACAGGTACTGGAAGGTCCTGGTCGATCCGGTGAAGTGCACGCCGGCCAGGTCCGGGTGCGGCAGGGCGACCTCGGAGACCTCCTTGCCGTCACCGGTGACGAGGTTGATCACACCCTTGGGCATGCCCGCCTCCTCCAGCAGCTCCATCAGCAGCACGGCGGAGTGGGTCTGCGTCGGCGAGGGCTTCCACACCACGACGTTGCCCATCAGGGCGGGCGCGGTGGGCAGATTCCCCGCGATGGCGGTGAAGTTGAAGGGCGTGATCGCGTAGACGAAGCCCTCCAGCGGACGGTGGTCGAGCCGGTTCCACACGCCCTTGGGCTGCATCGGCGGCTGCTCCGCGAGGAGTTCACGCGCGAAGTGCACGTTGAAGCGCCAGAAGTCGATCAGTTCGCAGGGCGCGTCGATCTCCGCCTGCTGGATCGTCTTGGACTGGCCGAGCATGGTGGAGGCGGCGATCGTCTCGCGCCAGGGGCCGGAGAGCAGTTCGGCGGCCTTGAGGATCACGGCGGCGCGGTCGTCGAAGGACATCGCACGCCAGGCCGGGGCGGCGGCGAGAGCGGCGTCGATCGCCTCCTGGGCGTCCTGCCGGGTGGCCTCGGCGTAAGTGCCGATGACCTTGCGGTGGTTGTGCGGCTGGACGACGTCGCGGCGCGCGCCGCCGCCCATCCGCTTCTGCCCGTCGACCGTCATGGGCAGATCGACGGGGTTGTCGGCGAGCTCCTTGAGCTTGCGCTCCAGCCGGGCACGCTCGGGGCTGCCGGGGGCGTAGGTGTGCACCGGCTCGTTGTACGGGGCGGGGACCTGGGTCACAGCGTCCATGGCTGCCGTCTCTCCTTCACTTCTCAGGGGTGTTTCAGCCGCGGGTGGCGAGGGAGCGGAGGAAGAAGCCGAGGTTGGCCGGGCGCTCCGCGAGACGCCGCATGAAGTATGCGTACCAGTCCGTTCCGTAGGGGACGTACACGCGCATGCGGTGACCCTCGCCGGCCAGCCTCTGCTGCTCGGCCTCCCGGATGCCGTAGAGCATCTGGAACTCGAACTCGTCGTGCTTGCGCCCGAGACGCCGCGCCAGCTCCTGGGCGACGGCCACCATCCGCGGGTCGTGCGATCCGATCATGGGGTACCCCTCGCCCGACATCAGGGTCTTCAGGCAGCGGACGTACGCGCGGTCCACCTCGGCCTTGCTGCGGTGGGCGACCGTCCCGGGTTCGTTGTAGGCCCCTTTCACCAACCGTACGCGCGAGCCCTCACCGGACAGGGCCCGGCAGTCGTCCTCGGTGCGGAAGAGGCAGGACTGCAGAACCGCTCCGGTCTGCGGGTGGGTCCTCCGCAGCTCGGCGAGGATGGCGAGAGTGGAGTCGACGGTGGTGTGGTCCTCCATGTCGAGGGTGACGGTCGTGCCCGCCTCGGCGGCGGCCTGGACGACCGGGACGACGCCTGCCAGAGCGATGTCGTGCCCCCCGGGCAGCGCCTGCCCGAACGCCGACAGCTTCACCGACATCTCGGCCCGCCCGCCGAGGCCCTCCTCCGCCAGGGCCCCGGCGAGAGAGAGGTAGGCGTCACGGTTGCGCAGAGCCTCCGTACGGTCCGTGGTGTCCTCGCCCAGGTGGTCGAGGGTCACGTCGAGACCGCGGCCCGTGAGCGAACGTACGGCCGCGAGGCACGGGGCGAGCTGTTCACCCGCCACGAAGCGGTTCACCACGGGGCGGGTGACCGGCGCGTTCGAGACGAGGCGGCGGATGCCGTCGCTGCGCGCGGCGGCGAGGAGCACTGGTCCCAGCACGGGCACCTCCACTGGCGTTCGTTCTTCGCGCTCCAGGCGTCCCGTGACCGGCCGCTCCCCCGGCCGCCCTGTGGGAAACGGTGGGAGTACGGCGGTGACACGGCGTCGGAAGCCACCCTGAATCTAAGGATCGCGCCACCTCGCGGCCATCGACAGCTGTCACGCATCCGTGTCCCGGATCTCAGACATCTGTACGAGAATGGGAGCGCCGGGCGGGCACGGCAACTGCCGGCCCGGCACAGGACGGAAGATCGGCCGCAGGACGGCGGACACCGGCACGGGCCGGCTGCGGAGAGCGGCCGGAGAGACGGAAACGAACGCAGCAGGCGGAAGCGGCGGGAAGAGCATGCGCGAGGACTACCAGGCACTCGTCGACGAGGTCTCCGCCCTGCTGGGCACACCCGCGACGCTGGAGGGCCGGGACTTCGCGCTGATCGCCTTCGGCGCCCACGAGTCCGGCAGCGACGGCGCCTCACCCGCCCTGGACCCGGTCCGCACCCGTTCGATCCTGGGACGCGGCTCGACGGCCGAGGTCCGCACATGGTTCGAGAGCTTCGGCATCACCCGGGCGACCGGGCCGGTGCGCATCGACCCGGAACCGTCCGCGGGCGTCGAACACGGACGCATCTGCCTGCCCGCACGGCACGCGGGCGTCGCCTACGGCTACATCTGGCTGATCGACGACGGCGTCCTCGACCTCGACGACCCCCGTCTGGCCTCAGCGATGGCCGTGGCCTCCCGCATCGGGGTCCTGCTGGCGGCCGAGGCCCGCACGGAGGCACGCAGCGGCGAACTCCTGCGCCGCCTCCTCGACGCTGACGAGCGCGCCGGAACGGCAGCAGAACGGACCGAGGCGCTGCGCGATGCGCTCGGTACGGCGGCGGACGGACCACTGGCCCTCGTGGCGGTGCTGCCCTGGCAGGTGGACGGAAACGGCACCGGGGGAGGCGCGGACGCCGCCGTGCAGCCGCACGTGGCCGCCCGGTGCGTACTGCCGGCGGAGGGAGCACCCGGCAGCAACGCACTTCGGCCGTCCATCGGTACGGAGGACGGCGGGCGGGCAGGGAGCGCCGGACGTACAGGGGACGGGCGGACGGCGGACGGCGGGCGGCGCGGCGGCCGACCCGGCGGCAGCCCACACCAGGACGGCGGGCCGGAGGAGGAGGGACAGCCGCCCGCCCTCGCCCTCGCCGCACTGGTGCGGCTGCGCGGCACGGACTCCCTCGCCCCCGCCCGTACAGCTGCCGGCAACCTGCTGCGCACGCCGTCCGCGCCGTCCGCGCCGTCCGCGCCGTCCGCGCCGTCCACCGCCGGGATCAGCGCCCCGCGGCGCGGCCTGAGCGGAGCGCTGCCCGCCTGGCGGGAGGCGCTCGCCGCAGCGCGGTCCGCCGCCGCCGAGAGCGGGCTGGGGCCCGTGGCGGAGTGGGACGCGATCGGTCCGTACCGGCTGCTGACCGCGCTGCACACCGGCCCGGGGCACGACCCGGTGCTGCGGGAGCTGCTGCGCCCCGCCCATGCCGAACTGGCCCGCACCGCCGAGGTGTTCCTTGACCACGCGGGCCAGGCGGGCCGTACGGCGGCGGCCCTGGGCATCCACCGTCAGACGCTCTACTACCGGCTCTCCCGGGTCGAAGCCCTCACCGGCCTCGACCTGGACGACGGCGGTTCACGGCTGCTGCTGCACATGGCACTGAAGTCGGCCCGGCTGAAGGGCGACGCAGGGGCCGCGATCTGATGCGCAATGTCGGTGGGCGATGCGCACCGGCACAGGCCGATTCCACGATTCGAGCGCGAATCATCAAGTTCAGCAGCGGCCGGTTCACCGTCACTCGTGATCCTCCTCCAGAGGACTCATGCCCTCAAGAGGTGTCAGCGCGAATGGACGGCGCTCACGCTTGGTGAGGCTTCTCCAGCTGTCGGCGAAGCCGGTGGTCCTCGTCTGGGAGGTCCGGCCCGGCAACCAGTGGCAGGTCACGTGTCTTGGCTGCAGGGCTGAACACCAGGAGCAGCCAGGTGAGGGCCAGGGGAATCGTCATCGCCCACATGGTCGGGCGAATTCCGATGGCTGAGCCCAGTACGCCGCCCAGAGCCGAACCGATCGCGATCGTGCCCTGGTTGGTGGCCATCGCGGCGGAGGAGACGCGTCCAAGAAGGTGCGGCGGACAGTAGCTCTGGCGGAACGTGCCCACGACGACGTTGCACACGGCGACGCCTGCGCCGAGGACGAACGCTCCTGCACCGAACAGCAGCAGGCCCGCACCGGACGTGGTGAGAGGGAGAAGGAGTGCAAAGGGACAGGCCAAACCCTGTGTTGCCACCATGGCGCGTGCTGTGCCCCAGCGACGGCACAGACGTGTTGCGCTCAGGGCACCGAGAATTCCGCCGAGGCTGGCGCACATGACCAACAGGCCGACGGTGCCGGCGCTGACTCCGATCGTCCGGACGAGGAAAATGACCTGGACGGCCTGGTAGCCCATCAGCAGGAGATTGAGGGTGGCGCCATAGATCACGATGGGCCGCAGATAGGGGTCGTGGCCGAGGAAGCGCAAGCCGACGGCGATCTCCCGGATCAAGCTGGTTGCCTCCGGCCGGCTTCCCCGCCTCTGCTCCCGGGTCCGGATGCCGAGCAGACACGCAGCGGAGATCAGGAAGGTCAGCGCGTCCACCAGCAGTCCCACCGTCGCACCGACGGCTTGGGCTACGAACCCAGCCGTGCTCCTGCCCAACACGCGCGTCCCGGCTTCGCTTACCTGCAGCTTCGCGTTTCCGTCCGCGAGGTCCTGCCTGCTGAGGACTGCCGGCACATACGCGTGGCAGGCCGTGTTGAAGAAGACGGCGGAAGTACCACAGACGAGTGCCGCGACGAAGAGATGTCCGATCGTCAATCGGCCGAGCCACCCTGCGACCGGCACACTCGCATACATCGCTGCGGACACAAGGTTGCTGACGATCATGATGCGCCGCCTGCGCAGGCGATCGACCCAGGCGCCGGCGGGTAGACCCACGATCAGCCACGGAAGCCACACCGCCGCGGCGAGGAGACCGACCTCCAGTGCGTCGGCCCGTAGCGTGAGCACCGCCACGAGAGGCAGCGCCACGGTGGTGATGCCGCTCCCCACACCACTGGCGGTCTCCCCGATCCACAGCAGACGGAAATCCCGCTGCACCAGCACGCCCCAACGGCTTCTCCTCGCAGGCACTGCCGTCCCCTCCCCAGGTCGCGGCAACGCTACCCAGACCCGAAAGCAGGCCGCAGTGCCTCCTTCGGCCAGATCACGGAGAACAGCTCGAAACCTGGCCAGGCACCCAGGGAGTCGTCGCGATCACTCACGGGGTCGCAGAGTCAACCGGAGACGGGTGAAGGACCACGGCTGACGGAGGCGGGCGGCGACGGTGAAGGCCGAGGCCGCCGTCCGAGGCCCGCCGTCGGGAAGCCGCTCGGCCGTGGCAGGCCGCACAAATGGGGGCGAAGGCAGCAGAACGGGCACACACCCCGAACCGGAACCAACGGCACACAACCACACGACTACCATCACCGATGTGCGCGCTGTGCGTTCGACCGACTACAGCGAGGAGGCGGCGATGGGCAAGAACAACGCGGTGGTCGTGGGAGTGGACGGTTCGCCCTCCGGCCGCAGGGCGGTGGAACTCGCCGCCGGTGAGGCGCGGCTCCGGGGCACCGACCTGCACGTCGTACACGCCCTCACCTGGCCGCCCGCGCCCATCGGCCCGGGAGCCCCGGCGTACGTACCGGGGGAGGAAGCGCTCGTACCTGAGGAGTCTCTGCGCCGTGCCGCCGACGCGTACCTCGCCGAGGCGGTCGCACTGGCCAGGTCCGTCGCACCCCGCACAGAGGTGACCACCGACATCGCCACCGGAGAGGCACTCACGACGCTCGTCGGCCTGTCGCACTCCGCGCCCCTCGTCGTGGTCGGGAGCAGAGGGCGCAGCAGCTTCGCGGATCTGCTCGTCGGCTCCGTGGCGACGCAGCTCGCGGCGCACGCGCACTGTCCCGTGCTGGTGGCCCGCGGCGCACCGGACCTCCCGGGCGGCATCGTGCTGGGTGTGGACGGCTCCCCCGAGAGCCGCCCCGCGACGGCTTTCGCCTTCGCCGAGGCGTCGCTGCGCGGGGTGCCGCTCGTCGCCGTGCACGTCTGGTCGGAGTGGTCCGTTCCGCCCTCGCCTCCGCAGGACAGCTCCGCGCCGTACGCCCGGAGACCCGGCATGCTCCGCGAGGACGAGGAGAGGGTGCTCGCCGAGGCGCTGTCCGGATGCGGCGAGACCTGGCCGGACGTGAACGTGGAGCGGCGTTCCGTGCACGGACGGACACGGGAGGCGCTGATCGAGGCGGGCGAGGACGCACAGCTGCTCGTCGTGGGGACGCGGGGACGGGGCGGGTTCTCGGGAATGCTCCTCGGCTCGGTCAGCCAGGCGGCGCTGCACCACGCCCACTGCCCCGTCGTGGTCGTGCCGCGGAAACAGCCCTGAGCCGGCGGTCCCCGAAGCTCCGGATTCCGCCGCCCGCCTGTACGCCTGCCCCTACGCCCGTACGCCCGTACGCCCGTCCGGCACGTCCCCGGACGGCCCTCCCCGGCGCGGCCGGGGACGAGCGGCCCCGCAGAGAGGCCCGTACGGCACCGGGCGCTTCCCCTTCCGGCCCTGTCGGGCCCGTCGCGGCACGGCGGACAGTGAGGCGTGAAGGCGAGCCCGGGCACCGGAAGGGAGCGGGGCCGGATGCAGCACCGGACCATTCACGACCTGATGACCAGGGGCGTCGTGCACGTGCACCGCGACACCCCGTTCAAGGAGATCGCGGAGCTTCTCGCCGAGCACGACATCACCGCCCTCCCGGTCGTCGACGACGACAGGCACCCGGTCGGTGTGGTCTCCGAGGCAGACCTGCTGGAGAGGCAGGCGGGACAGCCCGACCCCTACGGTCTGCTGCCCGACCGGGACGGCGAGCAGGGCAGGCGCCCGCCGGACGAGGCCGCCACCGCGCATGACCTGATGACGAGTCCGCCCGTGCTGGCACGGCCGGAGTGGAACATGGTGGGAGCGGCCCGCGTGATGAAGGACCGCCACGTCAAGCGGCTGCCGGTGGTGGACGAAGCCGACCGCCTGGTCGGGATCGTCAGCCGGTCGGACCTGCTGCGTGTCTTCCTGCGGCAGGACGCGGCGATCCGCGACGAGATCGTCCGCGACGTCCTGGAGGGCACCGTCGGTCTGGCTCCCGGTCAGGTGACGGCCGAAGTCGCCGACGGCTGCGTCACGTTGAGCGGTGACGTCGGCACCGGCAGTCTCGTACCCGTCGTGGAGCGGCTGTGCCAGGGGGTGGACGGCGTCGTGAAGGTACGCAGCCACCTGGCGGGCCGTACCGAGGAGACGCGGAGCACGGCGCTGCCGTGACCGTGCCGGAAGGACCGCCGATGACCACGCCGACACGTCCCAGGCTGCTGGCCGACCTCCCCGCCGCGGGAAGTGACCGGCTGATGGAGCTGTCCGGGGAGGCCCACTTCTCCAGGGACACCCGCATCTTCGAGGAGGGCCGCCGCGCGGACCGGTTCTGGATCATCCGCAGCGGCTCGGTCACCCTCGATCTGCGCGTGCCCGGACGGCACGCCGCGCAGGTGGACACCCTCGGCGCCGACGACCTGCTGGGCTGGTCGTGGCTGTTCCCTCCCTACAGCTGGCATCTCGGGGCCACAGCGCAGACGCCGGTGAGGGCCTGGGAGTTCGAGGCGAAGGCCGTGCGGGCGCTGTGCGAGGAGGAACCGGTGTTCGGTCAGGCGCTGACCCGCTGCGTGGCGGAGATCATCGCGCGGCGGCTGCAGAAGGCGCGCCGGCGGCTGCTGGACCTCTACGGGCCGCAGGGCAGCGGCTTCGGACTGTGAGGCACCTGCCGGGCGGCGCGGGGGTCAGACACCGACGGTGCCGTCGATGCCCTCCCGGAGGAGGTCGGCGTGCCCGTTGTGGCGTGCGTACTCGTGGGTGAGGTGCAGCATCACCGTCCGGAGCGAGACGTCCTCGCCCCACCTGGCCTGGTGGCCGGTGACGTCCAGCGACTCCGCCTCCCGCTCGACACGGCGGGCGTGCGCGACCTCCGCCTGCCAGGCGCCGAACGCCTCCTCCCGGGTGGCCGAACCCGCGTCGTAAGCGATCTGGAAGTCGCCCTCCGGGGACCAGACGCACGGCACGTCCTCGCCGTTGATCACCTTGCGGAACCAGGCGCGCTCCACCTCGGCCATGTGACGTACCAGGCCGAGCAGGGAGAGCGTGGAGGGCGGCATGGACCGGCGGCGCAGGTCGTCGTCGCCGAGCCCTTCGCACTTCACGGCCAGCGTGGCGCGGTGGAAGTCGAGCCAGGAGCGCAGCATCTCCCTCTCCCCCCGCGATCCGGGGCGGGGCGGGGCGTTCGACGGTCATTGCGGCTCGTTCCTCTCGCTCGGTCCCCGCGGGCGGGCGGGCCGGAAAGGGCTGTGTCCGGACCGCGCCGTTCGGCGGTCCGGACACAGCCGGTGCTCTCAGGGGTGGTGCCTCGCTCAGTCCGCGAGGTCGACGCTGCGGGCGGAGGTGGCGCCGATCTCGCCCTTGATCTCGGTGAGGACGGGCGCCGGGATGCTGTCGTCGACGGTCAGCGCCACCAGGGCGTCGCCGCCGGCGGTGGCCCGGCCCACCTGCATGCCCGCGATGTTGATGCCGGCCTCGCCGAGGATGCGGCCTACGGTGCCGACGACGCCGGGACGGTCGGCGTAGCGGAAGAAGGCCATGTGCTCGGCCAGCGCCAGGTCGATGTCGTGCTCACCGACGGCGACGATCTTCTGCTGGTGCTTGGGCCCGGCCAGCGTCCCGGAGACCGAGACCTCCTCGCCGCTGCTGAGGGTGCCGCGGACGGTGACCACGTTGCGGTGCTCCGCGGACTCGCTGGAGGTGGTGAGCCTGACCTCCACGCCGCGCTCCTGCGCGAGCAGCGGAGCGTTGACGTAGCTCACCGTCTCGTCCACGACGTCCTCGAACACGCCCTTGAGCGCGGAGAGTTCGAGCACCTTCACATCGTGCTGGGTGATCTCGCCGTACACCTCGACGTCGAGGCGGACGGCGACCTCGCCGGCCAGCGCGGTGAAGATCCGGCCCAGTCCCTCGGCCAGCGGCAGCGCCGGACGTACGTCCTCGGCGATGACGCCTCCCTGCACGTTGACCGCGTCCGGCACCAGCTCGCCCGCCAGCGCCAGCCGCACCGACCTGGCGACCGCGATACCCGCCTTCTCCTGCGCCTCACCGGTGGAGGCGCCGAGGTGCGGGGTGCACACGACCTGGTCGAACTCGAAGAGCGGTGAGTCGGTGCACGGTTCGCTGGCGTACACGTCCAGACCGGCGCCGGCGACCCGGCCCTCCTTGAGGGCGGAGGCGAGCGCGGCCTCGTCGACGATGCCGCCGCGGGCGGCGTTGATGACGCGCACGCCCGGCTTGACCTTGTGCAGCGCGTCGTCGCCGATGAGGCCGAGAGTCTCGGGGGTCTTGGGAAGGTGGACGGTGATGAAGTCCGAGGTCTCCAGCAGTTCGTCCAGGGAGAGCAGCTTCACGCCCATCTGGGCGGCACGGGCGGGCTGCACGTACGGGTCGTAGGCGACGACCTTCATCCCGAACGCGGACATCCGCTGGGCCACGAGCACGCCGATGCGGCCGAGGCCGACGACGCCGAGGGTCTTCTCGCTCAGCTCCACACCGGTGTACTTGCTGCGCTTCCACTCGCCGTTCTTCAGGGCGGTGTTGGCCTGCGGGATGTTGCGGGCGCTGGCGATCAGAAGGCCGCAGGCGAGCTCGGCGGCGGTGACGATGTTGGAGGTGGGAGCGTTGACCACCATGACGCCCGCCTTGGTGGCGGCGGGGACGTCGACGTTGTCGAGCCCGACACCGGCGCGCGCGACCACCTTGAGGTTGCGGGCGGCGGCGACGGCCTCGGCGTCGACCTTGGTGGCCGAGCGTACGAGTATGGCGTCGACATCGGCGATGGCGGTGAGAAGTTCGCCGCGGTCGGCCCCGTTGCAGCTGCGGATCTCGAAGTCCGGTCCGAGGGCGTCGACGGTGGCGGGCGAGAGCTCTTCGGCGATCAGTACTACGGGCTTGCTCACGTGGTCTCCAGTCTGGCGGTTCATCCTCGCCGCGGGCGGGCGGCGAGGAGCAACGGCCGCGTCCCGACGGCCGTAGACGGTGGAGGGGGTCATCCCCGCAGGCGCAGGGCAGACGCACGACGCTGTGAGCCTGTGACGCGCTTGGCTTCCGTGCAGTGTAGCGACGCGGAGGGGGTCGGGGCTGCCCCTCCCTGCTATCAATCCGCCACGCACAGCCACACACCCGCCCTCTGCGGACGGCCTCGTCCGGTCCCGGTGCCGGGCGGGCCGGCACCTGCCCGGCCGCCCCGCGGCGCCCGTGGGAGCGGGCAGGGGCGGCGCGGACGGACGCGCGCGGGGTGCGCGCGGCGCGGCGGGCACGAGCGGCACAGCACTCGCCCGCCGCGCCTCACAAGGGCACCCGTGCGGGGCTCACGCCTCCTCGTCGACCCAGCTCATCAGCTTGCGGAGCTTGCGCCCCGTGGTCTCCACGAGGTGGTCCTGGTCGGCCTTCTTGTACTCGTTGTACTTGGGCAGGCCCGCGTTGTACTCGGCCATCCAGTTGTTGGCGAAGGTGCCGTCCTGGATGTCGTCGAGCAGCTTCCTCATCTCGGCCTTGGTCTGGTCGTTGACGATGCGCGGGCCGCTGACGTAGTCGCCCCACTCGGCGGTCTCGGAGACCGACCAGCGCATCTTCTCCAGGCCGCCCTCGTACATCAGGTCCACGATGAGCTTCAGCTCGTGCAGGCACTCGAAGTAGGCGATCTCGGGCTGGTAGCCCGCCTCGACGAGTGTCTCGAAGCCCGCCTTGACCAGTGCGGAGGTGCCGCCGCACAGCACGGCCTGCTCGCCGAAGAGGTCGGTCTCGGTCTCCTCGGTGAAGGTCGTCCTGATGACGCCCGCGCGGGTGCCGCCGATGCCCTTGGCGTAGGAGAGCGTCAGCTCGAACGCCCGGCCGCTGGCGTCCTGTTCGACGGCGGCGATGCACGGGACACCGCGGCCCTCCTCGAACTGGCGGCGCACGAGGTGACCCGGGCCCTTGGGCGCCACCATGCACACGTCGACGTCGGCGGGCGGCTTGATGAAGCCGTAGCGGATGTTGAGACCGTGCCCGAAGAAGAGGGCGTCGTCCTTCTTCAGGTTGGGGGCCACGGACTCCTGGTAGACCTTGGCCTGGATCGGGTCCGGCACCAGCACCATGATCACGTCGGCTTCCTGCGCCGCCTCGGCGGGAGTGGTCACCCTGAGGCCCTGCTCCTCCGCCTTGACGCGGGACTTGGAGCCCTCGTGCAGGCCCACCCGCACATCGACACCGGAGTCGCGCAGGGACAGCGCGTGGGCGTGGCCCTGGCTGCCGAAGCCGAGGACCGCGACCTTGCGGCCCTGGATGATGGACAGGTCGGCGTCGTCGTCGTAGAACAGCTCGGCCACTTGGGAAATCTCCTCGTTCGGGGTCCGGGGGTGCTCCCCCGGGTGGTTCAGAAGGGGGTGCCCCGCCCAACCTATGCCGGTCGGGCAGGGCCGATGGTGAGGGGTCGCCGGCCCGGGGCCTGCCAGGCGCCTGTCAGGCGGTCTGTCAGGCCGACCGGTCGAGCGCGCGCAGGCTCCGGTCGGTGATGGAGCGGGCGCCGCGTCCCACGGCGATGGTCCCTGACTGCACCAGCTCCTTGATGCCGTACGGCTCCAGCATCTTGAGCATGGCGTCGAGCTTGTCGCTGCTTCCGGTGGCCTCGATGGTGACGGCCTCCGGCGAGACATCCACGGTCTTGGCGCGGAAGAGGGACACGATCTCGACAATCTGGGAGCGGGTCTCGTTGTCGGCACGGACCTTCACCAGAACGAGTTCACGCTGGACGGCCGAGGCCGGGTCCAGCTCAACGATCTTGAGAACGTTGACCAGTTTGTTGAGCTGCTTGGTGACCTGCTCCAGCGGCAGGTCCTCCACGTTCACCACGATCGTGATGCGGGAGATCTCGGGGTGCTCGGTCACACCGACGGCCAGCGAGTCGATGTTGAAGCCGCGTCGCGAGAACAGTGACGCGATCCGGGCCAGGATGCCGGGTGTGTTCTCCACCAGGACGGAGAGCGTGTGCTTGGACATCAGTCGTTCCTTCTCCCGGGCCTGACGGCCTCATTCGTCGCTGTCACCGAAGTCGGGGCGGACGCCGCGCGCCGCCATGACCTCGTCGTTGGAGGTGCCTGCCGCGACCATCGGCCAGACCATCGCGTCCTCGTGGACGATGAAGTCGATCACCACCGGACGGTCGTTGACCGCGTTGGCCTTCTCGATCACCGAGTCCAGCTCGTCCGGGTCCTCGCACCGGATGCCGACGCAGCCCATCGCCTCGGCCAGCTTCACGAAGTCGGGGACGCGGGTGCCCCTGCGGGGCTTCTCGACGTCGTCGCCGGGGCCGGAGTGCAGCTTGGTGTTGGAGTAGCGCTCGTTGTAGAAGAGCGTCTGCCACTGACGGACCATGCCCAGAGCACCGTTGTTGATGACGGCGACCTTGATCGGCACGCCGTTGAGCGCGGCGGTCGCGAGTTCCTGATTGGTCATCTGGAAGCAGCCGTCGCCGTCGATGGCCCACACGGTCGCCTCCGGCCGTCCGACCTTGGCGCCCAGAGCGGCGGGGACGGCGTAGCCCATGGTGCCCAGGCCGCCGGAGTTGAGCCAGGTCGCGGGGCGTTCATAGCCGATGAAGTGGGCGGCCCACATCTGGTGCTGACCGACCCCGGCCGCGTAGACGGTGTCGTCGGGTGCCAGCTGCCCGATGCGCTGGATGACCTGCTGCGGGGAGAGGGAGCCGTCCTCGGGCAGGTCGTATCCCAGCGGGTAGGTCTCCCGCCAGCGGTTCAACTGCGCCCACCAGTCCGGGTATCCGGCGCGGGCCGCCTCGCGGGCACCCGCCGGCGCTCCCGCGCCCTGCGAACCCGCGGCGTCCGGACCGGCCTGGGCCGACGCCTCCCCCAGCTCGGCCTGGACGGCGACCACCAGATCGGCGATCACCTCACGCGCGTCCCCGACGATCGGAACGTCGGCGGCGCGGTTCTTGCCGATCTCGGCCGGGTCGATGTCGGCGTGGACGATCTTCGCCAGGGGCGCGAACGAGTCGAGCTTGCCCGTGACGCGGTCGTCGAAGCGGGCACCGAGCGCGACGATCAGGTCGGCCTTCTGCAGCGAGGTGACCGCTGCGACGGTGCCGTGCATCCCGGGCATTCCCAGGTGCTGAGGGTGGCTGTCGGGGAAGGAACCGATACCCATCAGGGTGGTGGTCACCGGCGACTTGGTCAGCTCCGCGAGCACCTTCAGCTCCGCGGTGGCCCCCGCCTTCATCACGCCACCGCCGACGTAGAGCACCGGGCGACGCGCCTCGGTGATCAGTTTCGCGGCCTCTCGGATCTGCTTGGCGTGCGGTTTGGTCACCGGGCGGTAGCCGGGCAGGTCCGGGACGGGCGGCCAGGTGAAGGTCGTACGGCCCTGCAGCGCGTCCTTGGCGATGTCGACCACGACCGGGCCGGGCCGCCCCGTCGAGGCGATGTGGAAGGCCTCCGCGATCGTCCGCGGGATCTCGTCCGGGTCCGTGACGAGGAAGTTGTGCTTCGTGACGGGCATGGAGATGCCGCAGATGTCGGCCTCCTGGAAGGCGTCCGTCCCGATCGCGCCGGAGGCGACCTGGCCGGTGATCGCGACCAGCGGCACCGAGTCCATGTGCGCGTCGGCGAGCGGCGTGACGAGGTTGGTCGCGCCGGGCCCGGAAGTCGCCATGCAGACACCGACCTTGCCGGTGGCCTGCGCGTAACCCGTGGCCGCGTGGCCGGCGCCCTGCTCGTGCCGCACCAGCACGTGGCGGACGCGTGAGGAGTCCATCATCGGGTCGTAGGCCGGGAGGATCGCACCGCCGGGAATGCCGAATACCGTGTCGGTACCCGACTCCTCGAGAGAACGGATGAGGGACTGCGCGCCCGTCATCTCGACTGGCGCGGCCTGCTGCTGTCCGGCGGTACGGGCCCGCGGCTGCGGTTTCGGGGCCCCGGTGGCCTGCTCGGTCATCGGTGATCTCTTCTCGGAGAATGAGGGTTGACGCTCGATTTGTGCGGTTGGTGCCGAGTGCGGAGCTTGTGCTCCGGTTCCTGTGCAACAAAAAACCCCCCGTGCCGTGAGGCAAGCGAGGGGAAGCGCGTCGCTGAGGTCGCCAGGTCTGTAGTGAGGACCCGGTCAGTCGACGCGCTTGTCAAGTACGAGAATTCGGGTGCGCATGGCACAGACCCTCCCCCGGCGCTCTTTCCGTGTCAAGTGGGTGGGACGGGCGTCTCGACATCCGGACAGGGGACCGAGGGCGCCTTTGCGAGCTGCGACGAGGACGGCACGGACGCCTCCGGCCCTTCCCGTACCTCCCCGGAGACCAGCCACGGCGGCATCGTCTCCCGCCGCTCCTGCATCCGGACGGGTAACGCTCCGGCGACCACGACCGACCGCCCCCCGCCCCGGCGCTTGCCGTCGCCCCCTCGGCCGCCCGCGCCGGGGCCCGAAGCTCCGGCTGGGCGCGCGGCACCGCTGAGGCCGCCGCCCCCTCCGCCGCCGGTACCCCCCGTGACACCGCCCGTCGCGCTCCCCGTACGCCCGTGGCTCCTGCCGGCGGTCCTGGGAAGCTCGGGCACGGGATAGACGCCGCGGGAGAGGGCGTGCCGCAGGCGGTGTTCGTCCAGCGGCCCGGAGAACGCCGCTCCCTGGCCGTGGGTGCAGCCCATCTCCCGCAGCCTGACGGCCTGCTCCGGGAGATCGACCCCCTCGGCCACCGACGTCAGGCCCAGGTCACCTGCCAGGCGCAGCAACCCTGCTGTGATCTTGCGTTGCAGCGGGGACTCCGCCACGCCTTCGATGAGGCCGCGGTCGAGCCTGACGATGTCCACGGGAAGCCGCCGCAGCGCGGACACGGCGAGGGGCCCGCTGCCGAAGCCGTCCAGGGCGATGCTCACACCGAGGCGGCGCAGGGCGCGCAGTCTCCGCTCCAGCTCGTCCAGCGCGACGCGGGCGTCGGTGTCCGCCAGCTCCATTATCAGCGTCCCCGACTCCAGCTCGTACCGGGCGAGCAGGCCCTCCACGGCGCTCAGGCTCAGGGAAGAGTCCGTGAGGCGGCTCACGGGCATCCGTACCGAGACGGGTGCCGGGAACCCGGCCGTGTGGCGGGCAGCGGCCTGCTGCACCGCCTCCTCCAGCAGCCAGCGGCTCACCTCCGCGGTTCTCTCGGCCCGCAGCTCGCCCCCCTCACGCGGATGACCCCCGGGGCCGCTCCCATGGCCGACGGGGCCTCCGGCCGGGCCGCCGAAGTCACCCCCGGTACGCAGGAACTCGGCGGGCGTGAAGAGGATGCCCTGAGCCGAACGCCATCGCGGCTGGGCCGTGACAGCGGCCACCTTCCCGCTGGCGAGTTCGACGACGGGCTGGTGCAGCAGCGCGAACTCGCCGTCGTCCAGAGCGGTGCGCAGCCGGGTCGTCAGCGCGGCACGACGGCCGGCCCCCGAACGCATCTCGCTGTGCATCTGCGGCGCGTACAGCTCGACCCGGGCCTTGCCCGCCTGCTTCGCCCTGTACATCGCCATGTCCGCGTTGCGCATCAGCGTGGTGGGGGAGATTCCCGGCTCGGCGAAGGCGATGCCGATGGACGCGGCCACCCGCACCTCCGTCCCCTCCACCTCGTAGGACTCGGAGAGGGTCATGCGCAGACGGTCCGCGATCTCCTGGATGCGCGTCTCCCGTTCGCCGTCCGCGTGGGTGCTGGGGTTGCCGTCGCCGAGGATGAGGACGGCGAACTCGTCACCGCCCAGCCGGGCCGCCGTGTCCCCCGCCCTGACCGATTCCTGGAGGCGGCGGGCAGCGGCGACGAGCAGTTCGTCACCGCCCTGGTGGCCGACGCTGTCGTTGACCGCCTTGAAGCCGTCGAGGTCGATGAAGAGCACGGCATGTTCGCTGTCGCCGCCCCGCCGGCCGACCAGGGCCTTGCGCACCCGCTCGGTGAACAGGGCGCGGTTGGGCAGGTCCGTCAGCGGGTCGTGCGAGGCGCTGTGCTGCAACTGGGCCTGGAGCCTGACCCGTTCGGTCACGTCCCGGCTGTTGAAGATGAGCCCGCTGCGGTAGCGGTTGACCGTCGACTCGACGTTCAGCCAGTGGCCCTCGCCGTGCCGGAAGCGGCACTCGATCCGTGTCGAGGGCTCCTCCTGGGGTGACGCGGCGAGGAAGCGGCGCAGCTCGTGCAGGACGCGGGCGAGGTCCTCGGGGTGGATGAGAGAGGCCAGTTCGGAGCCGATGAGCGCGTCGCCGTCGCGCCCGTAGACACCGGACGCCGCGGGCGAGACGTACCGCAGCACTCCCGTGGGGGAGGCGATCATGATGACGTCGCTGGAGCCCTGGACCAGGGAGCGGAAGTGGTTCTCCTTCTGCGCGAGTTCCTGGGTCAGGCTGATGTTGTCGAGCAGCATGATGCCCTGGCGCACGACGAGGGCCAGCACGACCGTGCAGGCGGTCAGGAGCACCACACGGTCGATCTCGCGGCCGGCGACCGCGTTGTAGAGGATGCCCAGGGTGCACACTGCGGCGGCCAGGTAGGGGGAGAGCGCAGCGAGCGAACCCGCGATAGGACGGCTGGGCCGGTCGGGCACGGTCTCCGGCTCCGTCTGCGCCGCCGTCTCCCACGGCCGGCCCTTCGGCCGCCGTCCGGCTCCGGCGGTACGCGTGGGAGAGGCGGCCCGCTCGCGGGCGGTCTCACGGCGCGGCTCGCTCTCCCCGCCGCCGACCCACGGCGCGTACGCCAGCAGCAGCGCCCCGGCGAACCAGCCGGCATCGAGCAACTGCCCGGAGACATAGTGCTGCTGGAGCAGCGGCGACGTGAACAGCGCGTCGCACAGCACGGTCAGGGCCAGCGCGCCGATGGCCGTGTTGACCGCCGAGCGATGTGCCTCCGTGCGCCGGAAGTGCAGCACGAGCACCATGCTGACCAGCACGATGTCCAGCAGCGGGTAGGCGAGACGCAGCGCGGCGCCTGCCACCGAACCGCCCTGCCAGTACCCGGTGTGGGCGAGCGCGAGCGACCAGGAGATCGTGAGCAGCGAACCGCCGATCAGCCAGGAGTCAAGGCCCAGGCAGACCCAGCCGGCCCGGGTGACGGGCCGCTTGGCCAGCACCAGCAGGCCGATGATGGCGGGCGGGGCGAAGAGCAGGAAGCAGTAGTCGGCCACGGAGGGGCTCGGCACGGGCTGCCGCAGTACGACCTCGTACCACCCCCACACCGCGTTGCCGGCGGCCGCCATCAGCGAGGAGATGCCGAACAGTATCCAGGCGGGCCCGAGTTGGGTGCCCCGGTGGACATGTGAGTAGCGGAGGCAGGAGGCGGCGGCGAGCAGCCCGGCGGCGCTCAGCCCGAAATCGCCCATGAACAGCGACACTTGCTTCGAGCCCCAGCCGAAGGCGGCCCCCACCGCGTAGCCGCCGCAGAGCAGCACCAGCATCAGCTGGGGCAACATGCTCGTGCGTGGGCCGTCGGACGAGTCCGAGCGCTCCCCCTGACGCGGGACGGCAACGCCCGCCGCACGGCCCGCCACTGGGACGTCGCGCTGTGCCGAACCGGACGCGGGGCACTGCGGCGTCGACGGCTGTGCACACGTCGCGGCCTTCACGAACCGGCCCTGCCGCGGGGCCACTCCGCCGGCCCTCACCGTGTCCCCCCGGTGAACGGAGCGGGCCCGCAGCGCCGCGTCCCCACGGTGCGGCTGCCGCACCAGGGAAGGCCCGCGCTCCGGTCCCCGGCCGTCCACCCCGGGACCGGCCGCCGGCAACTCGTCTGTGATGTCCGGCGCGTCGTCCGCCGGGAGTTCCTCCATCGGCCCCACATTCGCCCGCCGCCCCCTCGTGTCCGGGTTCGCCCCCGTCTTGGACGATACACCAAACAGTCACAGAGGGACATACCCTCAACACAGAACGTGACGACCTGGGATGTTGCGCGCACAGCGAGCGTTCGTACGCATCCGGAGAGTGTTCCTGCGCCCTTCGGGCGACCCTTCCGGTCACCCTCCGCAGGCCCTTCGTCACTCCGCCACGGCCACCGTGTGGGCGAGCGGTTCGCCGGCCGCCCAGCGGTCGAGCTGAGCACGCAACAGCCGCTTGGCGCGCGGCAGGAACGCCGAAGTCGGCCCGCCCACGTGCGGGGTGATGAGCGTGCCGGGCGCGTGCCACAGGGGGTGTCCGGCGGGCAGCGGTTCCGGGTCGGTGACGTCGAGCGCCGCACGCAGCCGGCCCGACTCCAGTTCCGCCAGCAGCGACTTGGTCTCCACGACTCCCCCGCGCGCGACGTTGACGAGCAGCGCCCCGTCCTTCATCCGGGAGAGGAAACCGGCGCCGGCCAGGCCGCGGGTCTCCTCCGTGAGCGGGGTGCAAAGGATCACCACGTCGGCTCGGGGCAGCAGTTCGGGAAGGCGGTCCAGCGCGTGCACCGGCCCGCGCGGGGCGGTGCGTTCGCTGCGGGCGACCCGCAGCACCTCCTCGACCTCGAAGGGGACGAGGCGCTCCTCCACGGCCGCACCGATCGCTCCGTGTCCGACGATGAGGACCGTCTTGTCGGCGAGCGCCTCGTGGACGCCGGGACTCCACTCCTCGGCGTCCTGCGCCCGTACGAACGAGGGCAGTTGCCGCAGCGCCGCCAGCGTGAGCGCGAGGGCCAGCTCCGCGGTCGAGGCGTCGTGCACACCGCGGGCGTTGCACAGCAGGGTGCCGGCGGGGAGGTCCTGGACGGCCGTTGCGACATGGTCTATGCCCGCCGTCAGCGTCTGCACCACCCGCAGCCGGGGCATCTCCGCCAACGGCCGTACGGCGACGGCCTGTCCCTTCATGTACGGGACGACGTAGAAGCAGCAGTCGGCGGGGTCGGCGGGGAACTCCTCGTCGCCGTCCCAGAAGTGGTAGGTGAAGGCGTCGGGAAGGTTGTCGATCTGGGCGGGCGGGATGGGCAGCCAGACGTCTGTGGCGGCCCGCGCGTCGGAGGAGTCCATGGTCAGAGGCTAATGCCGGGAGGGTTCCATGGCCGAGGAGGAGGGGAGCCCGGCGCGCGGTCGGGCCCGGGCGGGCGGGGAGGCTGGTCGGACGCTCCCGGGGGCACGCGTTACTTTGGGGGCCGGCAGAGGGGAGTCCGGACCAAGTGGAGCGCAGGACAATCGGTGCGGCGGCGCTCGAAGTGGGCGCGGTGGGCCTCGGGTGCATGCCCATGAGCTGGGCCTACTCCACCTCCGAGCAGGACGGTGAGGAGTCCCTGCGGACGGTCCACACCGCGCTGGACCGCGGGATGACGCTGCTCGACACGGCCGACATGTACGGGCCCTTCACCAACGAGCTGCTGCTGGGGCGCGTTCTCAAGGAGCGGCGCCACGACGCCTTCGTCTCGACCAAGTGCGGGCTGCTGGTGGGCGAGCAGCATCTGGTGGCCAACGGACGCCCCGGCTATGTGAGACGGGCCTGCGACGCCTCTCTGCGGCGGCTGCAGACCGACGTCATCGACCTCTACCAGCTGCACCGCGCCGACCCCGAGGTCCCCGTCGAGGAGACCTGGGGCGCCATGGCGGAGCTGGTCGCGGCGGGCAAGGTGCGCGCGCTGGGCTTCTGCGCGGTCGGCGCCCGCGCGGACCGCCGCAACGGAACGGGCATACACGAAGGGACGATCCGGCAGCTGCAGAGGGTGCAGCAGATCTTCCCGGTCAGCGGTGTGCAGGCAGAACTGTCCCTGTGGTCGCGGGAGGCGCTGCGGACGCTGCTGCCTTGGTGCGCGGCACGCGGTGTGGGCTTCCTGGCCGCGATGCCGCTCGGCAACGGCTATCTGAGCGGGACGCTCACCACCGGCGGCGGGTTCGAACGCGACGACGTACGGGCCCGGCACCCGCGCTTCACCGCCGAGATGATGGCCGCCAATCAGCCGGTCGTGGCGGGCCTGCGGCGGGTCGCCGCACGGCACGGCGGGGCGAGTGCCGCCCAGATCGCGCTGGCCTGGCTCCTGGCGCAGGGCCGGCACGTCATTCCCGTGCCCGGTACGAAGAAGGAGCGCTGGGTGCTGGAGAACGCCGCGTCGCCCGATGTGGTGCTCACACCCGCCGACATGGCGGAACTGGGCGCCCTGCCGCCCGCACGGGGCTCCTGGGAGTGAATACCCGCGGGAACCCGGCACTCCCCCACGGCGCAGTCACGGATGTGGTGTGCTGAACGAACTGATCACATTGTGACGGGAGAACACACCGACTCCGGGAGGCACTGATCGTGCGAAGCCGTAATCTGCCGTCCGTGCGGGGCGCCTGTGCCGCCCTCGCCGTCCTGGCGCTGCTGGCCGCGGGCTGCTCCGACGACTCCGGCACACCGTCGCAGGAGTCCTCCCGCTCCGCCACTCCCGGCGAGGAGACGAGCCCGGAGGACACGGCGTCCGCCGCCCCGGCGAAAGGGTCGGTGAAGGTCGAGCGCACAGTGGCGACCGGGCTGCGCTCCCCGTGGGGTCTGGTCGCGCTTCCCGGCGGTGACCTGCTGGTCTCCAGCCGCGACGCCGGAAAGATCTACCGTGTGGACGGGCGCAGCGGAAAGAAGACCGAACTCGGTCCGGTGCCCGGCGTCTCCGCCAGCGGCGAGGGAGGGCTTCTGGGAATCGCGGTGCCGCCGGACGACGCCGGGACGGTCTACGCGTATCTGACGACCGCGTCCGACAACCGCATCGTGCGCATGCTCTACGACCCGGACAAGCCGCAGGGTGACCAGCTCGGAGCCCCGGACACGGTCTTCAAGGGCATCCCGAAGGGCGAGATCCACAACGGCGGACGTATCGCCTTCGGCCCCGACAAGATGCTCTACGCGGGCACGGGCGAGTCCGGCGAGGGCGGGCTCTCGCAGGACAAGGACTCCCCGGGCGGCAAGATCCTGCGGATGACTCCGGACGGCGAGCCGCCCGGCGCGGGCAACCCCGAGTCCGACTCCGTGGTCTGGTCCTGGGGTCACCGGAACGTACAGGGCCTGGACTGGGACGACGACGAGCGGCTGTGGGCGAGCGAGTTCGGGCAGAACACCTGGGACGAGCTGAACCTCATCCGTCCGGGCAAGAACTACGGCTGGCCCGAGGCCGAGGGCAGGTCCGGTGACTCCGGGTTCGTCCGGCCGGTGGAGCAGTGGCGGACGGCGGACGCGTCCCCCAGCGGCGTCGCCGTCGTCAAGGGCTCCGTGTGGATGGCCGGTCTGCGCGGCGAACGGCTGTGGCGGATTCCGCTGAAGGGGTCGCAGCCCGCTGCCGATCCGCAGTCCTTCCTGGAGGGGAAGTACGGGCGGCTGCGCACGGTGCTCTCCGACGGCGGTGACGGCATGTGGCTGGTGACGAGCGAGACCGACGGCAGGGGGACCGCGGAGAAGGGCGATGACCGTATCCTGAAGCTGAAGGTGAGCTGAGCCTCCGAGCGGAGAAGCATGTTCAACCTGATCGAGGAGCTCTTCGCCCCGGGCCGTCGGCACACCGACGACGAGCGCAGGCGGCAGGAGCACACGCGTGTCGAGGACGGCAGCAACGACCCCGGCCGCGGCCCGGTCGACCTCACCTCAGGACACGTCGTGGTCCGTCCGCCGCAGCCGCGTCGGACGGAGCCGGACGCGGACGGGAGCCAGTGATGGACATAGCGGGCAACATCTTCCTCCCCGGTCAGCAGCATCTCGAACAGGAGAAGCAGCGGCTGGAGCACACATACGTCCACGAAGGGACGCACCAGCCGGGCTGCGGCCCCGTGGACCTGGGCTCCGGGAGGATCGTCATCGCGCTGCAGGACCAGCACGCCGTGCTGCCCGCGCGCCCGAAGGTGGAGGAGGAGAGCGAGCCGGCCGAGCCCGGCGGGGACGGCCCCCACGACTGAGCCGGGCGCGAGGGGCGTCAGCCCGCCTCCCGGGACGTGCCCGCTCCGGCGGGGCCGGGCCCGGACCCGGATGCCGGGCCTGTACCGCCCCCGGGCACGGTACCGCTGCCCGTCTCCGGGCCCGTGCCGGGGAGCAGCCGGAGCCGGTGCGCCATGGCGCCCGCCTCACCACGCCCCGCCACTCCCAGCTTCGCCAGGATGTTGGAGACGTGGACGCTCGCCGTCTTGGGTGAGATGAAGAGCCGCTCGGCGATCTGCCGGTTGCTGCGGCCCGCGGCCACCAGGCCGAGCACGTCCCGCTCGCGCCGGGTGAGCCCGAAGGCGTCCGCCGGGGCCGCGGCGCCCCTGCCTTCCCCGCCATTCCTGCTGCCCACGCCGTTCCTGCTGCTCACGCCGTCCTCCCCGTGCCGGCCGCCCGCCGCCCGCGTGGCGGCCGGACGAGCCGTGGCCTCCGCCCCCGCCGTCCGCCGTACGGACGGGAGGGGCGCGCCCTCGTACGGGCCCTCAGAGGCGAAGACGGGGGCGGAGGCAGAAACGGAGGCGGGGGCAGGAACCGAAGGCAGCGTCAACCGCGCCCGGACGGCAAGCTGTTCGATCTCCAGGCGCAGCGGCTCGGCGCCCAGTCGGGACGCGACCGTGAGCGCCTCGGTGAGCAGTCGCCCCGCCCGTTCACGGGCGGGGCGACTCACGCCGCGTTCCCCTCCCTGAGCGGGAGCCCGGACGGCGGAAGCGGAAGCCCGGACATGGGCGGTCAGCAGCGCCTCCGCCCAGCGCTGCCGGGCCTGGGCAAGCTGGTAGGGACGCTCCAGCGCCCCGAAGGCCGCGGACGCCTCCTCCCACGCCGCCGGCTCCACCCGCCCCTCCGCGCGCGCCAGCTCCGCCCTGACCAGCAGGGAGTGGGCACGCCAGACCGGTGCGGGGTGCGGGAGGCGCCGTACGGCCGCCCGCAGGTCCTCCAGCAGAGCGGCACGGCCCTCCTCGGCGGCGGGCAGACCCCGCAGCGACGACTCGTGCACGGCCGCCGCGTGCAGCAGCGGCCACAGATGGCGGTGGGTGCCCGGCGGCCAGTCCTCGTTGAGCACCCGTCTCAGCTCCGCACGCGCGCCCGTGAAATCACCGCTCCCCGCCGCCAGCGCCAGCGCGAAGTGCCGCAACGGCACGGCCGTCTGCGGGGAGGCCGAGACCACGTGCCGGCCCATCACCTCGCGTGCCGCCTCCGACGCACTGCGCAGAGCGCGCAAATCGCCCCTGCCGAGCTGAAGGTGCGCCTTCACCAGGGCCGCCGCACCCCTGGTCTCCGCCGAGCGCGCCGTGGCCCACGCCTCGTCCACGGTCCGTGCGGCCTCCGCCCACTCCCCCATGGCGTGGAGCGACTCGGCCTGGTTGGTCAGCGCGCTGGAGCAGATCTCGGGGCGTCCGTGCGCGGCGGCCTCCCGCGCCGCGCGGGCAGCCGCCTCGACGGCTTCACCGGAGCGGCCCATGGACTCCAGCTCTGCCGCGATGTTGATGTCGGCACGGCCCACGACGCCGAACGCGCCCAGTTCCAGGGCCTGTTCGCGTGCCCTGCGCATCTCGGCCAGACCACCGTCGAGGTCCCCGGCCTCCGCCGTGAGCGTGCCGAGTGTGGTCCGGGCCTGGAGCTCGACCGTGGTGGCGCCCACGACCCGCGCCAGCTCGACCGCCCGTACGGCCGTGCGCATGGCTTCGACGCCGGGGTGGTGCATCATGCCCCAGGCCGCCGCACTCGCCAGTACGTCCGCGTGCACGGCGGACGGCGGCAGGCCCCGCACCAGCTCCTGGGCGCGGCCGATCTCGTCCCAGCCGTCGCCGCGGCCCAGCGCCTCCACGATCTTGGACCGCTTGACACGGAACCACGCGGCGCGGAGGGGGTCCTGGGTCTCCTCCAGCAGGTCCAGGGCGCGCCGGGTCAGGGCCAGGGCGCGCTCGGCGTCCCCGCCGGTACGGGCGGCGACGACGGCTTCGGCCAGCAGATCCATGAAGGAGAGCGACTCCGCCGCCGGGGGCTCCGTGCACCCCGGGTAGACCTCCGCCTCGTCCAGGGGGCGCAGGCGCTCCCGTACCTCCTGCGGCACCTCGTGCCACAACTCGATGGCGCGTTCCAGCAGTTGATGCTGCTCGGCGAAGGCGTGCCGGCGGCGCGCCTCGACGGCCGCTGCCAGGACCACGGGCAGCGCCCTGGCCGCGTCGCGGCCGTGGTACCAGTAGTGCGCCAGCCGGGTCGTGCGCTGCTCGGCCCGTACGAGGCCGGGGTCGGCCTCCAGACACTCGGCGTACCGGCGGTGGAGGCGGGCGCCCTCGCCCGGCAGCAGATCCTCACTGACGGCCTCGCGCAGCAGAGCGTGCCGGAAGCGGTAGCCGTCGCCGTCGTCCGTCGGCAGCAGCACGTTGGCGCCGACGGCCGCGCGGAGCGTGTCGAGCAGCTCCTCCTCGGGGAGGCCGGACACGGCGGCCAGCAGGGCGTGTTCGACGGCCGATCCGCCCTGTGCGGCGACCCGCAGCACGCGCTGCGCGCGTTCGGGCAGTGCTTCGACCCGCACGAGGAGCAGGTCCCGAAGGGAGTCGCTGATGCCGCACGTGGCGCAGTTGGCTGTCAGCTCCTCGACGAAGAAGGGGTTGCCCTCGGAGCGTTCGAAGATGATCCGTGCCTGTTCGGGGTCGGGCTCGGGCACGCCCTGGATCGCGGCTATCTGAGCGTGCACCTCCGTCCTGGTCAGGCGGGGGAGCGCGACGCGGCGGACCGTGCGCAGCCTGTCGACCTCGGCGAGGAACGGGCGCAGCGGGTGGCGGCGGTGGATGTCGTCGGCGCGGTAGGTCGCCGTGATCAGGAGCCGGGAGGTACGCACCGAACGGTAGAGGTAGCCCAGCAGCTCACGGGTGGAGCGGTCGGCCCAGTGCAGGTCCTCCAGGGCGAGGACGACCGTACGGTCCGCGGCGAGCCGCTCCAGCAGCTGCGCGGTGAGTTCGAAGAGCCGGGCACGGCCGTCCTCCTCGTCGAGGACACCGGGGCGCGCCGCGTGGGTGCTCGCGGGGCCGGGGGCCAGGTCGGGCAGCAGCCGTGCCAGTTCCGCCTCACGGCCGGCGACCGCCGGGACCAGTCCCGCACCGCCGAGCGAGCGGTGCAGGCCCCGCAGCGCGGTGGCGAAGGGGGCGAACGGCAGTCCGTCGGCGCCCAGTTCGAGACAGCCGCCGACGGCGGTGACGGCGCCCGCGGCACGGGCGGCGCCGAGGAACTCCTCCAGCAGCCGGGTCTTGCCGACTCCCGCCTCACCTCCCAGCAGCAACGACTGCGGCTCGCCCGCGTCGGCGCGGGCGAGCGCATCGGTGAGCAGTCCCATCTCGTGTCCACGGCCGATGAGGACGGGACTGACGGCGGAGTTGTCGGACACGTCGCCAAGCATGACACCGGCGACCGACACGACGGCAGGTGTTTTTTCCCGCGGTGTCCCCTGCGGGGCGCGCGGCCCCTCCCTCTCCGCGCGGCCGGTCCCGGGTCCGTCCGTCACGCGGCGCTGGACCATTCCTGCGGCGGCTTGCCCGGGCGCTTCTCCGCCTCCTCACGCCTCCTGCCGCGGCGGCGGCCTCCCGTGGACTGGCGGGCCCTGCGTTCGGCAGCCGCCTGGTGACGCAGTTCGGCGATGCGCAGCAGTGCGGCCTCATGGCTGTAGATCATCTCGGACTCCCGGAGGTGAAGGTGAAGGGATTTCTCATCCGCCACCACCTTCGTCCTCCGGGAGGGTCCGCCACATCGGGCGACTGCCCCGTCTTACGGACCTGAGGGGCCTCAGCCTTCCGGCGGAAGTACTCAGCCGCGCGCCGGAGGGCCCTCAGATCCCCGGGCGGGCCCGGCAGGACCGAAGGGCACGCCCCGTGAGGACGGAGGGCGTGCCCTTCGGCGGTCTTCCGCGCCGGGGTCCGGGTCCAGCGCCGGGCCCCGGGCGTACGGGCGTACGCGGCACGGGCGTGTACGGACGGGCGCACGGCGTCGCCGGCCGTTCACGCCCGTCGGTGACGAAGGTCAGGCTCAGGAGGCCGGGCCGGGAACCTCGGGCGGGCTCGCGAAGAGGTCGAAGTACATGCCGCCCGCAACGAGGAGGCCGATCAGCCCGAGCACGAGTCCTCCCAGCGCCACCGACTTCACCCAGGAACCGGTGTCCGCGCGCTTGGCGACGACGGCGAGCAGTACGCCGCCCACGATGACGGCCAGCAGGGCGAACAGTCCGTTGAAAAGGGCGGTCGCGTGCCAGGGGGCGCCGTAGAGGGCGCTGATCTGGTCGCCGCCGCCCCCGCCGGCCGGGGGCTGGGCGCTGCTCTCGATCTGCCCGATGAGCTGCTTGCGCTCGCGCAGCATCTCGCTGAGCGAGGTGCCGGTCAGGGAGCTGAGCCCCAGCGCGGCGCTGACGACGGCCGCGGCTCCGGCACCGAAGCCGCGGCGCGTCTGCGGGGTCCGCTCGGCGGCGACGACGTCCAGGTCGTCGTCGCCCGGGCCGGCGCCGGAGCCGGTCACCACGGGCTCGTTGACCGCGGCGCTCTCCTCGTGTTCCGTCTCCGGAGCGGCACCGGTGTCCTCGGTCTTGTCAGTCTTGTCGGTCTTCGTTATATCGGTAGCCATGGGGCGTCACCGTAGGTGCCCTTTCTGAGAGTCCGATGAGAGTTCCGGACGGGGTGGAGGGACCGCTGCGAGGGCACCGGCGCCGACGGGTTCGGACAGTGGGGCGGGCAGTTCCTCGGGGACGGGCTCGGGCTCGATGCTCACACGTGGCAGCCGCTTCTCAAGCCATCGGGGAAGCCACCAGTTGGCCCCGCCCAGCAAGTGCATCAGAGCCGGGACCAGCAGCGTACGCAGGACGAAGGCGTCCAGGGCGACGGCCGCGGCGAGGCCGATGCCGAACATCGCGATGATCCTGTCGCCGGTGAGCACGAAGGCGCCGAAGACCGCGATCATGATGACTGCCGCGGAGTTGATCACTCGTCCCGTCTCGGCGAGTCCGACGCGGACGGCTCTGCTGTTGTCGCCCGTCAGCCGCCATTCCTCGTACATCCGGCTCACCAGGAAGACCTGATAGTCCATCGACAGGCCGAAGAGGACCGAGACCATGATCACTGGCAGGAACGGCTCGATCGGACCCGGCCCGCCCAGCCCGAGCAGGCCGCTGCCCCACCCCCACTGGAAGACCGCGACGACGATCCCGCTGGCCGCGGCGACCGCGAGGATGTTCATCAGCGCGGCCTTCAGCGGGATCCCGATGCTGCGGAAGGCGAGGAGCAGCAGCGCGCATCCCAGCGAGACGACGATGCCGACGAAGAGCGGGAGCTTGCCGAGGATCACGTCGGCGAAGTCGTCGTGGGCGGCGGTCACTCCGCCGACCCCCACCTCCAGCGAACCGGAGCCGGTGGCCTCGGGCAGCACGTCCGTGCGCAGCTCTTCCACGAGCTGCGAGGTCTCCTGCGCCTGCGGGGCGCTGTCGGGAACGACGGTGATCACGCCCGTACTGCCCTCGGCGTTGACCTCGCCGGGCGAGACCTTGGCGATGCCCTCCACATCACGCAGCTTCTCCGGCAGTTCCTGGAAGGCGACCTCGTCGGCGGCGCCGTCGATCTCGGCGACGAGGGTGAGGGGCCCGTTGGTTCCCGGCCCGAAACCCTCGCCCAGCATGTCGTACGCCTGCCGGGTCGTGGACGTCGCGGGGTCGTTGCCCTGATCGGAGGTGCCCAGTTGCAGCCCGGACATCGGCACCGCCAGCACGACCATCACCAGCGCGGCGAAGGAGCCCAGCAGTCTGGGGTGCCGCGCCACGAAGTTCGACCAGCGTGCCGCAGCTCCGGCACGTGCGGGCGCCCTGCCCTCTTCACGGCGGGACGCCTCCTCGGCGTCCAGCAGGTCGGCGGGCACGTCGGGGCCCCGCTCGGCCAGGCGTTTGCGTTCACGTCTGCTCAGGGCCCGCATTCCGATCATGCCGAGCAGCGCGGGCACGAGCGTCACCGAGGCCAGCACGGTCAGCACCACGGTCAGCGACGCGGCGATGGCGACGCCGTTGAGGAAACTCAGCCGCAGCACCAGCATGCCCAGCAGGGCGATGCACACCGTGACCCCCGCGAAGACGACCGCGCGCCCGGCCGAGGCGAGAGCACGCTGGGCGGCCTCCTCGACGGGCAGGCCCTCCTTCAGTCCGCGCCGGTGCCGGGTGACGATGAAGAGGGCGTAGTCGATTCCGACGCCGAGCCCGATGAGGGTTCCCAGCATCGGTGCGAAGTCCGCGACGTTCATCAGGTGGCTGAGCAGCCCGATGCCGAGCGTGGCCGTGCCGACGCTGACCAGAGCGGTCACCAGCGGCAGCAGCATGGCGGCGAACGAACCGAACGCGAGCAGCAGTACGACTGCCGCGACGGCTATCCCGACGGCCTCGCTGAGGTGCCCCTCGGTCTCCTCCGTCGTGGCGATGCCCGGCCCGCCGAGCTCCACCTGCATGCCTTCCACGTCGTCGCCGGCGCTCTGCGCCGTGTCGACGACGGTCTGGACGTCCTTCTTCTCCAGCTCCTCGACGGGGGTGTCGAAGGTGACCGTGGCGTAGGCGGTACGGCCGTCCCCGCTGACGCGCTCCTCGTTCTGCCGCTGCTCCGCCTCGCTGCCCCCGGCGTAGGGGCTGCTGACCGATCCCACTCCCGGCAGGGCGGCGATGTCGCCGAGGGCCCGGTCCATCCGCTCGCGGACCTCGCTGTCGCGGACGCTGTCGGCGCCCGCTCCGGCGTCGGCACCCGTCTTCCACACGATCGTGTCGGTGTCGCCCGCGCGCTCCGGGAAGCTCTCGCTGAGCAGTGTGTTGGCGTGCCCGGCCTCGGTGCCGGGGACGTCGTACTGATTGGAGTAGGCCGAGCCGGCGACGACCGCCGCGCCCCCCACGCCCGCCAGGACGGCACACCAGAGCAACACGACGGCCAGGCTGCGGCGCAGGCACCAGCGGGCGAGAGCCGTCATAAGGGTTTCGACCTCTTCCCGGGGAGAGGGGGCGGTGGGCGGTCTCCTCCGCGCCGGGCGCCACGACGGTGCCGGGCGGGGCGGAAGTGGCGACCGTGATGCCGCCGTGATGTGACCGTCCTGGCAGCGTGACACCGGACGAAGATCGAACGCGAGCTTTGTGTTGATGGCCACATCGGGCCCGCGGAATATGAAGTGCCAGGTCACTGCATACGGAAAAGAGCCGGGGACGGTCCGTGACAGACCGCCCCCGGCTCCTTCGCGTGGGGCTCAGCCCTCGACGCCCAGCTTCTCCAGGATCAGCTCGCGCACGCGCGCCGCGTCGGCCTGGCCGCGGGTGGCCTTCATGACGGCACCCACCAGCGCGCCCGCCGCCTGCACCTTGCCGCCGCGGATCTTCTCGGCGATGGCGGCGTTGCCGGCGATCGCCTCGTCCACGGCCGCGCCCAGAGCACCGTCGTCGGAGACGACCTTCAGGCCGCGCTTGTCCACGACCTCGTCCGGCGACCCCTCGCCGTCGAGTACGCCTTCGATGGTCTGGCGGGCCAGCTTGTCGTTGAGCGAGCCCTCCTGGACCAGCTCGCAGACACGGGCCACGTCGGCCGGGCCGATGGGCAGTTCCGACAGGTCGGTGCCGGACTCGTTGGCGCGGCGTGCCAGCTCGCCCATCCACCACTTGCGGGCCTGGTCGGCGGGGGCGCCCTCCTCGACCGTGGCGAGGATGAGACCGAGGGCACCCGCGTTGAGCACGGACTGCATCTCGTGCTGGGTGATGCCCCACTCCTCGCGCAGCCGGTTGCGGCGCACGCGCGGCAGCTCCGGCAGCCCGGCGCGAAGCTCCTCGACCCACTCACGCGAAGGGGCGACCGGCACCAGGTCGGGCTCGGGGAAGTACCGGTAGTCCTCCGCCTCCTCCTTCACCCGGCCGGAGGTGGTGGAGCCGTCGTCCTCGTGGAAGTGCCGGGTCTCCTGGACGATCTTCCCGCCGGCGTCGAGCACGGCCGCGTGCCGCTGGATCTCGAACCGGGCGGCGCGCTCGACGCTGCGCAGCGAGTTGACGTTCTTCGTCTCGCTGCGGGTGCCGAAGGCGCTCTCGCCCCTGGGACGCAGCGACAGGTTGACGTCGCAGCGCATCTGGCCCATCTCCATCCGGGCCTCCGAGACGTCCAACGCCTTGATCAGTTCGCGCAGTTCGGCGACGTAGGCCTTGGCCACCTCGGGCGCGCGCTCCCCCGCGCCCTCGATCGGCTTGGTGACGATCTCGATCAGCGGGATGCCCGCCCGGTTGTAGTCCAGCAGCGAGTGGGAGGCGCCGTGGATACGGCCGGTGGCACCGCCGATGTGCGTCGACTTGCCGGTGTCCTCCTCCATGTGCGCGCGTTCGATCGCGACGCGGAAGACCTCGCCGTCCTCGAGCTGTACGTCGAGATAGCCGTCGAAGGCGACGGGCTCGTCGTACTGGGACGTCTGGAAGTTCTTCGGCATGTCCGGGTAGAAGTAGTTCTTCCGGGCGAAGCGGCACCATTCCGCGATCCGGCAGTTGAGCGCGAGGCCGATGCGCACTGCGGACTCGACTCCGCTCGAGTTGACCACCGGCAGCGCGCCGGGAAGCCCGAGACAGGTCGGGCAGGTCTGGCTGTTGGCGCCCGAACCGAGCGTCGTGGAACAGCCGCAGAACATCTTCGTACGGGTGCCGAGCTCGACATGGACCTCCAGGCCCATGACGGGGTCGTAGGACGCCAACGCGTCCTCGTACGGCACCAGTTCAGTGACGGTCACGGAAAAGCCAGCCCCTCAGTCGTCAAAGAGGATGTCGTCGATGTCTGCCCGCCGCAGCTCCCGCACCAGCAGCGCGACGCCCGTGACGATGCCCGCCGCGGAGACGGCCACGTCGATCAGCTGCAGCGTGTCGCCCTCGCGGCGCGCCTCGCGGCCCCGCTTGACGGTGCCGACCACCCCGAAGAGGGAGGACGCGATGGACACGTACATGCCGACCCTGGACTTCTTGGCCTTGCTCAGCTTTCCACTCACAGCGACGGTGCCTCCTCAAGCAGCGGGTGCCCCCAACGTGCCTGGTGAGCGGCCTCCACGGCCGCACCGACACGATAGAGACGGTCATCGGCCATGGCCGGGGCGATGATCTGCAGCCCCACCGGGAGGCCGTCCTCCTCGGCCAGGCCGCACGGAACGGACATGGCGGCGTTGCCGGCCAGGTTGGCCGGGATGGTGCACAGGTCCGCAAGGTACATGGCCATCGGGTCGTCGGCGCGCTCACCGATCGGGAAGGCCGTGGTCGGAGTGGTGGGCGAGACCAGCACGTCCACCTCTCCGAAGGCGCGCTCGAAGTCACGGGTGATGAGCGTGCGCACCTTCTGCGCGGAGCCGTAGTAGGCGTCGTAGTAGCCGGAGCTGAGCGCGTACGTGCCGAGCATGACGCGGCGCTTGACCTCGTCGCCGAAGCCCGCCTCGCGGGTGAGGGCGGTGACCTCCTCGGCGGAGTGCGAGCCGTCGTCACCGACCCGCAGCCCGTAGCGCATGGCGTCGAAGCGGGCGAGGTTGGAGGAGCACTCGGACGGCGCGATCAGATAGTAGGCGGCGAGCGCCTTGGTGAAGGACGGGCACGAGACCTCGACGACCTCGGCGCCCAGCTCGCGCAGCAACTCCACGCTCTCCTCGACGCGCCGCAGCACGCCCGCCTGGTAGCCCTCACCGCTGAACTCCTTGACGACGCCGACCCGCAGGCCCTTCACGTCCCCGTTGCGCGCGGCGGCGACCACGTCCGGGACGGGCCGGTCGATCGAGGTCGAGTCCAGCTCGTCGTGACCCCCGATCACCGAGTGCAGCAGCGCCGCGTCCAGGACGTTGCGGGCGCAGGGCCCCGCCTGGTCGAGCGAGGAGGAGAAGGCGACCATGCCGTACCGGGACACCCCGCCGTAGGTCGGCTTGACGCCCACGGTTCCGGTGACGGCGGCGGGCTGGCGGATGGAGCCGCCGGTGTCGGTGCCGATGGCCAGCGCCGCCTCATGGGCGGAGACGGCCGCGGAGGAGCCACCTCCCGAACCGCCGGGGACGCGGGTGAGGTCCCACGGGTTGCCGGTCGGGCCGAACGCGCTGTTCTCGGTCGAGGACCCCATGGCGAACTCGTCCATGTTGGTCTTGCCGAGGATGACGACGTCCGCCTCCCTCAGCTTCCGGGTCACGGTCGCGTCGTACGGCGGGATCCAGCCCTCCAGAATCTTCGAACCGGCGGTCGTGGGCACGCCCTCGGTGGTGAAGATGTCCTTCAGCGCCAGGGGTACACCGGCCAGCGGTCCGAGCCGCTCGCCGCGCGCGCGCTTCTCGTCGACCTCGCCGGCCTTGGCGAGGGCGCCTTCGCGGTCGACGTGCAGGAAGGCGTGCACCTTCTCGTCCACGGCGTCGATACGGGCGAGATGCGCCTGCGTGACCTCGACGGCGGTGACCTCACCGCTCGCGATCATCTCCGCCGTACGGGCGGCGGTCAGTCTGGTCAGATCGGCCATCTCGCTCAGTCCTCCCCGAGGATCTGCGGCACCTTGAAACGCTGCTGCTCCTGGGCGGGGGCGCCGGAGAGCGCCTGCTCGGGGGTCAGGCTCGGACGTACGACGTCCGGGCGCATGACGTTGGTGAGCGGCAGCGGGTGTGAGGTCGGCGGTACGTCCTCGTCGGCGACATCGGAGACGGCGGCGACCGCGCCGATGATGTCGTCGAGCTGTCCGGCGAAGTGATCGAGCTCTTCGTCCTTCAGCTCCAGGCGCGCCAGCCGGGCGAGGTGGGCGACCTCCTCGCGCGAGATGCCAGGCATGCAGCGGTCCTCTGGGTCAGTGTCGGAACTTCCGGCTCAATCCTATGGCTCCCGCGGACCGTCACGTGCCGCCGGGCGGACTGCCGGGAGGAAAGGCCGCCCCCGTGCCCGGGGGCGGCCGCGGAGAACCTCCCCCGAGGAGCGCACGCCCCGCAGGTCAGGGGCGGTAGGCCCGGCTCGGGGCGGTCCGCCCCACGCACTGGTGCGGCGCCCTCCCCTTCCGGGCGGAAGCGGCGGGGCAGGGGTGACGGGGACGAGAGGTGACGGGACAAGGGGCGGCGGGGACAAGGGGTTGCGGGGACAAGGGGTTGCGGGAGCGGGCGGCGAAGCATCCCGGGGCGGTGCCGGGCGCCGCCGCGCGCCGGAACGCCCGCACGGCAGGACCTGCACCGCGCGCGCCCGCTGCCCCTGCCGGCTCTACTGGACCGGCTGCCAGCCGGAGGGACGGTTCGCCTGGTGGGCGGACTGGGTCGGGCCCGAAGGGCCGGACGATCTGGGAGTCCCCCCGGCGGAAGGGGAGTTGGGCCGGGAGTGCCCCGGCTGCCTCGGCGTCGACCCGCACTCCGGCTGCGGGCGCGTACGAGCACGCTCCAGGGAGTGCGGGACACCGTCGCGCGCCCGCAGCCATGCCGTCGTCTCGTCCGGCGGCATGGCCGCGGCCACGAGCCAGCCCTGGACGGCGTCACAGCCCAGGTCCCGCAGCCGCTCCCACGTCTCGTCGTCCTCGACGCCCTCGGCCACCACCAGCAGGCCCAGCGAGTGCGCCAGATCGACCGTGCAGCGCACGATCTCGGCGTCCTCGGCGTCCACCGCGAGCCGTGCCACGAACGAGCGGTCGATCTTCAGCTCGCTCACCGGCAGCCGCCGCAGGTGCACCAGCGAGGAGTAGCCGGTGCCGAAGTCGTCCAGCGACATCTTCACGCCGTGGCCCGCGAGGGCCGCCAGCGTGTCGGCCGCGCGCTGGGGGTCCTCCAGGAGGACGTGCTCGGTGATCTCCAACTGGAGCGCGCCGGCCGGGACTCCGTGCCGGGCCAGCCGCCCGGCGACCGCTCCCGCGAAGCCGGGGGCGTGCACGTCCCGGGGAGAGACGTTCACGGCGACGGGCACGGTCAGCCCGTCCGAACGCCACCGCGCCACCTGGGCGAGCGCCGTCTCCAGGACGTACTCCGTCAGCCGGGGCATCAGCCCGGACGTCTCCGCTATCGCGATGAACTCGTCCGGAGGGACGCGCCCGCGCTCGGGATGCACCCAGCGCACCAGCGCCTCCAGACCCGAGACGACACCGTCGAAGCCGACCTTCGGCTGGTAGTGCAGCTCGACCTCGCCCGCGTCCAGCGCCCGCCGCAGGTCCGCCAGCAGGCCCAGCCTGTCCGGGGTGTTGCTGTCGCGTGTCGCCTCGTAGACCTCGACGCCCGTACGGTCCCGCTTGGCCTCGTACATGGCCACGTCCGCCCGGCGCAGCAGCCCCTCCGCCTCCCTGGCGTGCTCCGGGAAGACCGCGACGCCGGCGCTCGCCTCCAGCACCAGCGTCAGCCCGTCCAGGTCCAGCGGGGAGCCCAGGGCGGAGACCAGCGTGCGGGCGGCACGCATCGCGCTCGTCGTGGAGTCGGCCAGCGGAAGCAGGACCGCGAACTCGTCGCCGCCGAGCCGGGCCGCCTCCGCCCCGCGCGGCAGCTCCGCGCGCAGCCGCTCCGCGATCTTCAACAGAAGCCTGTCGCCCGCGAGATGGCCGAGGGTGTCGTTCACGGAGCGGAAGCGGTCGAGATCGATGAGGACGAGCGCGGAACGGGCCTCGGTACGGTCCGCCTCGTCCAGCGCCGACCAGGTGCGCTCCAGCAGCCACTGGCGGTTGGGCAGGCCGGTGAGGGGGTCGCGCAGCGCCTCCTCTGCGCGCACGCGCGCGATCCACAGCGTGGAGTCCAGCGCGATGAGCGGCACAGCGAACAGCGGGAGGAGGACGGGGCGGTGGGCCGCGACCACGGCTATCAGCGGTGAGATGCCCAGCAGCGCGAGGGCGACGAGCCCCTGGCGCAGCAGGGACCTGCGCAGTGCCGTGGGCAGGCCGGTCTTGGGGGGCGTGCGGGAGAACCACAGCAGGGTGCGGGTGGCCACCAGATAGGCGCAGGCCGCGAGGATCACCTCGGGCAGCGCGAAGTAGCCCCAGTCCGCGGGCCTCCAGGGATGTTCGACGGAGGGGTGGGTGCCGAAGGCCGCCAACGCGAGCGACGCCGCGCCGATGCCGAGTATGTCGACGGCGCCGTGCACCACCGCCTGCCGCCACCGGTGGCGGCGTGCCGCACCGACCAGGACGACCACGGCCAGGCTGACGAGCGCGGCCGGCACCCAGCCGTACAGCAGGAGGATGGCCAGGGTCAGCGCCGCCCCCGAACCGGTGCCGCCCCACCAGCGGTCACGGCCGAGCGCGACGAGGTGACCGACGACGATGCCGGTCAGCACCGCCAGCGACCAGCCCGTGACCGCGTCGGGGAAGAGAGCGTTCCCCTGGGTCAGGACACGGAAGAAGCCCGTGCCGAGCGCGATGCCCGCTCCGACGACGGCGAACAGCGACAGTCCAGGCACCCGCAGCGCGGCTATGCGCTGCACCCACGGCACGTCCTCCGCTCCGGCCGTGGACCCCGTACTTCCGCCCGCGTCGTCGGGCAGGCCGGAGTACGGGGGACCGTGGCCCCCAGGGAATTCCCGCATGCCCGTCCCTCTCGCAGCCGTCTGTGCCTGCTCGCCGAATCAGGCACACACATCAACAGTAGGCCGCACAGCGCTGCCGGGGCAGCGATCGGCCCGGGTTGACCGTGTGCGACCCGGCCGATCCAGCCCCATTCGGGAGCAACGAGCGATAAAAGTGCGGCTCCTGAGTGCATACCCTGGCGTAAACGCGTGGGACACCTGTGACTGGCGAACAACACCGGGAAAACTGGGAGGAGTTGACGGGCACTCAGTGCCCTATTCCGGTTGTTTTTCAGCCACTTCGCGCGCCGCGTCCGGCCCTTGCTCCAACAGAACGGCGAGACCGTCATCGTCCAAAACAGGCACCTTCAACTGGACGGCCTTGTCGTATTTCGACCCCGGGCTCTCTCCCACCACCACGAAACCGGTCTTCTTCGAAACAGATCCGGTCACCTTCGCTCCGCGCTGCTGCAGCGCCTCCTTCGCACCGTCCCGCGTCAGCGTCGCGAGCGTCCCCGTGACGACGACGGTGAGCCCCTCCAGCGGACGCGGCCCCTCCTCGGCCGAGCCCTCGGCCTCCATCCGGACCCCGGCCGCACGCCAGCGTTCGACGATCTCCCGGTGCCAGTCCTCGGCGAACCACGCCTTGAGCGAGGCCGCGATGGTCGGGCCCACACCCTCCGTCGCCGCCAGCTCCGCCTCGTCCGCCTCCGCGATCCGCTCCAGCGAGCGGAACTCCCGGGCCAGCGCCTCCGCGGCGACCGGACCCACGTGCCGGATCGACAGCCCCGTGATGACGCGGGCCAGCGGACGCTCCTTGGCCGCCTCGATGTTCTCCAGCATCGCCAGGGTGTTCTTCCGGGGCTCGCCCTCCTTGTTGGCGAAGAGGGTGACGACCTTCTTCTCCCCGGTCTCCGGATCGCGCTTGGGCAAGCCGCTGTCCGGGTCCAGCACATGGGACTTGATGGGCAGCAGGTCGGAGACCTCCAGGTCGAAGAGGCCGCCCTCGTCCTTCAGCGGCGGCTGCGCGGGCTCAAGGGGCTGGGTGAGGGCCGTGGCCACCACATAGCCGAAGTGCTCGATGTCCAGGGACTTGCGGCCCGCGAGATAGAACAGACGCTCCCTCAACTGGGCCGGGCAGGACCGGGCGTTGGGACAGCGCAGATCGATGTCGCCCTCCTTCATGGGGCGCAGCGCCGTACCGCAGTCGGGACAGCGGTCGGGCATCTCGAACTCGCGCTCGCTGCCGTCCCGCAGGTCGGCCACGGGGCCGAGGATCTCCGGAATGACGTCGCCGGCCTTGCGCAGCACCACCGTGTCCCCGATGAGCACGCCCTTGGACCTGACGACCTCCTGGTTGTGCAGGGTGGCGAACTCGACCTCCGAGCCCGCGACCGTCACCGGCTCCACCACCGCGTACGGCGTGACACGGCCCGTACGCCCGACGCCGACGCGGATGTCGACCAGCTTGGTGTTCACCTCCTCCGGGGCGTACTTCCAGGCGATGGCCCAGCGCGGAGCGCGCGAGGTGGAGCCGAGCCGGCCCTGCAGCCGCACCTCGTCCAGCTTCACCACGACGCCGTCGATCTCGTGCGCCACGGAGTGCCGGTGTTCGCCGTAGTAGGAGATGAACCCGCGGACACCGTCGAGCCCGTCGACGACCTCGGTGTGCGTCGAGGTGGGCAGACCCCACTCACGCAGCAGGTCGTAGGCGTGGCTGAGCTTGTCGATGTCGAAGCCCTCACGGGCGCCCACGCCGTGCACCACCATGCGCAGCGGCCGCGTCGCGGTGACCTTCGGGTCCTTCTGGCGGAGCGAACCGGCCGCGGCGTTGCGGGGGTTGGCGAAGGGCTTCTCACCGGCCTCCACCAGACGGGCGTTGAGTTCCTCGAAGCGCTCCATGGGGAAGAAGACCTCCCCCCGGACCTCGACCAGGGCGGGGACGCGCTCGCCGGTCAGCCTCTCGGGGATGTCGTCGATGGTGCGGATGTTCGGGGTGATGTCCTCGCCGGTGCGGCCGTCGCCGCGGGTGGCCGCGCGGGTGAGCCGGCCGTGCTCGTAGGTGAGGTTGACCGCCAGCCCGTCGATCTTGAGCTCGCAGAGGAAATGGTGCTCGACGCCCTCCAGTTCACGGCGGACGCGCTCCTCCCACTCGCCCAGCTCCGCGTCGTCGAAGGCGTTGTCCAGCGAGAGCATGCGCTCGCGGTGCGCGACCTCGGTGAACTCCGTCTCGTACTGCCCGGCGACCTTCTGCGTGGGCGAGTCCGGCGTGACCAGTCCGGGGTGTTCGGCCTCCAGCCCTTCCAGCTCGCGCAGCAGCCTGTCGAACTCGGCGTCGCTGACGACGGGCGCGTCCCGCACGTAGTAACGGAAGCGGTGCTCCTCGATCTGTTCCGCCAGGCGCTGATGACGCTCCCGCGTCTGAGCGGGCACTGCCGCGTGCTGTTCGCCAGCCACCGTCTCGTCCTCCCGTTACTCAGGGTTGTCAGCGAGGGATCTCGCAGCCCGGACGCAGTGGGCGAGCGCCGCACTCGCGTACGCGGGCGAAGCACCCGCCAGCCCGCACGCCGGAGTGACCACGACCGACTCCGCGAGGAGGGCCGGGGACAGCCCGAGCCTGCGCCACAGCGACCTGACACCACTGACGCTACCGCCAGGGTCCGACAATCCCCCCGACTCCGGCGCGAGGCCGGGAACGACGCCTGCGAGGAGCGCGGTGCCGCCCTCGACGGCCTCACCCAGCACATCGTCGTCACGCTCGGTGAGCAGCGAGGCGTCGAACGAGACACCGGTGGCCCCCGCCCGGCGCAGCAGCGCGACGGGAGGCCGTGGCGCGCACGAGTGCACGACGACGGGCACCCCCACCGCCTCCGTCAGCTGCCGCAGGGCACCCTCGACCACGGCCCGGTCGACCGCGGCATGACTGCGGTACCCGCTGGCCGTGGGCACCTCGCCGCGCAGCACGGCCGTCAACGACGGCTCGTCGAGCTGCAGTACGAGCCGCGCGTCCGGCACCCTGCGCCGTACGTCGGCGAGATGGGCGAGCAGGCCCTCCGTGAGAGAGGCCGTCAGGTCCCGCCGGGCGCCCGCGTCGCCCAGTACGGCCTCGCCCCCGCGCCGCTCCAGGGTGGCGGCCAGGGTCCACGGGCCGACCGCCGAGACCTTCAGCGCGCCGCGGTATCCCTGGGTGAACTCCTCCAGCGCGTCCAGGTCTTCGCGCATCCAGGAGTGCGCGCGGCGGGTGTCGCGGCCGGGGCGGTCGCTCAGGCGCCACCCGCTGGGCTCGACGTGCGCGTACAGCTCGACCAGCAGACCGATGGTCCGTCCGGTCATGTCCGCGCCGGGACCGCGCGCGGGAAGCTCCGGGAGGAAGGCGAAGTCCTCCAGTGTGCCGGTGACCGTGCGGGCGGCCTCGCGGGCGTCCTCACCGGGCATCGAGCCGATCCCGGTCGCCGCGGCGCTGCCCCAGGCGAAGCCCCCGGTGCCGTGCGCCCCGGCTTCTCCCGCCGGGCCCGGCGCCCTGGCTTCTCCCGCCTGACCCGCCGCTCCTGCCGTGCCGCCGCTCATGCGGCCGGCTTCACGGTCAGGTCGGTGACCTCCGCGCCGCGCGGCATGTCCAGCGCGGTCAGCAGCGTCGTCGCGACGGCCTCCGGAGTGATCCACCGTCCGGGCTCGTACTCCTTGCCTTCCTGCCGGTGCACCTTCTCCTGCATGGGCGTGGCGGTGCGTCCCGGGTAGACGGAGGTGACGCGCACGCCGTGGCCGCCCTCCTCCGCGCGCAGCGCGTCCGCCAGGGCCTTCAGGCCGTGCTTGGAGGCCGCGTACGCCGACCACTGCGGGTTGGCGCGCAGCCCCGCCCCGGAGTTGACGAAGAGGACGTGCCCGCGCGCGAGACGGAGCTGGGGCAGCAGCAGCCGCGTCAGCTCGGCCGGCGCGACGAGGTTCGCGGCGAGGGTGTGGTTCCAGACCTTCGGCGTGAGCTCGTCGACGCCGCCGAGGTCGACCACCCCGGCGATGTGGTGCAGGGAGTCCAGCCGTTCGGGCAGGTCCTGGTGGCTGAGCGCCCAGGAGAGCCGCTCGGGCTCGCCGAGGTCGCCGACGAGCGTGCGCGCCCCGGGGAAGTCTCCGGCCAGTTGCCCGGCACGGCCCGCGTCGCGCGCCAGGAGCCACAGTTCGTCGCCGCGGTCGAGGAGCCGCCGGGTGACGGCGGCTCCGATGCCCGATCCGGCACCGGTGATCAGATGCGTTGCCATGGCTCCATCGTCCCGCAGCACTCTCACCGGTCACGAACCGGTGGCGGCTCCTCCCACGGAGGTCATGCGGAACCTCCCGCGTCCCGCCGATGATTTCTCCTGCTTTCACCGGTCTGTCGGAGGGCGGCCCTACGCTGAGGCCGGTCAGCAGGGATCAGGGAGGGCAGCGATGACGAGTGACACAGCGAGAGGGACCACGTCGCGGCGGCCGGACGGGCCGGCGGTCGAGACGAGCGGCCTGGTGAAGGTCTTCGGGGACAACCGGGCCGTGGACGGGATCGACCTCGTCGTACCCGCCGGCACGGTCTACGGGGTGCTCGGGCCGAACGGCGCGGGCAAGACCACCGCCGTGAAGATGCTGGCCACGCTGCTGCGGCCGGACGGCGGCGAGGCGAGGGTCTTCGGGCACGACGTGCTGCGGGAGGCGGACGCCGTGCGCTCGCGCGTCAGCCTCACCGGGCAGTACGCCTCGGTCGACGAGGACCTGACCGGGTCGGAGAACCTCGTGCTGCTCGCCCGGCTGCTCGGCCACTCCAAGCAGGCCGCGCGGAAGCGGGCGGCGCAGCTGCTGGAGGCGTTCGGCCTCGCGGACGCGGCGAAGCGCCAGGTGAAGCACTACTCGGGCGGCATGCGGCGGCGCATCGACATCGCCGCCAGCATCCTCAACACCCCCGATCTGCTCTTCCTGGACGAGCCCACCACGGGCCTGGACCCCAGGAGCAGGAACCAGGTGTGGGACATCGTGCGGGCCGTCGTCGCACAGGGCACGACGGTGCTGCTGACAACCCAGTACCTGGACGAGGCCGACCAGCTCGCCGGCCGTATCGCCGTCATCGACCACGGAAGGGTCATCGCCGAGGGCACGCCCGGCCAGCTGAAGTCGTCCGTCGGCGCGGGTTCGGTGCGTCTGCGGCTTCGTGACGCCGCTCAGCGCGAGGAGGCACAGCGGGTGCTCTCCCGCGCACTCGCCGCTCAGGTGCACTCCGAGCCCGACCCGGTGGCGCTGACAGTGCGCGTCCAGGGCGGTGGAACGGAGCGCGGGGCCGCCGAACAGGCCGCCGAGGCACTCGCAGAACTCACACGTTCCGGTATCACCGTCGACCACTTCTCGCTGGGCCAGCCCAGTCTGGACGAGGTCTTCCTCGCCCTGACCGACCACCCCGCCCACGGCCAGGAGCCCGGGGACCGGGCAGATGCCGAGGAGGCAGCAGCATGAGCACGTCGCCCGCATCCCCCGCCACCGCGAAGGGCGAGGTGCCCCGGCTTTCGGGCAACGGCCCGCACGGACTCGCCGCTGTGCTGGTCGCCGGTCAGCGGCCCCCGCGCCCCGGCGCTCCGTCCGTCTGCATGACCTTCGGCTGGCGCGCCATGCTCAAGATCAAGCACGTCCCCGAGCAGCTCTTCGACGTGACCGCCTTCCCGATCATGATGACGCTGATGTTCACCTACCTCTTCGGCGGTGCGCTGGCGGGATCGACCACGGAGTACCTCCAGTTCCTGCTGCCGGGGATCATGGTGATGAGCGTGGTGATGACCACCATGTACACGGGCGTCTCGGTCAACACCGACATCGAGAAGGGGGTGTTCGACCGCTTCCGTACGCTGCCGATATGGCGGCCGGCTCCGATGGTGGGCTATCTCCTCGGCGACGCCTTCCGCTACACGATGGCGTCGGTGGTGATCCTCGCCGTGGGTCTGGCACTGGGGTTCCGGCCGGGCGGCGGCGTGACGGGAGTGTTCTCCGGCATCGCGCTGCTGGTGGTCTTCTCCTTCGCCTTCTCCTGGCTGTGGACCATGTTCGGGCTGCTGCTGCGCTCGGAGAAGTCGGTGATGGGCGTGAGCATGATGGTGCTCTTCCCCCTCACCTTCCTCAGCAACATCCTCGTCGACCCGAGGACGATGCCGGGGTGGCTGCAGGCGTTCGTGGAGGTCAACCCGGTCACCCATCTCGTCGCGGCCGTGCGCGGCATGATGGAGGGGCAGTGGCCCGGCGGCGAGATCAGCTGGACGCTGATCTCCGCCGGTGTGCTGATCGCGGTGTTCGGCACCCTCACCATGCGCCTGTACAACCGCAGATGACAAAGGGCGGGCGTCACGCCTCCAGCAGGTGCATCGCCCGCTCGCCGTCGTCGGCGAAGGCGACGAGTTCGGACAGGGGCAGCGGCAGGAACCCCTCCGCCTCCATCCGTGCCAGCTGCTGCCGCAGTCCGTCGTAGTAGCCGGCGGTGTTGAGCAGCACGACGGGCTTCGCGTGCAGCCCGTGCTTCTTCAGCTCCAGGATGTCGGTCGCCTCGTCCAGTGTCCCCGTGCCGCCCACCATGACGACGAAGGCGTCGGCGCGCTCCAGCAGTTGCGCCTTCCGCTCGGCGAGATCGGCCGTGACGACCATCTCGTCCGCGTTCTCGCGGGCCTGGCTCTGCAGGAAACCGACGGAGATCCCCACCAGCCGTCCGCCGGTCGCCTGGACGCCGTCCGCAACGACCTTCATCAGCCCGGCATCCGAACCGCCCCACACCAGCGAATGTCCGCGTCTGCCGATAAGCTCGGCGAACTCGCGCGCGGACTCGGTGTAGACGGCGTCGAGTTCGGCGGCTGAGCAGAAAACACAGATGTTCAAGGGGGAACTGTCCTTGGCGGCCATGGACAGCAGCCTAGGTCCTGACCCGGGCGGCACCGGCACCCGCGGGCACATGGTCGTCTGCGGCGACAACGCCCTCGCCCAACGTGTCTGCCGGGAACTCGCGACGGTCTACAGGCAGCAGGTGACGGTCGTCCTCCCCTCCCTTCGCGGAGGGAGCCACGGCCCGCAGATCGCCGAACTCGTGGGAGCGGGCGAGCTGTCGGTGGACGCCGTCGAGGCACGCGTCCCCGACGACACCGCGCTGATCCGGGCAGGCGTCGAGCGGGCCGGGGCACTGGCGGTCACCTCCGGCAACGACCAGCTGAACATCAACATCGCGCTGCGCGCCCGCAGGCTCAACCCTCAGGTGCGGCTGGTCATCCGCATGTTCAACAACACCCTGGGCCAGTACCTGACGGATCTGCTGGACCGGGCCGCCCGCATCCGCGGCAGACAGGCTGGGGGCGCCGGTGCCGGCGGCGTGGCCGACGCGACCACGACCGTGCTCTCCGACTCCGACACCGCGGCCCCCTCCATCGTCGCTGCGGCGGTCGTCGGCAGCGACAAGGTGCTGTACGCGGACGGACTGCTGCTGCGGGCCAAGGAGCGCACCCTGCGTACGGTCGACCGCCGCAACCCGCTGTGCACGCTCGCCCTTCTGCCCGCGACCGACGACACCGAGGACGGGGAGAGCACCTCGGACGAGCGGAGCAGCGAGGGCGACACCGAGGACGGAGTGCCCGAAGGGACGGACGGCGCGGCCGGCACGGGGACCGGCGGCGCGGCGGGCGGGAGCACCGGCGACTCGGCGGAGGACGGGGCCGGGCCGGGGGCGGACGGCAGCGGCGGAGGTCCGCAAGGCCGGCCTCACCGGCCGGGCGGCGCCCCGGGAGGGCGCCCCGCCCGTGCACACGGCGGTCCGGTGCTGCTGCCGGACGAGGAGGACCTGACCTCGCTGCCGCCGCAGCGGGGCGCCGTGGTGCTGGAGGCCATCACCCGCCGGCGCAAGCCGGGGGCTGTCCGTGCTCCCCGGCTGCCCAGGATGCTGGCCTTCAAGGAGCTCTTCTCCCGGCGGCTGCGCTACTCCGTGCTGGCCATGACGGCGGTCTTCGTCGTGCTCGCCGCCGTGAACTGGCGGGTGAGCGGCGAGACCCCGCTGCACGCCGCCTACGTCACCCTGCTGGACGTCTTCGCCATCAACGAACCGAACCTGGAGGAGACCTCCGGCGAGCAGGTGCTCCAACTGCTCGCCGCCCTCGTGGGGATGATGATGCTGCCGCTGCTGCTCGCGGTGGTGCTGGAGAGTTACGGCGCCTTCCGCAAGGCGGCGGCCCTGCCGACGCCTCCGCGCGGATTCTCGGGCCATGTGGTCCTGGTGGGCCTGGGCAAGGTGGGCAAGCACGTGCTCGAGCGGCTGCTGGAGCTGAACATCCCCGTCGTCTGCATCGAACGCGACACGGAGGCACGCGGCATCGCGCTCGCCCGGCGGCGCCGGGTTCCCACGCTGATCGCCGACGTCACGGACGACGGCGTGCTGGAGAGCGCGAAGATCAAACGCAGCCGTGCGCTGCTGGCCCTGACCAGCACCGACGGCATCAATCTGGAGATGTCGCTCAACGCCCGGCAGATCAAGCCCGAACTGCGCGTGGTGATGCGGCTGTTCGACGACGAGTTCGCGGCGACGGTCTACCGCACCCTGCGCGACACCTATCCCGCGGCCCAGACCCGCAGCCGCAGTGTGTCCGCGCTGGCGGCCCCCGCCTTCGCCGGCGCGATGATGGGACGCCAGGTGCTCGGGTCGATCTCGGTGGGTCGCCGCGTCCTGGTCTTCGCCACGGTGGAGGTGCGGGGCAACCCGCTGCTGGAGGACCGTACGGTCACCGAGGCGTTCCGTGCCGAGTCGTGGCGGGTCATCGCCCTGGACACCGCGTCGGAGGACGAGCGGCGGCAGGATCTGTCCTCTGTCTCCCTGTCGGTGACCTCGACGGTCGCCGGCGAGCTGGACTGGCGCCTGCGCCCCGGCCATGTGCTCCGGGCGGGCGAGCGGGTGGTGGTCGCCGCGACGCGGCGCGGTCTGAGCGGGCTGCTGGCCGCCGGGCCGTCCTCCGACCTGCCGCCCATCCCCGGCACCGGGGAGCACCGCTTCCCGGCGGCGGTTCGCCGCTCTCCCTTACGTACGCAACCGCCGCCCCCGTCCGTACCGGGGCAGGGCCAACACCAAGGTCAAGGCCAAGGTCAGGCCGCGGGCCAGGGCCGGAGCACGGACCTGAGCCGGGACGGCAGCGACGGCAGCGACAGCAGCGACGAGGCACAGCACCGCAGCCGCCGCGAGGAGCCCGGCCCGGCCCCGGCAGACGGACAGTCCCCGGCGGCCCGGCCGGAGCCGCCACGGCGCGGCGGTGAGCCGCAGCAGTGGCAGCAGGGGGACGGCCCGCGCCCCTGACGCGCGTAGCGCGCCCAGCCCGGGCCCCGATGGCTTCGGGACAGGGGCTCGTGTGCACGGGCCGTCCGGCGCCCTGGGAGCGAGCGCCGCAGAATCGTTTCTCAGCGTGTGAAGTGGAAAATCCCCCAAGTGAGTTGACGTTCCTTGCCACCATTGACCCAGTGCCCCAGCCCCTTCTTCATCTGGGTGAGGTAATCGCTGCTCACCTTGTCGGCGAGCCCCTCGGCCTCCTGGCGTTCGGTCTCCGCGAGCACCCGTCCGTAGTGCGTGGACAGTTGCTCACGGTGCTCCTCGAAGCCGCCGCTGCTGGCCTCGCTGAACCCGAGCCGCGCCAGCTCACGCCGGTAGAAGGCGGGTGAGCCCATCGTCTCCAGATGGATGCGTTCGAGGATCGGCTTCAGCGCCCTGGTCGAGGTGTCGTCCGCGGCCATCGGGTCGGTGAAGACGAGATGCCCGCCGGGCTTGAGCACGCGGGCGATCTCCTCCAGCACACGGGTGCGGTTGCCGCTGTGCAGGAAGGAGTCCTGCGACCAGACGACGTCGACGCTGTCGTCGGGGCGCGGGATGCTCTCGAAGGAGCCGTCCAGCACCTCGATCTTGTCGGTGAGACCGCGCCGGGAGTTCATCTCCCGGTTCCGCTCGTTCTCGACCTCGCTGAGGTTGAGCGCGACGACCTGGCTGCCGTACGTCTCGGCCAGGTAGCGCGCCGAACCGCCGTAGCCGGCGCCCAGGTCGAGCACCACGGACGAGGCGTCCAGGTCGAGCTTGTCGGCCATCCGCTTGACCGTGCGGCGGCTCGCGTCGGCGATGGGCTCGTCGGCGCTCTCGTAGAGCCCGATGTGGATGTCCTCACCTCCCCACACGGAGTGGTAGAAGGTGTCGGCGTCGGAGGAGTTGTAGTACGTACGGGCGGTGCTGACGGCGGCCGAGTAGGCGGCCTCGCCCTCCTCCATGCGGTACTCCTTCTCGGCGACGTGCACGAAGAAGTCCGGCTGTTCCTCACGGTAGGTGTGCTGGAAGTCGCCGTACGTCTCGATGTGCTGGAAGCCCACCTCGGACATCAGCCTGCGGGTGTAGTCCTTCCGCAGCGGGAACATGTTGAGGTGGTACACCGAGCTGTCGGAGAAGTTGTACCGCATGCGGCACAATCCCTCGTCCAGATACTCCGGTTCGACCGCGACGTCCTCGCCGCAGTAGTAGAAGGTGTGCTTGCTGGAGTAACCGCGGTCCAGCATCGCGTCGTAGTTGCGCTGATCGAGGATGAGCACGCCGTCGTGCTTCAGCATCGCGTAGAACTCAGCGAGTGCCTTGCGGCGGTCGCGCTCCGAGAACAGGTGCGTGAAAGAGTTCCCGAGACAGACGATGGCGTCGTACTCACCGTGCACGTCACGGTTCAGCCATCGCCAGTCCGCCTGCACGACACGCAGGATGTGACCGCCGTTCTCCATTCCGTTCTTGAATGCCTTTGACAGCATGTCGGCGCTGCCGTCCGCGCTGACGGCGTCGAAACCGGCCTCGAGAAGTCGCACGGAGTGGAACCCTGTCCCCGTTGCGACATCGAGTACGCTCTTCACTCCCTGCTTTCGCAGCAGGTCGATGAAGAAATTGCCCTCACTGTGTGAGCGCTTTTCCCAATCTATGAGAGAGTCCCACTTCTCGACGAAGCTGGGGACGTATTCCTCCGTGTAGTGCCCGGTTTCCCGGACCTCGACGGGGTTGTCTCCGAATTCCTGCACGGGTCGCGCGGTAATGGGGAACCTCCGATTGCTGAGACGGTGGCCTACGGCGCGGCCACCCAGGACGCCAAGGCTTCAGTCACGGGCACCGCGCGCTCGGACTCCAAGCGCATAGCTATCCAACCTTGCCGGGGTCTATGCCACCGAACCGAACGGTCGGCTCCTTGTTCGATGCGAATACCGCCTCCGACCTGCAGCTTTGCGATCTGAGGTTTCTGGGGGCCGAGTTGTCCTGAAACCAGGACAGTTGGGTATGCTGCCTGCAGAGCTAGACAATTCGGCACAGCCCGCACCGAACACGGCGAGAACACATGGCGAAGAGCAGTTCGTTCAGCACGCGAGACATCGGCATAGACCTCGGCACGGCCAACACGCTTGTCTACGCGCGCGGACGCGGCATCATCCTCAACGAGCCCTCGGTGGTGGCCGTCGAGTCACGCACCGGCAAGGTGCTCGCCGTGGGGAGGGAAGCCAAGCAGGCGGTCGGCCGTACTCCCGGCTCGATCACAGCCACCCGCCCCCTCAAGGGCGGCGTCATCACCGACTTCGAGGCGACCGAGGGCATGCTGCGGCACTTCATCCGCGCGGCGCGGGCCAGGAGGGGCGGGCGCGGTCCGCGTGTCGTGGTGTGCGTGCCCAGCGGCGTGACGGGCGTGGAGCGCCGGGCCGTTCTGCAGACCGCGGCCAGGGCCGGCGCGCGTTCCGTGCATCTCATCGAGGAGCCGATGGCGGCCGCGATCGGCGCCGGGCTGCCCGTCCACGAAGCCAGGGGCTCGATGGTCGTCGACATCGGCGGCGGCAGCACCGAGGTCGCGATCATCTCCCTCGGGGGCACGGTCGTCACCCACTCCGCGCGCGTCGCCGGTGACGCGCTGGACGCGGCGATCGCGTCCTACATCGAGCAGAACTTCTCGATGGCCGTGGGCGAACGCACCGCCGAGGACATCAAGATGTCCCTCGGCAGCGGCACTTCGGTCCCGGTGCGCGGCCGGGACAAGGAGACCGGCATGCCCAAGACGGTGCAGTTGAGCGAGGACGCGATCCGGGAGGCTACGGAGAAACCCCTCACCGCGATCGTCCACGCGGTGCGCACGGCGTTCGACGCGTGCCCGCCGGAGCTGTACGGCGACATCATGGAGCGCGGAATCGTACTGACCGGCGGCGGCGCCCTGCTGCACGGTCTCGACGACCGGCTGGCGAAGGAGACCGGAATGCCTGTGCTGGTCGCCGAGGAGCCGCTGGGCTGCGTGGCGGTGGGCACGGGGCGGTGCTTGGAGGAGTTCGACAAGCTGGAGAAGGTCTTCAGCGGCACGGTCCACGGGGCGTAGGCGCCCGGTCCGCCGCGGGGGCGGGTGCGCCCACTCCCGCGGCGTACGTCCGTCGCACGGCGGCACCGCCCGTGGTCCCCCGGCGGCCGCGGGTGCCCGTCCCTCTCACTGGGCACACTTGGGCGAATCCAACAACACGGCGAGGTGCCGTACCGGGGCGCGCGGGCCCGAGCGACCGCCCGTACCCGCCCGCTGCGGGTCGGGCGCCCGGTGCGGGTCTGCCGGGGGAAAGAGCACGCTGACGGAGCCGGCCGCTGCCCGCAGCTCATGCGGCCTCTACCGCCGTCCCGCCGGCCGGGGCGCCCTCGGGGCTTCGCCGCGCTCGAGGACGGCGGAGCAGGCCGCATGAAGTTGCTTGCCGACTGCACCGCCTCCGCCGTCCGGCGGGCACCATCGCACGTGCTCCGCAATGCCTCCGGGAGAAGGAGAACCGACCGTGACGTCTGTCCCGCCCACCGTCCCGCAACTGTTCGATCTGACCGGCCGCCGTGCCGTCGTCACCGGCTGCCGTCGCGGCATCGGTCTGGCCATGGCTGAGGCGCTCGCGCAGGCCGGCGCCGACATCGTCGGAGCCAGCGCCCAACTCGAAGCACACGACAGCGACGCGGAGCGTGTCGTAACCCGCCACGGCCGCGAGTTCTGCGGCTACCGCGTCGACTTCGCCGACCGGCAGGCGGTCGCACGCTTCGCCGAAGACGTGGAGCGGGACCACGGTCCCGTCGACATCCTCATCAACAACGCCGGGACCATCGCCCGTCACGCGGCAGCCGACTACCCGGACGAAGCCTGGGACCACGTCGTCCAGGTCGACCTCTCCAGCCAGTTCGTGCTCAGCCGCGAACTCGGCAGGCGCATGGTGGAACGGGGAGAGGGAAAGATCGTGTTCACCGCCTCGCTGCTCAGCTTTCAGGGCGGTGTCCGTGTTCCTGCCTACGCCGCCGCCAAGTCCGGCATCGCCGGACTCACCAAGGCGCTGGCCAACGAATGGGCGGCATCCGGCGTCGCGGTCAACGCCATCGCGCCCGGTTACATCGTCACCGACAACACCAAGGCCCTGCACGACGACGCCGACCGCAACGCTGCGATTTCCGACCGCATCCCCGCGGGCCGCTGGGGCCGGCCCCATGACCTGGCCGGCGCCACCGTCTTTCTCGCCTCCCCCGCATCGGACTACGTGCACGGCATCGTGCTCCCGGTGGACGGCGGCTGGCTCGGCCGTTGACCCCGCACTCGCGGGGAGACTCCCGAGCGGCGAGCGGTGCCTGAGCCTCGGAGGAGGCAGGCGCGCACGTCACCGCCGGACGGATGCCGACGGATGCCCGGGTTCCGGTGCACCCACGGACAGCAGGGCCGGTCGCGTACGACTCACGCAGCCGCCCACTGTGGGGCCGGTACCGGAGGGGACGGGCCCTCCACGGGCCGAGGTCCGGCCCCTGCAGGTCACCACCTCGGCGGCGTGGGCCGCGTCGTCATTCCCTGCGCTCAGCGACAGGAGCGCGGGGGTCGACGTGTGCTCGCCGCACGAGGACTTCGTCGACCGGGCCGACGGGAACCGCGAGGCCGGCTGCGGCGCTTCGCAGCTGGGTGAGGGCGGCGTCGACGGCTTCTCCGGGTGTCTCGCCCGGCACTGAGAAGACGGCCCCCAGGGTCTCGGCCGTTCCCCCGTCGGCCATGGTCAACTCGGGCAGGGCGTCAGCCCCGCGGGCGGAGAACCACGCGGCGAGCCGGTCCGTCAGAGATACGGAATCCATCCCGTCCTCCGTGATGACCAGTTCCGCGTGCACTTCCCACCTCACGGGGCCTCCCCTCGACGCGGTGTCCGCTACGGCGTGTTGACCTTCACCATCTTGCTACTGGCGCTGCCCTTCGTGCCCGGGAACGGCGAGGTGATCTGAATGGTCACCTTTCCCTGGTAGGAGCCGTCCCCCTTGACCTTCTTGCCGCTCGGCTTGGGCGTGTAATAGGTCACGCTCCCGCCGTTGACCGCGACGACCTTCGTCTCGTTCGAAGTCGCGACGGTCGACGGCGGGCAATAGCCGGGGCATTTCAGCAGCCGACCGCGCACCCGCACGTGGACCTTCGAGATATTTCCCTTGCAGCTGAGCCGCGTCTTGAAGATGACGCTCTTGCCCTTCTTCGACCAGTGCGGATTGTTGACATTCCCCGTGCACTCGGCCCACCTGGCCCTCTTCGTGCTCTCGTCCCCGCCTGCGCCTCGGGTACCGACGCTGCTTGTCGCAGTCCTGGACTCCGAGTCGGATGCGTGGGCGAGCGTCTGGGCACTGCTCGTGGTGGCGCCACCGAGAAGCAGCACGGCACTGGTTGCCGCTGCCGCTGCGACGGCAGGACGGGATACGGACTTGTTCATGAATTCCCCCGTAGAACTCGACGATCACCCTCATCGTGCACAGTCGTCGCGAGGAGAGGAAAACAGTCCGTGCCGGATGGCCAGGATGCGCCGCCGGAATGACTTGTTCTCCCCGCCTTCAGGCGATATGAGCGTCATATGAAAAGAGGGCTGTCGTGCCGGCCACCGCGGTCCGGACGGGATCTCTCAGACACCCCCCGGTGCGCCGGGGAGCGTCAGGCGTGGCTGACGCCCCCCCCAGGACCTACGGCGCAGGTGCCGCGGAGCGGGCCCGCTCCGTCGTGTCGATCGTCGCGGACCCGATGACACGGGTGCCGTCGTAGAGGACGATCGCCTGACCGGGCGCCACACCGCGCATCGGCTCGGTGAAGCGCACATGCAGCTTCCGGCCGTCCTCCGCGGGTTCCGCGGCGACCTGGGTCTCCCCGCCGTGGGCGCGCAGCTGCGCCGTGTACGTGCCGGGGCCGGCCGGGGCCGGGCCGCACCAGCGGGGCCTCAGCGCGGTCAGCGCCGCCACGTCCAGCGACGCGGCCGGGCCGACGGTGACGGTGTTGTCGACCGGTGAGATGTCCAGTACGTACCGGGGCTTGCCGTCCGCCGCGGGGTGCCCGATGCGCAGGCCCTTGCGCTGGCCGACGGTGAAGCCGTACGCACCTTCGTGGGTGCCGAGCTTGTGGCCCTCCTCGTCGAGGATGTCCCCCTCGGCGGTGCCGAGGCGGTCGGCGAGGAAGCCCTGGGTGTCACCGTCGGCGATGAAGCAGATGTCGTGGCTGTCGGGCTTCTTCGCGACGGCGAGGCCGCGGCGTTCGGCCTCGGCGCGGATCTCCTCCTTGCTGGTGAGGGTGTCGCCGAGGGGGAACAGGGCGTGCGCGAGCTGCCGTTCGTCCAGCACGCCCAGCACGTAGCTCTGGTCCTTCGCGGCGTCGCTCGCGCGGTGCAGCTCGCGGGTTCCGTCACCGCGGGTGACGATGCTCGCGTAGTGGCCGGTGCACACGGCGTCGAAGCCCAGCGCCAGCGCCTTGTCCAGCAGCGCGGCGAACTTGATCTTCTCGTTGCAGCGCAGGCAGGGGTTGGGCGTACGTCCCGCCTCGTACTCGGCGACGAAGTCCTCGACGACGTCCTCACGGAAGCGCTCGGCGAGATCCCACACGTAGAAGGGGATGCCGATGACGTCGGCGGCACGGCGCGCGTCGCGTGAGTCCTCGATCGTGCAGCAGCCGCGAGCGCCCGTACGGAACGACTGCGGGTTGGCGGAGAGCGCCAGGTGGACACCGGTGACGTCGTGCCCCGCCTCGACGGCCCGTGCGGCGGCCACGGCGGAGTCGACGCCGCCGGACATGGCGGCCAGCACGCGCAGGGGACGTGTGCCGGAGCTCGGGAGCGGGGGGCTGCTTGAAGCGTCAGTCATAACCCGTCCAGGGTAGACGGAGGGGCGGCGGTGCCCGTACGGGATCAGTACGTGACGGGCGGACGCGGAACCGGCGGGGCGGATGCGCGCGTTGAGTCCGGTATGGATTCGATCTCTCGGCGCAGGCTGCTCATCACCGGCGGCGGAGCGGCCGCGCTGGCCACAGCGGGGGCGCTGACCTGGGACAAGACCTCGCGACTGTGGTGGCGGGTGCCGGGAGTGGACAAGCCGCGCACGGAGGGCGACACCGACCAGCCGGGGGTGCGCTGGATCGCCGCCTCCGAGGCGAACCTGCGCACCGCGGACCGCCCGGACGACTACGGCATAGACCGCATCGTGATTCACGTCACACAGAGCGACTTCCCCACCGCCGTGAAGGTCTTCCGGGACCCGCTGCACGGGGCCGCCTCCCACTATCTGGTGCGGGCCCGCGACGGGCGGACGGTGCAGATGGTGCGCGAGCTGGACGTCGCGTACCACGCGGGAAACCGGGAGTACAACGAGCGCAGCGTCGGCATCGAGCACGAGGGCTTCGTGGACCGCCCGGAGAACTTCACCGAGGAGATGTACCGCTCCTCGGCACGGCTCACCGCCCGCCTGTGCAAGCGGTACGGGATTCCCGCCGACCGGGAGCATGTCATCGGGCACAACGAGGTGCCCGGCGCGGACCACACCGACCCGGGGCGGCACTGGGACTGGGACCGGTACATGGGCTACATACGGGAGGCACGCGGGGGCGCGGGGGCCGGCTGACCGCGTCACCGCCGACCCGGTGGGCCGGGGGCGCTGACGCGGCCTGCCGGTCGGCGGCCGGCGCCGGTCGCCGGTCGCCGGTCGCCGGTCGCCGGTCGCCGGTCGCCGGTCGCCGGAGCGTCCTACTCGCCGGAGCGGCGGGCGGGGAACTCCACGACCTGCTGGTACGTCGGCCGGTTCTGCCAGGCGATCCGCGGGACGGTGATACCGCCCATGGCGCGGTGCACGATCGAGTCGGCGCACAACTGGTCGCCGGCGTCGCACTCCTTGTCACCCGGGTAGGTCTCCTCGGCCGGGGTGGCCTCCGCCTCCGCCAGGGTCTCCAGGAGCATCCGCCGGCACTCGGAGAGCGAACCCCCGCCGCAGTAGGGCCTGTCCAGGGGGGAGCCGACCTCCTCGCCCCGCACGGTCCGCAGGTCCTTGTCCACGAACGACCACCAGCCGTGCTGGAATGCGGACCCCTTGTGCGGCTGGCTCGCGCCGACACCGCCGCCGCCCTCGCCGCCGCCGTTCTGGCCGCCCGAGGGGGACTCGTTGACGGGGGCCAGCCCCGTGAGCGTCCGGTAGAGGTCCTCGCCCAGCCGGGGCTTGAACTCGCCCTCGACCAGCAGCGGCCACCAGGCGTCCAGCACCCTTATCGCCTCTGCGTGCTCGTAGGTGCCCGCGCCCTTCTCCGCCTCGCGGCGCAGCGAGCCGGACTCCTGCCAGGTACGCAACTTCTCGACCGTGGAGGCGAGTTCGGGATCGCTCACCTCGCCGGAGCCGATGACGTCGAGGAGACCCGGCAGCACCTTCTCCGCCCGCAGGTCCGCGGCGGCCGACTCCTGCATCGCCCGCACGAGACCGGCCCTGGTGACCCCGCCCTTGTCGACCAGTGCGGAGACCCGCCTGTCCAGCAGGTCGTTCCTGTGGACGGAGCCGTTGCCCCAGCCGGCGGAGAAACCCTTGGCCTGTTTGTTGTTCCAGTTGACGTAGTAGTCCTGGTCGACCGACTGCGGGTGCTCCTCGGGGGGCGTGACCGCCGAGGTGTTGGCCGCGGGGTCCCAGTCCTCCCACTCGTACTTCCGCTCGGCCAGGATCGGCTGGTCGGGGTCGGTGCCGGGCGAACGGACGGGGTTGTCACCGGAGTTGTAGTAGGCGGTGTGCTCGGCGTCGGCATAGAACCAGTTGAAGGTGTAGCCGACGTCCCGTGCGGCCTCCTGGAAGCTGCGCGCCGAGGTGATCGCCTCCGGGTCGTTGAACTTCTGGAAGCCGATCACCGAGTCGGCGTCGTGGTGGTAGGTCGAGCGCAGTGCGGTGAAGGCCACTGGTTTGCCCGCGACCTCACCGGTGTGGCTTACCAGTCCGTAGGCCGAGCGCAGGCTCACCACGTCGTAGGAGCCGGCCTCGGTGGAGTCGGCGAGGGTCGGCTTCCACTCGTTGTGCTTGGTCAGCTTCTCGAAGGGCGTGCACTCGCCGCGCAGCATGTAGCTCTGCGAGGCGGTGGTCGGTTCGGCCCCCGACTCCTCGCACAGTTCGACGGCGAAGGTGTCGGTGATGTCCTGGCTCGCCGATGTGGCACTCCAGGAGTAGTCGAGTCCGCGGCCGAGTTCGACGTAGAAGCTGAGCCCGGGGAAGGACGCACCGCGGGCGCGCAGCCCCGGCCCGTCCAGCTCCTGCACCATCATGATCTGCGGCGAGTAGTAGCCGGTCTGCGGCCCATACACGGCGATCGGATTACCGGACGCGGTGTGCTTGCCGGAGACCATCAGGGCGTTGGACATGCCCTTTCGGGAGGAGATGAGGTCGGCCGGCAGCACGCTCTCGGCCTTCTTCCCAGCGTCGGCCTTCCCACCGTCGGCCTTCTTACGGTCGGTCTTCTTGCCGGACTTCCCGCCGCCCGTCTCGTTCTGCGAGTGGTCGAAGGCGGTGACCGAACCACTCTCCGGCGTCGCCACGCCCTCGGGGTTCTCGGGGGACTCGGCGTAGGGGAACTCTCCCTCATGCACGGTCGTCGTGGCCTCGCTGTCGTTCTGCGCGCGCCAGGCGGCGTACGCGGACGCTCCCCCGTCCTCGCCGTACTGCGCCTGGAAGGCCGTCTTCGCGAGGGCGTTGCCCACCTCTCCGCCGCCTCCGTTGCCGAAGATGGCGCCGATGACGGACGCGATGGCGACCACGTCCGTGCGGGTGAAGTCCTCGATCTTCGAGCCGTGTCCGGTCAGCACGTACTCACCGGGGTAGTTGAGCGCGCCGACGGTGTCGTCGATGAAGGCGTTGATCCCGCTCACGTAGTCGCTGATGTCCCGGTACGCCTGGGCGCCGCGCTCGCCGGAGTCGCGTATGCGCTCGACCTGCGCCGTCAGGTCGTCCTCGGTGTACGGGGCGACGGCCCAGAGACTCTGCTCCAGCTCGCGGTTGCCCTCGGCGCCGCCGGCGAAGGAGGACAACTCGCCCCGGCCGACGTGCCGCAGGACGTCCATGAGCCACAACCGGTCCTCGCCTGCGGCGTATCCGGCGCCGAACTCGGTCCCGGACCGGGTGGTGCCCTTGATGTGCGGGGTACCGGTGGCCTTGTCACGGGTGATGGTCACATCGGACCTGGGTGACTTCTCGCTCTCCACCTGTCCTTCGGGGACGCCGAAGGAGGCGTCGTTGAAGTAGTCGGAGAGCTCTTCCTCGGTCAGCCCGGAGTAGTCGTGCAACAGGTTGTCGTACGGGGCCAGTTGGTCGGCGGAGTGCTTGGGGCGGGTGCCGATGGTCTTGTGCAGCAGGATTCCGGCGAGGGTGGCGTGTCCGTTCTGCCCGGCGGGGAGGATGTCGCCGCACTGGCCCTGGCACGGGTCCTCATCCGCATCCGCGGGAGCGGCGGAGGCCGCCCGCGCCGCGGCGGGGGGCCCGGCCCTGTCCTGGGGGGCGGCCGCGAACGCTGGGGCCGTGGCGCCGATCAGCGGGACGAGCAGTGCGGTGGAGGCCAGGACGGCGAGAGAGGCCCTGAAGTTCGCGAGCCGGCTTGTGACGGATCTGCCGGAGAGAGTACGGGAAGGTGTCACCGGTGTCTCCAGTGGGGGGATGAGACGCGACAGGCGTGCCAGGAACGTTAACCCCCGTCGCTACCACTGGGTAGAGCTCGGACCGGACATTCGCACAGCCACAACGGGCCATCGGCGGGGGCCGGTTGACAGCGCGTACGCCCACGCACCCGCGTACCACCACGGTGTCCGTGCCCGCGTACGTCCGTGCCCGCGTACGTCCGTGCCCGCGCACGTCCGTGCCCGCGCACGTCCGTGCGCCCGTAACCGTCCGTCAGATCCGGAAGACCGACCCCACGAACTCCGAGAGCAGACGCTCCTTCAGCGCCCGCGGCAGCGCGTCCAGCAGCACCAGCACCGGTGCCATCCGCTGCGGCAGCGCGGCGCCGCCGCTCCCGCCCTCGCCGTCGCCCTCGCCGTCGCCGTGCAGGCCGGCGAAGGCCAGCACGGCGGCGACCTCCTCCGGGCCGAGCGTCAAGGGGTCGAGTTCCGCGGCGAGTTCGGCCAGGCCGGGCTCGACGCGCACCGGTGCGAGCGCACGGGCCGCGGTCAGTGCCGCGTCGAGATCACGGAGCAGGTCGCCGACCTGGCCCACGGTGGCCGGGGTCAGCGTCAGATGCAGGTTGGGCGGCATCCCCTCGAAGGCGAGCTGCGGCTGGAGATACCAGCCCCGCAGCCGCATCTCGTCGGCGAGGTGCAGCAGCAGGCTCAAGTCCCCTTCGCCGTCGGCGGAGCCGGAGCCGGAGCCGGAGCCGGCGAGCGTGAACGCGACCAGCCCCGCGGAGGGCGTACCCAGCACCCGTACGCCCTCGACCGTCTCCAGCCCGGCCAGCAGCCGGTCGGACGCGTCGGCGACCTGGCGGGCGAGTTCCGTGTAGCCCTCCTCCCCCACGTGCCGCAGCACCGCCCATGCCTGCGCGAGCAGCCCCGCCGACTTCGTGCCCTGCACCGTCGGGTTGACGACGGGATAGCCGGGCCATCCCGCGTGCGCGAAGTACTGATACCGGCGCAGCGCGGCGTCACGGTGGAGCACGGCGGACGCGCCCTTGTCGGCGTAGCCGTACTTGTGGAAGTCGACGGAGAGCGAGGTGACGCCGGGCACCGACATCTCGAAGGGCGGCACCCGGCGGCCGGCGCGCCGCAGATACGGCAGGAGCCAGCCGCCGATGCAGGCGTCCACATGGCACAGCACGCCCCGGGCGGCGGCTGCCGCCGCGATCTCCTCCACCGGGTCGACGACGCCGTGCGCGTAGGACGGGGCGGAGGCGACGGCCAGCACCGTGCGGTCGTCGAGCGAAGCGGCCATCGCCTCCGCGTCGGCACGGAAGGTCTTCCGGTCCACCGGCACGACCACGGGTTCGACGCCCAGATAGGCGGCGGCCTTGTGGAACGCGGCGTGCGCCGTGGACGGCAGCACCATGCGCGGCTGTGTCACCCCGCGCTCCGCCCGCCCGTGATCCCGCGCGGTCTTGACCGCGAGCAGGATGCTCTCCGTGCCGCCGCTGGTGAAGGTGCCCTGCGTACCGGGCGCGCCCAGCAGCGCGGCCGCGCTGCGTATCAGGTCGTTCTCCAGCCGCGCAACGCTCGGGAAGACCGTCATGTCCAGGCCGTTGACGGTCGCGTACTCGGAGTACGCGGCGGCGGCGAGCTCGTCCAGCCCCTCCAGTCCCGCGTCGTAGACGTAGGCGAAGGTGCGGCCGCCGCGGGTGGGGGCGTCGGCACCGCGCAGAGCTCGCAGTTCCTCCAGGATCTCGGCGGCCGGACGGCCCTCGGGCAGCGCGGCGGCGTTCGCGGGTTCACTCGGCACGGTCGGTCTCATCCTCCGGGGGATCGGGGCTGCTGCGAGGGGCGGAAGGCACCGGCTCCTCCTGGTACCGGTGCAGCAGCCACAGGCTCAGCAGCGCGAGTGCGGCGGGCAACAGGCTCATTCCCAGGGTGATTCCGCTCAGCGCGGAGGCGGGCTGCTCGGCCTCGTGCGCGGCGTCCGAGGAGCGGAAGCCGGTGACAGCGAGCACCGCCGCGAAGGCGCCCGCGCCGAGGGCGAAGGCAAGTGTCTCCGCCGCGGTCCACAACCCCGTGAAGGTCGCGGCCCGTTGGCGTCCCGTACGGGCGGCGTCGGCGGCGAGATTGTCGGCGAGCATCCGCAGGGGCAGCAACTGCAGTCCCCCGTAGGCGACTCCGACGGCGGCAACCGAGGCGTACGCCGTCCACGCGCCGCCCCACGGTGTCAGGGCGAGCATCAGGGCCGCGGCGAGGAAGAGCGAAGACGCGTGGAACTGGGCGGACTTGACACCCCGACGCCGCGCCAGCCGGTTCCACAGCGGCATGACGAGCGCCAACGGGCCGATCAGGCAGGCGAAAAGCGGCGTCACCGCCTCGGCCGACCCCAGAGCGTATGTCGCGAAGTACTGCACTCCCGCGAGCATCACGCCGACGGCCAGCGCCTGCGCGGTCCACATCCCGGCCAGGAAGACGAAGGGCCGGTTGCCGCGGGCCGCGGCGAGCTGGGCACGGAAGGTCGGTTCGGCCGTCGTGTGCACCACCGTGGGAGCCGCGCGCGTGGCGCGCCACGCGCCGAACATTCCGCAGGCCAGCAGCACGGCCACGGCCAGACCCATCAGCCGGTAGCTCGCCGGGGTGTCGCCGCCCGCGTGGGCGATCGCCGGAGCGACGGCCCCCGACAGCAGGATCGCCACCCCGAGGAAGCCCACGCGCCAGCCGAGCACCCTGCCGCGCTCACCCGGGTCGTCCGTCATCTCGGCGGGCATCGTCACGTACGGCACCTGGAAGACTGCGTAGGCGGTCGCGGCCAGCAGGAACAGCAGGGCCACATAGCCCGCCGCCGCCATGCCGCGCAGCGGAGGAGCGGCGAAGATCAGCGCGAACAGCGGCGGCAGGGTGCACGCGCCCGCGAGCAGGAACGGGCGGCGCGGACCTCCGCGCAGCCGGCTGCGGTCGGAGAGCGCACCGACCAGCGGGTTGATCAGCACGTCCCATGCCTTGGGCAGGAACAGCGCGACGCCGGCCGCCGCCGCCGGTACCGCCATGACGTTGGTGAGGTAGTACAGCAGCAGCAGGCCGGGCACGGTGGCGAACGTCCCGGTGCACAGAGAGCCCAGGCCGTACCCGATCCGTACCTGCGCGGGCAGCGGCAGGGCGCCCGGCGCGGGAGCGGCGGCAGCATCAGCGGCACGTGCCGAGGTACGGGCGTGATCGTAATCTCTGCCGCCTTCACCCACTGCACGTCCCCTCCGGCCGGTCGCGGGCACGCCCGCCGCGAGCTGCCGTGCGCCTCAGGCGGTGCCCGGGATTCCGGACGGACCTCGCGCCGGTCCCCCGGCCCCGCTCGCCCTCCCGGCGGCCGGCCCGGCGCATCAGTCAACGGCACAACCAGGCCGGCGTCCAGAGAGCCGCCGGGAAGACCTCAGCTCAGGCCCGCTCCGCGCGCCCGCTCGACCGCGGGCCCGATGGCCTCGGCGACGGCGTCCACATCGGCCGCCGTGGAGGTGTGGCCCAGGGAGAAGCGCAGCGTGCCCCGCGCCGACGCGGGGTCGGCGCCCGCCGCGAGGAGCACATGGCTCGGCTGGGCGATTCCCGCCGTGCACGCCGAACCCGTCGAGCACTCGATGCCCTGGGCGTCCAGCAGCAGGAGCAGCGAGTCGCCCTCGCAGCCGGGGAAGGAGAAGTGCGCGTTGCCGGGAAGCCGGCCTTCCGGGTCCGGGTCGCCGTTGAGCACCGCGTCGGGAGCGGCCGTACGCACCGCCTCGATCAGCTTGTCCCGCAGGGCGCCGACCTCCTGCGCGAACTGCTCACGCCGCTCGCCTGCCAGCTCCGCCGCCGTGGCGAACGCGGCGATCGCGGGCACGTCCAGCGTCCCCGACCGCACATCCCGCTCCTGGCCGCCGCCGTGCAGCAGCGGTACGGGCGTCTGCTCGCGGCGGAGCAGCAGTGCGCCCACACCGTAGGGACCGCCGATCTTGTGTCCGGTCAGGGTCAGCGCGGCCAGTCCCGACGCGCCGAAGTCCACCTCGGCCTGGCCGACGGCCTGCACCGCGTCAGCGTGCAGCGGTACGTCGAACTCGGCGGCGGCCTCCGCGAGTTCGGCGACGGGCATGACCGTGCCGATCTCGTTGTTCGCCCACATCACGGTGGCCAGCGCCACGCTGCCCGGATCACGGGCGAGCGCCTCGCGCAGCGTACGCGCGTGCACCCGCCCGCGGGAGTCGACGGGCAGCCACTCGACGTCGGCGCCCTCGTGGTCGGCGAGCCAGTGGAGGGCGTCCAGCACGGCGTGGTGCTCGACCGGACTGGCCAGGATGCGCCTGCGGGCGGGGTCGGCGTCGCGGCGGGACCAGTAGAGCCCCTTGACGGCCAGGTTGTCGGCCTCCGTACCGCCCGCTGTGAAGACCACTTCGCTGGGGCGCGCGCCGAGCGACGCCGACAGGGCCTCCCTCGCCTCCTCGACGGTGCGGCGCGCGCGGCGGCCCGCACCGTGCAGCGAGGAAGCATTGCCGGTGACGGCGAGTTGGGCGGTCATCGCCTCCACCGCCTCGGGATACATGGGCGTGGTGGAAGCGTGATCGAGGTAGGCGGAACGGGCCATGATGCCTCGATTCTACGAGCCGCCGCCCAGGCGGGGGCGGGCGCGGGTGGCGGGGTACGCTCCCGCCGGGGCTGGAGTCACTTCTCACGTCGCCGTACAGGTGCCGGGGACGAGCACAGCCCGCGTCAACGTCCCGACGGCCGGGCGTATTCCAGGGGGCAGGGGGTGGCCGAAATGCCACAGGTACGGGTACTGGGCGCGGGTGCGCGGATCACGGGCGGCGCCCTGTGTCTGCTGCTGGCGCTGCACACCTGGATCTGGGTCGTACGTGACGTCGTCGAGCTCGGCGGCGTCGGCGTCTGGAAGTCATGGGTGGGTTCCCTGGCTCTGGGAGGCGGGAGCTTCACGGAGATGCCCGCGACCTCCTCCACCGATCTCGGGCTGGGTCTCCTCCAGCTCTCCGCGGTCTTCGCCGCCTTCACCGGCGCGTGGACGGCCGGCGGCCTGATGACGCTCACCGCGGCGCTCACCTTCGCCTACCGGCTGCCGGTGATCTGGTCCGTGGCGCTGCACTCCGAGTCGTCGCCGTTCTACGTCCTGCGGGGATTCGACGGGGACGACGCGCTGGACGTCGCCGCGGGCACGGCTGTCGTGGCGGTACTCCTCAGCCTCGTCCTGGCGGTGGTACTGCTCGCGGGGCTGCGACCGTGGCCGCGTACGCCGCGCGCCCTGGGCGGTCCGGCCGGTGTGCCCGGGCAGTTCCAGCCCTACGGGCAGTCCTACGGGGCCGGGCCGTACGGGGCGCAGGCGCCTCACATGGCACATCCCCCGGGGCAGCCGGAGGCCGAGCCGCCGCTGCCGAGCGAGTCGCCGCAGCGTCCGGCCGGGGCGCACCCCGCGGTCGCGGCGCTCTTCCTCGGCGTGCTGGTCGCCTTCAGCATCGGCTGGACCATCCATGTGCTCGCTACCGCGAGCGCCGGTGTCTGGCTCGACTTCCTCACCGGCAGGCGCACCGTCTTCGCCCTGCTGGACGTCCCGCCGGCCTGGGACTGGCTGACGCTCGCCTTCCTGGGCGGCACGGGCGCCGTACTGGCCCTGGCCCGAACGCTGTCCGCACGCGGGTTCACCCTGGGCGTGGCCCTGGCCGTACTGCCTCCGGCGCTGATCACGCTGGCGCACCGCATCGAGCAAGGCACCCTCTTCCGCCTGCCGGACGGCGTGCCCCTGGCGGATGTCTTCGTCCGCGTGCAGGCCGTGATCACCCTGGTGGGCGCGGTCACGCTGATCCTGCTGACACTGCGCAGGGGCACAGCCGTCGAGCCGCCCGCACCCGCGCCGGGCGGTGTCCCCTTCACACCGCCGGGAGCGCCCGTCGCCCATTTCCCGCCGCAGCCCGGCCCCGCGAACCCGTACGCGGCCGCGCCCGGCCCCGTACCCGGCGCTCCGCCGGCATACGGCTATCCGGCACCGCCGACAGCACCACCGTCGGCACCGCCTTCCGTACCGCCTTCCGTACCGCCGACGGCGCCTCCGGACGGGCCGGGCGGCGGCTTCGGTCCGCCTCCCTCCCCCTGACCGAGGGCGGCGTCCGCCCAGGACTACACCCAGCGGTCCCGGTCTCCCCCGCGCCACTCGATCAGCTCGGGATCGTCGAGCCGCACCTGCTCGGGGTCGAGGCCCGCACGGCGCAGGAACTCCAGAAGATCACGGGTGTCGTGCGCGAGACCCAGGATGCGCCCGTCGGCGGTGACCCGGCGGCCACCCGACGGCGACGGAGGATGCACGACGATCGGCGCAGCCATCCCCCCACGGTGCGGTATCCGGCCGCGGTCCGCATCCCGGGCCCGCCTCGGCAGCCGCGTCGCCGCCGGCCGCCCACGCCGGGACGCCGGGACGACACGCACCGGGCGCCCGGCGTACCCGCCGTGACGCGCTGAACGGCTCCGGCCGCCGCCGGGACGGGCCCGGTCGGACGGCCGGAGCCTTCCGGCCGGGCCGGAACCCTCCCCTCACGGCGGGTTCCGGCGCATGTCACCCCCGTAGGTGAGCCCGAGGGCTCAACTGCCGTTCTCCGCCTGGAACATCCAGTGGTGCTTCTCCAGGTCCCCGGTGAGCTGGATGAAGATGTCCTCCGTCACGGGGTCGGCGTCCCGCACCGAAGTCATGCGTTCACGCGAGCGGTTGATGACCGCCTCCAGGGCGCCCACCATCGTGCGTACCGCGTCGGTGTCCTTCTGCCAGCCCTCGGTGACCCTGTCGATGCTGCTCGCCGCGCTGACGGTCGAGGAGCGGCCGTCCGGCGGCAGACCGAGCGCGGAGGCGCGTTCCGCGACGGTGTCGGAGTAGCCGCGGGCTGAGTCCACCACCTCGTCGAGCTGGAGGTGTATGGACCGGAAGCGCGGCCCGACCACGTTCCAGTGGATCTGCTTCGCGACGAGGGAGAGGTCGACGAGATCCACCAACGCGCCCTGCAAGGCTTCGCCGACGGTCTTGAGGTCGTCGTCCGGGAGCGTGCTCTTCACTGCGTAGGTCACAACCATCTCGCTTTCTCTCGGCCGGCCCTGTCTCCTGCCGTCCGCCGGGTAACCGGATGAACGCGGGCAATTCATGACGGGAGGGCAAGGAACGCACTCCACTACGGCCGGTGCACGCGGAGTTGCGCTGCGGAGCCCGCCCCGTCCCTCCACGCCACGCCCCTCCATGCCCGTCCACGCCACGCCCGTCCTGCGGAAACCGGTGTGAGCCCGCGGGCGGGGATCACCGAGACTGGGCACATGGCCGACGACTGGGCGGGAACTCTCGACAACACCTACGACAGCTCCTCCGGCACGGTCCGCTGGGGCAGGCTCGGGCCCGACGACGGTCCGCCCGTGGTGCTGCTGCACGGAACACCGTGGTCCTCCTACACCTGGCGCGCGGTCGCCCACGCGCTCGCGCAGCGGTTCCGGGTGCACGTGTGGGACATGCCCGGGTACGGCACGTCCGCCAAGCACGAAGGGCAGGACGTCTCACTGGGCGCCCAGGGTCTGATCTTCGCCGAACTGCTCGGCCTCTGGGGCCTGACGGGGGACGCACACCACCGACCGGCCGTGCTGGCCCACGACTTCGGGGGATGCGTCGCCCTGCGGGCCCACCTGCTGCACGGCGCGTCCTACGCACGTCTCGCCCTGGTCGACCCGGTCGCTCTCGCGCCGTGGGGGTCTCCCTCGTACCGGCTGCTCGGTTCGCAGGCGGAGGTCTTCGCGGCGCTGCCGCCCGCGCTGCACGAGGCGCTGGTACGGGCGTACATCAGCTCGGCGAGCGCACCTGGGCTGGATCAGCGGGTGCTGGACGGGCTGGTGGCACCGTGGCTCGGAGACGCCGGGCAGAGCGCGTTCTACCGGCAGATCGCGCAGAACGACCAGCGCTTCACCGACGAGATCGAGGGGCTCTACGGCCGGGTCGAGCCGCCCGTGCTGATCTGCTGGGGGACGGAAGACACCTGGATACCCGTGGACCGCGCACACCGGCTCGCGGACCTGATCCCCGGCTCCCGGCTGCAGCTCATCGAGGGTGCCGGGCATCTCGTGCAGGAGGACGCCCCCGCACAACTCACCGCCGCGCTGGGGGACTTCCTGCGCGGTTGAGCGGGGCGCAGCCGGGGCCGTCCGCCACCGGCCGGCGAGGGCACGGGTGGTGGCCGGTGTCCGCCGGCACTCCCGGGCCAGGAGCGGAAACCCCCGCGACCGGCCACGGACCCTGACGCCGACCCCCGTGTTGCCGGGCGGAGACAGCAGCGAGAACCCCGGAGCCCTCGGGCCCCGGGGTTCCAGCACGCGCCCCGCCCAGGCGAAGGGAGCCGGGCGGGCCGCGCTTCTCACCTCGTCCGCACCAGGCGGACGAACAGCGTGATCAGAGGCTGCCGGTGATCTGACCGAGCGAACCGGTGACCGGCGCGGCGAGGTCGACGAGGTCGCCGACCTCGGTCATCGGCGCGAGGTTGAGGTCTCCGATGCCGCCGGAGACCATGTCCAGCTCGTCCTCGGCGATCTCACGCGTCTCCAGCTGAGGGGTGAAGTCCATGGGGACATTCCTTCCGTTCACAGTGTTCATTGCCGCCGGTGAGAGTCACCGGCACCGCAGATGTATCGCGGCGGGAGTTCGAGAAGAATTACTCGGGCCGCTGCGGTGGAATCAGGTAAGCATATTCCTTCGCAGTTTGGCCAGCGGGGGGTCGACTCACGTGATTCCTCTGCCGGTTTTCACTTCGGCACAGGTCACGGACATCGGCCGCCCCTTGATTTGCGAATAGGGGACACACGGGGCGGGGAATTCGACGAAAAGAGGCAGGACAAAACAGAGGCGCGAAGCCTCTTTGCCATACGGTTTCCGGCGGTGTGCGGGACACCACGGCGCGCAGTCCCCGCCGGTGCGGCGGACATGGGCGTACCCCGCGCGTTCAGGGAAGCGGCGACGCAGGTAACCCCTGGCGACAGGCCGGAACGGGCCACCACAGCTGTGTGACCGTTGTCGGTCTCGGCATGACTCAGCCCTTCCTCGCGGACACCGGTCCTCCGGCTCTTCCCTCCATTCGGGGCCGCACCGCACAGGGATTGGACTCCCTTCAAATGAAGCCCGGGAGTCGGCACGCAAAAGGGGCACCCGGCACATTCCCGCAAAAAGACAGACCGGTGAGCCCCGGGTTGTGAAATGCACTGGACCGGTGAATGGAAAGTGAAGACAGCGGTGCGGGTGGACGCAAAACAAATCGCACCCAATCCGAATGGGAGGCGGCTACGAACAGTCAGAAGGACCGGTTTTCGACGCTGTCGGGCCACTCGAAAGGGAGCAGGACACAGGGCGGCATTTGCGCGGCAGGGCGGTCATCCGGCCCTGTCACGTGGGATGGCGAACGCTCCGCGAGGCCGGGCGGCAGACTCACCGCCCGGAGAACGGCGTTCCCGCCCCGGCCCGCGTCCGCGTCCGTCCCCTCAGGGCGTCTTCGCCCGTGCGAGCTGCCGTGACTGGGCGACGAGCCTGCCGGCGGTGTCCCAGACCTCCACGTCCTCCTCCAGGAAGCCGCCCGCCAGGTTGACCGTGGTCACGGAGACGCACAGCGGCCCCGGGGCGGGGCGGGCACGCACGTGGACGGTGAGTTCGACGGTCGGCACCCAGCCGCTCAGCCCCAGCTCGAAGGCGGTGGGCGGCAGAGCGTCGACCGCCATGAGGACGGAGAAGGGGTCGGCGTCGCGGCCGTCGGCCAGTCCGAGCCAGGCGCGCATCTCGCCCCGTCCACTGGGCGCCCCGACGGCCCATCCACTGGTGGCCGGGTCGAGACGCAGGTCGAGGCGTTTGCTCATCTCGGGGCCGGCGTCCCGGCCCTGAGGGTTGTCGTGGGCGCTGAAGCACTGCTCGAGCGGCGGAATCGCCGGTGGCCGGGCGCTGGTGCGGACGTCGCCGGTGACGGTCTCCAGGTCGCCGTAGGAGGCGAGGACGCGGATGCGCTCGACCTCGTTGCCGCCCTCGTCCACCTGGAAGAGGCCGGCCGAGCCGGAGGAGAGGGTACGGCCCGTGCGGGCGGTGTCGGTGCGGATGACGGCGGGGCCGGGCACGGTGGCCGCCATGTAGTGCGCCGTGATGGTGAAGGGGTCGGGGTGCGGCAGGGCGTCGCCGAGCGCACGGCCGAGGGTGGCGAGCAGATAGCCGCCGTTGAGGGCGTGGCCGATGGCCCAGCCCCGGGAGAGGAGCACGTCGTAGACACCGGACTCCCGCAGTCGTACGGAGGTGTCGCGGTCGAACTCGCTGAGAGTGGCTTCGGAGAGGGTGTCGGACATGCGATTACCGTACACGGGGAAGTTACTTGCGGGTATGATGGTGTGCCGTCACGCCAGGGGAGCGAGGGTGCGGGGCCGGCGCGGAGCATCAGCTTCCCGGCTCCGCATCCTCCACCTGGGAGCGGCGGTGCCAGGCACGGGGCGCGCGCCAGCCGAAGCGCAGCGCGAGCAGCCGGACCACGAACGCGAGGAACGCGGCCAGCGTCATCGTCACGGCATTGAGTGCGCCCGCGCCCAGCAGCAGCGCCGTCACGGTGGCGCCGAGAATGGCGGGCACCGCGTACAGGTCCCGGTCCCAGCGCAGCAGAGACGGCACCTCGTTGGCCAGCACGTCACGCAGGACACCGCCGCCCGCCGCCGTGGCCAGACCGAGCACGGCGGAGGCGAACAGCCCGAGCCCGTACTCGTGCGCCTTGACGGTGCCGACCACGCAGAACAACCCCAGACCCGCCGCGTCGAAGACGTTGATGGCCTTGTTGATCCGCTCGACATGCGGATGCAGGAAGAAGACCAGCACGGTGGCGATGAGCGGGGCGTGGAAGTAACCGGCGTCGGTGAACGCGGCGGGCGGCACGGCACCGATGACCACGTCGCGGAAGAGGCCCCCGCCGAGCCCGGTGACCTCGGCCAGCACAGCCATACCGAAGACGTCGAAGTTCTTGCGGACGGCGAGCAGCGCACCCGAGATGGCGAAGACGAAGATGCCCATCAGGTCGAGCGTGTGCTGCAGGTCCGGGTCGAGGAGGTTCACCCGGCCATTGTCACGACCGGGCCCCGGAGCGGAAGGGGCGGGGGCGGAAGGGGCGGGGCGGACCGGCGGGACAGGGACGCGCCACGGAGCGGGGCTCATGTGGCGTCCGTCCGTGCCGGTCAGGGGCCGGGCCGGTCCTGGACGCCGGGAGCGGAACGGCCGCCGGCGTCCCGCTGCGCGAAGGCCCGCAGCAATTCCCGCTGTTCCGCCAGCTCCCCCTGCTGCTGCCGGATCACCTCGGTCAGCTCCTGCACCTCCTTGCGGGAGGCCGCCTCCCGCTCCGCGCCCGCGTCGGAGACACGCTCGATGAACCACGACGCGAGGGAGGCTGAGACCACGCCCAGCACGGCGATGCCGGCGAGCATCAGCAGGACGGCGACGATCCGCCCGGTGGGCGTCACCGGGTAGGTGTCCCCGTATCCCACGGTGGTGACGGTGGCGAAGGCCCACCAGATCGCGTTGCCGAAGGAGTCGATGCTGGTGCCCTCGGCCCCGCGCTCGGCATCGAGCGCGGCCAGCGCCCCGCAGAACATCAGCAGCGCCGTCGCCCCGCACGCGTAGGTCGTCACCTGGCCCCGCAGGGTCGCCTCGGCCCGCCGGTGGAGGACGTTCATCACGGTCAGCAGCCGCAGCATCCTCAGCGGCCGGAAGAACGGCAGCACCACAGTGGCCAGCACGAACAGGTTCGACTTGAAGTACGCCCAGCGGTTCTCCGCCCGCACCAGCCTGACCACATAGTCGAGCGCGAAGATGCCCCAGGTGATCCAGCTCGTCCAGGTGCACACGGTCCGCCAGGCGGGGCTGAGGCCGGGCTGGAGTATCGGCCACGCGTACGCGACGAGGAAGACCACGACCACACCCGTCAGCAGCAGGTCCGCTGTCATCGGGGGACGCTGCGCCCGCTCCTTCTCCGTAACGGCGGCGCCGGACCCGGGACTCGCGGAGGGCGCGGAGGGTGCGGAACTCGCGGGGGGTGCGGAGGCCGGTGCGGTCTCAGGCTCCGGCGCAACCGTGGGATCGCTCGGCATGTCCCGCACGATACAGGCGGGCTGCGGGACGCCGGGAGCCGCGTGAGACCGCTGCTCAGCCGCTGCTCCGGCCCCGGTCAGGGTTCCCCGGGCGGCCCTGCCCCGCCGCCCGCTGTGCGAGGCGCGCCACGCCTCAGCGCTCGTCGTGAGAGCACTCCTCCAGCACCGCCCGGATCACGTGCCGGGCGTTCCGCGCCATCGTGGGGTTCGTCCTGCGGTAGTTCGGCAGTGCGATCAGCGCCGGCGACAGCGTCCGCCCGCGGCCGCGCTCCCAGGTCGCGTCGTCCACGGCCAGCGCGGCACGGAAGATCTCCCTCGCGTCCCGCGGCAGCAGGTTCCACACCGGGAACAGGTCGCAGGCGGGGTCCCCCACCCCCGTGCACCCGAAGTCGATCACCGAGGTCAGTCTGCCGCCGTCGACCAGCAGGTTGCCGGGCATCAGATCAGCGTGCAGCCACACCGGCGGCCCCTCCCAGTCCGGGACCCGCAGCGTCTGCTCCCACAAGGCGGCCGCGGTGTCGCAGTCGACGTCCTCCTGCGGGATCGCACGCAGTTCCTCTGTCGCCGCGCGGGTCTCGGCGTCGAGCGAGGCGAGCGGCCCACCTCGGTGTGCCTGCGGCGCGGCCGGCAGGGTGATGCTCCGCATCGCCGCGACGAACGCGGCCAGGTCCCGGGCCAGCAGCCCGGGCTCGCTCAGTGCCCCCGCTTCGGGATGTCCGCCCGGCAGCCACCGGTACACCGACCACGGCCACGGATACCCCTGCGCGGGCTCCCCCGCTGCGAGCACCTCGGGGATCGGCGTGGGCAGACGGGGCGCGAGGCGGGGCAGCCATTCCTGCTCCGTCGACACGTCCTTGGCCCCGCCCCGCACCAGCGGCAACCGTACGACCATGTCGTCGCCCAGCCGGTACATGGCGTTGACCGTGCCTCCGGACGGCCACCGCACCACCGGCAGCCCGGCCCACCGGGGGAACTGTCCGGCGATCAGCCGCCTTACGAGGCCGGCGTCGACCGGATGCATGCCGGGATGCATCCGCCCTGTGTTCACGGACGTCATCCAGCGACCGAACACCGCACGCCAGCCGGCGTCAACGTCTTTCCTGCCGGACCTCCCGCGGCACTCAGCCCCCAGGGGGCCGGCGACTCAGCCCCGGGGGGCCGGTGACGCGTTCTCCGGGTGCTGGTCCGGGGCGTTCTCCGGGTGATGGCAGGCCACTTCGTGGCCCGGAGCGAGAGAGACCAGCGGCGGCTCCGCCGTCTTGCAGACCTCGGTCGCCTTCCAGCACCGGGTGTGGAAGCGGCAGCCGCTCGGCGGTTTGATCGGCGAGGGGACGTCGCCCTGCAGGAGGATGCGTTCGCGGCCGCCGCCCTGCGACTTGCGGCGCGGGTCGGGTACCGGCACGGCGGAGAGCAGGGCCTGGGTGTAGGGGTGCATGGGCGTCTCGTAGAGGGACTGCCGGTCGGTCAGCTCCACGATCTTGCCGAGGTACATCACCGCGATCCGGTCCGAGACGTGCCGGATGACGGACAGGTCGTGCGCGATGATCACATATGTCAGGCCCAGTTCGTCCTGGAGGTCGTCGAGCAGGTTGATGACCTGCGCCTGGATCGAGACGTCCAGGGCGGAGACCGGCTCGTCGGCGACGACGAGCTTGGGGTTCAGGGCGAGCGCGCGGGCGATGCCGATGCGCTGCCGCTGCCCGCCGGAGAACTCGTGCGGATAGCGGTTGTAGTGCTCGGGGTTGAGGCCGACGACCTCCAGCAGCCGCTGCACCTCCTTCTTCACGCCGCCCTCGGGGCTGACGCCCTGGAGCTTGAAGGGGGCGGAGACGATGGCGCCGACGGTGTGCCGGGGGTTCAGCGACGAGTACGGGTCCTGGAAGATCATCTGGATGTCCCGCCGCAGCGGGCGCATTCCGCTCACGCCGAGGTGCGTGATGTTCCGGCCCTCGAACTCGACGTCGCCCGCACTCGGTTCGAGCAGCCGTGTGATCAGCCTGCCCATCGTCGACTTGCCGCAGCCGGACTCGCCGACGACGCCGAGGGTCTCCCCCGCCCGCACGTCGAAGTCGATGCCGTCGACCGCCTTGACCGCGCCGACCTGGCGCCTGAGCAGCCCCTTGGTGATGGGGAAGTGCTTGGTCAGGCCGGAGACCCGCAGCAGAGGCTCACCCGGCTCGGGGTCCGCCTTCGTCAGCACCGAGCCCGGCGCCTGCTGCTGGGATGGGATCGTCATCTGCTCGTCCTCGCTCACAGCTTCGGCGCAATCTCTTCGTTCCAGATCCGCTCCCGGTCGGCCGGGTCCATGTGGCAGGCGGACTGGTGGCCGGCGCCCACATCGCGCAGGACGGGGCGTTCGGTGCGGGTGACGTCGCCCTTGGGCACGTCCGCGTACGGGCAGCGCGGGTTGAAGGCGCAGCCCTGCGGAATGTTGATCAGGCTGGGCGGCGAGCCCTTGACCGGGATGAGGCGTTCGGTCTGCGCGCGGTCGATGCGCGGCATGGAGCCCAGCAGCCCCCAGGTGTAGGGGTGCTGGGGCTCGTAGAAGACCTGCTCCGCCGTGCCGTACTCCACGCAGCGCCCGCCGTACATCACCAAAATGTCGTCGGCGAGTTCGGCGACGACGCCCAGGTCGTGGGTGATGATGATGACCGCGGAACCGAACTCCTTCTGCAGGTCCCGGATCAGGTCGAGGATCTGCGCCTGCACGGTGACGTCCAGGGCGGTCGTCGGCTCGTCCGCGATCAGCAGCTCGGGGTTGTTGACCAGCGACATCGCGATCATCGCACGCTGCCGCATACCGCCGGAGAACTCGTGCGGATAGCTGTTGACGCGCTGTTCGGGCTGCGGGATGCCGACACGGTCGAGCAGTTCGACGGCGCGCTTGCGGGCCGTCTTCTTGTCGACGTCGTGGTGGACCCGGTACGCCTCGACGATCTGGTGGCCGATGGTGAAGTACGGGTGCAGCGCCGAGAGCGGGTCCTGGAAGATCATGGCCATCTCGCGGCCGCGCAGCTTGCGCACCGCGTCCGCGTCGGCGCTCAGCAACTCCTGCCCGTCGAGCCAGATCTCGCCCGAGAGCTGGGCCTTCTTGCGCCCGTACTGACCGACGGTGTGCAGGCCCATGATGCCGAGCGAGGTGACGGACTTGCCGGAGCCCGACTCGCCGACGATGCCGAGCGTCTTGCCCTTCTCCAGCGAGAAGGAGAGCCCGTCGACGGACTTCACCAGACCGTCCTCGGTGGGGAAGTGCACCTTCAGGTCGCGTACTTCGAGGAAGGAACGGGCCGGGCCCGCCTGGGTCACCGGCTCGCTCACAGCCGAGGCTCCCGTCTTGTGCAGATCCGTCATGCGAGCCTCACTCGGGGGTCGATCACGCCGTACAGCAGGTCCACGATGAGGTTCGCGATCACCACGGCCGATGCCGTGATCAGCGTGACGCCGAGGATCAGCGGCAGGTCCTTCTCGCTGATCGCCTTCAGCACGGCCTGGCCGAGACCGGGCAGGCTGAAGGTGGTCTCGGTCAGGATCGCCCCGCCCATGAGGGCTCCGAGGTCGACACCGAGAAGGGTGATGACCGGGGTCATCGTGGAGCGCATGGCGTGCTTGCGGATGACGACCGGCTCCCGTACGCCCTTGGCGCGGGCGGTGCGGATGTAGTCCTCGCCCATCACCTCCAGCATCGTGGCGCGGGTGAGGCGGGCGTACATGGCACCGAAGAGGAACGCCAGGGTCAGCCACGGCAGGATCATCCCGCTGAACCACTCCGGGAAGCTCTTCTCGATGGGGGTGTACTCGTTGCTGACCAGCCCCAGCCCGTAGGAGAAGATCGCCAGCGACAGCAGACCGGTGAAGTAGATCGGCAGCGAGACGCCGCTGAGGGCGATGCCCATGGTCAACCGGTCCCACACCGAGCCGCGGCGCAGCGCGGAGACGATGCCCGCTGTCAGCCCGATGACCAGCCAGATGACGGCCGCACCGACGGCAAGGCCCAGCGTGACCGGAAGGCGGTCGGCGAGCACCGGCCAGATCGCCTGCTCCGTCTTGTAGGAGTAGCCGAAGCACGGCGCTTCGCAGTGGTATGTGTCGCCGGCGCTGGTGTAGTCGCGGCCGACGAGGACGCCTCTGAAGAACTCGAAGAGCTGGACGAGGATCGGGTCGTCCAGGCCGAGTTTCTGCCTGATGCCCTCCAGCGCCTGCGCGTCGGACTGCTTGCCCGCGAACATCGTGGCGGGGTCCAGCCCGGTCCACTTCGGGATCAGGAAGAAGATGCTGAAGACCGCCAGCATGACGACGACCAGCATCACGACGACGGCGAAGAGCCGCCTGATGAGATATGTGAGCACTGCTTCCGGCCCGGTGGCGGCCCGGGAACCCTCCGAGTGCGTCGGAGAGTTCACCGGGCCACCACTGCGGCCCTCACCTGCCCTTCGTGCCTAGCGGCGGGTGCGCCGGCGGAGCGGTCGGACGGTCACTTGACACCCAGCGAGGCATAGTCGTAACGGCCGTTGTACGAGTCGGCCGTGTAGACGTTCGTCAGCCTGCTGGAGCGCCAGATGATGTTCTTCTCGAAGGTGAAGGGCAGGTAGTACGCGCCCTTCATGACCTCGGCGTTGATCTCCGCGTACTTCTCGGCCGCCTTGTCGACGTCGAGTTCGGCGATCGCGTCGGTGAACATCTTGTCGATCTTGGGGTCGTCGATCATGGCGAAATTGTTGTTGCCGTTGTCGAGGATGTACTTGCTGTGCCACAGCGGCATGCCGAAGCCCTGGCCGGTCGGGAAGTCCGCGCCCCAGCCCATGATGATGATCCCGTAGTTCTTCTTCTCGACGACCTTGGGGTTGCCGATGATGCCGGCGGTCTGCGCGCCGTCGTACTCGTCGACCTCGGCGGTGACGCCGATCTTCTTCAGCGACGCCTGCATGGCCTCGGCGGAGGCCACCTCGACCTGCTTGTTGTTGCGGACGGCGATGGTGGTCTTGAAGCCGTTCGGCTTGCCGCACTTCTTCAGCTCGGCCTTGGCCTTGGCCACGTCGGCGGCGCCGTCGTTCTTGGCTATGCCGTACGGGTCGTACTTCGGGTCCGAGCCCGGCACGGAGGACGGCAGCATGTTGGTGCCGATGTCACCGCCGGCCAGCGGGCCGCCACGGGCGTTCTGGATCGACTTGTGGTCGGAGCCGTAGATCAGGGCCTTGCGGCAGTGGATGTTGTCCAGCGGCTTCACCGTCTGCGGGAAGACGGCGTAGCGGATGAACCCGGTGGCCGGGTTGTCGACGTTGCCCTTGTGCTCCTTCAGCGCCGTCTGACGGCCCGCCGCCTCCAGACCGGTGGCGTTGATGTCCAGGTCGTAGTCGCCGTTGATGAGACGCTTGTCCATCTCGTCGGCGTTCGTCAGCAGGCTGACCGTGATCTTGTCCGGAAGGGCCTTGCGGATGTTGTCCGAGGACTTCTTCCACTCGGGGTTGCGGACGAGCGAGAGCTTCTTGTTCGGCGTGTACGACTCGAACTTGTACGGGCCGTTGGAGAAGGGCTTCAGGCCGTACTTGGACTTGGTGTCCTTGTCCTGGCGCACCGGCGAGGACGACGGCATGGCGAGCATCTGCTCGAAGTCACCGTTGCGCTTGGGCAGCTTGAAGACGATCTCGGTGTCGCTCGGCGTCTCGATGGCCTCCAGGCCGAGCTTGTCCTCGGACTCGTCCTTGTAGGGGCCCTTGTACTTGCCGTCCGGGTCGAGCGTGTCCTTGACGTAGACGGGACCGCCGGAGAGCACGTCCTGTGCCCACTGCCGCTCGATGCCGTACTTGATGTCCTTGGAGGTGACGGGCTTGCCGTCCTCCCAGGTGGCGTCCTCGCGCAGCTCGTAGGTGTAGGTCTTGCCGTCGTCGGAGATCTTCGCGGTGGACTTGGCCAGGTCCGGGACCAGCTCCAGGCTGTCCTTGCCCGGGGAGGGCTTGTTCGTGACGAGTTGACGCGTGTAGTACCGCATGAAGTCCCAGGCGAAGCCGTAGTAGCCGCGCGTCGGGTCCCAGGAGTCGGCGTCCTGTGTCCCGATGAACTTCAGCGTGCCGCCCTTCTTGTCTGACTCGTTGGCCATCTTGCCCCTGGCCGCGTTGAATCCGGCGGCTTCGCCGCCGCCGTTCCCGTCGCTGCTGCCGCCACCGCAGGCCGCCGTGGCCAGCAGCGCCGCGATCGCGACGGCCGACGCGGCCGTTCTGCGCATCGTTGTGCGTTGGATTGTCACGATCTCGAATCCTCCGTGTAGGTCACGGCCCGCACGGATGCGCCGGGCCCGGGGGCCAGGGCCGGAGCGGCCCTGGAGGTGGGGGGTCAACGTGTCCCCTTGGGGTCGAGCGCGTCGCGCACGCCGTCGCCGAAGAGGTTGAAGGAGAGAACGGTGATGAAGATGGCCACGCCGGGCACCACCATGAACATCGGGTCCGCCTCGTAGTAGCGCACCGCTTGCGAGAGCATCTGCCCCCAGGAAGCAGTCGGCGGCTTGACTCCCACACCGAGGAAGCTGAGCGCGGCCTCGGTGAGGATGTTGGTGGGGATCATCAGCGTGGTGTAGACGGTGATCGGTGCGATCAGGTTCGGCAGCAGCTCCTTGAAGAGGATGTAGCGCCGCCCGGCGCCGAGGCTGCGCGCCGCCTCCACGTACTCCCGCTCGCGCAGGGAGAGCGTCTGCCCGCGCACGATCCGGCCGATGTAGGGCCAGCCGAAGAAGCCGATGACGAGGATCATCACGGTCAGCCGGACGCCCGTACCCGTGAGCCCGAACATCTGGTTGGGGACCACGGAGATCAGGGAGATGATGAACAGCAACTGCGGGAAGGCCAGCAGCATGTCCATCACGCGGCTGATGGCCGCGTCCAGCCAGCCGCCGAAGTAACCGGCGAGAGCGCCCAGTACGGTGCCGACGACCACGGCGACCATCGCGGAGAGGAAACCGACGAGCAGCGAGACGCGGGCACCGTAGATGATCCGGCTGAAGATGTCCCGGCCGTTGACGGGCTCGACGCCCAGCAGGTGTTCGCCGCTGATGCCGCCCATTGACCCGAGGGGGGTCTGGAAGAGCGGGTCGATCTTGTCCTCGTGGTGCTCGCCGGGCGGATGCCCCAGCAGGGCGACGATGACCGGCGCGAAGACCGCGACCGCGATGAGCACCAGTACGACGATGCCGCCGGCCAGCGCCAGCCTGTCCCGCTTGAGACGGCTCCACGCGATCCGTCCGAGAGACCGTCCTTCGATCGCCTTGCCGGCGGAGTCGCCACCGAGAGCAGGATCGACGGGCGCGGTTTCCGCGGACGTGTCGTGCAGTGGTGCCGTCATCGTGGGGGAACCTCTCTCGGCCGGCGGTGACCAGCCACGCCCGCCGCTGTAGCGGCCAGTTGGCATGCAGTGCTTTTGACGAAGGCCAATGGCCTCAACGGTCGGGAGTCTTCATCGGCCCCGCGATCACCCGCCAGTCCCCCTGGGGAAAGGATGCCTAACTGTGATGTGACGCGTCAGGTTCCGTTATACGAACGGAACCTGACGACTATCGGAGCTGCGACCGCCACCCGAAAGGGCCGCCGACCTGCGGTTCTCGCTGCCGGCGCTGTCGTGGGCAGCCGCCACGCACGTCCCCGGCGCCCCACCTGGCAGACGAGTCGCCGACGGCGCGCACGACTGCACGAACGGACCGGGCGCGCGCCCCGCCGGGTCGCCGGCCGGAACCCGGCCGTGGCTCCGAACAGGCCCCGGTTCCAGGGCGGTCCGGACACCGCCTGGCTCGGCCCGCTACGCGGCTCAGTACGGCCGCGGATACCCGTAGCCGTGCCCGGGCACGGCGTTGGGGGCGGCGTGCGAGGCCACTTCGGCACTGGGGACGTCACGGTCGAAGAACGGACGGGAGTTGCGGCGCAGCCACATCGCGACCGGGTCGTAGTCGTCCGACATCGCCACGCTGGAGACCGGCAGGCCCTCCGGCACAGCCACCGCCGAATCCCGCATCATCCGCTGCGCCGACTCCACCGACTCCCGCCCGGTGTCGTACAGATCCAGACCGATCGCCAGATACGCCGCGCCCAGCGCGGGCTGCACCCAGCACCGGCGCAGTGAGCGCACGGACGGCGTGCGGTGCGCATTGTGGCTCAGCAGTGCGTAGAACTGCGCGATGTCCAGGCCGGGTTCGGTGATCCGCAGCGGACCCGCCGGGGACTGGTCCAGGCCGAGCGCGATGCGGCGCAGGTCCAGCCACGGGATGCCGACGCCGCCGCCCGCGGCGTGCGGGTTGAGCCAGATCCCCCACCGCTCGGGGAACAGGCCCGCGGCGATCTCACGGGCGGGGACGACCTCGTGCGCCCGGTCCCAGCCGGAGGCGGCGAGTTCACCCGCGGAGGTCACGCAGGGCGCGTATCCGAACCCCGCCACCTCCATGTTCCCGTACTGGGCGTCGGGAGCGCCCGCCTGGCCGTTCCAGAGGAGCATCCACACCTGGCTCTCGGCGAGCGCGTCGAGCAGCACCTCATAGGTGTCGTACCTCCCCGGCGACACCTGCCCCAGCAGCTGCTCGACGCCTGCACCCGCGCTCACGTGGCCGCCCTCTCTCCGTAGCCGCCCCGCCCGCGCACCGTGCCCGCACGGCCGGATGAGACGCGGCTCCGCTCGATGATCCGCTCCGGGCACGCGAACGCGGCCCTCCCCGTTGTCCCCGTCATCAAACCAGCTTAAGAGCAGCGGCCGACATCGGGCGTCGTACCACAGCGCTAGACCTCACGGCCGAGGAAGTGCTTCAGGGGCGGGTGTAGAAGGGACGCACGCACTGGCGCATCCAGTCCACGACCGGGTCCTGCGCCGCGTCCAGGAGCACCAGCTGCACGAGCCATTTCACCGGCACGCGGCCCAGCGCACGTCCGAGGGCGTCGTGGGCGGCCTGGCGGATCTCCGGGTCCAGCTCGTCCAGTTCGACGCCGATGAACAGCGCGGGGTCCTCGCCCTCGGTGCTGGCGAGGGCGCGCCGGGCCGTCCGGACCTGCGGCAGCGTCGAGAACTCGCCTGCCGCGGCGCCGAGGAAGTCCGCGGGCTCGTCCTGCCAGTCGGGCTCGAACAGCCGCACCCGCGCACCTCGCGCCACACCCCAGGCGGCCTGTTCCCCGGTGGTGTTCGCACACAGCTCGGCGACGGCCTCCGGCGGCAGGGGCACGCCGACCGTGCCCTCCGGGTTCACGGCGATGCCCACCTGGGGCGGCAGCCCGCGGGCGAACTCCCGGGCCGGCGCGACGGTGAAGGACATGTGGCTGCCGACGACGTGCAGGAACTCCGCCTCCGAGCTGAAGACCGGCACGAAGGGCGCGCCGTTCAGCTCCACCGTCGGGAGGTCGAGATTCGGGCTGGCAGGCCCGCCGCCCTCCGGGAGCGGAACCCATACGCTGCTGCGCCCGAGCACCTCCAGCAGCCGAGCGCCCGCATGGGGCACACCGAGGGAGGCCGCGAGGGTTTCCTCCAGCTCGTTCCCCGACCAGCCTCCACCGTGGCCGGGTCCGTACTGCTGCGGAATGGTCATGGCGGCAACCCTAGACGAGCAGCCGCGCGGCTCTCGCAGCGGAGCGGGGAAGCGGGGGCGGCGCCCCGGATGGCGGCAGTCCGGCACGGATGGCCACTCTCCGGTTGCGTTGCGCCATACGCCTCCGAATTGTGGACAGAGTCCCTTTTGACCAGCATTGACCTCTTGTTGGAGGAGCTGCTCCATGCACGCCACGAAGGCGGCCACCGCCGCGCTCACCGTCGCTCTCTCCGGTTCCCTCGTAGCCGGCCTCGCCGGTGCGGCCGCGGCCGGCACCCACCACACCCCGACCGTCACCGCCGCGGCCCCCGACGACACGAAGACAGCCGTTCAGAAGATCCGCACAGTCCGGGATCTGGGCCGTCTCGCCGAACTCACCGGCACCCTGGACCGCGTCACCCGCGACGAGGACGCCGGCCCGCAGCTGCGGCGTGAGGTGAAGGAGCGTGTGGACCGGCAGGTCCGCCGTGTCCTGGAGTCCGTCGAGCGGGCCCGCACCGCGAGGACACTGCCGGCGAAGGACGGAACCGTCCGGCAGAGCAGCAGGATCGTGAACGTCGGCGACGCCGCGGACGGCTACCGGCAGTCGGCGAGCCGCGTGGTCACCGTCACTCAGCACCACAACCTCCCCGACAGCGACGCGACCGAGGCGGCCGAAGCCATGGCCGACCGCCTCGCCGAGGTCAACGAGGCCGCCCTGGAGGAGCTCGGCCTCCGCGCCGGACCTGCCCGCACCCTGCCGGCGGCGGACTCCCCCCGCTCCCCGAAGGGCGCGATCACCAGCACCCTCATCGACCGCGCCACCCTCTCCTCCGGCGACCTCCGGCGGCACAAGGACGCCATCGAGGCCGTCGGCGACCTCATCGAGGGCGTCCTCGACGCACCCCGCGGGCGGCTCTCCCGTGAGGACGCCGACGAGCACTCCAAGGAGCTGGCCGAGGCGATGAACTCACTGCGCCGGCAGGCGGAGCGCGCCGGCGAGAAGGCGGCCGGCACCTCCTCCAGCAGGGCGGACGCACGCGACGCGGCGGAGCTCGACGCCGAGACCGTCGACGGTCTGGAGGCCCGCGCCGACGCACTGCTGAAGGCGTCCCGCGAGGGCGACACGGACAAGACCGGCACCGAGGCCGGCCGTCTGGTGAAGGCCACCGTGAACCTGCTGGCGGTGGCGCCCGCCGAGGAGAAGGAGGCCGGCACCGGGGAGATCGAGCGTGTCTGGGCGGGGACGCTGCTCTCGCCCATGCTGCGCTGAGCGCACTTGCCCGCGCGTTGCGCACCCGGCCGTCCGCCCGCGTCCACGGGGGGACGGCCGGGTGCGCGTGCGGTGCGTGCGGGGCTTCTCCGTTCGCCGCGGCGCACCGCACAGGCGAGGCCCTCCGCCGTGCAGCACCCAAGAGCCCCCTCGCGCCGCCTATTCGAAGGCCACTCCGCGCAGCGCCACGGCAGCGCCCCGGTCCAGCAGCACCACGGAGGCACAGCCGCGCGGCACCCGCCCGGCCTCCGCGGCCGCGACGAGACGCCGCACCGCCCTGCGGTGCCGCATGAACGCGTAGTCCGAGACCTGCCGGCCGCGCTCCGCCTGGCCGCGCAGCGCCGTCTCGGGCGGAACGTCCAGCAGGAGGAGGTGGAGGGCGCGTCCGCGCCGGCGGGCGTCCCTGGCAAGCCAGTTGCGCACCCAGGTCTGGCTGCCGCAGTCGTGCACGACGACGCTCACCCCGGAGGCGAGCGCGCCGCGCAGCAGCGCGTAGTGCGCGAGACGCACCAGGGGGCGGTAGACGCCGTAGGGAAGCCAGCGCGGCACCAGCGCCTCCCCCCGCTCCCGTACGTCCTGGGAGTCGATGCGGCGCACGGTGTCCTGCAGTGCGACGACGCGGCGAATCAGCGTCGACTTCCCGCTGCCGGGAAGCCCCGAGACCACGACCCTGTCGCCCGCGGGGAATCGCAGTGTCCTTCTCTCCGACGTGCCGCGCAGATCCTCGGGGGCGACTTCTCCCCGCATCGCCACCGCGGAGAGCGGCCGATGTCCGTCCGAACCGGGCTGACCGTACCGCGACCCCGTCACCGTCGCGTACGCACTGCGCAGGCTGTCCACCTGATCGCCCCTCCCCGAATAGGGCCGCCCTCGGCGGCTCAACTCCGAGAGTGTCAAGAAACGGTAATGCGCATCAAGGCGGCCGCTGCCCTCCCGCTGCACGCCCCGTCGACGCCCATGCCGTGCCGTGCCATGATGTGCGGGCCAATTGCATACAGGCCGTTCGAATCCACGCGGGAGAGTTCCCGGTCGCGCGCAGTGGCGCGGCCGACCGGGGCGCCGAAGGAGCAAGTCCTCCCTTGAATCTCTCAGGCACCGATACCGCGCAGGATGAGGCAGATCTGAAAAGCGGGCCGCCCACGGGCGGCTCCACCCACGGTGCAAGCCACCGGCCGTACTCAAGGGCTCGTGGCGAACCTCTCAGGTTCCGATGACAGATGGGGAGGACATCCGCGTCACCGAGCCATGGGAGCCTGACATGAGCGACACCAGCGAGACCGGCGGCGGCACCGCCTCCGGCGGCGTTCCGCGCACCACCGCGCTCGACGCCACCCACCGCGCCCTCGGCGCGACGATGACGGACTTCGCCGGCTGGGACATGCCGCTCCGCTACGGCAGTGAGCGCGACGAGCACATCGCCGTACGCACCCGCGCCGGCCTCTTCGACCTGTCCCACATGGGCGAGATCACCGTCGACGGGCCGCAGGCGGGCGAACTCCTCGACTACTCGCTGGTGGGCAACCTCTCGGCCCTCGCCGTGGGCCGCGCCCGCTACACCATGGTCTGCGACACCTCCGGCGGCATCCTCGACGACCTGATCGTCTACCGCACCGGCGAGCAGACCTACATGGTCGTCGCCAACGCCGCCAACACCCAGGTCGTGCTCGACGCGCTGCGCGGGCGCAGCGAGGGCTTCGAGGCGGCCGTGCGCGACGACCGGGACGCGTACGCGCTGATCGCGGTCCAGGGTCCGGAGGCCGCCGGCATCCTCAAGGGCCTCACGGACGCGGACCTGGACGGGCTGAAGTACTACGCGGGGCTGCCGGGCACTGTCGCCGGGCGCGACGCGCTCATCGCCCGTACGGGGTACACCGGCGAGGACGGCTTCGAGCTGTTCGTCTCCCCCGGGGACGCCGTCGCCGTGTGGGAAGCGCTCACCGAGGCCGGGTCGGCCGCCGGGCTCGTGCCGTGCGGTCTGAGCTGCCGGGACACGCTGCGCCTGGAGGCGGGCATGCCGCTGTACGGGCACGAACTGAGCACGCGGATCACGCCGTTCGACGCGGGCATGGGCCGGATCGTGAAGTTCGAGAAGACCACGAACGGGGGAGATTTCGTCGGCCGCGAGGCCCTGGAGGCCGCAGCGGGCGGCCCTCCGGCACCAGCGGGGTCGCAGCCCGGGGCCGGTGCCGGTCAGGCGCCGCGGCGCAAGCTCGTCGGGCTGATCGCACAGGGACGCCGGGTGCCGCGGGCGGGCTACACCGTGGTCTCCTCCGGCGGATCGGTGATCGGCGAGGTCACCTCCGGAGCTCCCTCGCCCACCCTCGGCAGGCCCGTCGCCATCGCGTACGTGGACCAGGAGCACGCCGAACCGGGCACCGAGGGCGTCGCCGTCGACATCCGCGGCACGCACGAGCCGTACGAGGTCGTGGCGCTCCCCTTCTACAAGCGGCAGCGCTGAGAGAGGGCAGCGTCCGGGCGCACGCCATGGCCGTGAACGTGCCCTCACTCTCCCGGTTCCGCCGGACCCGTCCTGTCGTCTCCCACGGCCCCGCTGGGAAGGATCTTCCGTGGCCCGGGTGCCCGCGGCGTCCTTCCGGGCACCGTGAGGCACCGGCGGGCAGCAGGCACCCGCCGCACGTGTCCCACTGGCCAAGACCGTTTTCCTCCGTCCCCCTCACATCCAGGAGAATCGCACCATGAGCAACCCCCAGCAGCTGCGCTACAGCAAGGAGCACGAGTGGCTGTCGGACGCCGACGACGGCGTCTCGACTGTCGGCATCACGGCACACGCCGCCGACGCGCTCGGCGACGTCGTCTTCGTACAGCTGCCCGCGGAGGGCGACTCGGTCACCGCGGGCGAGCCCTGCGGTGAGCTGGAGTCGACCAAGTCCGTGAGCGACCTGTACGCACCGGTCTCCGGCGAGATCACCGAGATCAACCAGGACGTCGTGGACGACCCGGCACTGGTCAACTCCGCCCCGTTCGAGGGTGGCTGGCTGTTCAGGGTGCGGATCTCCGACGAGCCCGACGACCTGCTCTCCGCCGCCGAGTACGACTCGTTCACCTCCGGCAGCTGAGCGCCCGCGCCACGCTCCGGAACGCCCCGATCCGTCCGCCCGGACTCGCCACCAGGGATGGTTTCATGTCGCTTCTGAACAGCTCTCTCCACGAGGTGGACCCGGACGTCGCCGCCGCCGTCGACGCCGAACTCCACCGCCAGCAGTCCACCCTCGAGATGATCGCGTCGGAGAACTTCGCTCCCGTCGCCTCGCTGGAGGCGCAGGGCTCGGTCCTCACCAACAAGTACGCCGAGGGCTACCCGGGGCGCCGCTACTACGGCGGCTGCGAACACGTCGACGTCATCGAGAACATCGCGCGCGAGCGCATCAAGGAGCTCTTCGGCGCCGAGGCCGCGAACGTGCAGCCCCATTCGGGTGCCTCCGCCAACGCCGCCGCGATGTTCGCACTGCTCAAGCCGGGCGACACCATCATGGGCCTGGACCTGGCCCACGGCGGGCACCTGACGCACGGCATGAAGATCAACTTCTCCGGCAAGCTCTACAACGTCGTGGCGTACCACGTCGACGAGGAGACCAGCCAGGTCGACATGGACGAGGTCGGGCGGCTGGCGCGTGAGCACCGGCCGCAGATGATCGTCGCCGGATGGTCCGCCTACCCGCGGCAGCTCGACTTCGCCGCCTTCCGCCGCATCGCGGACGAGGTCGGCGCCTACCTCATGGTCGACATGGCCCACTTCGCCGGCCTGGTCGCGGCGGGGCTGCACCCCTCCCCCGTGCCGTACGCGGACGTGGTCACCACCACCACCCACAAGACGCTCGGCGGGCCGCGCGGTGGTGTGATCCTCTCCAAGCAGGAGTTCGCGAAGAAGATCAACTCGGCGGTCTTCCCCGGTCAGCAGGGAGGCCCGCTGGAGCACGTCATCGCGGCGAAGGCGGTCTCGTTCAAGATCGCGGCATCCCAGGAGTTCAAGGCGCGCCAGCAGCGCACCCTGGACGGAGCCAGGCTGCTGGCCGAGCGGCTGCTGCGGCAGGACGCCGTGGACGCTGGCGTCTCGGTGCTCTCGGGCGGTACGGACGTCCACCTCGTCCTGGTCGACCTGCGCAACAGCGAACTCGACGGCCAGCAGGCCGAGGACCGGCTGCACGAGGTCGGCATCACGGTCAACCGCAACGCCGTGCCGAACGACCCGCGGCCGCCGATGGTCACCTCCGGGCTGCGCATCGGCACGCCCGCGCTGGCGACCCGCGGCTTCCAGGAGGAGGATTTCCGGGAGGTCGCCGACATCATCGCCGATGCTCTGCTGCCCGCCTTCGACGAGGACAAGGCGAAGTCGCTGAGCGCACGCGTCACCGCCCTCGCGGAGAAGCACCCGCTCTACCCGGGGCTGGGCAAGTAACCGGCGCATGACCTGAGGAGGCCCCGCCCGGGCACCTCGCCCGGACACTCCGGGGCCTCCTCGGGCACCGGGACGGCCGCACCGCGGGCACCCCGGTGCCGCGGGACCCGTTCTGCACCGCAGGGAAGACCACACCGGCACGCAGGCACTGCCACAACCAGAGCACGGACACGGAAAGGAGGCCGCCGCCATGGCGATCTCCGTCTTCGACCTCTTCTCGATCGGCATCGGCCCGTCCAGTTCGCACACGGTCGGCCCGATGCGGGCCGCCCGCATGTTCGCCGGCCGGCTCAAGAACGAGGGCGTGCTGGCGCACACCGCGTCCGTCCGTGCGGAGCTGTTCGGCTCGCTCGGGGCGACGGGGCACGGACACGGCAGCGCCAAGGCCGTCCTGCTCGGGCTGGAGGGCGAGTCGCCGCGCACCGTCGACCCGGAGACGGCCGACGACCGCGTCGCCGCCATCCGCTCGTCGAAGGTGCTGCGGCTGCTGGCCACGGAGATAGGGGACGCCCACGAGATCCCCTTCGACGAGGCGACCGGGATGGTCCTGCACCGGCGGCGCTCCCTGCCGTACCACGCCAACGGCATGACCCTCTTCGCCCATGACGCCTCGGGCGCACCGCTGCTGGAGAAGACCTACTACTCGGTGGGCGGCGGCTTCGTCGTCGACGAGGACGCCGCCGGCTCCGGCCGCATCAAGCTCGACGACACAGCGCTGACGTACCCCTTCCGCACCGGCGACGAACTGCTGCGCATGACCCGCGAGACCGGCCTGTCCGTCTCCGCGCTGATGCTGCAGAACGAGAAGGCGTGGCGGTCGGAGCAGGAGATCCGGGCCGGGCTGCTGGAGATCTGGGACGTGATGCGTCAGTGCGTGGCGCGCGGTCTGACGCAGGAGGGCATCCTGCCGGGCGGGCTGAAGGTGCGCCGGCGGGCGGCCACCGCGGCGCGTCAACTGCGCGCCGAGGGCAGCCGGGAGGCGCACGCGATGGAGTGGCTGACCCTCCACGCGATGGCGGTCAACGAGGAGAACGCGGCGGGCGGCCGGGTCGTGACCGCACCCACCAACGGAGCAGCGGGCATCATCCCCGCCGTCCTGCACCACTACACGGAGTTCGTGCCGGGCGCCGACGAGGACGGCGTCGTGCGCTTCCTGCTGGCCGCCGGCGCCATCGGCCTGCTCTTCAAGGAGAACGCCTCCATCTCCGGCGCCGAGGTCGGCTGCCAGGGCGAGGTCGGTTCCGCCTGCTCCATGGCGGCGGGCGGCCTGGCGGAGGTCCTCGGCGGCGGCCCGGAGAAGGTGGAGAACGCAGCGGAGATCGGCATGGAGCACAACCTGGGCCTGACCTGCGACCCCATCGGCGGGCTCGTCCAGATCCCCTGCATCGAACGCAACGGCATGGCCGCCGTGAAGGCCGTCACCGCGGCGCGGATGTCCCTGCGCGGCGACGGGCGCCACCACGTCTCACTCGACAAGGCGATCAAGACGATGAAGGACACCGGCGCCGACATGAAGGTCAAGTACAAGGAGACGGCGCGCGGCGGCCTCGCGGTCAACGTCATCGAGTGCTGAGCGGACCGCCTGCGATCCCGGCCCGTACCAGGTGCGCGGAACGCCGGAGGGGCCAGGCACACTTGGTGCGTCGCAGTTCAGTCATCAAGAGGGGGTTCCACACATGATCACGCTCACGAAGGAAGACGGCCCGGCGGATCTGGCCGGAGTGACCCACATGTCCATCGGGGTGTCGTGGGACCCGACCGCCGGGAGCAGCGGTGGGGTGATGGGCAAGCTCCGCCGCAAGAAGGGCACCGACCTCGACCTGATCGCCGTCGCGATGCACGGCGCGGACCCGGTGCGCCTCGCGGGCCTCGACTCCCTCGACCCGATGGGCAACGGCTCCCTGGTGCACAGCGGCGACAACCAGACCGGGCACGGGGACGGCGACGACGAAACGGTGAAGGTCGACTTCGCACAGATCCCGTCCCACATCACCGCCGTCGTCTTCGTCGCGGCCGCCTACAAGAAGGGGAGCTCCTTCCAGCAGGCGCGGAACATCAGCTTCAAGGTGTACGACTCCACCGGAGGCAGCTCTCAGCAGGTCGCCGACATCTGGCCGAGCCTGCTGACGGCGGACAACGGCTGCGCAGTGGCCAAGGCCATCCGTGTCGGCGACAGCTGGCAGCTCGAAGTGATCAATGAGACGGGGAAGGTCAAGCAGGGGGACGAGCTTTCCCTCATGCGCTTCGCCACCAGCAAGTAGCAGCGGCAGGGCCCGGGAACCCGCTCGGTTTCCGGGCCGCCGCCGCAGCGGCGGCACAGCTCGCGGCCCGCGCGGTGGAGCCCCCGGCTGTGGGCCCGGGGACACAGGGGCCGGCCGGGCTCACCGCATCACGCGCACACCGGCGCCGTCGGCCCGTACCCCCGCGAACCGGCCACCGGGCCTCAGGTTTCGGCCAGATCCGTCGATTTCTGGCCCGCGCCCCTCGCCCGTCACTCCCGTTTTCTCTCGGCATCGGTACCGGAACGGGCAGCTCCAGAAGGCAGAACGGGCACACGGTGAATCCGTGATGGAGCGTCATCGCTGTTCAGCGCCGCGACGGCCCGCCCGGAAACGGGCACACCCAGTCACAGACGAAGCCCATTCGGGCCGATTGACAGCCCTCACGGGCATGTAGAACTCTCCGCACGCTTCCGCATCACTGCATCCCGGTGTCCTGGAACCCCCGGGCGGTCGGACACCCGAGCAGGGACCGCGCAAGGGCCCACGACGAGGAGAGCGCTGTGCACATGCCCACGTTCAAGTCCGTATCCAGGGGAAGAACAGCACGGATGACAGCGGCGGGTCTCGTCGCCACGGGACTGCTCACGGCGTGCAGTTCCAGCGAGGAGCGCCCGGCCGACGACAAGTCCATCAGGGTGGTGATGGTGGACAACCCGCAGATGCTGGAGCTGAAGAAGCTCACGGCCGAACACTTCACGAAGAAGACCGGGATCGAGGTCGACTTCACCACACTGCCCGAGAACGAGGTGCGCCGGACGATCCACAGAGACTTCTCCGAACAGTCCGGCCAGTACGACGTCGCCACGATCAGCAACTACGAGACACGCACCTACGCCGCACGCGGCTGGCTCAAGCCGCTGGACGCCCACATCAGCAAGGACCGCGCCTTCGACCAGAGCGACATCCTGCTGCCGCTCCAGCTCTCCCTCAGCGGCGCCGACGGCAAGGTCTACGCCGAGCCCTTCTACGGCGAGTCCTCCTTCCTGATGTACCGCAAGGACGTCTTCGAGAAGCTGGGTCTGAAGATGCCCGCCGAGCCCACCTGGCAGGAGGTGGAGGAGCTCGCCGGGAAGGCCGACGGGGCCGAGGAGGGCATGAGCGGCATCTGCCTGCGGGGGCTGCCCGGCTGGGGCGAGATGACGGCCCCGCTGACCACGGTCGTGAACACCTTCGGCGGCACCTGGTTCGATAAGAAGTGGGACGCCGGGCTCAACTCGAAGGCATTCACCGAGGCCGCCGGGTTCTACGTCGATCTCCTGCGCGAGCACGGCCAGCCGGACCCCGCCGGCAGCGGCTACTCCCAGTGCCTCGAGACCATGAAGAGCGGCAAGTCCGCCATGTGGTACGACGCGACGGCGGGCGCCGGATCGCTGGAGGCGGAGGATTCCCCGGTGGGCGGCAAGATCGGCTACGCCCAGGCGCCGGTGGAGAGGACCGAGTCCTCCGGCTGGCTCTACACCTGGGCGTGGGGGGTGCAGAAGGCGTCGCAGAACTCCCGCTCCGCGTGGGAGTTCATCTCCTGGGCCTCCAGCAAGGAGTACGAGGAACTGGTCGGCCGGGAGTCCGGCTGGGCCAACGTCCCCGCCGGCAAGCGCAAGTCGACGTTCGAGAGGGCCGCGTACAAGGAGGCCGCGAGCGCCTTCCACCGGCAGGCCGAGAAGGCGATCACCAGCGCCGACCCCCGGTCGCCGGGTGTGCAGGACCGTCCGACCGTCGGCATCCAGTTCGTCGGCGTCCCGGAGTTCACGCAGCTGGGCGACAGCGTCTCCGCCGAACTGAGCGCCGCCGTGAAGGGGGAGCAGTCCGTCGCGGCGGCACTGCGCAAGGGGCAGCGGGAGGCGGAGAAGGTCGGTGCGAAGTACAGGGAACGCTGACGTGCGGCCCTTCGTCCCGCGGCGGCCTCACCAGTCGTGGACCGTCCCGTCGGCGAGCCGGTTGACGGGCAGGTAGGCGGGTTCGTACGGGAAGCGGGCGGCGGCCTCCGCGTCGAGTTCGACGCCCAGCCCGGGGACGTCGGACGGGTGCAGCAGTCCCTCCTCGAAGGTGTAGGAGGTACGGAAGACCTCCAGGGTGTCCGGAGAGTGCCGCATGTACTCCTGGATGCCGAAGTTGTGCACGGCCAGGTCCAGATGGAGCGCGGCGGCCATGCCGACCGGGGAGATGTCGGTGGGCCCGTGCAGGCCGGAGCGGATGCCGAAAACGGCGGCATGGTCGAGCAGCTTCTTCATCGCGGTGACGCCGCCGGTGTGGGTGACCGCCGAGCGCACGTAGTCGATCAGCCGCTCGCTGAGCAGAGTGGTGTAGTCGTGCACCGAGTTGAAGACCTCGCCGATGGCCAGAGGCGTGGTGGTGTGCTGACGGATCAGGCGCAGCGCGGCCTGGTCCTCGCCGGGGGTGGCGTCCTCCAGCCAGAACAGGTCGTAGGGCTCCAGCGACTTGCCCAGCTTCGCCGCCTCGATGGGCGTCATGCGGTGGTGCCCGTCGTGCAGCAGCGGCAGACCGGGCCCGAACTCCGCGCGTACGGCCTCGAAGACGCCCGGCACATGGCGCAGGTAGGCCCGGGTGTCCCAGGTCTCCTCGACGGGCAGGGCAGGGCCACGGCCGGCGCGGCGGGCCGGTTCGTAGTCGTAGCGCTCGCCGGAGCCGGCGTGGGAGGCGGCCACGCCGTAGACGGAGTCCAGTCCCGGCACTCCGGTCTGCACGCGGATTGCGCGGTAGCCCGCCTCCAGGTGGGCGCGGACGGAGTCGAGCAGCTCTGGGATCTCCCGTCCCGAGGCGTGGCCGTAGGCGAGGGCGCCGCGGCGGCTGGCGCCGCCCAGCAGCTGGTACAGCGGCATTCCCGCGGCCTTGGCCTTGATGTCCCACAGCGCGGTGTCCACGGCGGCGACGGCCGCCATGGTCACCGGGCCGCGCCGCCAGTACGCGCCTCGGTAGAGGTACTGCCAGGTGTCCTCGATGTTGCGGGCGTCCCGCCCTGCCAGCAGCGGCGCGACATGGTCGCGCAGATAGGAGGCGACTGCCAGCTCCCGGCCGTTGAGGGTGGCGTCGCCCAGACCGGTGATGCCGTCCTCGGTCACCACACGAAGCGTGACGAAGTTGCGCCCCGGGCTGGTGACGACTGTCTCCACTGATTCGATCTTCATCCGGTTCCGGTCCTCTCGTCTCGGCGGCCGGTCCGGGGTCCGTGCGGACCGGAGTCGTCCGGCCAGGCACCGGCAGCCTGACTGTCCAGCCCTCCGCCCGCAAGGCGCCCGGTCCGGGGGCACGGCAGGCAGGACAGGGGAGGCAGGGGACGGTAAGCAGGGGACGGTAGGCAGGGCAGGGGAGACGGGGCACCGGAGACGGGGCACCGGAGACGGGCCGTCAGATGGCGGCCCGCATCTCGAACCACGTCGTCTTGCCGTGCGGCAGCAGGTCAACCCCCCAGCGGTCGGAGAGGGTGTCGACGAGGAAGAGGCCACGCCCGCTGGTGTCGAGTTCGTGCACCGGCAGGAGACACGGCAGGCCGCGGGAGGGGTCGCGCACCTCGACGCGGAGCCAGCCCCGGCGGCGCGACATGCGCAGGCCGAAGACGTGGGCACCGGTGTGGCGGACGGCGTTGCCGACGAGTTCGGAGACGAGCAGGACGGCGTCGTCCGCGACCGGGCCGGGCAGCGACCAGTGCGACTCCAGTACGGTGGCGGCCACCCGGCGCGCGCACCGGGCCGACTCGGGGCGGTTGGGAAGGCGCACCTCGGAGACCGTGGGGTCACCGACGAGGTCGAGGACGCCGCTGCCGATTCTGTCGCCTCTCGGCTCTTCCGGGACTTCTGGCACCCGCTCGGTCACGCCCGCCACTTCTCCCTGTCCCGCCATGGCAACCATCATGGCGGGAGCCGGGCCGTCGCGGGGCGGTTCAATCAGATCCCGAACGGCGGAACAGATTCCTCCGCCGGGGTGCGCGGACGTGCCCACAGCAGCGCGTGCTCCGGGTCGGACCCCCGGCCACCAGGCACGATATCCGGGCCGGGAGGCCGGCACGGAGCAGGAGGGGCGGGACGTCCCCAGAACCCTGCCCATTCCCCCGCGATTCCCCCACAAGGTGGAGCGCACGCGCGAAGGGCCGCGCGCCACCCCCGGCCACCCCACCTCTGGGGAACCTCAAACGCGGGCCCCGGCCCCGCCGTTCAGCGGAACCTCGCCTTGCCCGGGCCTTCCTCGACGAAGCTGCGCATCCCCGTCGTACGGTCCTCGGTGGCGAACAGCCCGGCGAACCAGTTGCGTTCGACGGCCAGCCCGGAGTCGATGTCCGTCTCCAGACCCACGTCGACGGACTCCTTGGCGGCGCGCAGCGCGATCGCAGGTCCCGCCGCCAGCCGCGCGGCCCACGCCACGGCCTGCTCGTAGACCTCCGCGTCGGGCACCACCCGGTCCACCAGGCCCATCTCCAAAGCATCCTGCGCCTTGACCTGGCGTCCGGTGAAGATGAGGTCCTTCGCCCTGGACGGGCCCACCAGACGGGAGAGGCGCTGCGTGCCGCCCGCACCCGGGATCAGGCCCAGCAGGATCTCCGGCTGCCCCAGCTTCGCCCCCTCACCCGCGATCCGGATGTCGGCGCACAGCGCCAACTCGCAGCCGCCGCCCAGTGCGTACCCGGTGACGGCTGCCACGACGGGCTTGGGGATGCGCGCCACGGCGGTGAAGGAGTCCTGCAGCGCCTTGGACCGCTTGACCATGTCCGCGTGCTCCATGGCCTGCATCTCCTTGATGTCCGCGCCGGCCGCGAAGACCTTCTCGCCGCCGTAGATCACGACGGCGCGTACGTCGTCGCGTACGGACGCCTCCTGGGCGAGCTCTTGCAGACGGTCCTGGGTGGCCATGTCCAGGGCGTTCATGGGGGGACGGTCCAGACGCAGTGTGCCGACACCCTCGGCGACTTCGAGATTCACAGTCATGGGGGAAGGTTAACGGCCGTTACGGGAGCGGCCCCCGGTGCTGTTGCTCACAGCGCCGGGGGCCGGGGAGGGCAGGTCCGCGTGTCAGTCCTGCTCCGCCGTCCACTCGTCCCAGTCCATGTTCCAGCCGTTGAGGCCGTTGTCGGGCTGGATGGTCTTGTCCTTGGAGTTCTTGATCTCCACGACGTCGCCGATGATCGACTCGTTGAAGAACCAGGCGCCGTGCGTGTTCTTGTCGCCCCCGCCCTTCTTGTCGAACAGCCCGACGCAGCCGTGGCTTGCGTTGACCTGTCCGAACTGGGACTGCGCCAGCCAGTAGTTGCCGTGGATGAAGGTGCCCGACGTGGACAGCCGCATGGCGTGCGGCACGTCCTTGATGTCGTAGCCGCCGGACTCCTCCTTGCGTCCGAAGCCCACCGTCCGGCCGTCCATCCGGGTCACCGTGTGCCGCTCGCTGATGACCATGCGGCCGTTGTACGTGGGGTTCTCCGGGCTGCCCGAGCTGATGGGGACCGTCTTGAGCTTCTTCCCGTCCCGGGTGACCGTCATCTTCTTCGTCTTCGCGTCCACGACGCTGACCTGGCTGCGGCCCACGGAGAAGTTCACGGACTTGTCCTGGGTGCCGTAGACGCCGTCGGCGCCCTCCACCCCGTCGAGGTTCAGGTCGAGTTCGACGTCGGTGCCCGCCTCCCAGTACTCCTCGGGGCGGAAGTCGAGGCGGCTGTCGCCGAACCAGTGCCCCTCGACCTCGACCTCGGGGTCGGCGCTGACGGAGATCGCCTTCTCCACGGCCTTCCGGTCCTTGACGGGACGGTCGAAGTTGACCGAGACGGGCATCCCGACGCCCACCTTGTCGCCGTCCTCGGGTGTGAAGCGGCCGATGAAGGTGCTCTCCGGCTTGAGGGTGGTGAAGCGCGCGCGCTCGGTGGCCTCGCGTCCCTCGGAGTCCTCCGCCCTTGCCTCGACGGAGTACTCGGTGTCCGTGGCCAGGTGGGCGGCCGGCTGCCAGCCCTTGCCGTTCTCGGCGATGCTGCCGTCGACCTCGTTGCCGTCGGCGTCCTCGACCTTGACGTCCACGAGCTTGCCCCGCGCCGCGGTCACCTTCAGCGCGCCGTTCGTCCCGACCCCGTCCGCGCCGTTCTTGGGGGCCACCCGGACGAGCGCCCGCGAGGGGCCCTTGTCACTCTCGTCCTTGCCCTTCCCCTCGTCCCCGCTTCCGCCGCTCGCGCCCCCGCAGGTGGTGAGCGTCAGCAGCAGGACCAGGCCGAGCACGATGAGACCTATGGCGGACCCGCCTATGGCCTGGGCCCGGCTGTCCCCACGTATCGCCTCGGGGCTGAGCTTCTCCCTGGCTCCCTTTGCGACGGCCTTCAGATCCACAGCGGGCTTCTCCCCTCGCACGGCTGATCGCGCACCAGCGTGCGCCCCCGAAGCGATTTCACGACTATCCGTCGCTAGATAATCACACCGTCAGGGGGAGGGGAGCCCTGCGAACGTCACCGTTCCGTCGCGATTTCCCACGGGGGAACGGGCGGAGACGGCCGTGTGTCTCAGTCCAGCGCGGACCCGGCCGTCCAGTCCTTCCAGGCCATGTTCCAGCCGCCGAGCCCGTTGCCGGGAGCGACCGTGCGCTCGCCCGAGTTCTTGACGGTGACGACGTCCCCGATCAGTGAACTCCGGTAGAAGGCACCCGCGTGACCCTGCGGATCGCCGCCCTTCCGGTCACGCAGCCCGATGCATCCGTGGCTGACGTTCTCCTTGCCGAAAGTGGACCTGGGCGCCCAGTAGTTGCCGTGCAGGAAGGTGCCGCTGTCGGTCAGGCGCATCGCGTGCGGCACGTCCGCGATGTCGTACTCGCCGCCGAAGCCGACGGTACTGGCGTCCATCCTGGTCTCTTCGAACTTCTCGCTGACGACCATGTGGCCCTCGTACGTACGGTTCTCCGCCGAGCCCGCCGTGACGGGCACCCGGCTGACGACCTCGCCGCCCCGCCGCACCGTCATCGTGTGATTCCGCGCGTCCACCTCGGAGCGCTGATCGCGGCCGACGGTGAAGTGGACGCGCTTGCGCTGCACCCCGTACACGTGCGGCGCGCCCTGCACTCCGCGCAGCCGCAGATCCAGGGTGACGCGGGTGCCCGGCCTCCAGTACTCCTCGGGACGGAAGTCGAGCCGCGAGGAGCCGAACCAGTGCGGTGCCACCCGCGCCGAGGGGTCGGCGCTGACGCGGATCGCCCGCTCCACGGCGGCCCGGTCCTCGATCGGACGGTTGAACCTGATCGAGACGATCATCCCCGTGCCGACGGTCTGCCGGTGCTCGGGCGTGAAGAACCCGATGAAGCGGCGGGGCTGCGCCTTGGTGGTGAAGCTGGTGTTGCGGGCGGCGCGCCGGCCCGCGCTGTCCCGCGCGACCGCGTCCACCGTGTACCTGCTGCCCAGCTTGAGCACCTTGCCGGAGCCGGCGGGCTGCCACGTACGCCCGTCGGAGGAGACACGCCCCTCCACTTCGCGCTCCGGGCCCCGGCCCTTGCGGGTCACCCGCACGCGTTCGAGCTTGCCGTCCGCAACCGACACCCGTACAGGCGCGTCCGCCTCGACGTGCTCGGCGCCGTTCCCGGGCGCCACCTCGATGACCAGTGGAGGTGACTGCGTCTCGACGATCACACCGCAGCCCGCCAGGAGAAGGGCCAGCGCGCACAGCACACCGAGTACGCGCGTGCGAGCCGCGCTCCTCCACAGCCAAGCTGTCCGGCCCGGCCGCACCGCCCGTTCCATGTCCGCACTCCCCGTGGCTCGCCGTACGGGGACCAACGACCCGCCGCCGTATGGGAAACGAACGTTTCACGCATTCGCGCGACATGTCCCCTCCGGGAAGCATCGCCCCGCAGCAGGCGCCATGCGAGCACCGACCCGGCGTCGGCCGGGAAAAAAGAGGATGAGGACGGCGGCGGCCGCCCGTATCGTCGCCACGGTGACTGCCAGCGTGGGGACGAGCGGTGGGGTGGGCGGCGGCGCCGGGGGGAGTTTCGGGGACGGCGCGGAAAGCGTGAGGGCCGCCGAGGACAGCGGCGCCGGCGGGGAAAGCGCAGCCGGCAGGGACGGCAGACGCTCGACGGTGCGCTCCCTGCTGCGTCTGTGGCCGTATGTGCGGCCGGTGCGGGCGCGGTTCCTCTCCGCCGCTTTCGTGGCCGTCCTCGCCTCCTGCACCGGGCTGGTGATCCCGCTCGTACTGAAGTGGACCGTGGACGGCCCCGTGGCGGACCGTGACACCTCGGGCGTGTGGCTGGGCGGGGCGCTGCTGCTGGGCGTCGGAGTGCTGGAGGCAGGGCTCTTCGGGCTGCGGCGGTGGCTGGTCGCGCGCCCGCTCGCGGGTGTCGAGGCGGCGCTCCGGGCGGACGTCTACCGGCATCTGCAGCGGCTTCCGGTCTCCTTCCACGACCGCTGGCCGAGCGGGCAGCTGCTCTCGCGTGCGACGACGGATCTGCAGCTGCTGCGCATGTTCCTCGCCTTCGGCGCGACCTTCCTGCTGGTCAACGGGGTGACGATCGTCGTCGGCTGCGTCATCCTGCTCGCCCAGCGGTGGACGCTGGGACTGGTCATCCTGGGGCCGGTCGTCCCGCTGGTGTGGCTGTGCGCGGTCTTCGAGAAGCGGTACGCGCTCGCGGCCCGCAAGGCACAGGACCAGATCGGCGACCTGGTCACGGTGATCGAGGAGGCCGTGCTGGGCATCCGCATCATCAAGGGGTTCGGACGGCACCGCTCCCAGGCGCGGGCGTTCCGTGCGCTCTCGGAACGGCTGCTGGGCACGGAGCTGCGCAAGGCCCGGCTGCTTGCGGGGATCTGGGCCCTCATCACGGCGCTGCCCGAGGTCGCGATCGGGGCGGCGCTGGTGCTGGGCACGCTCCAGGTGGCCGGCGGTGAACTGTCGGCGGGCACCCTTGTCGCGTTCCTCTCCACGGCGCTGACGCTGCGCTGGCCCGTCGAGTCGATCGGCTTCCTGCTGGCGCTGAGCAACGAGTCTGCCACCGCCACCGACCGCTACTTCGAAGTGATGGACGAGCCGGTGCCGCCGGACGTACTGCGCCACGCGCACGAGGGCACCACCCCGGACGGGGACGGGGACGACGAAGGCGGCGGTTCCGGCTCGGGCGGGCTGCGCTTCGAGGGCGTGCGCTTCCGCTACCCCGACGCCGCCCCCGAGGACCCGCCCGTGCTGGACCGCGTCGACCTGCACGTCGGTCCCGGCGAGACGATGGCCCTCGTCGGCGCCACCGGCAGCGGCAAGACGACGCTCACCGCGCTCGTACCCCGGCTGTACGAGGCGACGGGCGGACGCATCACCCTGGACGGCGAGGACGTCGCCGCACTCAGCCGCGACGAGGTGCGCGCCCGCGTGGCCGTGGCGTTCGAGGAGCCGACGCTCTTCTCGGCGAGCGTGGCGGAGAACGTGCTGATGGGCGCGGACCGTTCGCCGTCCGCCGTACGCGACGTCCCCCTCCCCGGGGCGCGTTCTGAGGCGGACGCACAGGAGGCGGCGCGGCAGCGTCAGCTCGCTCGCGCCCTGCGCATCTCGCAGGCCGCCGGCTTCGTGGACGCGCTGCCGCACGGCCCGGACACGCAGGTCGGCGAGCAGGGGCTGAGCCTGTCCGGCGGGCAGCGGCAGCGCCTCGCGCTCGCCCGCGCCGTGGTCGGACAGCCCCGCTTCCTCGTGCTGGACGATCCGCTCTCAGCGCTGGACGTCCACACGGAGGCGGCGGTCGAGGCGGCACTGCGCGAGGTGCTGGCCACGACGACGGCGCTCGTCGTGGCGCACCGGCCCTCGACCGTACTGCTCGCGGACCGTGTGGCGCTCCTCTCCGGCGGACGCATCGCCGCCGTGGGGACGCACCGTGAACTGCTGCGCGGGAGCGCCGAGTACCGGCGTCTGATGTCCGGCGAGAGCGGGGGCGACGGGGAGAGCGGAGGCGGTGCGGGCGGCGGTGCCGGTGCCGGTGGTGGCGTCAGGGCCGCGGCCGGACCGGCGGACAGGCGTGAGGGGGAGGAGAGTTGACCGGCACCGTACGAGGGGCCAGGAGTAACAGGAGCAGCAGGAGTAAGGAGCACCGCGGCAACGACCGCGCGAGCCCTGGGACGGATCTGGGGAAGGACCCCGGCAAGGACCGTGGGAAGGACCCCGAGGACGATGCCGTCAGCGGCGGCGGGCACGAACCGCCCCGCTCCGGCGACCAGTTCGACGACGACGTCCTGCCCGCTCCGAAGCACGCCGCCCGCTCGCTGCTCGCGTCGCTGCTGCGGCCGCAGCGGCGCCGGGTCGTCGCCGCCGCCGTCCTGCTGCTGTTGCAGCAGGCCGCAGTACAGGCGGGCCCGCTGCTCGTCGCCTTCGCCATCGACCACGCCGTGCCCGCGCTGCGCCGCCACGGCGACCACGGCCCTCTGGTCGCCCTCGGGACTGCCGCTCTCCTCTGCGCGCTCGCCTCCGGACGTCTGCAGTACGGGTTCATCATCGCCGCGGCCCGCGTCAACCAGCGTGTGCTGCTGGAGCTGCGCGGGCGGATCTACCGGCACGCCCAGGCACTCGACCTCGACTTCCACGACCGCTACACCTCGGGCCGGCTGATCTCCCGCTCGACCAGCGACGTGGAGTCGCTGCGCGAACTGCTCGACGAGGGGCTCCAGGAGCTGCTGACCGTCCTGCTGTCCGTGGTCTACATCCTGGCGACACTGCTGTGGCTGGACCTCGGGCTCGGCGCGGCGGCGCTCGTCAGCTTCTTGCCGCTCGCACTACTCGTACAGAACTTCCGGCGGCGCTCGATGCGCGTCTTCCGCGGCAAGTCCACGGCGATCGCCGCGGTCATCGTGAAGTTCGCGGAGACGGTGGGCGGCATCCGGCCGGTGCAGAGCTTCCGCCGCGAGCGAGCCAACGACGAGGCGTTCGCACGGCTCAACTCCCGGCACCAGCGGGCGAACGGTGACGCGCTGCTGGAGATGGCCCGCTACGTGGTCCTCTCGAGGCTGACCGCGAACACGGCGGTCGCGGCCATCGTGCTGTGGGGCGCCCACCGGGTCGCCGGGCAGGAGCTCGCGCTCGGTGTGCTCGCCGCGGCCGCGCTGTATCTGCGCCGGCTCTACGACCCGATCGACCGGCTGGGGATGTTCCTCAACTCCTATCAGTCGGCGGCGGCTTCGCTGGAGAAGATCGCGGGGCTGCTGGCCCAGCGCCCGTCCGTGCCGGAGCCGCTCGCACCGCTCGGGCTGCCCTCCCCACGGGACCACGGCCCGGTGGGCGCCGGGGGCGCCGGGGGCGGGGCGCGCGGCCGGGAGGTCGTCTTCGAGGGGGTCGCCTTCGGCTACCGCACCGGCGGCGAGGTGCTGCCGGGCTTCGACCTGACGCTGCACGCCGGGCAGACCGTCGCCGTCGTCGGTGCCACCGGCGCGGGCAAGTCCACGCTCGCGAAGCTGCTCGCCCGCTTCTACGACCCGACGTCCGGGCGGATTCTTCTCGACGGCGTGGATCTGCGGGACCTGGACAGCGCCGCGCTGCGGCGCGGCGTCGTCATGGTCACCCAGGAGGCGTTCCTCTTCTCCGGCACGGTGGCCGAGAACATCGCCATCGGCCGCCCGGACGCCACGCGCGCCGAGATCGAGGGCGCCGCGAAGGCCCTGGGCGCCCACGACTTCATCGTCTCGCTGCCGGACGGGTACGACACGGACGTACGCAAGCGCGGCGGCCGTATCTCCGCGGGCCAGCGGCAGTTGGTGGCCTTCGCCCGCGCGCTGCTGGCGGACCCGGCGGTGCTGATCCTGGACGAGGCGACCTCCTCGCTGGACGTCCCGGGTGAACGGGCCGTCCAGCAGGCGATGCTGACGGTGCTGCGGGGCCGTACGGCGGTGGTCATCGCCCACCGCCTCTCGACCGTGGAGACGGCGGATAGGGTGCTCGTCATGGAGGACGGGCGGGTGGTGGAGGACGGCTCACCCGCCCGACTCACGGCTGGGAGCGGCCGGTTCGCGGGGCTGCACCAGGCGTGGCGGGACTCCCTCGTGCGGGGGCTGCCCGGTGCGGACGCGAGCGGTCCGGGCAGTTCGGGTCCGAACTGACCAGGGAGGACGACAACTACCGGCGCGCGGACGTTCGTTATACGGCGAAGAGGTTTGTGACAACGGACAGAATCTGGTCAACCTGTGAACACCGTATGCCTGAAACCGTGACATGCACACGTACTCGATGGCAGGCTGACGGAGTTACTCGTGCGTTCGCCCGAGAACATGTTCGCTTTCCGTTCCACGGTTCTGCTCGGACGACAGCTGTCGGCTGCCGCCCGATCCCCCACGGCAGAAGGAGCCACCGCGTGAGATCCATCAGCAGGAAGCAGCGCATATCCGCCCTCGCCGCCACCGCCGCGCTCGTCGTGGCAGGCGTGACCTCCGGCGCGGCAGCGGCCGGCCCCGGCCCGGACGACTCCGGCGTCAGGGCGGGCGCGATGGCCGCCGAACTGACGGCGGCCCAGAAGACCTCCCTCATCAAGAAGGCGGACTCCCCCAAGGCCAAGGCCGCCGACGCCAAGGCGCTCGGCCTGGGCGCCGAGGAGGAGCTGCAGGTCAAGGACGTCGTCAAGAACAAGGACGGCGCCACCCACGTCCGTTACGAGCGCACCTACGACGGAATGCCCGTGCTCGGCGGCGACATGGTGGTGCACAAGACGAAGTCCGGCAAGCACACCGGCGTCACCAAGTCCACGAAGGCCGAGATCGCCGTGGACACCGAGGGCGTCAGCGCCGCCGCCAAGCCGGCCACCCCGAAGGCCAAGGGCAGCGAGGCGCCCCGCAAGGTCGTCTTCGCGCTGACCGGCAAGCCCGTGCTGGCCTGGGAGACCGTCGAGGGCGGCACCCAGAAGTCGGGCGCGCCGAACAGGATGCACGTCTTCACGGACGCCGAGTCCGGCAAGAAGATCTTCGAGTACCAGGCCATCCAGGAAGGCACCGGCTCCAGCCAGTACAGCGGCGAGGTCGAGCTGTCCACCTCGGGCTCGGAGGGTGCCTTCACCCTCACCGACGAGACCCGCGGCGGCAGCAAGACCACCAACCTGGAAGGCGGCTCCAGCGGCGACGGAGCGGAATTCACCGACGAGGACGACAAGTGGGGCACGGGCAAGCCCGACGACCCGCAGACCGCCGCCGTCGACGCCCACTACGGCGCCTCCACGACGTGGGACTTCTTCAAGGACAACTTCGGCCGCGAGGGCATCGCCGGTGACGGCAAGGGTGCCCCCAGCCGCGTCCACTACGGCGACAACTACGTCAACGCCTTCTGGGACGACAGCTGCTTCTGCATGACCTACGGCGACGGCGAGGGCAACCAGAAGCCGCTCACCTCGCTCGACGTCGCCGCCCACGAGATGTCGCACGGCGTCACCTCCACCACCGCCGGGCTGGTCTACGCGGGCGAGTCGGGCGGCCTCAACGAGGCCACCTCGGACATCTTCGCGGCGGCCACGGAGTTCCACGCCAACAGCCCCGGGGACGTCGCGGACTACTTCGTCGGCGAGAAGATCGACATCAACGGCGACGGCACCCCGCTGCGCTACATGGACGAGCCGAGCAAGGACGGCAACTCGCTCGACTTCTGGGACGAGAACGCCGGCGGCGTCGACGTGCACTACTCGTCCGGCATCGCCAACCACTTCTTCTTCCTGCTGTCCGTCGGCAGCGGCCAGCAGGAGGTGAACGGCGTCGAGTACGACTCGCCGACCGCCGACGGCTCCACCGTCGAGGGCATCGGCATCGAGAAGTCCCAGGCGATCTGGTTCAAGGCGCTGACCGAGAACATGACCGCCAACACGGACTACGCGGCTGCCCGCGAGGCGACGGTCAAGGCGGCCAACGACCTCTACGGCGCCGACAGCGCCGAGACCAAGACCGTCGAGGCCGCCTGGACGGCCGTAGCGGTCAAGTGACCCCGGTGGGGCGGCAGTCGGCACCGCGGGCGCGGGCCGCGCTTCTGCCGCCCCCCTGAGGGACGGTCGAACGCCGACAGGGCGGGCGGTCCGCGCGATCCGGCGCGGAGCGTCCGCCCTGTCGCCGCGTGCGGCTGAGCGCACGCGGCACCCGCGACACGAGGCAGAGGTACCGGCCGGCCTTCACGGGCCGCGGGCCACCCGCACACCGCCCGTCTGCCCGTTCCCTGACCCTCCGGCACATCCCTCACCTCTCCGGCACATCCGGCGCATCGCCCTCCCCGGCACTGCAACTGGTGAATGCCTGTGCTCCGGCCCTCGACCCGTCCGCCATCTGCTCCTAAGCTGCTGGCTCCCCGAGTCAGCAGGGGAACGACCATTCGGAAGACCCTTCGCACGCCCTCCGTGACCGCTGAGAACAGGCCGGCGGCGTGCCGGAAGACGGAAGCGGAAGCGAGGTGAGCGGCGAGCAGCGGTGCGGGCCCTCCGGGCCCAGGGCACGCTCGCTCCCGTCGGGGTGAAGCGTGGCGGCGCACGACAGCGACGGGTGAACTGACCAGCTCCCTCACGCCTGCGTCCTGGAACCGTGCTCCGGTCACGGCATCCAGCCCTCGCAACGCGAAGTGGTCACGATCATCGGACGGAAGACGGAAGGTTGCGTCGTGACGGCGTATCAGAACGCCCCCAGTGCGGGCAGCGCCCCGCCACCCGGATGCCCCGCGCACTCCGGGAACGCCGTGCCGCTGTGGGGCCCGCGGTTCGAGACCGCGCCCACCGAGCTGTACCGGGAGATGCGCCGTGACCACGGCCCGGTCGTACCGGTGCTGCTCGTCGGCGAGGTGCCGGCCTGGCTCGTCATCGGCTACCAGGAGATGTACCAGGTCACCAACGACTCGGCGTGCTTCCCCCGCGACTCCGGTCTGTGGAACCAGTGGGATTCGCTGCCCGAGGACTGGCCGCTGCGGCCGATGATCGGCCAGCGCCAGCCCTCCATCTACTACACCGTGGGTGAGGAGCACCAGCGCCATCTGTCGATGGTGCAGAGCGCGCTGGGAATGATCAGTCCGCTCGAACTCAGCCGGCACTGCGAGGAGTTGGCCGACCGGCTGCTCGACTCCTTCTGTGCGCGCGGCGAGGCGGACATCATCGCCGACTACGCCAAGCCACTGCCCATCCTCGTGCTCGCACGCATCCTCGGCCTCGCCGACGAGGAGACGCCCGCACTCAGCAAGGCCATGAGCGACATGGCCGACGGCGGCCCCGACGCCCTGGAGGGCTACGGACAGTTCGCCGGCATGATGCACCAGCTGGTCGCCACCAAGCGGGCCGTGCCGGGCCCGGACGTCACCTCCTGGATGATGGCCCATCCGGAACCGTTCAGCGACGAGGAGTACGCGCTGGACCTGATGGCCATCACGGCCGCGGGCCACCTGCCCACCTCGGACTGGATCGGCACCTCCGTACGTCTCATGCTGACGGACGACCGCTTCGCCGCGTCCCTCACCGGCGGCCGGCGCAGCGTCCCCGAGGCGATGAACGAGGTGCTCTGGGAGGAGACGCCGACCCAGATCCTCGCGGGCCGCTGGGCCGCGTGGGACACCTGGCTCGGCGGCCAGCGCATCCGCCGCGGCGACATGCTGCTCCTCGGCCTCGCCGGCGCCAACGCCGACCCGAAGGTCCACATCACCTCCGAGGGCGCCGACACCGGGCTGCGGGGCGGCAACAGCGCCCACTTCGCCTTCAGCCACGGCGAGTTCCAGTGCCCCTTCCAGGCGCAGGAGATAGCCGAGACGATCGTCAGGGTCGGCATCGAGGTGCTCCTCGACAGGCTGCCGGAGATCGACCTGTCCGTCCCGGCCGAAGCACTCACCCGGCGGCCCTCCGCCATCCAGCAGGGCGTGACGGACCTGCCCGTCCAGTTCACTCCGACACCTCCCCTCAAAGGCACGCCATGAGCCTCCCCGCCTCCCGTTCGTCCGCGTCCGACTCACCCGCGCACCACGAGCAGGCGCCCGCCGCCGGCGGTCCCGCCGGGCAGTGCCCGATCGTGCTCGACCCGATGGTGCGCAACCTGGACGAGGAGACCCGCCGCCTGCGCGACGCGGGCACGCTCACGAAGATCGAGCTGCTGGGGGTGCCCGCGTGGTCCGTCACCCGGCACGCCGCGGCCCGGCGGCTGCTGACGGACCAGCGGCTGGTGAAGGACATCAACCGGTGGACGCTGTGGCGTACGGGAGAGGTCACCGACGCCTGGCCGCTGATCGGCATGATCGACGCGGGCCGTTCGATGTTCACCGTCGACGGCGCGGAGCACCGGAGGCTGCGTACGAAGACGGCGCAGGCCATCACGCCGCGCAGGCTGGAGAACCTCCGCCCGGTGGTCGAGAGCATCACGGGGCGGCTGCTGGAGGACCTGGCAGGCCAGGGCGCGCGCGGCCCCGTGGATCTCAAGTCCGTCTTCGCGCTGCCCCTGCCCATGTCGGTGATCAGTGTCCTGATGGGTGTGGACCCGGCTCTGCATCCGAAGCTGCACACGCTCTACAAGGCGTTCTTCTCGATGCTGACGCCGCAGGACGAACGGCTGGCGGTGATCCGGGAACTCGACGTCATCTTCACCGAGATGGTCCGCGCGCGCACCGCGGAGCCCGCCGACGACCTCACCAGTGCGCTGATCCTCGCGGACGAGGGCGGCGAACCCCTCACCGAGGAAGAGGTCGTCGGCAACCTCAAGGCGATCGTCGCCGCCGGTCACGAGACCACGATCGGGCTGATCCTCAACGCCGTACGCGCGCTGCTCACCCACCCCGGCCAGCTGCGCGCGGTACTCGACGGCGAGGTCGGCTGGGACGCGGTGATCGAGGAGACCCTGCGCTGGGACACCCCCTCGACGCATCTGCTGATGCGTTTCGCCACCGAGGACATCGAGGTGGACGGCCAGATCGTGCGCGAGGGCGACGGCGTCGTCGTCTCCTACCGCGCGATCGGCCGGGACCGCGACCAACACGGCCCGGACGCCGACGATTTCGACGTCCGCAGGCCGGTGCCGATCCGGCACATGTCCTTCGGCCACGGGCCGCACATCTGCCCCGGGGCAGCACTTTCACGGATGGAGGCGGGCATCGCCCTGCCGGCGCTCTTCGAACGCTTCCCCGACCTGCGGCTGGCAGTTCCCGTCGAGGAGATCCTCAACCAGCCGGTGCTCACACAGAACGACCTGCAGTCCTTCCCCGTCCAACTGCACGGCGCCTGAGCCGCACTGCCCCTCCCCCGGCCCGTCCGGCCTCCTTCCACGGGACGCCGGGCCGGGGCGGACGAGCGCCCCGGCGGCGGCCCGCTGCCGCCCGCCGTGCACGCCCCCGGCCGGGTGACGCGCGCACAAGGCCCATGTCCGGGACGGGGAGCGGCAGGAGGAGCAGATAGAACAGGCGGAAGTCCGCGGAGTGCGCAAAATCCGCGAACCGCCCTGTTCCTCCCGCACTGCACAGGTGAAGACATGATCGGTCGCATTCCCGTCCTCGACGTCCAGCCCCTCCTCGACTGCGGGCGCCACCCGGCCAAGGCCGTGCCGGGCGAGACGTTCCAGGTCTCGGCAACCGTCTTCCGCGAGGGGCCCGACGCACTCGGCGCCAACGTCGTACTCCGCGACCCCACCGGCCGCTGCGGCCCCTGGACGCCCATGCGTGAAGTGGAGCCCGGCACGGACCGCTGGGCGGCGGAGATCACCCCGGACAGCGAGGGCAGATGGACCTACGCCGTCGAGGCGTGGGCGGACCCCCTCACCACCTGGCGGCGCGAGGCGAGAAGCAAGATCCCCGCGGGTACCGACACCGAAGTCACGCTGGAGGAAGGAGCGGTCCTGCACGAGCGGGCCGCGGCGCAGGTGCCCCGCAGCGGCGGCCGCGAGACCCTGCTGGAGGTGGCGGGGACACTGCGCGCGCGGCACCACACCGTCGCCACGCGCCTGTCCGCGGCGCTGGCGCCCCGCGTGCTGTCGGTACTGGAGAGCCACCCGCTGCGGGAACTGGTCACGGCGACGCGGCCGATGCCGCTGCAAGTGGAGCGCGAGCGGGCCCGGTTCAGCTCCTGGTACGGACTCTTCCCGCGCTCCGAGGGCGCCGTGCTCGAAGAGGGCGAGCCGCCGGTCTCCGGTACGTTGCGCACCGCCGCCCGACGGCTGGAGGCCGTGGGCGGGATGGGCTTCGACGTCGTCTCGCTCCCGCCCGTGCACCCCATCGGCGACACCGCGCGCAGGGGCGCCAACAGCGCGCTCTCCGCCGCCGCCCACGACGTCGGATCTCCCTGGGCGATCGGCTCCGCCGCCGGCGGTCACGAAGCGCTCCACCCCGACCTGGGGACCCTGGAGGACTTCGCCCACTTCGTGGAACGCGCACGCTCGTTGGGGATGGAGGTGGCACTCGACTTCGCACTGCAGTGCTCTCCCGACCACCCCTGGACCAAGGAACACCCCGAGTGGTTCCCGAACAGCCGGAACGGCACCCTCGGCGGTGCCGGCGACCCGCTGTCCGCGCAGCGGGAGGTCCTCCCCGTCGTCCTCGACCAGGACCCCGCGGCCTACGGCGAGCTGGTGCGGGAGACGGTGCGCGTGCTGCGCCTGTGGATGTCGCGCGGGGTGCGCATCTTCCGCGTCAACCATCCGCACACCACCCCCGTGGTGTTCTGGGAGAAGGTCATCGGCGACATCAACCGGTCCGACCCCGATGTCCTCTTCCTCGCCGAGGCGTTCACGCGTCCCGCGGTGACGCGCACCCTCGCCAAGGTCGGCTTCCAGCAGTCCTGCACCCACCTCACCCGGCACGGCACCAAGCGGGAGCTGACGGACCATCTGCGGGAGCTGACCGGCGAGACGTCCGCCTATCTGCGGCCGAACTTCCTCGTCAACACCCCGGACGTCCTGCCCTCCTGCCTCCAGGACGGCGGCCGGGCGGCCTTCCGCACACGCGCGGTGCTGGCGGCGACCCTCTCACCCTCCTGGGGCATGCACGCGGGGTACGAACTGTGCGAGGCCACACCGCTCCGGGCGGGCGGCGAGGAATACCTGGACGCGGAGAAGTACCAGCTCCGCCCGCGCGACTGGGACGCCGCCGAACGTGCGGGCGCCTCCATCGCCCCGCTGGTGGCGGCGCTGAACGGCATCCGCCGCCGCCACCCCGCACTGCGGGAGCTGCGCCCGCTCACGTTCCACCACTGCGACAACGAGCAGATCATCGCCTTCTCCAAGCACTGCGACTTCCCGGGGCGGGACGGAGAGACCGACGCCGTCCTCGTGGTGGTCAGCCTCGACCCCCACAACCCCCAGGAAGGTGAGGTGTCGTTGGAGGAGGAGACCCTGAAGCTCTTCGGCTCCGCCGCAGGCGGGGACGGCGGGGACGGGACGTTCGCCGTGCTCGACGAACTCACCGGCCGCACACACAGGTGGGGACGGAACAACCCCGTACGGCTGTCGCCGGACGGTGAGGCACCGGCGGCGCACGTCTTCACCCTCCGGCCCGCCGGGGACGGTGGACAGGACGCGGACAGCGGTTCTTGACCGTCTCCGTCCGGTCCCGGCCCGTCGCGGTCACGCGGGAGGACGTCCCCTACCGCCGGTGACCGTCCGGGCCGGGGCCGCCGGGGCACGCAGACGGCGGCCGGGCCCGTCCGCGCGTCCGCCGCCCCGTGGCCCGTGACCCGTGACCCGTGACCGGAGTGAAGATCTCCGACACGAACCGTACAGAAAGACAGACAACGTCATAATCAGGGACAATCTGCGTGCTTTCCATGCCCCCGGGGAAAGGACGCCAGACGCCGTGCCGGAAGAAGGTTCCTCGTCCCGCACAGCTCTTCCCGCGTGCGCCGGCGGACACGTCACCGCCGAGCGGCACGGCTCCCCCGTCCGCCGCTGCCTTCCGGCCGGCTCACCCCGCAGGGCAGCCGCCACGGCACCGCGGCCTCGGTGCCGGCCGGACCCGGCCCGTGCACGGCGGCCGAACTCCCGCACGTCATACGGAATCTCCAGCCGCACCGCAGGCGTCAGCGGACGGCCGCCCGCTCCGCCAACCGACCACGACGTCTTCAGGAGGTACCGACCGTGACAGAGACTCAGCCACCCGACTCCACGGGGCGAGTTCAGTCGCCTGTGCCCGAGACCTTCCTGTCCGGTCGGGCCAACGACAGGCCGGAGGACGCACGTTCGGGCTGGTCACTCGGCGCCTTGACGGGGCCGCTGGGCGCCCCGCTGCCGGGCGCCGGCACGACGCGCCCCCGGACGGCGACAGCGGAACCGCCCTCCGAGGCGTCCGTGGAGCTGCCGCTCCCGGACAGGCCGCGCCCCGCGCTCCGGCGCCTTCCGGTCCGCTCCGCCCTCACCCGCGCCGCACGTGGCCGGCCGCAGGCGCCCCCCGTACACGCGGCACGCGCGGAACCGGCGGACGCGGACGCGCGCCCCGGCCGCGAGAGAGAGCCAGGCCACGAGAGAGAGGCAAGCGAGCGCCCGGGCGGGAGCACGGAGACGCCGGCGCAACCGTCCACGAACCGGAGCACCGGCACGGGCGCCGGGGCCAACGTGAACGCGAGCACGAGCGCGCCCGCGAACACGGCGGTCTCCACGGACAGGGGCGGGGACGCGCCCGCCCGCGCGGACACCTCACAGGAGGACGTGAGTCTCCCGCTCCCCCTCCCGGCCGAGGACCGCCGCCGTCTGCTGGAAGGCACCCACCACGCCCCCCACGCCCACCTCGGCGCGCACACCACGCCGCACGGCGGCGTCCGCTTCCGCGTACTGCGCCCTGACGCGCGGGCCGTCACCGTTCTCGCCGAGGCGGAGGGGCTGCGGGTCCCGCTGCACGACGAGGGCGACGGGTTCTTCGCGGGCGAGGTGCCGGGCGGCCGCGTTCCACAGTACGAACTGCTGGTGCGCAGCGCGGAGCGGCCCGGCGACCAGGAGGTCCGCGTCCTCGATCCGTACGGATTCTCACCCGCGCTCGGCGAGTTGGACCTGCGGCTGTTCTCGGAGGGACGGCACGCGTTCCTGTGGCGGGCACTGGGTGCGCGCACGATGACCCACCACGGCGCCACGGGCACCCGGTTCACCCTGTGGGCGCCGGACGCGCGCGGTGTGCGGGTCGTGGGTGACTTCAACGGCTGGGAAGGAACGGCCGCTGCGATGCGGTCACTCGGCCCCTCCGGGGTGTGGGAGCTCTTCCTGCCGGGCGTCGGGGACGGGGCGGTCTACCAGTTCGAGATCGCCGAGGACGACGGATCTCTCGTGCGGCAGGCTGACCCCATGGCCCGCGCGGCCCAGGTGCCGCCCGGCGAGAGCTCCGTCGTCCACACCCCCGCACACCGGTGGCAGGACGGGGAGTGGCTGGACCGCCGGAGCGCCGGCAACGCGGCGGCCTCGCCGCTGTCCGTGTACGAACTCCACCTGCCCTCCTGGCGCCCGGGGCTGAGCTACCGCGAACTCGCCGGCCAACTGCCTCCGTACATCAAGGATCTGGGCTTCACCCACGTCGAGCTGATGCGGTGCCCGGAGCGGCCCTCCGACGGCAGGACGCTCGACGGCCGCCTCACCGGGGCCTTCACCCCGGACCCGCGGCCGGGCGGCCCGGACGACTTCAGGTTCCTTGTCGACGCCCTGCACCGAGCGGGTGTCGGAGTCCTGATGGACTGGGAGCCCGCGCACGTACCGCAGGAGCCGGGACGGCCCGAGGTGCGCAGCTTCCTCGTGGCCGACGCCGTCCACCGCTGCGAGGAGTTCCACATCGACGGCCTCCGCATGGGCACCGCCGGCCCGATGCTCCGCACCTCGGGGGCGGACGCCGCCGCGCTGCTCCAGGAGATCAACTCCACCCTGCGGCGGCGCTGCCCGGGCGTGATCACCGTGGCCGGTGAGTGCCGGGGCTGGGACGGGGTCACCCGGGAGACGCACCATGTGGGCGAGAACGGTCTGGGCGGGCTGGGGTTCGGCTTCGTGTGGGACACGGACTGGGCACGGGGCACCCTCGACTACGCCGCGAGCCTGCCGGAGCACCGCTCGCAGCGCCGCGAGGGAATGACGTCCGCCATGGCGCACGCCTACGCGGAGAACCACCTACTGCCCGTCTCGCAGGAGGAGTTGGCCCGTGGCAAGCGTTCGCTGGTCTCCACCATGTCCGGCGACCGGTGGCAGCGGCTGGCGAACGTCCGTGCCTACCTGGGCTGCATGTGGGCCCATCCCGGCAAGCAACTGCTCTTCATGGGGCAGGAGTTCGCGCAGACCGCCGAGTGGTCGCAGGAGCACGGCCCGGACTGGTGGCTGCTCGACCCGGCCAACGACGCCGCGGCCGACCACCGGGGCGTACGCGAGCTGGTGCGCGATCTGAACGACCGGTATGCGCGTACCGCCGCCCTGTGGCAGCTCGACACGGACCCGGCGGGCTTCTCCTGGGTCGAGGACGCCTCGGGCGGCTCCGCCGCGGCCGGCGGGGAGAACGTCTTCGCCTTCCTGCGCTTCGACGCCGAGGGGCGGCCGCTGCTCGCTGTCAGCAACTTCTCACCGCACACGCTGCCCGCCCACCGGCTGGGTGTGCCGACGGCCGGTACGAGCTGGCGCGAGGTCCTCAACACCGACGAGGAGCGGTACGGGGGAGGCGGCGTACGCAACTGCGCGCCGCTGCTCGCCGGCTGCGTCCCCGCACACGGCCGGCCGGCCTCCATCACGCCGGCTCTGCCGCCGCTGTCGACTCTCTGGCTGCGCCCGGTGTGAAACCGGGGGCGGGGGCCGGCCGGGTACGCGTACCCGGCCGGCCCCCGCGGTGAGAGCCTCGGGGGGCATGCCCCCGCACGGGGTCAGCTCTCGCTCTTGCCCACGGAGACGGACTCCGGGCGCTGTTCGGGCACGCTCCTGTCCGCGGCGCCGCCGTCACGGTCGCCCTCCTGGTCACCGTCGGGCAGTTCGCCGTCCTGCATGGACAGTTCGTCGAACGGTGCCTGGCCCGCGAGGACTTCCCGTACCCGGTCCTTGTCGATCTCCTTGGTCCAGGTGCCGACCAGCACTGTGGCCACCGCGTTGCCCGCGAAGTTCGTCAGGGCGCGGGCCTCGCTCATGAAGCGGTCGATGCCGACGATCAGGCCGACGCCGTCGACAAGTTCCGGCCGGTGGGACTGGAGCCCGCCCGCCAGGGTGGCCAGACCGGCGCCGGTGACACCGGCAGCGCCCTTCGACGCGATGATCATGAAGACGAGCAGCGAGATCTGCTGTCCCACCGTCAGCGGGTCGCCCATGGCCTCGGCGATGAAGAGCGACGCCATGGTGAGGTAGATGGCCGTGCCGTCCAGGTTGAAGGAGTAGCCCGTCGGCACGGTGATGCCGACCACGGGACGGCTGACACCCATGTGCTCCATCTTCGCGATGAGCCGCGGCAGCGCCGACTCGGAGGAGGAGGTGGAGACGATCAGCAGGAACTCCCGGCCCAGGTACTTCAGCAGCGCGAAGATGTTCACGCCGGAGACGACCTGGAGCAGCAAGCCGAGGACGACGAAGACGAAGAGGACACAGGTGATGTAGAAACCGACCATGATCACGGCCAGGGCCTTCAGAGCGTCCAGGCCGGTCTCGCCGACGACGGCGGCGATGGCTCCGAACGCGCCCACCGGCGCGACCCACATGATCATGGCGAGCACGCGGAAGACGAGCTTCTGGATGTGCCCGATGCCCCGCAGGACCGGCTCCCCCGCGCGGCCCATGGCCTGCAGCGCGAAGCCGACGAGCAGCGCCACCATCAGCGTCTGCAGCACCTCGCCCTCGGTGAAGGCGGAGACGAGCGTGGTGGGGATGATGCCGAGCAGGAAGTCCGTGGTCGACTCGCTGTCGCCGGCCTCGGCCGCTCCGGCCTCCCTGGCGGCATCGGTCAGCTGAAGGCCGCTGCCCGGGTCCAGAATGTTGCCGACGACCAGGCCGATGGCGAGGGCGACGGTCGACATCACCATGAAGTAGCCCAGTGCGAGCCCTCCGACGGCGCCGACCTTGGTGGCGTTGCGCACGGAACCGACGCCGAGCACGATCGTGCAGAAGATGACCGGCGAGATCATCATCTTGATCAGGTTGACGAAGCCCTCGCCGACCGGCTTCAGCTCCTTGGCCACCTCGGGAGCGACGAAGCCGAGGATGACGCCTGCCAACACGGCAGCGATCACGGCAAGATAGAGATACTTGGTGAGATCCCGCTTCTTCCGCACGGGCGGCGCCGGATTCGGCGGAGGCTGCTGGGACACGTCGGGCTCCTCGTTCTGCGTTGTCACTGCGGCTCTGACTCGGTCCTCACGAGTCCCGGTGACTATGCAACGCGAGGTGACGCCCGTCACTGTTGCGTGCATTACGTGCACGGAAATTCCACGAGGCAGACTGGCCGCATGCTTACTCCCCGCCCACCCCGCCGCCCGCGCAGCCTGGCCGGCCAGCTCTTCGCGATGCAGGTCGTGCTGGTGGCCGTGCTGGTGGCCGGGTGCGCGGTCTACGCCTACGTCACGGACCGTGTCCAGACGGAGGAGTCGGCGCGGGAGCGTGCCTCCGCCACCGCGAAGGCGGTCGCGGACTCCCCGTCCGTACGGGAGGCGATCCGCACCCCGCGTCCGCAGGAGGAGCTCCAGCCGTACGCGGAGCGCGTGCGGCACGACACCGGCGTCACCTTCGTCACCATCATGGACACCCGCGGAGTGCGCTGGACGCACCCCGACTCGGACCGGATCGGCGGGCGCTTCGTCGGCCACACGGGCCAGGCCGCGCAGGGCCGTACGTTCCACGAGACCTACACCGGTACGCTCGGCCCGTCCGTGCGCGTGGTCACGCCGGTCTGGGACGAGGGCCGGGTGGTCGGCCTGGTCAGCGCGGGCATCGCGGTGGACACCATCACCGCCGAACTGCGCGGGGAAGTGACGGTGCTGCTCTGCGTCGCGGGCGGGGCCCTCGCGCTGGGCGGCGTCGGCACGTACGTGATCAACGCGAGGCTGCGCCGCCACACTCACGGCATGAACGCGGCGGAACTCAGCCGCATGCACGACTACCACCAGGCGACGCTGCACGCCGTGCGCGAGGGACTGCTGATGCTGGACGGGCACAAGCGGGTGGCGCTCGTCAACGACGGAGCGCGTGAACTGCTGGGCCTGGGCGTGCGGAGCACAGGCGGGGAGGGCGGCCGTACAGCTGGCCGCGACGCCTCCCGTGACAGCGACGGCGCCCCGCAGCGGGACGGGGGCGGGCAGACGGAGGTGGTGGGCCGAGGCGTGGACGAGCTGGGCCTGCCGCCCGCGCTGACGGGAGCGCTGCTCTCCGCCGAGCCCAGGGTGGACGAGTTCCACCTCACCGCGGACCGGGTGATCGTCGTCAACACCTCGCCGGTGGACGGCGGTGAGCGGCGCGGCACGGTGGTGACACTGCGCGACCAGACCGAACTCGAGTCGCTCGCGGGTGAGCTGGACTCCGTCCGCGGCTTCGCGGAGGCGCTGCGCTCACAGGCGCACGAGTCGGCGAACCGGCTGCACACCGTGATCTCGCTGATCGAGCTGGGACGTACCGAAGAAGCCGTCGACTTCGCCACCGAGGAGCTCCAGCTCGCCCAGACGCTCACCGACAAGGTGGTGGCGGCCGTGGCGGAGCCGGTGCTGGCGGCGCTGCTGCTGGGCAAGGCCGCGCAGGCGAACGAACGCGGTGTCGAGCTGTCGCTGACTCCCGACAGCCGCATCGACGACGGGCTGCTGCCCCCCGGGCTGCCGCACCGCGACCTGATCACCGTCCTCGGCAACCTGATCGACAACGCGGTCGACGCCGCGGCTGCGGCGTCGGGCCCGCGTCAGGCCGCGGCGGTTCCGGCCCAGGCCGTTCCTGCCCCGGTCCCCGCTCCGGCCACGGCGTCCGCTCCCACATCCGCTCCGGCCACCGCTCCGACCGGAGCCCCCTCCGAGCAGGGCGCCACGCCCCCCGTCCGCCCCGGCACGGACGGCCGGACAGCACCGGGCGCCCCCTCTCCCCCCTCCTCCCCCCGGGTCGGTGTCGGCGTGCGCTGCGAGACGGACGCGCACGGCGGCAGCACGCTGCTCGTACGGGTCACGGACAGCGGCCCCGGCATCTCGCCCGAGGACGCGGAGACGGTCTTCCGGCGCGGCTGGACCACCAAGACCGCACCGGGGGCCGGACGCGGACTCGGCCTGGCACTGGTACGGCAGACCGTGCACCGGCACGGCGGCACCGTCTCGGTCGGTACGTCACCGGAGGGCGGCGCCGAGTTCGCCGTCCGTCTTCCCCTGCGGGAGGCGGAGTGAGCGGACCGGAACAGCCAGGCGGGCGGCAGCCGATCCAGGTCCTGGTCGTCGAGGACGACCCGCTCGCCGCCGACGCGCACGCACTGTACGTCTCACGGGTGCCCGGCTTCGCGGTCGCGGCCGTCGTGCACTCGCGGGCGGAGGCGGTGCGCGCGCTGGAGCGGCTGCCGGTCGACCTGATCCTGCTCGACCTCTTCCTGCCGGACGGAAGCGGCCTGGCCCTGCTGAGGGCGCTGCGGGCGGCGGGGCGTACCACCGACGTCTTCGCCGTGACCTCGGCACGCGATCTGACCGTCATCAGGGAGGGGGTCTCGCTGGGCGTCGTGCAGCACGTGCTGAAACCGTTCACGTTTCCGACCCTGCGTGAACGGCTCCGCCGCTACGCCGAGTTCCGGATCACGACAAGATCGGCCGACGGCGAGGCGGGCAGCCAGGCGGAGGTGGACAGGGCACTGTCGGCGCTGCGGGCGGCGCCTGAGACGTCCACGCTGCCCAAGGGGCTGAGCGCGGCGACGCTGGAGACCGTCACTCAGGCGCTGCGCGACGCGGGCGGGGACGGGCTGACCGCCGGCGCGGCGGCGGAGCGGCTCGGCGTCAACAGGATCACCGCGAGGCGCTATCTGGAGCATCTGGTCGAGGGCGGAAGCGCGGCGCGCAATCCCCAGTACGGGCAGGTGGGGCGTCCGGAGCTGTGCTACCGCTGGACCGGCTGAGCCGGTCCGCAGCCGGTCCTGAGCCGCTCGTCAGCGCGGCGGCCCGGGCAGACGCCGGGGCTCGATGCGCTCCTCGACGGCCGTCGCGCCCTCACGCACGACGGAGTACGCCCCTTTTCCGGCCACTTCGCCGACCGCTTCGACCAGCCGCGTCCCCCGGTAGACGAGACCCACTCCGTCGTCGGTGCAGTGCGTCTCCGGCAGGGTGCCGTCCGCGACGAGCCGGTGCACCAGTGGGCGACGCTGCTTGTCGCTGTCGTAGTGGACGCCGTTCCCGTAGGGCAGGAGGCCCAGCCCGTCGGTGAACGGCCGCAGCCGGGGGCCGTAGGAGTCCGTGGTGCCACCCTCGAACCAGCACAGCGACCCCGCGCTGACACCGCTGAGCACGACACCGGCCTCCCACGCCCGGCGGAGGACCACATCGAGTCCGTGCACTCGCCACACAGCCAGCATGTTCGCGGCAGAACCGCCCATGACCCATACGACGTCCTGGCCGAGCACGGCGCCTTCGACGTCCTCCAGGTTCGGCATGGGGAACAGGTGGAGCGGTGTGAGGTCGAAACCGGCGACGCGTGCGGCCTCGGTCATGCGGGCCGTGAAGTGCTCCGCGTCGCCGATCGCCGTGCCCACGTACATCAGCCGCGGGCGGCGGCCGTGTGCTCCGGAGAGTTCGACGGCGTGATGCACGAGGGAGTCGAAGGCGACCATGGTGCGTTCACCGAGGCGGTGGCCTCCGGAGGTGGCGAGAACGGTGGGTTCATCAGCCGGCATGGCCGCGAGCCTACCGGTGCGGTGCCGGGGGCGTGGCCGTACCGCACGGCGCTCGGCGCCCAACTCGCGGGCCGTGCCGCAGGGTCGGGCGTCCGTCACGGGAGGAGAGACACGCCAGGAGAGGCTCGGGAGGGGGACCACGGCGTTCGACTGGAACCTTTCCTTACCGTTCTATTGTCTGGACCAATCCCGGCGCGCTAGCGTGCGGAACCGCACCACGCTTCAAGTACGGCTCCACACCACGGAATCCGCCTTTCGACAGGAGCTTGACGTGCGCCCCCACATCGCGCCACGCGGCCGTATCGCGCTCGCACTCGCCGCCGCCCTCGTCGGCACAGGTGCCCTCACCGCCAACGCGCAGGCATCACCCGGCACTTCGCACGAGACCGTCCACCAGGACCAGACCCGGGCCCGGACCGGTGACCGTGAACCGGCCGCCGACCGGGACCAGATCCCTGCCCGGCCGGGAGCAGCGGCCCCGAGCGGCCTCAACGGCCCCTACCTCTACCTCGGCTGGGGCAACCCGCCGGACGCCGTGCAGCTCATGAACGAGACCGGCCTCACCCAGCTCACCATGGCCTTCATCCTCTCCGACGGCGGCTGTTCGCCCGCGTGGGACGGCAGCAGGCCGCTGGCCGGCGGCCAGGACGAGCAGACCATCGAGGCCGTACAGGCCGCGGGCGGCGACATCACCCCGTCCATCGGCGGCTGGAGCGGAAGCAAGCTGGGCGAGGTGTGCGCCGACGCCGGGCAGCTCGCCGGCGCGTACCAGAAGGTCATCGACGCGTACGGACTGAAGTCGATCGACGTCGACATCGAGTCCACCGAGTTCGAGAACCCCGAGGCCCGGCAGCGCGTCATCGACGCCCTGAAGATCGTCAAGGACTCCAACGAGGGCATCAAGGTCTATCTGACCTTCGGCACCACCCCGCAGGGCCCCAACGCCAACGGCACGGACCTGATCCAGAAGGGCGCGGACGCCGGGCTGGACGTGGACGGCTGGACCGTCATGCCCTTCGACTTCGGCGACGGCACGACCGATCTGGCGGCGGCCACACGCTCCGCCGTGGACGGTCTCGCCCAGGCCGTCGGCGCCGCTTACGGCATCTCCACCGAGGAGGCCTACGGCAAGGTCGGCTTCTCCTCGATGAACGGTGTCACCGACGTCGAGGGCGAGTCCGTCTCCCCGGCGGACTTCCGGTCGATGGTCGACTACGCCGAGGAACACCACCTGGCGCGGGCGAGCTTCTGGTCCGTCAACCGCGACCGCCCGTGCGACGGCGGCGGCGCCGACTCCTGCAGCGGAGTGGACCAGCAGCCCTGGGAATTCTCCAAAATCCTTGCGGGGTACACAGGTTGAGACACGGGGCGCCGTCCCCCGGCCGCCAGGGACGATCGGCCCGCCGACAGCGTTGATAACAACGTTGTCACGGAGTTGAACTGCGTCTCTGCACGGCCATTGACCCGGGGACAAGGGACGGGCGATTGTACGGACAAAGCAAGCCCGACGCGGCCTGCGGCCTCCGGCGCCGCCCCGGCCGTGGCCCGAGGAGGTCAGGCCCGTCATGCCCGTGCGTCCCGCCACCCCGCTGGCTCTCAGCATCGCCGCAGTCCTCGCCGCAGGCACACTCACCGCCTGCGGCGGGGGCTCCGGCAGCGACCCGAACACGATCAAGATCGCCTTTCCCAAGGACACGGACAACAAGGTCACCGTCCGCGACGACTACGTGAAGGACATGGCCGAGGAGTTCGAGAAGAAGAACAAGGGCAAGAAGGTCGAGATCATCCCGATCCAGGCGTCGCAGCAGGACTACTACTCCAAGCTCCAGCAGATGATGCGCTCCCCCAAGACCGCGCCAGATCTGGTCTACGAGGACACCTTCCTCATCAACTCCGACATCAAGAGCGGCTATCTGCGCCCGCTGGACGACTACATCGGCAAGTGGAAGGACTGGGAGCAGTTCGAGCCGGCCGCAAAGACCGCCGCCAAGGCGGAGGACGGCAAGACCTACGGCGTACCCGACGGCACCGACACCCGCGCCCTGTGGTTCAACAAGAACATCTTCAAGAAGGCCGGGCTGCCCACGGACTGGAAGCCCAAGACCTGGGACGAGGTGCTGGAGGCCGCCCGCACCGTCAAGAAGGAGGTCCCGGACAAGATCCCGCTGAACGTCTTCACGGGCAAGGCGGCCGGCGAGGCCGCCGCCATGCAGGGCTTCGAGATGCTGCTCTACGGCACCGGCCAGGACCCCCTCTACGACGAGAAGTCGAAGAAGTGGGTCAAGGGAAGCCAGGGATTCAAGGACAGCCTGGAGTTCGTCGAGACCGTCTACGGCGACGACCTCGGTCCCGAGGTCGACCAGGCGCTCAGCCCGACCATCCAGACCAAGGTCGTCACCGACCTGCTGCCCAACGAGAAGCTCGCCATAGCCGTCGACGGCTCCTGGCTCGGCCAGCAGTGGCTCAAGACCGGCGGCAGCCCGTGGCCGGAGTGGGACGAGACGATGGGCATGGCCCCGATGCCGACGCAGAACGGGCAGGCACCGGGCGAGGTGAGCATGTCCGGCGGGTGGACGTGGTCGATCCCCCAGAAGTCCAAGAACCCCGATCTGGCCTGGAAGATGATCCAGAGCATGCAGAGCCGGAAGAACGCCGTCGAGTGGTGCGTGCGTGGCGCGCAGATCGCCGTACGCAAGGACGTCGCGGCCGACCCGAAGTACCTCAACTCGATGCCGGGCATCAAGTTCTTCACCGAGCGGGTCGAACACAGCGAGTACCGCCCCACGCTGCCGGTCTACCCGCAGGTCTCCACCGCGATCACCGAAGCCATGGAAGCGGTGACGACCGGCGACTCCTCGGTCGGGGAAGCCGCCAAGTCCTATGACGAGCAACTCGGTTCGATCACTGACGGAGCGGTCACGGCCAAGTGAGCACCACCGACCTCGCAGCGCCCGTCGCGAAGGGGCCCGGCGGGGGCGGGAGCAGCACGGCACGCGGACCGCGCGGCAATCAGCGCGGCATCTGGCGCTGGCTGCCCATCGCCCCCGCCACCCTCCTGCTGCTCCTCTTCCTCGCCGGGCCCATCGCCTACTGCGCGTACATCGCCTTCACCGACATGCAGCTGACGGGGCAGGCGGAGGCCTCGTTCGTCGGCTTCGACAACTTCAAGCGGGCCTTCGGGGACGAGAACTTCCGCAACTCCGTCGTCCTCACGCTGGTCTTCACCCTCATCTCCTCCATCCTGGGCCAGAACACGCTCGGCCTGGCGCTGGCCGCCCTGATGGCACGCTCGACGAAGTTCGTGCGGTCGGTGACCGGTGCCGTCGTCATCAGCGCCTGGGTGCTCCCGGAGGTCGTGGCGGGCTTTCTGCTCTACACCTTCTTCAGCAAGGAGGGCACGCTCAACGAGATCCTGGCGTGGCTCCATCTGCCGTCGCAGAACTGGCTGTTCACGCTGCCGATCCTCGCCGTCTCCTTCGCCAACGTCTGGCGCGGCACGGCCTTCTCGATGCTGGTCTACTCGGCGGCCCTCTCCGAGATCCCCAAAGAGGTCACCGAATCGGCCGAGGTGGACGGCGCCGGCGCCTGGCAGCGGCTGTGGCGCATCACCCTGCCGATGATCCGCCGCTCCATCGGCACCAACCTGATGCTCAACACCCTGCAGACGCTCTCCGTCTTCGGGCTGATCTGGGCCATGACACGCGGCGGACCGGGCAACCGCAGCCAGACGCTGCCGATCTTCATGTACGACCAGGCGTTCAACAAGTCCCTCATCGGCTACGGCACAGCGGTGGCGCTCCTTCTGCTGGTCGTCGGTGCGCTGTTCTCGGTCGTCTACCTGCGCCTGATGCGCGAGGAGGTCTGAGACCGCATGACTGCTCTGTCCCCCGGTCCGGAAGCGGCCGCCGGAACCCGTACACCGCCGGCGAAGTCACGTGGAGCGGCACCGCGCCGCTCCCTGCGCCCCGGCTCGTCGCTCAGCAGGCCCACGCGCCAGCGGCTCGCCGCCGACCTCGGACTGCTCGTCGTCGTGGGGGCGTTCGTGCTCCCGCTGATGTGGCTGATCTTCGCATCGGTCGACACCGACCCGTCGATGAAGGTCGCCCCGCCCAGCTCCCTCACGCTGGACAACTTCTCAGCCGTGCTGACGGACGAGATCACCTTCACGCCGATGATCAACAGCCTGCTGCTGTGCGGCAGTGCCACCCTGATGACGGTCACCTGTGCTGCGCTGGCGGCCTACCCGCTCTCGCGCTACAAGGCCCGCTTCTCCCGCCCGTACCTGCTGACCATCCTCTTCAGCACCTGCCTGCCGATCACGGCCGTCATGGTCCCGGTCTACGGGCTCTTCGTCCAGATCAACCTGATCGACACGATGCACGGGACGTCCTTCTTCCTGGCCACGTCCCAACTGCCTTTCGCCGTCTGGCTGATGAAGAACTTCATGGACGGCGTCCCCGTGGCGCTCGAGGAGGCGGCCTGGACGGACGGCGCGAGCTGGTTCCAGGCTCTGACGAAGGTGATCCTGCCGCTGATGGGCCCCGGCTTCGCGGTGGTGACCGTCTACAGCTTCATCATGATGTGGGGGAACTTCTTCGTCCCCTTCATGCTGATCATCAGCCCCGACCAATTGCCGGCGTCGGTGAGCATCTTCACCTTCTTCGGCAACCTCGGCTCCATCGCCTTCGGCGAGCTCGCGGCGTTCTCCATCCTCTACTCGACGCCGGTGCTGCTGCTCTACATCCTCATCGCCAAGCGCCTGGGCGGCGGCTTCACGCTGGGGGGCGCGGTCAAGGGCTGAACACCGGAGACCACCGCAGACCCGCCCGCGGCCGACCGGCCGGGGGCGGGCCGGCCGGTCGGTCCGGTCCGGCCGTGTCAGTAGACCGACTCGGCCTCGTCCATGCGGTCCTGCGGCACCCGCTTGAGCTGGTGCACCGCGTTGGCCAGCGGCGTCATCACGATCTCCGTGCCGCGCAGCGCGGTCATCCGGCCGAAGTCGCCGCGGTGCGCGGCCTCGACGGCGTGCCAGCCGAAGCGGGTCGCCAGCACGCGGTCGTACGCGGTGGGCGTCCCGCCGCGCTGCACGTGGCCGAGGATGACCGGCTTGGCCTCCTTGCCCAGCCGGTGCTCCAGCTCGCTGGCGAGCCGGTTGCCGATGCCGACGAAGCGCTCGTGGCCGTACTGGTCGATGACACCCTTCTCGTACGGCATGGAGCCCTCGGCCGGGTGCGCGCCCTCGGCGACGCAGATGAGCGCGAACTTCTTGTCGCGGGAGAAGCGCTCCTCGACCATCTTCACCAGATCGTCGACTTCGAAGGGCCGCTCGGGGATGCAGATGCCGTGCGCGCCCGCCGCCATGCCGGCCTCCAGGGCGATCCATCCCGCGTGCCGTCCCATGACTTCGACGACCATCACGCGCTGGTGGGACTCGGCCGTGGTCTTGAGCCGGTCCATGGCCTCGGTGGCGACGCCGACCGCGGTGTCGAAGCCGAAGGTGCGGTCGGTCGCGGAGATGTCGTTGTCGATGGTCTTGGGGACGCCGACGACCGGCAGGCCCGCGTCGGCGAGCATGCGCGCGGCGGTCAGGGTGCCCTCGCCGCCGATCGGGATGAGGGCGTCCAGACCGATGCGGTCGATGAGTTCCTCGGAGTTCTCGCACGCTTCGCGCAGGCGGTCGCGCTCCAGCCGGGCGGAGCCCAGGATGGTGCCGCCGCGGGCGAGGATGCCGGAGACCGAGTTGATGTCGAGGGAACGGTAACGGCCGTCGAGGAGCCCCGTGAATCCGTCCTCGAAGCCGATGACTTCGTCGTTGCGGTCGTGCACGGCCCTGTGGACGACGGAACGGATCACGGCGTTCAGGCCGGGGCAGTCGCCGCCTGCCGTGAGGACTCCGATGCGCATGGGGGTTCTGTCTCCTGGTCGGTGAGTGGCCCGCGAGGTGCGTGCCGCTTCTTGGTCCATGGGTGAGCCGAGGGCGAGTGTTTCATGTGTTGAACACATGCCGCACCGTCCGTCCGCCCACCGGACCCCTTCGCCCGCACCTCCGGCCGCGCGCCCGCCCGCCCCGACAGGGGCGTTTACCCAGGTCCGCAGGTATTGTCAAGGGAATACGTGCGTCGTACATGAGGGCGCCGGGGGAATCCGCCCGGTGCCGGCTTTTCACGGCCCGGCGCGGCCACCGGCCTGCCGTGCCCCGCGACGAGAGGAAGGACACGCGTGACGCGCAGCGTGTACGTGACCGGAATCGGCCGCGGTGACGGCCGCCAGGTCGTCGAACTGGGAGTGATGGAGCTCCTGACCCGCCAGGTGGACCGGGTGGGGGTCTTCCGGCCGCTGGTGCACGACGCCTCCCCGGGAGGCGACCGCCTCTACGACCTGCTGCGCAGCCGGTACCGCCTCACCCAGCCCCCCGGCACCGTCTTCGGCACGACCTACGAGGAGGCGGCGGCGCTCCAGGCCGAGCAGGGCGCGGACGAGCTGGTCTCCCGCCTCGTCGAGCGCTTCCACTCCGTCGCGGACGACTACGACGCCGTACTCGTCCTGGGCACCGACTACGCCGACAGCCAGCTCCCCTCCGAGCTGGCCTTCAACGCCCGGCTCGCCAACGAGTTCGGCGCTTCCGCCCTGCCCGTCGTCTCCGGCAGGCACCAGAGCGCGGAGTCCGTGGCCTCGGAGGTGCGCAACGCCCGCCACGCCTTCGCCTCGCTGGGCTGTCACGTCATGGCGACCGTCGCCAACCGGGTCCGGGAGTCCGAGGCGCCCTCTGCCGCCGCTCTGCTGGAAGGCCGGCTGCCCGAGCCGGTCTACGTGGTGCCGGAGGACCCGGCGCTCTCCGCGCCGACGGTCGCGCAGGTACGGGACAGGCTCGGCGCCGAGATGCTGCTGGGCGACCCGGCGGGGCTCGGCCGTGACGTGCGGGACTTCGTCTTCGGCGGCGCCCACCTGCCGGTCTTCCTGCCCGCGCTGACCGAGGGCTGCATGGTGATCACCCCCGGGGACCGCGCCGACCTGGTCGTGGGGGCGCTGGCGGCGCACACCGCCGGTTCGCCCGCCATCGCGGGCGTCGTGCTCACGCTCGGCGCCCGCCCGGGGGACGAGACGATGGCGCTGGCCGCCCGACTCGCACCGGGGACGCCTGTCCTCGCCGTACCGGGCGGCTCGTTCCCGACGGCCGCGGAGCTGTTCGCGCTGGAGGGGAAGCTGACGGCGGCGACCCCGCGCAAGGCGGAGATCGCTCTCGGCCTCTTCGAACGGCATGTCGACACCGTGCAGCTCACCGACCGGCTCGCGGTCGAACGCGGGGGGCGCGTCACGCCGATGATGTTCGAGCACGGCCTGGTGGAGCGTTCGCGGGCGTACCGCCGCCACATCGTGCTGCCCGAGGGCGGTGAGGAGCGGGTGCTGCGCGCCGCCGAAGTGCTGCTGCGGCGCAACGTCTGCGATCTGACGCTCCTGGGCGACCCCGCATCCGTACGCAGGCACACCGCCGAACTCGGCATCGACCTCACGCCCCTCGGCGAGGGCGAACTGCCCACCGCCTCCCAGGCGTCGGCGCGCATCGTCGACCCGCAGACCTCGCCGCTGCGGGAGCGCTTCGCGGAGCAGTACGCGAAGCTGCGCGCCCACAAGGGCGTCACCTTCGAACTCGCCCACGACGTCGTCGCCGACGTCTCCTACTTCGGGACGCTCATGGTGCGTGAGGGCCTGGCGGACGGCATGGTCTCCGGGGCTGCGCACTCGACGGCGGCGACGGTGCGGCCCGCCTTCGAAGTGATCAAGACCCGCCCCGACGCCTCGATCGTCTCCTCGGTGTTCTTCATGTGCCTGGCCGACCGCGTCCTCGTCTATGGCGACTGCGCGGTCAACCCCGACCCGGACGCCGGGCAACTGGCCGACATCGCCGTGCAGTCGGCGACGACGGCGGAGATGTTCGGCGTCGAGCCGCGGATCGCGATGCTCTCGTACTCGACGGGCAGCTCCGGCTCGGGCGCCGACGTGGACAAGGTGCGCGAGGCGACGGAGCTGGTCCGCCGGCGCCGCGGGGACCTGCCGGTGGAGGGGCCGATCCAGTACGACGCCGCCGTCGATCCCTCGGTCGCCTCGGCCAAGCTTCCCGGCTCCCAGGTCGCGGGCAGGGCGACCGTGCTGATCTTCCCCGACCTCAACACCGGCAACAACACCTACAAGGCCGTGCAGCGCTCGGCGGGCGCGGTGGCCGTCGGCCCGGTCCTGCAGGGCCTGCGCAAACCTGTCAACGACCTCTCGCGCGGCGCGCTGGTCTCCGACATCATCAACACCGTCGCGATCACCGCGATCCAGGCGCAGCAGAACAGGCTCCCGCCTCCTCCGGACGCATGAGGCCGCCGTGAGCGCCCTGCGCGTCATGAGCGGCCCGCGAGCGCCGCGACCACCTCGGCGCCGACCCGCCGCCGCAAGCCCCCGCCCGCCGGTTCCCGCAGAAAGCAGAGCCCGACCGTGAAAGCCACCCGCGTCCTCGTACTCAACTCAGGCTCCTCGTCGGTCAAGTACCAGCTGCTGGAGATGGCGGACGGCTCCCGGCTGGCCGCCGGCCTCGTGGAGCGCATCGGCGAGCGGCAGTCCCGGCTGACACACACCGGCCCCGCCTCCGGCAGCGAGAGGCCGGACACCACCGGAGAAGCGGCCACGGCGCCTCCGCAAGGTGAACAGCGCGAGCGCGTCGAGCAGTTCGCGGACCACGACGCCGCGCTGCGCGCCGTCGCGGACGAGCTGAGGAGTGACGGGACGGGCCTGGACTCCCCCGGACTCGCCGCGATCGGGCACCGCGTGGTGCACGGCGGCCGGTCCTTCACCCGGCCCACGCTCATCGACGACGCGGTGGTCGAGGAGATCAGGAACCTGATCCCGCTCGCCCCGCTGCACAATCCCGCCAACCTCACCGGCATCACCACCGCACGGGCGCTGAACCCCCGTCTGCCGCAGGTGGCCGTCTTCGACACCACCTTCCACACGACGATGCCGGAGCACGCCGCCCGCTACGCCATCGAGACACGGACCGCCGACGCCCACCGCGTCCGCCGCTACGGCTTCCACGGCACCTCGCACGCATACGTCTCCCGCAGGACGGCGCGGCTGCTCGGCAAGGACCCCTCACAGGTCAATGTGATCGTGCTGCACCTGGGCAACGGGGCCTCCGCCTCCGCCGTCGAGGCCGGCCGCTGCGTGGACACCTCGATGGGGCTCACGCCGCTGGAGGGCCTGGTGATGGGCACCCGCTCCGGTGACCTGGACCCGGCAGTGGTCTTCCATCTGGTGAGGGAGGCGGGCATGAGCGTGGACGGGGTCGACGAACTGCTGAACAGGCGGAGCGGTCTGGCCGGGCTGTGCGGGGACAACGACATGCGGGAGATCCTCCGCCGGACCGGGGAGGGTGACAGGAGCGCGCAGCTCGCCTTCGACGTCTACATCCACCGGCTCAAGAAGTACATCGGCGCCTACTCCGCCGTGCTCGGCCGCCTCGACGCCGTGGCCTTCACCGCCGGAGTGGGCGAGAATTCAGCTCCGGTACGCAGTGCCGCCCTCGCCGGTCTGGAGGGGCTGGGCCTGTCCGTCGACCCCCGTCTGAACGACGCGGAGGGACCGGCGGCGCGAGGGGCCCGGCTGATCTCGCCCCCGGACGCACGGGTCGCAGTGGCGGTCGTACCGACCGACGAGGAGCTGGAGATCGCACAGCAGACCTATGCGCTGGTCACCGGTGAAGGGCCGGAGCAGCATCCCGGCTGACAGCGTGATCCACTTCACCCCCGATTCGTTTCGCATCTGAACAAACCGTTAGGATCGTCCTATGCGCCGTTCCAAAATCGTCTGCACCCTGGGCCCCGCCGTCGACTCCTACGAGAAGCTGAAGACGCTGATCGAGGCCGGCATGAACGTGGCCCGCTTCAACATGAGCCACGGGTCCCACCCGGAGCACGAGGAGCGGTACGCCCGCGTCCGCAAGGCCGCCGAGGAGACCGGGCGGGCCGTGGGCGTCCTCGCCGACCTGCAGGGCCCCAAGATCCGTCTGGAGACCTTCGCGGAGGGACCGGTGGAGCTGGTCCGCGGCGAGGAGTTCACGGTCACCACCGAGGACGTGGCGGGCGACAGGACCATCTGCGGAACCACCTACAAGGGCCTCCCTGCGGACGTCACCAAGGGCGACGCCGTGCTGATCAACGACGGCAACGTGGCCCTGCAGGTGACCGAGGTGGACGGCCCCCGCGTACGCACCATCGTCATCGAGGGCGGCGTGATCTCCGACCACAAGGGCATCAACCTGCCCGGCGCGGCAGTCAACGTCCCGGCCATGTCCGAGAAGGACGTCGAGGACCTGAAGTTCGCCCTGCGCATGGGCTGTGACATGGTCGCGCTCTCCTTCGTGCGGGACGCCTCCGACGTGCGCGACGTTCACCGGATCATGGACGAGGTCGGCCGGCACGTACCGGTGATCGCCAAGGTGGAGAAGCCGCAGGCCGTCGAGAACATGGAGTCGGTCGTCCTCGCCTTCGACGGCGTGATGGTGGCGCGCGGCGACCTGGCCGTGGAGTATCCGCTGGAGCGCGTGCCGATGGTGCAGAAGCGCCTCATCGAACTGTGCCGCCGCAACGCCAAGCCGGTGATCGTGGCGACGCAGATGATGGAGTCGATGATCACCAACTCCCGGCCCAGCCGCGCGGAGGCGTCCGACGTCGCCAACGCGATCCTGGACGGCGCGGACGCCGTGATGCTCTCGGCCGAGTCCTCGGTCGGGCAGTACCCGATCGAGACGGTCAAGACGATGTCGAAGATCGTCGAAGCGGCCGAGGAGGAGCTGCTCGGCCGCGGCCTGCAGCCCCTGGTGCCGGGCAAGAAGCCGCGCACGCAAGGCGGTTCGGTCGCCCGCGCGGCGGCGGAGATGGCTGACTTCCTGAACGGCAAGGCACTGATCGCCTTCACCAAGTCGGGCGACACCGCACGCCGCCTCTCCCGCTACCGCGCCTGCCAGCCGATCCTGGCCTTCACCACCGAACCGGAGACCCGCAACCAACTCACCCTGAGCTGGGGCGTGGAGACGTACGTGGTGCCGCACGTCCGGCACACGGACGAGATGGTCGAGCTGGTCGACGCGGAGCTGCTGAAACTCCAGCGGTACGAAGCCGGCGACACCATGCTCATCACCGCGGGCTCCCCGCCCGGCGTCCCGGGGACGACGAACATGGTGCGGGTGCACCACCTGGGCGGCACGCAGGAGGCGTCAGAGCAGTCCTGAGATGTAAACGCCCGGACAGGCAACAGGCAACCAGCAGGGCCCGCGGCCTCGTTGTGAGGTCGCGGGCCCTGCTGTCGTGCGGCTCCCGGCGAAAGCGGGTGGGCGGCTCAGTCGATGCTCTGGTGCAGTCCGGGAACCGTCAGGTTGCCGCCGAACTGGCCGGCCTGCGTCACCTCGACCTTGGTGAAGTACGCCTCGGGGACGTTCAGCGGCGGCGGGTGCTCCGGGTCGAAGACGATCGGGATCAGCCCGAAGAGGTTGCCCTCCAGCCGCTCGGTGTACATGGTGACCTGTCCGCCACGGATGGTGGAGGTGGACCCCTGGGCGGCCCGTACGTGGTAGTTGGTGCCGTCCGGGGCCTGCACTATCTGGTGCAGGTCGCCGATGTCCACGCTGTCGGCGGTGAACTTGAGGGCCTGCTTGGTCTTGCCGTCCGCCGTACGGACGTTGACGACGCCCTTGTAGTCGAGGCCGTGCAGACCGAGCGAGGTCGCCTTCAGCGTCCACGGGTCGTTGGGCAGGGTGGCAGGGGTCTGCTCGTCCTCCCCGGCGTCCTTCTTCTCCTCGACGCAGGGGAAGGCCTTCTTGCCGTCCTCGGACGCCTTCCCGGACTCGGCCTTCCCGTCCGGTCCGTCCTCGCCCGGCTTTCCGGCCTCGCCGAGCTCGTCCACCGTGTCCTCGAGGCCCTCGCCGACCTTGCCGGCGGCGTCCTCGACGGGCTTGGAGGAGCCCGTGGACCCGGAGGCGGCCTTCTCCTCGGCTGCCTCCTCCTTCTCGGCCTTCTCCTTCTCGGCCTTCTCCTCGGCGGCCTTCTCCTTCTCGGCCTCCTCCTTCTCCTTCTTCTCGCCCGGGCTGAGGATGTCGCCGATCGCGTCGCCGATGCCGCCGATCAGGCCGCCGCCGTCGTCCTCGTCCTCCTCGTCCTCGTCCGGGTCGGACGGGCTCGGCGAGGGGTCGGACGGGCTGGGCTCAGGGTCGGAGGGGCCCGGCTCGGGCTTGTCCGAGTCGCCGCCGCCGGACGAGCCGCCCGAGGAGGGCGGTTCGGAGGGGCCGGACGACCCGGAACCGTCACCGGTGGAGCCGTCCTCCTTCTCGCCCTTGCCCTTCTCGTCCTTGTCCTGCTTGTCGTCCTCCGTGCCGTCCTTGTCCGGCTGGGACACGCAAGGGCCGGGCTTGAAGGGGTTCTTGGGCAGCGGCTTCGCGCTGGCCAGCTGGGGCGTGAGCCCCATGCCCATCAGGACCGCGGACGGCATCGCCGCGAGTGCGATCGCCTTGCCCGCGGGGACATGCAGACGGGTCAGCAGCGGCTTCCTCGGTGCCGCGTGACGCGGTCCGACTCTCCCGCGGCCGGCGCCGGACGCCGACTGCGCCGGCGTACCCGCCTCCTCATGCACCTCGTCACCCGGCACCGTGCCTCCCGTTCCCATGGTTCGCATCGGCTCCGGTCGACGGAGCCGTTCCAAAGACTGAAAGGTCGTCCTGGGCCGTACCTGAGAGGTGACGGGCGTCGGAGCCCGTGCTCCCCCCGGCCGCCGCTCCGGACGCCTTGTGCGTCGAGGAGTACGTCGGGCTCGACGGGGTCCTCTCCTCCACCACCGTGTCCTCGGGCTGGTCCCCGCCACCGCCGCCGCCCGCGTCAGCCTTGGCGAGCGGCTTCCCCGGAGCCCAGGAGACGCCCAGGGCGCCGCCGAACAGTCCCAGCAGGAAGCCGATCATGAAGGCCCCGACGTTCGAGACGACCAGGGAGACCAGCGAGAGCAGAATCGCCGCGATACCGGCGAACACCCGAGAATGGGGCTGGAACCACATCGTCAGCCCGAGTACCACCAGCAGCACGCCGATGATCAGCGAGCCGGCGCCCGCCGTCGTCGACATCCGAATGGTCAGTGAACCCAGTGTGAGGTTCTGGTACGGGATGTACATGATGGGGAAACCGGCGAGCAGAGTCAGCAACCCGCCCCAGAACGGGCGCTGTCCACGCCAGTCCCGGAACGAACTACGCTTCTGGCCGAATCCGGAAGTCGGCCTTTGTCGCGTCTCGGCGCTCATGTCGTACAGCTCCTCGGGACTGGCACGAAGCTTGCGTTGATGGAGCCGACCGTGCGGGTGCGGAGCGGCAAGGAGCAGCCGCTTCGCACCCGTACGGTCAGTGAGTGCCTGTCAGTAGCACTCGTTCTTGCCTTTCTTCACGGCCATCTTGAGACCGCTGAGCTTGAACGTGCCGGCGGTCGTCGCCCAGGCGCGCTGCTTGACATCCGTGAATATCGCGGTGTCGGCCTGCTGTGCGAACGAACCGGGCAGGTACTTGTCGCCCTTGTTGGGACCGGGACCCTTGGTGGTCTCGTCCACCGCGACGCCGATGTCGACGTTCTTGAACGTCGCGTTGGCGGCGATGTCGTCGGCGTCGACGTACAGCTTCTTCGCCTCGACCTGGGGGCCGCCCGCGGCACCCGCGCCCAACTTCATCGTCACGTCGCCGAATGCCGGCACCGGCACGACGACCGACTGGCAAAGATTCCTGATCTTCGCCGAGTTGAAGCCGACAACCGCGACGGGCTTCTTCCCGACCTTCGTCGAGTCGATCGCGCCGTACTGAACGAACCCGGTGCCTTCCAGCCGGTCGGCAGCGATCTTGAACTGCTGACCGGAGACGCTGAACGACGCCGCCAGCGCGCCCTGCGACAGGGCCACACCGATAGCTGCGGTGGCAGCGACACTCGGCACCATGACGACGGCGAACCGCTTCCATCTGGTCCCGCCACGAGCCAGGGACTCCATGACTTTCCTCCTTCTCGGACGTACATCTCCGGCCTGGACGAACCGCTCCTGAAACGGTCCGCTCCCTGACCTGGGATGGGAGAAGTGCTACGTCCTCGGGAAGGAGAGCGCCGTCATCGACAGACGTACGGATACGTCACGTCCGAGCTGTCGGCGATCACCCCCGAGCGACAACCACTGGCCACGCTCACGCGCAACCTGCTTTGTTCGGACAGGCTCTGCCTGATTCGGCGGAGACCCCCCTGTCCGGAAGACCGGCGGTGGTGCTGGGTGGGGCTGAAGCTTGCAGTGCCGGTCTGCTCGGTGGGGATCCAGTACCGAGGCAGCGCCGAATGGTTGCCGGGCTGCTGGCAATGGACCGAGCTTGGCCGATCGTGGTCTATCCGAACGCTGTGCACAAGGGGGTGCGTTACCAGCGAGTAACGGCCAGATAACCGGACGGCGGCCGATCAGCATAGGACAGACACACAGGGTCGTCACCCCCCATGCGCAAAGCGCGGAATCAATGCGGACATCAACGACCAAAGCCCGCAACCGCACTTACTACGAGTAACAGCGGCTGCGATTGCCAAGTTTTGGCAAAACACAGCCGCTGAGGCGCCTTTGAACCACGGGTCGCGAAGCTGCCCGTGTGACGGCGTGAGCCGTCAGAACAGCACGCGTGCGAGTGCGCTACGCGCCGTCACTACCCGTGGATCGTCCGAACCAATCACCTCGAAGAGCTCCAGCAGGCGAAGACGCGCTTTCTCCCGCTCGTCCCCGGCGGACCTTTTCACCGCCTCCACAAGGCGGCCGAAGGCGTCCTCCACATGGCCGCCGGCCATGTCCAGGTCTGCAGCCCGCAGTTGGGCGTCCACGTCGGACGGACGGTCGGCGGCGTCCTTGCGCGCCTGCTGCGCGTCCAGACCCTGTACGCGGCCCAGCAGTTCGGCCATGGCGAGACCGACGCGGGCCTCGACGTTGTTCGGGTCGCCGCTGAGGACGTTCTTGTACGCCTGGACCGCGCCGTTCAAGTCACCCGTGTCCAGCGCCTGCTGGGCGGCGACGAGTGCCGGGTCCTCGGGCTCCTCGGGCACGCCGGCCTCCTGCTCGCCCTCCTCCTCGGCGACGGCGCCCTGCAGGCCCGTGATACCGAAGCGCTCCTCGGAGACCTGGATCAGCTGGTCGAGCGTCTGGCGGATCTGTGCCTCGGGGGCGGCCCCCTGGAAGAGCGGCAGCGCCTGGCCGGCGACGACGGCGAAGACCGCGGGGATCCCCTGAACGCCGAACTGCTGCATCAGCATCTGGTTCTTGTCGGCGTCGATCTTCGCGAGCAGCACGCGCCCGGCGTACTCCCGCGTCAGACGTTCGAGCACGGGCGAGAGCTGCTTGCACGGCTCGCACCACTCGGCCCAGAAGTCGATGACGACCGGCACCTCGGCGGAGCGCTGGAGCACCTCCGCCTCGAAGCCGGCCTCGTCGACATCGATCACGAGATCCAGCGGTGCGTCCGCACCGCCCTGCTCGGCGGAGCGCGCCCTGACCTGCTCCGCCTTCTGCTTGGCCTCTCCGGCCGCCTTCACAGCGGAGAGGTCGACGACTCCGCTCATTGACATGTTGCGTGGCTGCATGTGTACCAGTCTCCCCCTTTCCCGCCGTGTTGTGTGCCGGGTCCCCACCGGCGTGTGGTCGTCGCACCGGAGACCTTCATTCCGATACCTCCCGTAGCGTATCCAGAAGGGCACCCGGCCGCGCAAGCCCCTTCGCCCGAGGCCCCGGTTCACCCCGCGCCGCATACCCCCCGTACGCCCGATATGGTCTCTCGCGATGCCCCCACCCGCCTCCGCCCCCCGCCGTGTCGGCCGCCCGCGCAGCGCCCGGGCGGACGCCGCCATCATGGACGCCACCCGCGCGGCGCTGGTCGACCTGGGCTGGGGAAAACTCACCATGGGACACGTCGCCGCGCGCGCCGGTGTCGCCAAGACCACCCTCTACCGGCGCTGGGCCAGCAAGGGCGAACTCGTCGTGCACGCGGTCGCGGTCCTCTTCGACGAACTGGAGCTGCCCGACCGGGGCAGCCTGCGGGCGGACGTCGAGGGCGTGGTGCTCTCCTTCGCGGCGATGCTCCAGCGGCCCGAGACCAACGCGTCGCTGATGGCCGTCGTCGCCGAGTCGACCCACGATCCGGCGCTGCGCGAGCACATCCGTGAGGCGATCGTGGAACGTCAGAAGCGGCTGGTGGTGCAGGGGCGCGAACGTGCCCAGGCGCGCGGCGAGTTGCCCCCGGACGAGGGAAGCGCGGAGGAGAGCGGGCGGCTGATCGACCTGATCTTCGACGTCATCGCGGGCGCGGTGGTGCACCGCACCCTGGTCAGCGCGCAACCGGTGGACGCGCGGTGGGCCGAGGAGTTCACCTCACTGCTCCTGCACGGTCTGACGGCCGCCTCCTCCGGCGGAGCCGCCCGCTGAGCGCGAGCGCGCCCACGGGGGGGCCGGGCGCCCCATCTCCCCGCCCCGCCCGAGTCCTGCCGCACCACCCGTGCCCCCTCGCTCCGGCACGGACGGCGCGGGGCGCCAGGGACACCACAGGGCGGTGGCCGGCGTGGCCACCGCCCTGTGCACGAACGCTCCCGTCGCGTCAGAAGACGGGCGGCTCCGTGTAGACGCCCCACTCGTCGCGCAGTGCGTCGCAGATCTCGCCCAGCGTGGCCTCCGCCCGTACCGCGTCGAGCATCGGGCCGATCATGTTGGCGTCGCCGCGCGCGGCCTCCATCATCTCGCCCAGCGCGGCGGAGACGGCCGCGTCGTCCCGCTGCTTGCGGCGTGTGCCCAGCGCCCGTACCTGCTCGTGCTCGACCTCGTGACTGACCCGCAGGATCTCCAGGTCACCGGTGACCGAGGAGGTGTGGCAGTTGACGCCGACCACCTTCTTGTCGTCCTTCTCCAGGGCCCGCTGGTAGGTGAAGGCGGCCTCGGCGATCTCACCGGTGAACCAGCCGTCCTCGATCCCGCGCAGGATGCCGGAGGTGATCGGCCCGATGGGGTGGTTCCCCTCGGGGACGGCACGCCTGCCGCGCTCCTTGATCTGCTCGAAGATCTTCTCCGCGTCGGCCTCGATGCGGTCGGTGAGCGCCTCGACGTACCACGAACCGCCCAGCGGATCGGCGACGTTGGTGACGCCGGTCTCCTCCATCAGCACCTGCTGGGTGCGCAGCGCGATCTCGGCGGCCTGCTCACTGGGCAGCGCGAGGGTCTCGTCGAGGGCGTTGGTGTGCAGCGAGTTGGTGCCGCCGAGCACGGCCGCGAGGGCCTCCACGGCGGTGCGTACGACGTTGTTGTACGGCTGCTGCGCGGTGAGGGAGACACCGGCGGTCTGGGTGTGGAAGCGCAGCCACTGCGCCTTCTCGCTGGTCGCCCCGTACTCGTCACGCATCCAGCGGGCCCAGATCCTGCGTGCCGCGCGGAACTTGGCGATCTCCTCGAAGAAGTCGACGTGCGCGTCGAAGAAGAAGGAGAGTCCGGGCGCGAAGGTGTCGACGTCCAGGCCCCGGCTCAGGCCCAGTTCCACGTACCCGAAGCCGTCGGCGAGCGTGTACGCCAGCTCCTGCGCGGCCGTGGAACCGGCCTCGCGGATGTGGTAGCCGGAGACCGAGAGCGGCTTGTAGGCGGGGATGTCGCGGCTGCAGTGCTCCATCAGGTCGCCGATCAGGCGCAGATGGGGCTCCGGCTGGAACAGCCACTCCTTCTGGGCGATGTACTCCTTGAAGATGTCGGTCTGCAGGGTGCCGTTGAGCACACCGGGGTCCACACCCTGCCGCTCGGCGGCGACGAGGTACATGCAGAAGACGGGCACCGCCGGGCCGGAGATCGTCATGGAGGTCGTCACGTCGCCGAGCGGGATGCCCGAGAAGAGCACCTCCATGTCGGCGGCGGAGTCGATGGCGACGCCGCAGTGCCCCACCTCGCCGAGCGAGCGGGGGTCGTCGGAGTCCCGGCCCATGAGCGTCGGCATGTCGAAGGCCACGGACAGCCCGCCGCCTCCGGCCTCCAGGATCATCTTGTAGCGCTCGTTGGTCTGCTCGGCGTTGCCGAAGCCCGCGAACTGGCGGATGGTCCAGGTGCGGCCCCGGTAGCCGGTCGGATGCAGTCCGCGCGTGAAGGGGTACTCGCCGGGCCAGCCGATCCGCTCGAAGCCCTCCAGGGAGTCACCGGAGGGCGGACCGTACACGGGGTCGACGGGGTCGCCGCTGAGCGTGGTGAAGTCGGCCTCCCGCTTGCGGGCGGCGTCGTACCGGGCCTGCCAGCGGCGGCGGCCCTCTTCAATCTCGTGTGCGTCCATACACCCGAATTTACTTGGACGTCCAAGTAATTGTCGACCGGCCGGTCCCGGAAAGCCGCGGCGGGAGCGGACGGAACGGGGACGGAACGGGCGCGGCGGCTACGCCTTGACGGGGGCGGTCTGCCCGTCCTCCAGCAGCGGCGCGACCTCACGGGCGATGCCGCGCTCCACGAAGAAGGCAGCCAGCGGGATCGTCCCGGAGACCAGCACCCACAGCAGCTTCCCGAACGGCCAGCGGGCCTTCTGCCCCAGGTCGAAGGCGAAGACGAGATAGATCATGAAGAGCAGGCCGTGGGCCTGCGAGACCACGAACGTGAGATCCTCGCCCGTGCCGAAGCCGTACTTGAAGATCATGCAGGTGCACAGCACCAGCAGCATCACGGCGGTGACATAGGCCATCACCCGGTAGCGGGTCAGCACGGACTTCTTCATGCCGACGAGCGTAACGGGGCCGCCCGCACAGCCCTCCGGCACCCCCGCCCGTCCCGCCCTTCCGGCGGGCCCCGGAGCGGAGAGGGCCGCTACTCCGCCGAGAAGTCCTCCGCGGCCAGCCGGAGCGGCCGCAGCATCGCGAAGATCTCTCCGCACTCCTCCGCGTCGTAGACCCCCAGCCCGAAGTCCACGGCCATCAGCTCGCGGGTCGCGGCCTCGCACACCTCCCGCCCGCGCGGCGTGATGGAGGCGAGGGTTCCGCGGCCGTCGTTGGGATTGGGGCGCTTGGCGACCAGGCCGGCATTCTGCAGCCGGTCGACGGTGTTGGTGACGGAGGTCGGGTGCACCATGAGGCGCTCCCCGATCTTCGACATCGGCAGTTCCCCCGCGCGCGAGAAGGTGAGCAGTACGAGCGCCTCGTACCGCGCGAAGGTCAGCCCGTACGGCTTGAGGACAGCGTCGACATGCGCGAGCAGGATCTGCTGCGCGCGCATGATCGAGGTGATCGCTGCCATGGACGGCACGGACCCCCAGCGCTGCTTCCAGAGCTCATCGGCGCGAGCGATCGGATCGAACGTCAGACTGAGCGGCTTCGGCACGCAGTAGACCCTAGTAGGCGCTCACATGCCGGCCATAGGCGTCTCACGAATCGGTCGTCCGCGCCGCCCTCCCGCTCTCGCGCGCGGTCCGGGGCGCTCAGTCCGCCAGGTGACGCTCGACGGCCTCGACCTTCGAGGTGAGCCCGTCCGTGACGCCCTGCCTGATGTCGGCCTTGAGGACCAGCGATACGCGGGGAGCGCGCTCCTCGACGGCGGCGACGGCCTCGCGCACGACCTCCATGCACGCGTCCCAGTCGCCCTCCAGCGAGGTGAACATGGCGTCGGTGCGGTGCGGGAGCCCCGACTCACGGACGACCCGCACCGCTTCGGCGACGTACTCGCCGACGTCCTCGCCCACGCCCAGCGGCGTCACCGAGAAGGCGACGATCATGAACTCTCCTTCGGGCTCTGCTCCTTGCGTGCGCGGGCGGCGATCACGCCCGCCTCCTCCTCACGCCGGAGCAGCTTGTCGGCGTAGAAGCCGCCGCCCGGCAGGACCGAGAGCGCGAACATCAGGGCGGCCCGCCCGAGAGGCCAGCGCACGCGGTTCCAGGCGTCCGCCCAGAAGAGCACGTACAGCACGAAGAGCGCGCCGTGCACGGCACCCATCACCGGTACGGCGTTGAACTCGGTGGTCCGCTTCAGCACGGAGCAGACCAGGAGAAGCAGGAAGGAGACCGCCTCGGGCGTCGAGACCAGACGCAGGCGGCGCAGGGCGGAGACCGACTTGGGAGGGAGGCCGGTCGGGGTTTCCAGGATGGCCACGGCAGATCCTCGATCGTTTGTGAAGGGATGCACAAGCGCTCGCCATTGTGGCAGCCCCTGCCCTCCTCGCCCAGCCCAGGGTAGGTTTCCGCATGTGGCTCAGTTCCGACTTCACAGCTCGAAAATGCTCGCCGTAGAGATGACCGGCGAGACCGTCAAGGCGAAGAACGGGTCCATGGTCGCCTACGACGGCCAGATGGCCTTCAAGAAGATGTCCGGCGGGGGTGAGGGCCTGCGGGGCATGGTGACGCGGCGCCTCACCGGCGAGCAGATGGCCGTCATGGAGGTGAAGGGCAGCGGGACGTGCTATTTCGCCGACCGCGCCAGCGACATCAACCTGGTCCGGCTCGACGGCGAGACCCTGCATGTCGAGGCCAGCAACCTGCTCTGCACGGACGCGGGTCTGCGCACCGGCACGACCTTCACCGGGCTGCGCGGCGCCTCCCAGGGCAACGGCCTGTTCACGACCACCGTCGAGGGCACCGGGATGGCGGCGTTGATGTCGGCCGGCCCGGCGGTGGTGCTGCGCGTCGCGCAGGGCATGCCGTTGCAGGTCGACCCGGGTGCGTACATCGCCCATCAGGGCAGTCTCCAGCAGAACTTCCAGACCGGAGTGAACTTCCGGACCCTCATGGGTGAGGGCTCCGGGGAGTCCTTCCAGATCCACTTCGAGGGCGACGGCCTCGTCTACGTGCAGCCCAGCGAGCGCAACACGATCGGGGGCGACGTCTGATGCCGTTCCGGGAGCTCAACTCCAAGATGGTCGAGGCCCGGGTGCAGCCCGGCCAGCGGCTGTTCAGCCAGCGCGGCGCCATGATCGCCTACACCGGCGAGGTCCGCTTCACCCCCAACATCCAAAGCGGCCAGGGCGGCCTGATGTCCATGATCGGACGGCGCGCCGCCGGCGAGGCGGCGCCGCTGATGACGGTCGAGGGCTCCGGCTCGGTGATGTTCGGGCACGGCGGCCACCACGTCGAGGTCATCAACCTCGACGGCGACACCCTCTGCGTCGAGGCCGACCGGCTGCTGGCCTTCGACGGGACACTGGAGCAGGGCACTCTCTTCCTCGGCTCCGACGGCGGCGTGATGGGCATGGTGCGCGGCCAGGTCACCGGACAGGGCCTGTTCACCACCACGCTCAAGGGCAGGGGCGCGGTGGCGGTGATGGCGGACGGCGGCGTCGTCCGGCTGCCGATCACCCCGGACCGGCCGGTGCATGTGGACCCGCAGGCGTACGTGGCCCACCACGGTGACGTACGCAACAAGCTCTCGACCGCGCTCGGCTGGCGGGAGATGGTGGGCCGCGGCTCCGGTGAGGGCTTCCAGCTCGAACTGTCCGGAAGCGGTGCCGTGTTCGTTCAGGCGAGTGAGGAGAAGCTGTGACCGCCGGCCCCCGGATCCTGGACGTGACGACCCTCCCGTCCGACGACAACGTCAACGACTACACCTTCTGCGTGGAGCTCAACGGCCAGTGGTTCCTGCAGAAGGGCAAGATGATCGCCTACTACGGGCAGATCGAGTTCACCGGCGTCGGCCACGGCCACCTCGACCGCCTCGTCGCCACCAGCTTCCACTCGCCGCTGCATGCATCCGACTGGGTCGTCGCCGAGGGCAGCGGCAAGATGCTGCTCGCCGACCGCGCGTTCGACGTCAACTCCTACGACCTGGAGGACGGCAACCTCACCGTCCGTTCCGGCAACCTGCTGGCCTTCGAGCCCTCGCTGTCCCTGAAGCAGTCGATCATCCCGGGCTTCCTCACCCTCATCGGCACGGGCAAGTTCGTCGCGGCCTCCAACGGCGCGGTGCACTTCGTCGAACCGCCCGTACGCGTCGACCCGCAGGCCATCGTGGGCTGGGCCGACTGCCCCTCGCCGTGCCACCACTACGACCACGGCTACCTCAAGGGCGTGCTGGGCGGCATCCGTGCCCTGACGGGCCTGGGCGGCGCCTCCGGCGAGGAGCACCAGTTCGAGTTCGTCGGCTCGGGCACCGTGCTGATCCAGTCCACCGAGGTACTGATGGCCGAGCAGGCGACGGGTGCGGTGCCGCACGAGGCAGGCGTACCGGGCGGGGGCGTGCAGGCGTCGCAGCCTCCGGGCCAGTCGGGCGGCCTGCAGAGAAGGTTCGGGCTGTGAGTACATTCGTGCGGACTTCGGACAGGCCCTGGGTTAAGTTGCCTGGTATGGACACCGACAACGGCACCTGTTGGCTCACCGAGGACGAGCAGCGGGCATGGCGCATCCACCTGGACGTCAACCGCCTGCTCATGCACCAGCTGGAGCGTGACCTCCAGCCGTTCGGTCTGACCATGAACGACTACGAGATCCTGGTCAATCTCTCCGAGTCCGAGGAGCACCGGATGCGGATGAGCGATCTGGCCGCCTCCACTCTCCAGTCCAAGAGCCGTCTCTCGCACCAGATCACACGCATGGAGAAGGCGGGCCTCGTCCGCCGCGAGAGCTGCGAGTCGGACAAGCGCGGGCTGTTCGCCGTACTCACCGAGGACGGCTGGGAGACGATGCGCGGCGTCGCCCCGCACCATGTGGCCTCGGTGAGGCGCCACTTCATCGACCGGATGTCGCCGGAGGACCTCGCGCACCTCTACGAGACGCTGCGCCCCGTCGCGGAGAAGCTCCGCGCCGAACGCGGCCGGTTCTGACGGAACTCCGCGCCGGTCAGCCCGCGGCGGGCAGGCACAGCACGAAGCGGGAGCCGTCCGTGACGGTCAGCGTCCCGCCGTGCCGCGCCGCCACATCGCGGGCGATGGCCAGCCCGAGGCCCGCCCCGCCCTCGTCACGGCTGCGGGCGTCGTCGAGCCGTACGAACCGTTCGAAGATGCGCTCACGCTCGGCCTCCGGCACGCCGTCGCCGTCGTCGGAGACCTCCACCTCGACCCGTCCGTCCACCTCGCGCACCTCGACCGTGACCTCCGAGGCCGCATGCCGCTGGGCGTTCTGCAGGAGGTTGGCGACCACGCGCGTCAACTGAGTACGTGAGCCGGACACTTCACCCTCGGCCGGTTCCCCCAGCCGCACCGGGTGTCGTCCCCACTGCTGCTGCGCCAGCTCCTCGCGTACCAGGGCACCCAGGGACACGCGCTGGTCGCCGGGCCGCTCGCCCGCGTCGAGACGGGCGAGCAGCAGCAGATCGGTCGCGAGCTGCTGGAGCCGCACGGTGTCCGTGACCGCGCCGTCCACATCCAGCAACTCGGGGTGGGCGGCGCCCACTTCGAGCTGCGTACGCAGCGAGGCGATGGGGCTGCGCAGCTCGTGCGAGACGTCGGCGACGAAGCGCCGCTGGCGTTCGACGGAGGACTCCAGCGCCGCGAGTGTCTCGTTCGTCGTGCGCGCCAGGCGTGCCACCTCGTCCCGCGCGTGCGGCTCGGGCACCCGCCGCGACAGATCCGTGCTGGCGGTGATCCCGGCCATCTCGCTGCGGATGCTCTCCACCGGCTGCAGCGCGCGCCGTGTCACCAGCCACGTCACTCCGCCCACGACCAGCAGCAGGGCGGGCAGGCCGAGCAGCATCGACCGCGTGACGGAGGAGACGGCCTCCTGCTGGTCCTTGAGCGAGGCGCCCGCGTACACCGTCACCGGGGTGCCGTCGCGGGTGCCGCTCTGCACGCCGACGACCGTGAAGTCGCCCTTCTCACCGTCCTCTCCGAGCGGCAGCGACAGCGTCCGCTCCTCGATCTCTCCGTCGACCTCGACGGGGCGGACGTCGTCCTCGTCATCGTCGTCATCGTCCGTACGGCCGCCGCCCTCGGCGCGGTTGAAGTCCGCGACGGGGCCGCGCCCGCGCAGCGACTCCCCCGCGCCCAGCACCTTCCCGCCGGGCCCGACGACCTGCACGGGGTCCTCGTCCTCGCCGAGTCCGTCCACGTCCGCCACATCGCGGGTGTCCTCGTCGGAGACCTGGGCGGCCACCTCACGGCCCTTCGCCTCGGCCTGGAGCCGGGCGTTGTCGGCCAGCCCGCCGCGCAGCACCGCCACCACGACGAATCCGGCGGCCACCAGCGCGACGGCCACCACGAGGGTCGCGCCCAGCGCGGCGCGCATCCGGACGGAGGCCCTACGCACCGGCGTTCACCAGCCTGTATCCGGCGCCCCGCACGGTGACGATCCAGTCCGCGCCCAGCTTGCGGCGCAGGGCGCTGATGTAGACCTCGACGATGTTGACGTCGCCGTCGTATGCGAAGTCCCAGACGTGCTCCAGGATTTCCGCCTTGGACACGAGGTCCCCGGCACGCGTCGCCAGGTGCTCCAGGACCGCGAACTCCTTCGCGGTGACCGGCACTTCCCTCTCCCCCACCGACACCCGCCGGCTGCCCGGGTCGACTCTCAGCTCTCCCACTCCGATCACCGTCCTGGCCCCGCGCGTGCGGCGGCGCAACAGGGCGCGGACCCGAGCGAGCAGCACCACGTACGAGAAGGGCTTGGTCAGATAGTCGTCGGCGCCGGTGTCCAGCCCCTCGGCCTCGTCGTACTCGCCGTCCTTGGCGGTCAGCATCAGCACCGGTGTCTCGTCCCCGGCCGCCCGCAGCGCCGCGCAGACGCGGTAGCCGTTCATGCCGGGCAGCATGATGTCGAGCACGATCAGGTCGTACTCGCTCTCACTCGCCCTGTACAGCCCTTCGGCGCCGTCGTGCACGACATCGACGGCGAACCCCTCGGCGGTCAGGCCCTTGGCGAGTGACAGGGCGAGCCGCCGCTCGTCCTCCACTATCAGCAGACGCATGGGTCCACTCTCCCGCACCGGACCTGAAGTGATCTTCAGGCGGCTTCAGGCTGCGTTCAGCATCCTCCCGCCACGGTGGGACACACATCGCAAGCCACTCGGGAGGAACCATGAAGCGCAAGATCGCCATCGCCACGGTCACCGCCGCCGCCCTGATCGGTACCGGCACGCTCTCCGCCGCCGCCCGCGCGGACGACGGCGGAAAGCAGGAGACCAGTAGCGTCCGGACGGACGACCGCGACGACGCCAGGTCTGCCACGACGACCGCTGCCGAAGCAGCCGCCACGGCGAACAAGGCGGCACCGGGCACCGTCACGGGAATCGACCTGGACGACGGCGTCTGGGAGGTCGAGGTCACCAAGGACGGCACGTCGCACGAGACAAGGCTGGACGCCAAGACGGGCAAGGTCCTCGGCAAGCACAAGGAGGACGATGACGACGACACCGCCCCGGCGAACCCGAAGGTCTCGGCAGCCGACGCCGCGGAGAAGGCATCGGACCGCGGCACGGTCACCTCGGTCGACCTCGACGACAACGCCTGGGAGGTCGAGACCGAGAAGAACGGCAAGGAGCAGGAGCTGAGCATCGACCTCACCTCCGGCAAGGTCACCGCCCAGACCTCGGACGACGACGACTGATCGACGCCCGTCCACCACCGCGGACACCCACCGGCGCGAGGTGACAGGGCCCTGCCCGCCCCGTCCACCACCCCGCAGACCCCACCCGCGGACACCCACCGGCGCGAGGTGACGAGGCTCTGCCCGCCCCGTCCACCACCCGCGGACACCCACCGGCGTGAGGTGACGGGGCCGGAGGGGAGGGGTGGCCGTACGGGGACACTCAAGCGTGATTTTCGGCCCGGCATCCACGTCACGGGCAACGTGACGACTGGGGGCTCCGGGCCGTAAATCATGCCGTCCCCGTACGGCCGCCCCGGACCGCAGGCCCCGTCACCGCACCCCCGGCACCGCCCGCACCGAACCCCACGCCCAGACACCGCCCGCGACGCGAAACCCGCGCCTACCCCTCCGTGACCCCCGCCACCAACTCGTCCGCCGCCGCGTACGGGTCGAGCGCTCCCCCGACGACCCGTTCCGCCAGCGCGTCGATCCGCTGCCGCCCCCGCAGCTCCCCCATCCGCTCCCGCAGCGCGGTCACCGCGATCGTCTCGATCTCCCGCGCCGCCCGCCGCGTACGCCGCTCCGCGAGGACACCGCGCTCCTCCATCCACGCGCGGTGCTTCTCCAGTGCCTCCACGACCTCCTCGGTGCCCTCACCCCGTGCCGCCACGGTCTTGACGATGGGCGGACGCCAGTCGCCGGGCGACCGGGCCTCTCCGAGTCCGAGCATGTGGTTGAGTTCGCGGGCGGTCGCGTCGGCCCCGTTGCGGTCTGCCTTGTTGACCACGTAGACGTCGCCGATCTCCAGGATTCCGGCCTTGGCGGCCTGGATGCCGTCCCCCATGCCCGGGGCGAGCAGAACGACGCTCGTGTCGGCCTGGGCCGCGATTTCCACCTCGCTCTGCCCGACACCCACCGTCTCGACGAGCACGACGTCGCATCCCGCCGCGTCGAGCACCCGGATCGCCTGCGGCGCGGCCCACGCCAGGCCGCCGAGGTGCCCGCGGGTGGCCATCGAGCGGATGTAGACGCCGGGGTCGGAGGCGTGGTCGCCCATCCGTACCCGGTCGCCGAGCAGCGCTCCGCCCGAGAACGGCGAGGAGGGGTCGACGGCGAGGATGCCCACGCGTTTGCCCGCGCGCCGGTACGCGGCGACGAGGGAGGAGGTGGAGGTGGATTTGCCCACGCCCGGCGACCCGGTCAGGCCCACCACGTACGCGTTGCCGCACAGGGGTGCGAGCGCCGCCATGACCTCACGCAGCTGCGGTGACGCCCCCTCCACGAGAGAGATCAGCCGGGCCACCGCCCGCGGCCTTCCCTCTCGCGCCTGTGCCACCAGCTCGGGGACGTCTGCCGCCATGCCTGCCGCGCTCCTCTTGTCTTCTCCACGGACCCGGTTGCGGACCCCGGCCTCTCCAGGCCCCGGCGGGTCCGGTCCGGCTCCCGTTCACGGATACCCCGACGGCTCACCGTCACGGATCCCCCACAGCTCACCGTCACAGCTCACCGCCCGGACCCCCGTCAGGATCCCCGCCACAGCTCACCGCCCGGACCCCCGTCAGGATCCCCGCCACAGCTCACCGCCACGGATCCCCGCTCACGGATCCCCGCTCACGGGTCTCCATCTGCCCCCACTCCACCCGACCGCCCGCGACGCGACCGGCCGGACGCCCCGGAGGACGGGGTCACTCGCCGGGAACCCGCAGCACCAGCGCGTCACCCTGCCCGCCACCGCCGCACAGCGCCGCGGCACCGACGCCGCCGCCCCTGCGCCGCAGTTCCAGTGCGAGGTGCAGGGCGATACGCGCCCCGGACATCCCGATCGGGTGTCCCAGGGCAATCGCGCCGCCGTTGACGTTCACCTTTTCGGGGCTCACGCCGAGGTCCTTCATTGACTGCACGGCGACGGCCGCGAACGCCTCGTTGATCTCGATCAGGTCGAGCTCTCCGGCGCTCAGGCCCCCGCCGTCCTTCGCGAGGGCGTGCTCGATCGCGCGTGAGGGCTGGGACTGCAGGGAGTTGTCCGGTCCGGCCACGTTCCCGTGGGCACCGATCTCGGCGAGCCATTCCAGCCCCATCTCCTCGGCCTTGGCCCTGCTCATGACGACGACGGCCGCGGCACCGTCGGAGATCTGCGAGGCCGAACCGGCCGTGATCGTCCCGTCCTTGGCGAAGGCGGGGCGCAGCTTTCCCAGCGATTCGGCCGTGGTCTCACCGCGGATGCCCTCGTCCTGGCTGAAGACGACGGGCTCGCCCTTGCGCTGCGGGATCTCGACCGGGGTGATCTCGGCGTCGAAGAGGCCGTTCTTCTGTGCGGCGGCCGCCCGCTGGTGGGAGCGCGCGGCGACCTCGTCCTGCTCGGGACGGGCGATGCCCAGCCTGGTGTTGTGCTTCTCCGTGGAGGCGCCCATCGCGATGTTCTCGAAGGAGTCGGTCAGCCCGTCGTGCGCCATCGCGTCCAGCATCTCGACGGCTCCGTACTTGTAGCCCTCGCGGGACTTGGGCATCAGGTGCGGCGCGTTCGTCATCGACTCCTGGCCGCCCGCGACGACGATGTCGAACTCCCCCGCACGGACGAGCTGGTCGGCGAGGGCGATGGCGTCCAGCCCGGACAGGCACACCTTGTTGACGGTCAGCGCGGGCACGTTCATCGGGATGCCCGCCTTGACGGCGGCCTGGCGGGCCGGGATCTGCCCGGCGCCGGCCTGGAGGACCTGGCCCATGATCACGTACTCGACCCGGTCGCCGCCGATCCCCGCCCGCTCCAGCGCGGCCTTGATGGCGAAGCCGCCGAGGTCGGCCCCGGAGAAGGACTTGAGCGAGCCGAGCAGCCGCCCCATCGGGGTGCGCGCTCCGGAGACGATCACGGAGGTGCTGCTGCCGGCCGTACGAGCTGACGTAGCAGTCATGAGGGTTCGGGTCCCTTCGGCGGGTGAGTTAACGAGGGTTAGCGCCAATGTACTGAGCGGTACTGTCCCGGGTCACCGGTCAGCCGGTGTGACCGTGCGCACGTTGCGTAACCAGGCGCCGAGGCGCTGCACTGGGGCCATGCTGACGCGTATCGACCACATCGGGATCGCCTGCTTCGACCTTGAGCGGACCGTCGAGTTCTACCGTGCCACGTACGGCTTCGAGGTCTTCCACACCGAGGTCAACGAGGAGCAGGGCGTGCGGGAGGCCATGCTCCGCATCAACGGGACCGACGACGGCGGTTCGTCCTGGCTCCAGCTCCTGGAACCGGTGCGGGAGGACTCCACGGTCGCCAAGTGGCTGGCCAAGCACGGGGAGGGCGTCCACCACATCGCCTTCGGAACCGCCGACGTGGACGCCGACGCGGCGGCCGTCGGCGAGCGCGGTGTCCGGGTGCTCTACGACGAGCCGCGCCGCGGCTCGATGGACTCGAGGATCACCTTCCTGCACCCCAAGGACTGCCACGGTGTCCTCACGGAGTTGGTCACCGCCGCCGCCCCACAGGCCTCTGCCGACCCATCGGCCGCAACGGACCACTGACGGCTGCCTTTGAGCCCGGTAGAGTGGCCACTCGGCCGGGGCGGGCCTCCGCATCTCCGGAGTGAGGCTCCGGGCTGGAGATCCGGCCCGTGTTCCGCCGATGTTCTGACACCATTTCCATGAAGGGGTCAGTTCACCACCACGACCAGGGGACGGATGGGACCGCGCAGTGCGGGGCTACGACCGCTACGAGGCTGACGACCACCTCTCGCAGTTCGAGGCCGAGATGGAGCGGCTGAAGAAAGAGCGGGAGAAGGCCGTCGACCATGCCGACGACCTCGGCTATCAGGTCGAAGTGCTGCGCGCCAAACTGCACGAGGCGCGCCGCGCCCTCGCCACGCGCCCGGCCGGGTACGACAACCTCTCCCAGCACGCCGAGTCGCTGCTGCGCAACGCGCAGCTCCAGGCCGACCAGATGCGGGCGGACGCCGAGCGCGAGCTGCGCGACGCCCGTATGGAGACTCAGAGGCTGCTCCAGGAGCGTGCCGAGCAGCAGTCCCGGCTGGAGTCGGAGCTGCACTCCGAGGCGGTACGCCGCCGGCAGCAGCTGGACCAGGAGCTGGCGGAGCGCCGCTCGACCGTCGAGACCCACGTCAACGAGAACGTCGCATGGGCCGAGCAGCTGCGCGCCCGTACGGAACAGCAGGCGCAGCGCCTCATGGAGGAGACGCGCGCCGATGCCGAACGCGCCCTCACCCAGGCCCGCGAAGAGGCCCAGCGCAGCGCCGAGGAGACCCGCAACAGGCTCAACAGCGAAGCGGAGCAGGCCCGTTCGGAGGCCGACGCGATCCTGCGCCGGGCCCGCGCCGAGGCCGAGAGGCTGCTGAGTTCCGCCTCCACACAGGCGCAGGAGGCCAGCGAGCACGCGGAGCAGCTGCGCAACTCCACCAGCACCGAGTCGGAGTCCTCGCGGCGCGAGGCGGCCGATCTGGTGCGCCGCGCCAACGAGCGCATGCAGGAGGCGGAGACCGCGCTGCGCGAGGCCCGCGCCGAGGCGGAGCAGAAGCTCTCGGAGGCGGCCGAGACCGCCGAGAAGCAGGTCGCCGACGCCGAGTCCGGCAACGAGCAGCGCACCCGCACCGCCAAGGCCGAAGTCGCCCGCATGGTCAGCGAGGCGACCAAGGAATCGGAGACGATCAAGGCCGAGGCCGAGCAGCTCCGCGAGGAGGCCAAGGCAGAGGCCGAGCAGCTGATCGCCGAGGCCAAGGAAGAGGCCCGGTCGAGGTCGGCCGAGGAGTCGGCCAACCAGCTCGCGGAGGCCGCCCGTACCGCCGAGGACGTGCTGGACAAAGCCTCCGAGGAGGCGAAGGCCACCACGCACAGCGCCACGGAGGAGGCCGAGCGCATCCGCCGGGAGGCGGAGGACGAGGCCGCGCGGCTGCGTTCGGAGGCGGAGGCTCTCGTCCATGAGCTGGAGGGCGCCGCCAAGGACGACACCAAGGAGTACCGCGAGAAGACCGTCGAGCTCCAGGAGGAGGCCAGGCGGCTGCGCGGCGAGGCCGAGCAGCTGCGTTCGGAGGCGGTCGAGGAGGGCGAACGTCTGCGCGGCGAGGCCCGCCGCGAAGCCGTTCAGCAGATCGAGGAGGCGGCCAACCGCGCCGAGGAACTGCTGATCAAGGCGAAGGCCGACGCGGAGGACACCCGCACGGACGCCGCGAGCGAGAGCGAGCGGGTCCGCACCGAGGCCATCGAGCGGGCGACGACGCTGCGCCGGCAGGCCGAGGAGGCGCTGGAGCGGGCGAACGCCGAGGCCGAGGAGCTGCGCGCGACCGCGGAGCAGCAGGCCGGCCAGACCCGCAGCGACGCCGACGAGTCGGGCCGGCGCATCCGCGAGGAGGCCGAGCAGGCCGCGCGTGACCGCAAGGCGGAGGCGGCCGAGGAGCTGCAGCGGCTGCACGACGAGGCGGAGGCGAAGTTCGCCGACGCCGACCGCGCACTCGCCGACGCACGCAGCGAGGCGGACCGGCTGCGCGAGGAGGCCCGTACCGAGACGGAGCGGCTGCGCGCCGAGTCGGCGGAGCGCCTGCGCTCCCTCCAGCAGCAGGCGGAGGAGGAGGCGGAGCGGCTGCGTTCGGAGGCGTATTCGGACGCCTCACAGGCCCGCGCCGAGGGCGAGGCCCTGGCCGTGCAGCTGCGCAGCGACGCCACCTCGGAGGCGGAGCGGCTGCGTGCCGAGGCCCAGGACACCGCCGACCGGATCAGGTCCGAGGCCAACGCCGCCGCCGAGCGTACGAACACGGAGGCGGCGGAGGCCCTGTCCGCAGCCAGCGAGGAGGCCGAGCGGCGGCGGCGCGAGGCCGAGCAGCTGCTGGCCGACGCCCGCGACGAGGCGCACAGGGAGCGTCGGGAGGCGCGCGAGCAGAGCGATGAGCTGCTGGCCGCCGCCAGGCGGCGCGTCGAGGACGCGCAGGCCGAGGCGGCCCGCCTCGTGGAGGAGGCGGAGCGCAGCGCCTCCGACATGGTCACCACCGCCGAGGAGACCGCTCAGCAGGTACGGGACTCCGTCGCGGGGCTGCACGAGCAGGCCGAGGAGGAGATCGCGCGCCGGCAGGCGGAGGCGGAGCGTGCCGCCACGGCGCTGCGGCAGGAGGCGCAGGAGGAGACCGAGGCCGCCAAGTCGATGGCGGAGACCACGGTTTCGGAGGCGCTGGAGGAGTCCGACCGTACGCGCGCGGAGGCCCAGCGGATTCTTGACGAGGCCCGCGAGGAGGCAGCGCGCAGGCGCAACGACGCGGCCGAGCAGGCCGACAGTCTCATCGCGGAGGCCCAGGAGGAGGCCCGGCGCACCCAGACCGCCGCCGAGGAGCAGGCCGACAGCATGGTGGGCGCGGCCCGCCGCGAGTCGGACCGCCTCGTCACGGAGGCCCGTCAGGACAGCCGGGAGCGCGTGGAGAAGGCCCGCACCGACTCCAACACCATGCTGGAGGAGGCGCGAAGCGACTCGGCCTCCATCAGGCAGCGCACGGAGGAGCAGCGGGCCCGCGTGGAGCGGGAGATCGAACAGCTCCACGAGCGTGCGCGCCGGGAGTCCTCCGAGGCGATGCGCGCGGCGGGCGAGCGCTGCGACAAGCTGGTGAAGGCCGCGGAGGAGCAGCTGCGCGACGCCGAGGAGAAGGCCAAGCGGATCGTGCGCGAGGCCGACGACGAGGCGGGCAGCGTCCGCGTCTCGGCTGTGAAGAAGGCCGAGGGTCTGCTGAAGGACGCCGAGCAGCGAAAGTCCGACCTCGTACGCGAGGCAGAGGAGATCCGCGCGGACGCGAAGGCGGAAGCGCAGCGTACGGTCGAGTCCGGGCAGCGTGAACTGGAGGTGCTGGAGCGCCGGCAGGAGAACATCAACACCGAGATCTCCCGTGTGCAGGACGTGCTGGAAGCGCTGGAGTCGTTCGAGTCTCCCGGATCGGGCGGCGGCACGGAGGGCGGCGGCAAGAAGGGCGGCTCCGACAGCGGGTCGACCAACGGCGTGACCGCGGGTGTTGGCGCAGGCACATCTCGTGCCGGTGGCAAGGATTCCAGAAGCTGACCACTCGAACGAGCGCACATTCTCCAGATCAAACCGGCAATGGCTCGATGACACGCCGTCTTGGCCCCTAGGATTCCCCTATCACTCCCCCGTCTGATAACCCGTCTGACTCGACAGGAACCCCATGAGCGACACTTCCTCCCCCTTCGGCTTCGAGCTCGTGCGACGTGGCTACGACCGCGGGCAGGTGGACGACCGCATCACGAAGCTCGTCGCCGACCGTGACAGCGCACTGGCTCGCATCACCTCTCTGGAAAAGCGCATCGAGGAGCTGCACCTCGAGACGCAGAACGCCCAGGCCCAGGTCAACGACGCCGAGCCGTCCTACGCGGGTCTCGGCGCCAGGGTCGAGAAGATCCTCCGCCTCGCCGAGGAGGAGGCAAAGGACCTGCGTGAGGAGGCCCGCCGGGCCGCCGAGCAGCACCGCGAGCTCGCCGAGGGCGCCGCGCAGCAGGTGCGCAACGACGCGGAGGCCTACGCCTCCGAGCGCAAGGCCAAGGCCGAGGACGAGGGCGCGAGCATCGTCGAGAAGGCCAAGGGCGAAGCGACCGTCCTGCGTTCCGAGGCGGAGAAGGACGCGCAGTCCAAGCGCGAGGAGGCCGACTCCCTCTTCGAGGACACCCGCGCCAAGGCCGCGCAGGCCGCCGCCGACTTCGAGACCAACCTCGCCAAGCGCCGCGAGCAGTCCGAGCGTGACCTCGCCTCCCGGCAGGCGAAGGCCGAGAAGCGCCTGGCGGAGATCGAGCACCGCGCCGAGCAGCTGCGGCTGGAGGCCGAGAAGCTGCGTACGGACGCGGAGCGCCGCGCCCGTCAGACGGTGGAGACGGCCCAGCGTCAGGCCGAGGACATCGTGGCCGACGCCAACGCGAAGGCGGACCGCGTCCGCAGCGAGTCGGAGCGTGAGCTGGCTGCTCTCACCAACCGCCGCGACAGCATCAACGCGCAGCTGACCAACGTGCGCGAGATGCTGGCCACCCTCACGGGTGCCGCGGTCGCGGCCGCGGGGCAGCCCGGTGCGGAGGAGTCGGACTCGGAGGAGGAGAACGCCACTCGCGGCGTTCCCGCCCAGCAGTCCCGCTGACGCGCGAGCGTCCCACGCGACATCGGAAGGGCCCGGCGCACTCGGTGTGCCGGGCCCTTCCGCGTCCCGGCACGTCACCCGGCGGCGAGTCGTCGCAGGCGGGGGACGGGTCCGGTCCGTCCCGTCCCAGAACCTGTGCGTCCGTCCCGCTAAGGCCCGCTCGCCACAGAGCGCCCGTAACGCATGGATGTGCGCCCGGCCTCAGGCAAAACCGCCTCGGCCGAGCCCGTGAACCACTGGCGGCGGGGCCTGCACCCGCATAGCGTCGTCGCATGATTGAGCTGCGCGAGCTGACCAAGCGGTACGGAGAGAAGACCGCCGTGGACCGACTCACTTTCAGCGTGCGCCCCGGCATCGTCACCGGGTTCCTCGGCCCCAACGGCGCGGGCAAGTCCACCACGATGCGGATGATGCTGGGGCTGGACAGCCCGACCAGCGGCGAGATCCGTATCGACGGCAAGCGCTACGACCAGTTGCGGGATCCCCTCAACAACATCGGGGCGCTGCTGGAGGCCAAGGCGGTGCACGGCGGGCGTACCGCTTACAACCATCTGCTGTGCATGGCGCAGTCCAACAACATCCCGAAGAAGCGCATCGGTCAGGTGCTGGACCTGGTCGGCCTCGGCGAGGTCGCCAAGAAGCGGCCCAAGGGTTTCTCGCTCGGCATGGGTCAGCGGCTGGGCATCGCGGGGGCGCTGCTCGGCGATCCCAAGATCCTGATGTTCGACGAGCCGGTCAACGGCCTCGATCCCGAAGGCATCCACTGGATCCGCAATCTGATGCAGCATCTGGCCTCCGAGGGGCGTACGGTCTTCGTCTCCTCCCATCTGATGAGCGAAATGGCCCTGACCGCGGAGCACTTGGTGGTCATCGGCCGCGGGAGGCTGCTCGCCGACACCTCCATGGCGGACTTCATCGCCGAGAACTCACGCCAGTACGTGCGTGTGCGCACCCCCGAACCCGACCGGATGCGGGACATCCTGCTCCACGCCGGCGTGCGGCCCGTCTTCGAGAAGGACGGGTCGATCCAGGTGGAGGGCGTCGACGCCGCCCGTATCGGCGAACTGGCTGCCTGGTACCGGGTCGTGCTGCACGAGCTGAGCCCTCAGAAGGCGTCGCTGGAGGAGGCGTTCATGCAGCTGACGGCCGAGTCCGTGGAGTACCACGCGCACGAACAGGGCCCGCAGACCGGCCCTGAGAAGACCGGCGAGGCCGGCAGGAGGAGGCGCTAGAAGATGCCGCACACCACCCGGATTCTCCGGTCGGAGTGGACCAAGATCCGCTCCGTACGCTCCACGCTGTGGACGCTGGTAACGGCGATGACCGTGACGGTCGGACTGTCGGCCCTCATCTGCGCCTTCACCGCGTCCCAGTTCGAGGACCTGAGCAAACAGGAGCAGCTCGCCTTCGACGCCACCCAGACCAGCTTCGCGGGTGCGACCCTCGGACAGCTCGCGATGATCGCGTTCGGTGTGCTGGTCGTCTCCGGCGAGTACAGCACCGGCATGATCCGCACCTCGCTGGCCGCCGTGCCGCAGCGGAGCGTCTTCCTCACGGCCAAGACGTTCGTGGCGGGCATGCTGGTGCTCGTGGTCGGGATGGCCACCAGCTTCCTCGCCTTCTTCGTCGGCCAGGCACTGCTCGGCGAACGCAGCGTCACCCTCCAGGACGATGGCGTGCTGCGTGCGGTGCTGGGCGGCGGCCTGTACATGACGATGATCGCGCTGTTCGCCATGGGGCTGACCTTCGTGCTGCGCAGTCCGCTGCTGGCCTTCTCCATCCTGATGCCGTTCTTCTTCCTGATCTCCAACGTCCTGGGCACCGTGAGCGCGACGAAGAAGTACGCCCAGTACCTTCCCGACCAGGCCGGCGGCGCGATCCTGACCGCGTCTCCGGAGGCGCTGGACCGTCCGTACGGGCCGTGGGAGGGGTTCGCCATCATGGCGGCCTGGACGGTGGCGGCACTGATCGCCGGCTGGATCGTGCTGAAACGGCGGGACGCCTGACGGCGGACCCCGCACCGGCCCGGCAGCGTGCACGGGCCACCGAATGGAACCGAACGGGGGCCTGTAGCCTCCTAGGCCATGTCCGGGGGCGAGGCAGCCCCGAACTGCGTCCAGGGACAAAACCGATGATCGAGGCGTACGGCCTCACGAAGCGCTACGGCGCCAAGACGGCCGTCTACAACCTGTCCTTCCAGGTGCGGCCCGGAACGGTGACAGGCTTCCTGGGGCCCAACGGCTCCGGCAAGTCGACGACGATGCGGATGATCCTCGGTCTGGACACACCGTCGGCCGGCCAGGTCACCATCGGGGGCCACCGGTTCCGCGGCCTGCCCAACGCACCGCGCCAGGTCGGCGCGCTGCTGGACGCCAAGGCGGTGCACGGCGGTCGTTCGGCCCGCAGCCACCTGCTGTCGCTGGCGCAGCTCTCGGGCATTCCCGCACGCCGCGTGGACGAGGTGCTGGGCGTCGTCGGACTCCAGCAGGTCGCCAAGAAGCGCTCCAGCGGCTTCTCGCTCGGCATGGGCCAGCGGCTCGGCATCGCGGCGGCGCTGCTCGGCGATCCGCAGGTGCTGCTCTTCGACGAGCCGGTCAACGGCCTCGACCCCGAGGGCATCCTCTGGGTGCGCAATCTGATGAAGCAGCTCGCGAGCGAGGGACGTACCGTCTTCGTCTCCTCGCATCTGATGAGCGAGATGGCCCTGACCGCCGAGCATCTGATCGTCATCGGACGCGGGCAGCTGATGGCCGACACCTCGGTCAAGGAGTTCATCGCGCAGAACTCCGTGGGCTTCGCGCGCGTCCGTACGCCCGAGGGCGAGGCCGAGCAGCGCGAGAAGCTGACCTCCGCCCTGCAGGAGGCCGGCGGCCACGTACAGCCGGAGGAGGACGGGGCGCTGCGGGTGAGCGGCGTCCCGCTTCCGCGGATCAGCGACGTCGCGCACGGCGCGGACGTACGGCTGTGGGAGCTCTCACCCCATCAGGCGTCCCTCGAAGAGGCGTACATGCAGCTGACGCAGGGCGCGGTGGACTACCGCTCCACCGCGGACCAGCGAGCGGGCCTGCAGCAGCAGCACGTCGCGGCGCAGCTCGGGGTGCCGGTGGGCCAGGGACCGCCGATGGGACCCGGCGCACCCATGGGGCCCGGCGCACCCATGTCACAGGGCGCACCCATGTCACAGGGCGCACCCATGGGACAGGGGACGCCCACGGGGCCGGCTGCCCCGGGCGCGCACGGCGGATGGGGGGCTCCGCCCCCGGGCGCGATGCCCCCGGACGCGATGCCCCCGGACGCGATGCCCCCGGGCGCGATGCCCCCGCAGGGCGGCCCGTACGGGGGTGCTCCCGCGGGGTTCGGTCCTCCGCCGGGGCCCGTACCGGGAGCCGGTCAGAGCCCGTACGGCGCCGCGCCCGCCCAGGGCGGGCAGAGCGCGCCGCAGCAGGACCCGCCGCAGGGAATCTCGCCGCAGGGACCGCCACCCGCGCAGAGCCCGCCGCAGAGTCCGCCGGAGGCACCCGCCGCGCCGCCGGCTCCGGCCGCGCCCACCACCCCCTCCGACGCTTCCCGGTCCGACAGCGAGGACGACGCCCGATGACCACCCCGCACCAGCAGCCTCACGGGCCGTACCAGGGCCCGGAGTACCAGCACCACCAGGGCGGCCCGGTGACCGCGACGGCACCGCCGCCCCAGGGACCTCCCATGGCCGGCCCCGGCGGCTACGCCTCCCCCATCCCCCTCAAGCGCACCCACCTCGGGCACGCGATCGTCTCGGAGTGGACGAAGATCCGCTCGGTGCGCTCGACGGTGTGGACGCTCGGGGTCATGTTCGTCCTCGTCGTGGGGATCGGACTGCTCACCGCTCTGGGGCTCAGCGGCGGCACGTACACCGGGATGCCGCTGCTCGCACCGGGACTCTTCGGGCTGATGCTCGGTCAGATCTGCATCATCACCCTCGGCGTGCTGGTGATCACCTCCGAGTACGGCACCGGAATGATCCGCACCACGATGACCGCCTGCCCGCACCGGGGCAGGGTCCTGATCGCGAAGTCGCTGATCTTCTTCACGCTGGCCTTCGTCATGACGACGGTGGCCTGCACGGTCACCGCCCTCATCAACTCCGCGCTCCTGAGCGACCAGGAGATCCCCGAGTACGCCGAGCGGTCCGACGCGCTCCCGGGCACGATCGAGAACGGCCAGGTCGTCGCCGGGAGCGGCGAGTGGCTCGGCGCCACCGTCGGCGCCGGCCTCTACGTCGCGCTGCTGGGCCTGCTGGCACTCGCCGTGGGCGCGCTGCTGCGGCACTCGGCCGGGGCGATCACGGCGATGCTCGGCCTGGTCCTGCTGCCGCTGGTGATGGCGCTGTTCATGGTCGGCGAGACCCTGGAGAAGGTACGGGAGGTGCTGATGGAGTACTCGCCGCTCAACGGCCTGGCCTCGCTCTACCGCATCCCCATGGCCGCCGAGGACCAGAACACCACGGGCTGGCCCCTGCTGGGGATGCTGGCCGGGGTGACCGTCGTCGCGCTGGGCACGGCCTACGTGCTGCTCAACCGCCGGGACGTGTGACGCGGAGGCGCGCGGACGCCGGTGCGCTCTGCCGCACCGCCGCCCCGCGCGCATACGCACCCCTTCGGGCCCGCTCCCGTGCCCTTCCGCCGGCCCGTCACGGCTGAACCCGGGGTCGCGGACAGGCGTCCGCACGCACCCCGGCGGGCTCCGGGAAGGCGGCGCACGGCAGGACGGGGACGCGCGGCGGGGCGGGGACGCCCGCCGGGGACGAGTCGTTGGCGGTCAGTGGCGCGGCGCGTTGCGCGAGCGCTGGAGCCGCGCTCCTCGGCGGTCACGCGCGTTCCAGCACGCCCTGTGCCAGTGGCGGCGGTCCTCGACGTCTCCTGTGCGGGGCCAGGCCACGACATGCGGCACCCCGCCCGGGATCTCCTGGTCGCATCCGGGGCACCGGTACCGCTTGCCCGCCGTGCCTTTGACCTGGCGCACCGCCCAGTCCTCGCCCCGCCATTCCTCGGTGCGGTCCAGGCCGTGGCGGGCCGGTGGTTCGTCGTCACGACGGCCGGCGGGGGACGGCTTGGCTGCACCGCCGCGGGGGCGGTTACGACGCGGGGACACGGAGCACCTCGACAGTTCGGAACCGGGCGCCACCACAGTAGCCATAAACACCCCGAACGGTCGCAGTGCGGGCGGGGAAGGACCCTGGTCACGGCAACACCCTGGCCTCCGGTGCCGTTCATCGGAACAATTGCGCGCCCAGGCCGTGCCCTTGGCACGTGTCAGCCGTTAGTGCCTGAGGGGGCGGCCCCGGATGACCAAGAGAAAGGCAGGGCATGCGAGTTGGAGCGTTCGTGCTGGCCGCGCAGTTCCCGGGGCAGGGTCAGGCTGAACCGCTGCACCGTGCGTTGCGCACCGGCGACCTGGCGGAGCGGTCGGGTCTCGACTCCGTCTGGCTCGCCGAGCACCACTTCGTCCCCTACGGCGTCTGCCCGTCCGCGGTGACCCTGGCGGCCCTGATGCTGGGACGAACCAGGCGCATCGGCGTCGGAACCGCCGTCAGCGTGCTGCCCAACGCGCATCCCGTCGCCCTCGGCGAACAGGCCGCGCTGCTGCACCTCACCTCCGGCGGCCGTTTCTCACTCGGGGTCGGCCGCGGCGGTCCCTGGGTGGACCTCGAAGTCCTCGGCGGCGGGCTGGACGCCTACGAGCACGGCTTCCCCGAAGCACTGGACCTGCTGCTGCGCTGGCTGCGGGAGCCGCGCGTCGGCACGGACGGCGAGCGGTACCAGTTCCGCGAGGTCGAGGTGGTGCCCCGGTGCGAGACGCCTTTCCCCCCGGCCGGGGGCGAAGGGGAGCAGTCGCGGCAGAACCGCCCGGCGGTCGTCGTCGCCTGCACCTCGCCCGGCACGGTACGCCTCGCCGCGCGCCGCGCTCTGCCGATGCTGCTGGGGATGCACTGCGACGACGAGGAGAAGGCGGAGGCCGTCGCCCTGTGGCGCCGCGAGGCACGGGAAGCCGGCCACGGCGCACAGGAGATCGAGGAGGCGGACTCGCTGCACGTGGCCGCCGGGGTGGCGCAGGTCGGCGACTGCACGAAGGAGGCGGTCCAGTCGCTGACCAAGGCGATGCCCGGCTGGTTCCGCGCAGGACTCGGCGCTCACCGGACGGTGGACGGCCGTCAGCGCACGATGCGCGACCCGCTCGGCTACACCGAACTGCTGTGCAGGCTGCACCCCGTGGGCACACCACAGCTGTGCGCCGACCGGCTCGCCGCGACGCGGGAGCGTACCGGCATCAGCCGGTTCGCTCTGCTCGTCGAGGGCACGGGCGACCTGGCGGCGACGGAGCGGAACGTGCAGCGGCTTGGCGAGGAGGTCCTGACGCTGCTTCCCTCACCGGTCGACCACTGCTGACCTGCCGGCGTCGCCGACACCGGCAGCGGTGCGGTGAGCCGCCCCGACAGCACGCTGCCGCTGCCCACGGGAGCAGCGGCAGCGCGGCCGGGAAGCCGACGGGCGACGTCAGCAGTCGCGAAGCGTGGGCGACTGGTTGAGCAGCTGACCGCGGACCGACGTGAAGCGCGACAGCCTCTCGTCCACGGCACTGTCCAGCGGAAACACCGCCACACGGTGGCAGTTCTGGAACGCGAGCCGCACACCGAAGTGCCGCTCCAGCGCGCCGCGTATCGCATCGCTGGCCAACGCGCGCAGGAGTTGGCCGCGTGCGGCCTCGTCCGGCGGCGGCGTCTGGTTGTCGGCGAACTCGCCACCGTCCACCTTCAGCCTGGCCACCAGGGAGGCGATCATCTCCCATGCGTAGGGCAGGGAAGTACGGACGCAGTCGACGAAGTCCTTTTCGCTGACTTCGCCCCGCTCGGCCTGTGACAACAGCGCCGGTGAGACGTCGAGCGACATGGGGTTCTCCTCTCGCGACCCCTGGGGATAGAGGGGTCTTCCGGATGGAATGGAGGGAACCGTGCGGCGCCGAGTGATCACGCGACTCCGTACGGCGACACCCCCCATCGTTAACGTTAAGGGGCGGACAGTGACCGCACCATGCGAATGGGCATACATCCGGCCACTGTCGAACGGGGTGATCAAGGGGCGAATCGCATCGGGGGGACGCGTCGAGTAGCGTGCTCGACCATGCGTCTCGTCATCGCCCGGTGCTCCGTCGACTACGCCGGCAGGCTCACGGCCCACCTCCCCCTTGCCCCTCGTCTCATCCTGGTCAAGGCCGACGGCTCGGTCTCCGTCCACGCGGACGACCGCGCGTACAAACCTCTCAATTGGATGTCACCGCCGTGCACGGTCAAGGAGGCCGAGGAGAGCGGCACTTCGGTATGGACCGTGCAGAACAAGTCGGGCGAGAAATTGATCATCACCATGGAGGAGGTCCTGCACGACTCCTCGCACGAGCTCGGCCCCGACCCCGGGCTCATCAAGGACGGCGTCGAGGCGCACCTCCAGGAACTCCTCGCCGACCGGATGGAGACCCTCGGCGACGGCTGGACGCTCATCCGCCGCGAGTACCCCACAGCGATCGGCCCGGTGGACATCCTCGGCCGCGACGACACGGGCACCACCGTCGCCGTCGAGATCAAGCGGCGCGGCGAGATCGACGGCGTCGAGCAGCTCACGCGCTACCTCGAACTCCTCAACCGCGACCCCCGTCTCGCCCCGGTCAAGGGGGTCTTCGCGGCGCAGGAGATCAAGCCGCAGGCCCGGGTGCTGGCGTCCGACCGCGGCATCGGCTGCGTCACCCTCGACTACGACTCGCTGCGCGGCATCGAGGACGACAGGCTCCGGCTCTTCTGACACACCGGCACCCTTCCGGTTCCGGTTTCCGGCACCGGCACCGGTTCACCTGACACATGTTCACCTGACAGCGGCTCGTCCGACACCGCTCTCAGGTGCGCCGGCTCCCGCCGGCGGACGTGTGTCCGCGCGGGCCTTCCAAGGGCCTCGTACCGCCGTACGGGGCACTCGCACACCGCACACCGTCCAGGTTCCGGCCGCCGCGCCGAACGCTGGGATACCGTCCGAGGCTGCCTGCGCCGGGCGGCTGCCCGGGCGTCACGGACCCGGAGGTGTGCGGTGCGTATCCTGCTCGTGGCCAGTGCGTTCAACAGCCTCACTCAGCGCGTGTACGCCGAACTCGGCGACTGCGGGCACGAGTTGGAGGTGACCGTCGACGCCGGGGACGAGGCGCTGCGTGAGGCCGTGGGACGGTTCGCCCCCGAACTCGTCGTCGCGCCGATGCTCAAGAGGGCCATCCCCGAGGACATCTGGTCCCGGTACACCTGTCTGATCGTCCACCCGGGCCCGCCCGGCGACCGCGGCCCCTCCGCCCTCGACTGGGCCGTGGACACCGGCGCGGGGCAGTGGGCGGTGACCGTCCTGCAGGCGGACGCCGAGATGGACGCCGGAGACGTCTGGGCAACGGTCCCCTTCCGCATGCCCCGCGCCGGCAAGAGCGACATCTACCGCAACGAGGCCGCCGACGCCGCGATGACCGCCGTACGGCTTGCCGTCGACCGCTTCGCGTCCGGGCGTCACAAACCGCTCAGCCAGAAGGACGAGGGCACTCCGGTGGTGTGCCGCCCGTACTTCGGCCAGGACCTGCGGCGTATCGACTGGGCCGCCGACGCGACCTCGACCGTGCTGCGCAAGCTGCGCGCAGCCGACTCCCGGCCGGGCGTGCTGGACGAACTGTCCGGGGCCGAGTGGTTCCTGCACGGCGGCCGTCCCGAGGACGAACTGCGGGGCGCACCGGGAGAGATCCTCGCCACCCGAGCGGGAGCGGTCTGCCGCGCGACACGGGACGGAGCCGTGTGGATTCCCGAGCTGCGGCCGCGCCGCGTTCCGGGCGGTCCCCGCACGTTCAAGCGGCCCGCGGCGGACGCTCTGGGCAGGCGCCTGGCCTCCGTGCCCGAGGTGCCCGCGCCGCTGGAGATGCCCGCGACGCGGGACACCTGGACGGACATCCGATACGAGCAGCACGGCGACGCGGGCTTCCTGTGGTTCTCCTTCCCGGGCGGCGCGATGAGCACGTTCCACTGCCGCCGGCTGCTGGCCGCCTACCGCTTCGCCCTGTCCCGCCCGACGTCGGTGCTCGTCCTCGGCGGCGCCCGTGACTTCTTCTCCAACGGGATCCATCTGAACGTCATCGAGGCCGCGCCGGACCCGGCCGAGGAGTCCTGGGCCAACATCCAGGCCATGGACGACATGGTCGAGGCCGTTCTTTGCACCACGGACCGGCTGACGGTCGCGGCGCTCGGCGGGAACGCCGCGGCGGGCGGGGTGATGCTCGCCCTCGCGGCGGACGAGGTGTGGTGCCGTCCGGGGGCCGTGCTCAATCCCCACTACCGGACGATGGGCCTGTACGGCTCGGAGTACTGGACCTGCACGCTGCCCCGCCGGGTGGGCCGGGCCGCGGCCCGGCGCCTGACGGAGGAGCCCGCGCCGCTGAGCGCCGCCGGTGCGGCGGCGCTGGGCCTGGTGGACCGGCTGCTGGCCGCCGAACCACGGGACTTCGCCCGCGAGGTCACCCGCAGAGCCGTCGGCGCCGCACGCTCGGAGGGGCTGCAGCGTCGGCTCGCGGCGAAGTCCGCGGCACGCGCACGGGACGAGGCGGTCAAACCGCTGGCCGACTACCGGGAGGAGGAACTGGGGCGGATGCGCCGCCAGTTCTTCGATCCGGACGAGCCGTACCACGCGCTGCGGCGTGCCTTCGTGCGCAAGGAGAGCGGAGGGGACGGGGCGGGCGGCACGTGAGGCCGGGCGTACGGGTGAGGTGAGAGCGGCCGCCGGCCGGCAGCCGGTGACCGTTCAGACGGCGGGCGCGGGCGTACCGGTCGGGCTCGGGCTGCCGGTGCCGCCCGTGTCCGACGTGCCGCCGGTGCCGCCGGTGCCGCCGCTGTCGGAACCGCCGTCGGACGTACCACCGTCATCGGTGCCGCCGTCCGAACCGCCGGTGTCAGTACCGCCGTCCGAGCCGCCGCTGTCGGTGCCGCCGTCCGACGTACCACCGTCATCGGTACCGCCGTCCGACGTACCACCGTCGTCCGTACCGCCGTCCGAACCGCCGGTGTCAGTACCGCCGTCCGAGCCGCCGCTGTCGGTGCCGCCGCTGTCGGAACCGCCGGAACCCCCGGAGCCGTTGTCACCCCCGGAATCGCCCGGCGCGCTCTCGGACGGCTCCTCGTCCGGCTGCGAGCTGCTCTCGCTGGGCGACGCGCCGCTTTCGCTCGCCGACTCCTCGGGGGGCTCGCTGGTGCTGGGGTCCTTCTGGCTGCTCGAGTCGCTCTTGGGCCTCCCGGAGCCCGGAGAGCCCGCGTGGCCGCCTCCCTCTTCCTCGGGCTGCGCGGAGGACGACCCGGGCCTCCCGCTGTCGGGAGGGCCGGTGCCGTCGTCCGGCAGGGAGCCCAGCCCCATGATCGTGCCGAGCGCGGTGAGCAGCACGACACCCGCGCCCGCTGCCGCGATGTTCCCGCGGTTGCCGGGGAAGCGCGGCAGCCGCCGGCCCGTCCGTCCGCTCTCGGCGTGCGCCGCGACGGCGGCCACGGTCGCCGCGGTCTCTCCCCTGTCGCCCTCTCTCCCGGGTCCGCCGCCGTCGCCGCTCTCCTGCCCGGAGGCGCCCACCGGTGACGGGCTGTCCTCGTACGAGGCAGCCGCGGGTCCGGTCCTGTCGGCGGCCTCCGGTCCGGGCCCGGAATCCGGTGCGTCCGCGCCCTGTACTCCCGCAGCGATCATGTCCGTGACAAGTACCAGCGCGCGGCGTCCGGTCACGGTGCCCCGCTGGTCGGCCAGCGCGCCGCGCAGCGCTATGGACGCCTCCAGCTCCGCGTGCGCACGCTCCGGCTGTCCGGTGCAGAACGCGAGGACCCCCAACTCATGGTGGAAGTACGCCTCTTCCGCGACCTCGCCCGACGTGCGCGCCGCCTCCTGCCCTCCGCGCAGCGCCCGCTCCCATGCTCCCCAGCGCAGTGACGCGGCGAGCACCGGGGCGACCGTACGGGCGACGAGCACCGCCGCGCTCGGATTCCCTCCGCGCCGCGCGCCGTGCAGTGCGGCCAGAACGGCGTCCGCCTCGACGCGGACCCTCTCGGGCCCGGTCGAGGAGTGGCCGCTCCACCAGCCGTAGTGGCGTGCGGCGGCCAGTGCGCGGGCGTCGGCACCGTCGGCGTACCCCGCCGCGCGCAGCTCCTCACCGACGCCGGCGGCCAGCCGGTAGTGTCCTCCCGCCGCCGTGATCAGGCCCGCCCCGGCGAGCTCGGCCACGGCACGGTCGGCCTGCGGATCGCCGGTCAGCGCGGGCAGCTGTGTGTGGTGCGGGAGTTCACCGCCCAGGGCGAGGGCGAAGCGCAGCGCCTCGCGCGCGCTGGAGGAGAGCCGTTCGGCGACGAGAGCGATCCTGCCGCCCTCCCCGGTCCCGCCCAGCTCGTCGGCGCTGCCGTTCCGCAGGACGGCGCCCGCCTGCACGAAACGCAGCGGAAGTCCCTCGGACGCGTCCTCGGAGGAGAACCACAGGTCGCCGGCCGCGTCCGTCTCCTCGTTGGTCAGCGGGCGCCGCACGGCGTGTTCGAGGAGTTCGAGGCAGCCTGTGCGGCTGAGACCGGCGAGTTGGACCTCCTCGACGTGGGCGTCGGCGGAGGGAGGGGCCACATCGGGGGTGGCCGCCATGAGGAAAGCGCATTCGGGGGTGGCGTCGAGGAGATCGTCGAGGGCCGCGCCCCCGATCTCGAGGTCGTCCACGACGACGACAGCACCGACGCCGTGCAGCGCCGTCCGCACCTCCTCCTCGGAGGGCCGGCGGCCGGGCGCGTCGTGGACCGCCGTGAAGAGCTCCTGCAGCAGGTCCGCGGACGTGCGGTGGTATCCGCTCAGCCGCACCACACCGTCGGGGGCGAGCCCGGCGACATCATCGGCGACGGCGTCCAGCAGGGTGCTACGCCCGGAGCCGGACGGCCCGGTCAGCCGTATGGAACGTCCACGCGCGAGCTGCCGGGCCAGCGAGTCGCGCTCCTCGTCGCGCTCCAGCACGGGTATGTGGTGGGTGCCCCCCGGGGTGCCGCCCTCGGGGACGGCGGCGGAGCCCTGCGCGGGACGTTCACCGGGTGTCAGCTTCCGGGGCTCGCCGGGCTGTTCACCCGACGGGCACGGCTCGATCTCGCTGCCGTCGACAGGGTTGACGGTGAGCACGTGGGCGCCCGCGACGACCCGCACCGGGCCGGTGGCGGCGGCAGGGCCGCTGCCGCCTCCGTTGCGCTCACCGCCGTGCTGCGTGCTGTCGTGCTGGACCATGGTGGATGCCCCCAGTAGCTGTGGAACGAGCAGCACGCCCCGCCGTCGTCGGCTTCTCCCGTCGCAGGTCGACGCGAACGGCAGTACCGGGGCGCTGCTCCCGGCACAGTATTACCAAGCACGCGTGAGCTGAACCGCCCCGTCACGTCAAGGCTTGGTGAGGATCTGCGCCTCTGCCGCCGGGGGCCCGCCCTCGATGGCGAGGATGCGGTGCAACCGGGTGGCCACCAACAGCCGCTGCATCTGCGGCGGTACGTCGCGCAGCACGAGCCTGCGGCCGCAGCGGCCCGCTCTGCGGTGCGCTCCCATGATGACGCCCAGCCCGGTCGCGTCCCACGAGTCGAGTCCGGCCAGGTCCAGCACGAGATCGCCGTCGCCGGAGTCGACGGCGGAGTGCAGGACCGTACGGGCGTCCGCCGCGCTCCGGACGTCGAGGCGACCCCCGACGGCCAGCTCGGCGTGGTCGCCCCTGATATGCATAGCTGCTCCCGGTGTTGGCTGCTCCACGTACCTTTACGTCTGAATGTCTCACTGCAACTGACTTCATCCGGCGCCGTCTGGTTGCCGTCCGTGCCCGAACCGATACGGAGTTCACCCTCGCGGGCGAAGCCGTGGGTGAACTCCGTATCCCTCGCGGGGGTTGTCGCTGTCGTGTTTCTTCCGCGGGTGTGCGGCCGTGCCGTCAGTGCTCGTAGTAACCGCGGCCGCTCTTGCGGCCGATGTCCCCCGCGTCGACCATCCTGCGCATCGACTCCGGAGGGGCGAATTTCGGGTCCTGCGACTCCGCGTAGATGTTCTCGCTGGCGTGCAGCAGGATGTCGACGCCCGTGAGGTCAGCCGTCGCCAGCGGCCCCATGGCGTGGCCGAAGCCCAGCTTGCAGGCCGTGTCGATGTCTTCGGCGGTGGCCACACCGGACTCCTGGAGCTTCGCCGCTTCGACGACGAGAGCGGAGATGAGGCGTGTGGTGACGAAGCCCGCCACGTCGCGGTTGACGACGACACAGGTCTTGCCGATGGACTCGGCGAACTCACGTGCGGTGGCCAGGGTTTCGTCACTCGTCCGGTGCCCGCGTACGAGTTCGCACAGCGCCATCATCGGAACGGGCGAGAAGAAGTGCGTACCGACGACCCGTTCAGGGCGCTCGGTGGCAGCGGCGATCTTGGTGATCGGAATGGCGGAGGTGTTGGAGGCGAGGATCGTCCCGTCCTTCACCAGCGTGTCGAGCCTGCCGAAGATCTCGCGCTTGACCTCGATCTTCTCGAAGACGGCCTCGACGACGACGTCCGCGTCCGCGGCGGCGTCCAGGTCGGTGGTCGTGGTGATGCGCTGCAGCGCGTCCTGGGCGGCGGAGGCTTCGAGCTTGCCCTTGCCGACAAACTTGTCGTACGAGCGCTTGATGCCGTCCGTGCCGCGGGTGAGCGCCTCGCCGGTCACGTCACGCAGGACCACGTCCCAGCCCGCCTGGGCCGAGACCTGAGCGATGCCGGAACCCATGAGCCCGGCACCGACGACGGCGAGCTTCTTCCCCACGACTGCCACCTGACCTTGCCTTCGCTTCAACGCCTGTTGGGCGACATTAGCGCCTCACGAAGATCTTGTGGCAACGAAGAGACACGCGTCACGTCTCACATGGCGGACTTCACACCGGCGTTGTCCGATCCGCGCGGCTTCGCCGAGTTCGGCGGCGCGTTCACCCGGCCACGAGTGGCGGTGTCTCATTCGGCGGGCCGTGTCGCGCAGTTCATGACGCTCATGACACCGCGGCAGATCCGCCCCCGCCGGCGCCGGCCGGTATCCGCGCCGGACCGCTTAGTCTGCTCGCATGGTCAATCTGACGCGCATCTACACCCGTACCGGCGACTCGGGCACCACCGCACTGGGAGACATGAGCCGCACCGCCAAGACCGACACGCGCATCGCGGCGTACGCGGACGTGAACGAGGCCAACGCGGCGATCGGCGTCGCCCTCGCGCTCGGCGACCTGCCCGAGGAGATCACCACGGTGCTGGTGCGTGTGCAGAACGACCTCTTCGACGTGGGCGCCGACCTTGCCACGCCGGTGGCGGAGGACCCCGAGTTCCCGCCGCTGCGCGTCGAGCAGAGCTACATCGACAAGCTGGAGACGGACTGCGACGCGCATCTGGAGGAGTTGGAGAAGCTGCGCAGCTTCATTCTTCCGGGCGGCACGCCGGGCGCGGCGCTGCTCCACCAGGCGTGCACGGTCGTCCGCCGGGCGGAGCGCGCGACGTGGGCCGCCCTGGACGAGCACGCCGAAATTATGAACGCGCTGACGGCGACCTATCTCAACCGCCTCTCCGACCTGCTGTTCATTCTCGCCCGTTCGGCCAACAAGGAGGTCGGCGACGTGATGTGGGTGCCCGGCGAGAACCGCTGACCGCGTCCGGGGCCCGTCCCGGCGGGCCGTGACCCTTCCGGCGAGCCCCGCGTCGGCCCCGCGTTCGGCCCCGCGTCGGCCCCGGGCCGGCGCGGAAGTGCCCGCCGCGCAGCACCCGTTGAAACACCGCGGCCGCACGGTCCCGGCCGCCACCCCGGGGGCGGACGGCGCGCGGGCGTCCACGGCTCGGGCGTCACCGCCCCCGCACGCCGGAACGCGCATGCTCGCGATTCCCCGCGGCCGATTCCAACCGGGGGCACGCTCCTGCGGTTCCGGGGCCCGGCCGAATGCCGTCAGCACATACGTACTGTGCGGTCGGACTTACATGCCGTGCGGGACCGTCTCACGTTTGGATCACCCGCCCCCGGCGCCACGGAACCAGGGAGCGGTATTCGCTTCCACCTACGGACCCCACTGCTTAAGATCCCTTTAAGGCTGCTTTGAGTTTCCCCTGAGATTCTCCCGGAGAAATCAACCCGAGCGGGAATTCAAGATGAGGGAAACCGCAGGTCAGCGAGCCCTTCTTCGATGCAATCCGCATTGCTGCGACAGTACATGCAAAGCAGTTGAGGTCGGCCGGGAAGACCTGATCCGGGCGTAATCCAGTCCATAACGCACCGCCCCTGCGGGAGAATCGGACACGAGGTCCGCATTCCCTGGCTCCCACCAGCGCGTTTCCCGTTGTGTCGCCTGTCACCTGCCGGGCGATTTCAAATTCTCCTTTCCTCCTCCTTTCAGGTATGTACCATCAATCCGGTGCGGCGCCGGACCCAGCCGACCGCACTTGAGATTCGAGGAGTTGAAGTTCAGATGTCCGACGACACACGACGGCGCACACGGATCACAGTCGCGGCTGTGGTACTGCTGGCCGGTGTCATAGCCGTACCGGTGGCGAACGGAGCCATCTCCGAGGAGGAGGGCGCCGACGCCAAGGGGCAGGGAAATCACTGCACTCTGAACGCCGGGACGGGCGAGACCCAGTGCTTCAAGAGCCTCTCGACGGCGACCGGCCTGCCCGACAGCGAACGCCTCCTCGACGCCCCCTCCGCCGGCAAGGACGCCGAGATCAGTGAGGCCCGCAAGGGGGAGGAGCCGGTCGCCTCCTCCGGCGTCGACACGCGGGCCGAGGGCGACATCATCGCTGCGACCGTCTTCAAGGACACCGAGTACGGCGGCGGCTCCCTGACGATCACCGCCTCCAAGCTCTGCGAGGACAAGGACGACGTCGACTTCCAGGTCGACCTGGACGAGGAGTGGAAGAACAAGGTCTCGTCCGTGCAGCCGTGGGGCAGGTGCACGCTCGACCTGTTCTCCGAGCCCGGACTCGGCGGTGAGCGCGACGGCCCCTTCGACGAGCTCACCCCGGACATCGGTGACGTGATGGACGACCGCACGCAGTCCATCAGCTTCAGCTGAGACGCGACGCACGCAGCAACGGCCCCAGGAACCCCCGCCTTCCCCCCACCCTCGCCGGAGACACCATGACCCGCCGCAAGAAGCTGTCCATGCTGGCTGTCGCCATCACCACCGCGGGCGCCACCGCCCTCTTCCCCACGGCCGCGCAGGCCGACGACGAGGAGCAGCCCACCACGAGGGAGTTGCTCGAGCAGTGCGACGACGGCACCGACGTGTGCGTCTTCCACCCCGCCGGCACACCCGTCGACTCCATGGGCGAGCCGCACCAGGTCGGTGACAGCGCCTTCAACTGCACCAAGGACATGCAGCGTTCAGCCGTCGGGTGGTCGGACACGACCGGTGAGTCCAACACAGTGGGCGTCTCCATGACCGCCGAGTACGGCTTCACCGACATCTTCAAGGTGACCATCCAGGCGAGCTACCAGCACACCTGGGAGAGCTCCCACACCGAGGAGGAGCAGACGAACGTCGAGGTCAAGCCCGGCGAGGTCGGGTGGATCACGCGCGAAGCGGCGATGCAAGAGGTCCAGGGCACCTACGAGATGCACTTCGAGGACAAGTACTACGGTCACTACATCTGGTACGTCCCCTTCACCGCGAAGGGCCCCAAGCCGGACGCGCCCAGCACCAAGACCCAGCACACGCGGAAGATGACCAAGAAGGAGAAGCAGGAGCACTGCGGCACCTGACGCCGCGTCCCTTCCCTCCCAGGAGCCACCCCCCACACCGCCCGGCCCCGCGCACACACCTCTCGCGTGGCCGGGCCGCTGTCTTCACTCAGCACGAATGAGGCATCCGCTTTACGGTGGAGACGAGGCATTCGTACGCACTTGTACCCCTTGGGGGCGACATGGGCAGCGAGGAAGAGCGCGACCGGGAGAACGAGGACTACGACACGGAGGACTACGGCGAGCAGTCCGAGGACCGGTACGACGACCAGCCGGACGCCGACCTGCCCGAGCAGGTCCCGCACCCGGACCCGGACGTCCTGCTCGACGTGCCGCAACTGCACGTCGAGGAGATCAATCTGGAGGTCGAGGACCTGCGGGCACGCGTGTCGCTGCAGGCAGAGGTCCTGGACATGCTCAAGCTCAACGTGGGTGCGGATGTGGCGCTCGGCAGGGTCCAGCTGGACATCAAGGGTGTGGACGCCCAGGCCCTGCTGAAGGTCCGGCTCGACAACGTCGCCCAGATCGTCGGCCGCGTGCTGACCACCATCGACCGCAATCCGCAGATCCTGGAGCAGATCACCTCGGGCCTCGGTGAAGCGACGAGCGAACTCGGAAGCGGGGCGCGCGACGCTGTCGGTGAACTCGGGCGGGGGGCGAGTTCGGCGGTCGAGGAAGTTGGCCAGGGCGCGGGCAAGGCGGTCGAGGACGTCGGCGAGGGTGCCGGAGAGACCGTCAAGGACGTCGGCAAAGGCGCCGGCAAGGCCGTCGAGGACGTCGGCGAGGGCGCGGGCAGCGCCGTCGACGATGTCGGCGAAGGCGCGGGTGAGACGGCCAAGGACGTCGGCAAAGGCGCCGGCAAGGCCGTCGGTGACGTCGGGGACACGGCCAAGGACGTCGGCGAGAGCGCCGGGAGCGCCGTCGAGGACGTCGGTGAGACCGCCGAAGACGTCGGCGAGAGCGCGAGCGGCACCGTCGAGGACGTCGGGCAGAGCGCAGGGAAGACGATCGACGAGTCGGGACGCACAGTGCGCAAGGCCGGGAAGACGGCCGGCCGTACGGCGAAGCGCACGGGAAGCACCGGCCGCAGGAGCACCGACCGCTCCGAGGATCGGGAACGGCCGCGCCGGCGCAAGCGGGAGGAACCGCCGTGAAAGCGCAGCCCCCGGCAGGGCGGCACGGACTCGTCCGCCCCTGACATCGAAGTGACATCGTCGGTCGAGGCCGACGGCCTCCGCTTCACCGAGGAGCCGGAGACCCAGGTGACCTTCGACGGCTCACCCGGACGGGAATCCGTCTCGGCGAGCGAGCGCACCAACCTCCCCGAGCGTGTCGCGGCCGGTACGGACTACCACGACGTGCGCGTCGACTACCGGCTCGCGACTGCGCTGCGCCCCCGTGGCGGGAGCGAGGACGACGAGGCGCGGAAGCCCGGAGCCCGGAAGCCCGGAGCCCGGAAGCGCTGAGGAGGCGGGGACGGGGGAACGCGCAGCGCTCCACCGTCCCCGCAGGGCCTCCCCCTCGGCCCACCCCTCGGCCCTCCCCGCCGGCGGCGCCCCTCATCGCAGGAGGCGCTGCCACGCCGGAGCGTCGCCGCTGCTCCCCTCGTCCGGCGACGCGCCCTTCTGCGGCTCCTCCAGCTTCTCCGGCTGCTTCGGCTGCTTCGGCTGCTTCGGCCAGACCGTGTAGCTCAGCGCGACGACCAGGCTGATGCCCGTGACCCACACCATCTTCAGCTGCCACATGTGCAGCGACTCGCTCTGCCCCGCGTCGTCCACGTACCAGACGGCCAGCTGCAGCAGGGCGGCTGCGATCGCCGCCGCGCCGACGGCCCGCGCGGCCATCTTCCACTCGTGCACGGCCCGCGCCATGCCGTGACGGGGCGGCCGGGCAGGCGCCGGTCCGCCCGCGAAGCGGTGGAGGAAGTGCCCGTCCGCCCACTTGATCATGTAGTGGCCGTGGGTGGCGGTGAACCCGATGTAGACGGCGGCCAGGCCGTGCTTCCAGTCGGGCTCCGCGCCGTTCCGCAGGTCGACGGCGGTCACGACGAGCAGCACGACCTCCAGCAGGGGCTCGCACAGCAGCACGGCAGCTCCCGCCCTGGGCGCCTTCGCGCCGTAGCGCAGGGCGAGCCCTCCGGCGAGCAGCACCCAGAAGCCGACCTCGCAGATGATGATCAGCGTGACGATCACGCCGCCCCCTCCTTCATCCGGTCCTGATCGTTGCTCCACGCTCCCAGGCGGACGGCCCACGCACGTCCTCACCAGCGACGATCCGTGTGCTGCCGCACTGCATCCTTCGATGTAGTGCGCGGGCGTGCCGCCTGGTTCCCCGAGGCGACGCCCCTGTCCGCGCTCCGTGCTGAGATGGAGGCATGCGATCCCTGTCAGGCCCGCCGGCTGCGACGAGCGGTCCGGCGGCCGCGCACCGGCCTGAGCGTGCACAGCCCGTGCGTGCCCTCCCGCTCACGCGCGTGCCGCACCCGATGCACCTGCTGCGCGGGGCGGCGCGTGCAGCGCGCCTGCCGGCGTTGCCGCGCCCCGACCGCACCGGCCTGCTGGTGGCTCTCGCGGGGCTGGTCGGGGGGCTGATCCTGTGGCGGCTCGGCCTCTACAACAACCCGGGCACGGGCCGCCGGTTCGGTGCCTGGGTGCTGCTGCCGCTGGCCGTCATGTGCCTCACCGCGCTCGTCCGCCGCTCCGCGCAGCCATGGGCGCTCGCGGTGGCCCTCGTCGCGCTGGCGGGTGACCTCATGACGGGGTCGCTGCTGTCGACGGTCATCGTCTTCAGCGACATCGTGTACGCGGCCGTGCTGTACGGGCCGGCACGCGTCTCCCGTGCCGTTCTCCCGGTGAGCGTCGCCGTGAGTGTGACCGTGACGCTGGGCCTGTTGGCGGTCCTCCGTGCTCCTGAGACGCTGCTGCTGGGCTTCTTCTGCGCGGGCATCACCGTCGCACCGGCGTGGACGGGCGTGATCATCCGCGATCACCGCAACACCGTCGCGGCGGAGCGGCTGCGCGCCGAGCAGACCGCGCTGCTGGCCGAGATGGACAGGGTCCAGGCCGTGACGGCCGAACGCGCCCGTATGGCACGCGAGTTGCACGATCTGGTCGCCAACCACCTCTCCGCCATCGCGATCCATTCCACCGCCGCCCTCTCCATGGGCGAGGGCCGGCAGCGGGAGGGCACGACCGGCGGGGACGGCACCACCCCCGCCGACCGCCACGGCACGGCCACCCGGGAGGCGCTCGGCGTCATCCGGGAGAACAGCGTGCAGGGACTGGCCGAGATGCGCCGCCTCATCGGGCTGCTCCGCGACGCCTCCGGTGAGCCTGAGCAGCCCGCCACCTCCCCGACCCTGGCCGGGCTCGACGCCCTGATCGAGCGGGCGGGCGCGGGCGGCGAGAAGACGGGGCTCGAATTCACGCTGCACGACGCGCGTGCTCCCGGGGCACCCCCGCTGCCCGCGCCCGTCGAACTCGCGGCCTACCGCGTCGTACAGGAGTCGGTGACCAACGCCCTCAAGCACTCGGGCTCGGGGGACGTCACCGTCGAGGTGCGCCGAGCGCACGTCCCCGGGCCGCTCACGGTCCGCGTCACCAGTCCGCTCGCCGGCAGCCGCGGCACCGACGGGCCGCGCGCACCCGGCTCCGGCTCCGGACTCATCGGCATGCGCGAACGCGCCGAGCTGCTGGGCGGCACACTGCACGCCGGCCCCGCGGACGTCCCGGGCGGCGCGAAGGTCTGGGAGGTGCGGGCCGAACTGCCCGTCGAGGAGGGGGTGTCCCGGTGACGGAGGGTGCCGTCCGCGTGCTCATCGCGGAGGACCAGCACGCCGTACGGGCAGGGCTCGTCCTGATCCTGCGCGGCGCTCCCGGCATCGAGGTCGCCGGCGAGGCCGGAGACGGCGAGGAGGCGGTGCGGCTCGCGCGGGAGCTGCGCCCGCATGTCGTGCTGATGGACGTCCAGATGCCCCGCCTCGACGGTGTCACCGCCACGGAGCGGATCACCGGGGAGGGCCTCGCCGACGTACTGGTGCTGACCACCTTCGACCTCGACGAGTACGTCTTCGGGGCTCTGCGCGCCGGCGCCTCGGGCTTCCTCCTCAAGGACAGCGAAGCAGCCGAGGTCGTCGAAGCCGTGCGGACAGTGGCGCGGGGCGAGGGGATGATCGCTCCGGCCGTGACGCGCCGCCTGATCGCGGAGTTCGCACGTCCCCGCCCTGGCGGGCGCTCCGGCCCCGCGCGCGCGGGAGCGCCCCCGGGGCTGGAGGAGCTGACGCGCCGCGAGCTGGAGGTGCTGGGCGCTCTGGGCGAGGGGCTCTCGAACGCGGAGACCGCACAGCGGCTGGGCATGGCGAAGGCGACGGTGAAGACGCATGTCAGCCGCCTGCTCGCGAAGCTCGGCCTGCGCAGCCGTACTCAAGCCGCCGTCCTCGCGCAGGAGTTGGACATCGTCGAGGGCTGACGCTCCGCCCGGCGGCCCGTGAACGGTGCCCCGCTCACAGGTATGCGCACACGTGTGCGGACAATTGGTCCATGCATCCGGTTGCCGTGGAGACGCGAAGTGATCCGCCATGGGTGGAGTGATCACGGGCTTCGCGGTCATCACATGCATCATCGCCACCGGCTATGTGCTGGGCCGCCGCGGGCTCCTCGGGGAGAACGGGCCGAAAGTCCTCACCAAGCTCGCCTTCCACGTCGCCACCCCGGCCCTCCTCTTCGAGACCCTGGCCAAGACCGACCTTTCCCTGCTCCTGTCCGGCCCGCTGCTGATCACGGCCCTCAGCACCTTCGCCATGGCGGCTCTCTACGCGGGAGTGGCCGCGCTGCGGCGGTGGCCGCCGGGCGAGACGACGGTCGGGGCGCTGTGCGCCAGCTACGTCAACGCGGGCAACCTCGGCATCCCCATCGCCGCCTACGTCCTGGGCGACGCCTCGCTGGTCGCCCCGGTGATCCTCTTCCAGCAGCTCGTGGTCTCACCGGTGGCGCTGACGGCCCTGGATGTGTTCTCGGCGCGAACGGGCCGCAAGGGAACCTTTCACCGGCTGACGACGCCGTTCCGCAATCCGGTCGTCATCGGTTCGCTGGCGGGCGTCACGGTGGCGGCGACGGGGCGTACGCTCCCCGGACCCGTCCTGGAGCCGTTCCATCTGGTGGGCGCGATGTCGGTGCCGGCCGTACTGCTCGCGTTCGGAATGTCCCTGCGCGGCAGCGCCGTCCTCTCACGCGAGCACGAACGGCTGCCGGTCGTACTGGCGGTGGTGTGCAAGGCGGTGGGGCAGCCGCTGGTGGCCTGGGCGATAGGCGCGGGTGTCTTCGACCTGTCCGGGGCCGCGCTCTTCGCCGTGGTGGTGACCTCGGCACTTCCCTCGGCGCAGAACCTCTTCACCTACGCCTCACGCTACGACGTGGGCACACGGCTGGCCCGCGAGTCGATCCTGCTCTCCACGCTGGCGGCGGCGCCGGTGCTGGTCGTGGTCGCGGCGCTGCTCGGCTGAAGGGGCGGGCGACGCCCCTTCCGCAGGGGCGGCCCGGTTCACCCGGGCGGCTCTGTCCGCGAGAGGGAGCCGGTCCCCGGGAAGGAGCCTGTCCGCGGAAGGGAGTGGCCGACAGAAGAAGGTGGCCGGCGGGAGGGGCCGTGGTCGGCGCCGGTCTCAGGCGACGTTGACGCGCTGGCCGGGCGGTGCGGCCTCCAGCCAGGCGAGGAACCCGGTGAGCGCGTCATCGCTCATGGCGAGCTCGACGCGGATGCCGTGCAGCGAGCAGGCGAGGATCACCGCGTCCGCCAGGAGCGCCAGCTCCTCCTCGCCCTCCGGATGACGGCGCTGGAGCACCTCGATACGGTTCCGCTCCAGAAAGCGGCGGGGGCGGGGAGCGTACGAGAAGACCCGGAACCACTCGATCTGGTCACCGTTGTAGCGGGCGATGCCGTACGCCCATCCCTTGCCGCCGCCCTGCTCGTGGGCGGCGCGCGGCCGGTCCTGAGGCCGGCTCGCGTCCTCGGGCCCGGCCTCGGACCCGTCCTCGTCGGGGAGTACGGGCGGCGGCGCGTCCCAGCGCAGATTGCAGTCGAAGGTGCCACCGGAGCGCTGGAGCAGACGGCGGCGCACCCCGAAAGCGAAAAGCCCCGCCAGCGCCAGCAGCAGGGCCGCGCCGCACAGGGACAGAGCGAGGACCATCATCACCGACCTCCTCGCACTCTCTCGTACCGCGGATGACGCGGTGCCCGCGAAGCCGCGGGATCTCGTGGATCTCGCAGCCCCCTCTGTATGGGTTCAGCCGCGGACCGCTCCGGGGTGACCCGGAGCAGCCCGCGGCTGACCCTCGTACCTGTCGTGCCAGGCCTCACGCCCGGTGCAGGCCGCCTCAGCGGACCGCCACCGCTCGCAGACGGACGTCCGCGCGGCGCTCGGCGGCGGCGTCGGTCTCCGCCTTCGCCCGCTCCAGCGCCCGCTCGGCCCGCTCGACGTCGATCTCCTCGGAAAGCTCCGCGACCTCCGCGAGGAGCGACAGCTTGTCGTCCGCGAAGGAGAGGAACCCACCGTGCACGGCGGCGACGACGACACCCCCACCGCTCTCACCAGTCGTGCGGATGGTGACAGAGCCCGCCTCCAGCACGCCGAGCAGCGGCTGGTGGCCGGGCATGACGCCGATGTCGCCCGAAGTGGTGCGCGCGACGACCAGGCTGGCCTCGCCCGACCAGACCCTGCGGTCCGCGGCGACCAACTCGACGTGCAGCTCAGCCACAGTGGCTCCTTCGTAGGTTAGGAAAAGGATAAGGGGTGCGGCGGCGGGGGCGGACAGGAGGGCTGTGCCCCCGCCGACCCCGCCGGCCGACGGGCGGCCCCGGCGTCAGGAGACGCCGAGGTCCTTGGCCTTGGCCTTGAGGTCCTCCAGGCCACCGCACATGAAGAACGCCTGCTCGGGGAAGTGGTCGTAGTCGCCGTCGGCGATCGCGTTGAACGCGGCGATCGACTCGTCCAGCGGCACGTCCGATCCGTCCAGCCCGGTGAACTGCTTCGCCGCGTGGGTGTTCTGCGACAGGAAGCGCTCGATACGGCGGGCACGGCTGACGGTGAGCTTGTCCTCCTCGCTCAGCTCGTCGATGCCGAGAATCGAGATGATGTCCTGGAGGTCCTTGTACTTCTGCAGGATTCCGATGACGCGCTGCGCGCAGTCGTAGTGGTCCTGCGAGATGTAACGCGGGTCCAGGATGCGGGACGTCGAGTCCAGCGGGTCGACCGCCGGGTAGATGCCCTTCTCCGAGATCGGCCGCGACAGCACGGTCGTCGCGTCGAGGTGCGCGAAGGTCGTCGCCGGGGCCGGGTCCGTCAGGTCGTCCGCGGGCACGTAGATCGCCTGCATCGAGGTGATCGAGTGGCCGCGGGTGGAGGTGATGCGCTCCTGGAGCACACCCATCTCGTCCGCAAGGTTCGGCTGGTAACCCACGGCGGAGGGCATGCGGCCCAGCAGCGTGGAGACCTCGGAGCCGGCCTGGGTGAAGCGGAAGATGTTGTCGATGAAGAACAGAACGTCCTGGTTCTGCACATCGCGGAAGTACTCCGCCATGGTCAAACCGGCCAGCGCGACCCGCAGACGGGTGCCCGGCGGCTCGTCCATCTGGCCGAAGACCAGCGCGGTCTGCGGGAGAACGCCCGACTCGGTCATCTCGTCGATGAGGTCGTTGCCCTCACGCGTACGCTCGCCGACACCCGCGAAGACGGAAACGCCCTCGTGCAGCTTCGCCACACGCATGATCATTTCCTGGATGAGGACGGTCTTGCCGACACCCGCGCCGCCGAACAGACCGATCTTGCCGCCCTTGACGTACGGGGTCAGCAGGTCGACGACCTTCAGGCCGGTCTCGAACATCTCGGTCTTGGACTCGAGCTGGTCGAAGGCGGGGGCCTTGCGGTGGATGGGCCAGCGCTCGGTGACCTCGGACTCGGCCTCCGGGTCGTTCAGGATCTTGCCGAGGGTGTTGAAGACCCGGCCCTTGGTGACGTCGCCGACGGGAACGGTGATGCCGTTGCCGGTGTCGGTGACCTCGGCCTGACGGACGAGACCGTCGGTGGGCTCCATCGCGATGGCGCGCACGACGCCCTCGCCGAGGTGCTGGGCGACCTCGAGGGTGAGGATCTTCTTCTTGCCGTCCTCGGCCGGGTCGGCGATCTCGACGGTCAGCGCGTTGTAGATGTCCGGCATCGTGTCGACGGGGAATTCCACATCGACGACCGGGCCGATGACCCGTGCGACGCGGCCCGCCGCCGTGGCCTGCTCAACAGTAGTGGTCATGGTTAGCGGTCACTCCCCGCAGAAGCGTCAGCCAGCGCGCTCGCGCCACCGACGATCTCGCTGATTTCCTGGGTGATGTCGGCCTGGCGGGCCGCGTTGGCAAGCCGCGTCAGCGACTTGATGAGGTCTTCGGCGTTGTCCGTCGCCGACTTCATCGCACGGCGCGTGGCGGCGTGCTTCGAAGCGGCGGCCTGCAACAGCGCGTTGTAGATGCGGCTCTCGACGTACCGCGGCAGCAGCGCGTCGAGCACCTCCTCCGCCGACGGCTCGAAGTCGTAGAGCGGACGGATCTGCGGACCCTTCTTGATGTGGTCCTCGATGACCTCCGCCGACTCCTCCGCCGTGGACTTCAGACTGAGCGGAAGCATCCGGTTCTGCACCGGGGTCTGCGTCATCATCGAGACGAACTCGGTGTAGACGATGTGGAGTTCGTCCACGCCGTTCGCGGCGCCGGTGTCCGCCTGGATCGCCTCGATCAGCGGTGCGGCCACCTCCTTGGCGTCCGCGTAGGTGGGGTTGTCCGTGAAGCCGTTCCAGGACTTCTCGATCACACGCTCACGGAAGCGGTAGTACGTCACACCGCGGGTGCCCACGATGTAGTTGACGACCTGCTTGCCCTCCCCGATCAGCCGGTTGGTCAGCTGGTCGGCCGCCTTGATGGCGTTGGAGTTGTAGCCGCCCGCCAGACCGCGGTCGCTCACGATGAGCAGTACCGCGGCCCGGGTCGGGTTCTCCACCTCGGTGGTGAGCGCGTGGTCGACGTTCGAGCCGGTGGCGACCTGGGTCACCGCACGGGTGAGCTCGGTCGCGTACGGCTCGGAGGCCGCCACCCTGCGCTGCGCCTTGACGATGCGCGAGGCGGCGATCATCTCCATCGCCTTGGTGATCTTCTTGGTCGCGGAGACGGACTTGATCCGCCGCTTGTAGACCCTGGTCTGAGCGCCCATCGCTCAGTCCTCGCCCAGCAGCTTGCCGTCCGCGGTCTCGAACTGCTTCCGGAAGGCGTCCACTGCGTCACCGAGAGACTGGACCGTGTCGTCGGACATCTTGCCGCCCTCGACGATGCTGGTCAGCAGCCCCTTGTGCTCGCGGTGCATGTACTCCAGCAGCTCGCGCTCGAAACGGCGGATGTCCTCGACGGGCACGTCGTCCATCTTGCCCTTGGTGCCGGACCAGATGGACACGACCTGGTCCTCGGTCGAGAACGGGTTGTACTGCGGCTGCTTGAGCAGCTCCGTCATCCGCTTACCGCGCTCCAGCGCGCCCTTGGAGGCGTCGTCCAGGTCGGAACCGAAGGCGGCGAACGCCTCCAGCTCGCGGTACTGGGCGAGGTCCACACGGAGCGAACCGGTGATCTGCCGGACCGCCCTGTGCTGCGCGGAGCCACCGACACGGGAGACCGAGATACCCACGTTCAGCGCCGGGCGCTGGCCCGCGTTGAACAGGTCGGACTCCAGGAAGCACTGGCCGTCGGTGATGGAGATGACGTTGGTCGGAATGAACGCCGACACGTCGTTCGCCTTCGTCTCCACGACGGGGAGACCCGTCATCGAGCCGGCGCCCTTGGCGTCGGAGAGCTTCGCGCAGCGCTCCAGCAGCCGGGAGTGCAGGTAGAAGACGTCGCCCGGGTAGGCCTCGCGGCCCGGCGGGCGGCGCAGCAGCAGCGACACGGCGCGGTAGGCGTCGGCCTGCTTGGACAGGTCGTCGAAGATGACCAGGACGTGCTTGCCCTGGTACATCCAGTGCTGGCCGATCGAGCTGCCCGTGTAGGGCGCGATGTACTTGAAGCCGGCCGGGTCGGACGCGGGAGCGGCGACGATCGTCGTGTACTCCAGCGCGCCGGCCTCCTCCAGGGCGCCGCGCACGGACGCGATGGTGGAGCCCTTCTGACCGACGGCGACGTAGATGCAGCGGACCTGCTTCTCCGGGTCGCCGCTGCGCCAGTTGTCGCGCTGGTTGATGATCGTGTCGACGCAGAGCGCGGTCTTGCCGGTCTGCCGGTCGCCGATGATCAGCTGACGCTGGCCGCGCCCGATCGGGGTCATGGTGTCGACGGCCTTGTAGCCCGTCTCCATCGGCTCGTGCACCGACTTGCGGTCCATGACCGAGGGGGCCTGGAGTTCGAGGGCACGGCGGCCCTCGGACTCGATGTCGCCGAGGCCGTCCACGGGAGCACCCAGCGGGTCCACGACGCGACCGAGGTAGCCGTCGCCGACCGGAACCGACAGGACCTCGCCGGTGCGGCGCACCTGCTGGCCCTCCTCGATGCCGCTGAACTCACCGAGGACCACCGCGCCGACCTCGCGCTCCTCAAGGTTGAGGGCGAGGCCGAGGGTGCCGTCCTCGAACTTCAGCAGCTCGTTCGCCATGGCCGAGGGCAGACCCTCGACCTTCGCGATGCCGTCACCGGCAACGCTGACCGTCCCGACCTCTTCGCGCGAGGCCGCGTCCGGCTCGTACGACTGGACGAAATTCTCCAGCGCGTCCCGGATCTCATCCGGCCGGATCGTGAGCTCCGCCATCTGGGTTCCCTGCTCTCCTTGTTGGGACCGTATCGATCTTCTACGGCCCAACTCGGGCCGCTAAGTGATGCTGTTGAGTTGGTGTCTGCGTGGTGCACGCCGGCTGTGGTGTGCCTGTGGGGCAGCCGGCGCTCAACCCGCCATGCGGCGTTCAGCCTCGCTGAGGCGGTCCGCGATGGAGCCGTTGATGACCTCGTCTCCGATACGCACCGCGATCCCGCCCAGTACCTCGGGGTCAACGTCGAGATTCAGATGCATCCGGCGCCCGTACATCCGCGCCAGCACCGATCCGAGACGCTCCTTCTGCTGGTCACTGAGCGGCACCGCAGAGGTGACGACGGCCACCGAGCGGTCGCGCCGCTCCGCCGCCAGCCTGGAGAGGGCCTCCAGCCCTGCTTCAAGGCTACGTCCACGGGGCTGGGTCACAAGCCGCGTGACCAGACGCTCCGTGGCCGGCCGTGCCTTGCCGCCGAGCAGCGTGTGCAGCAGCGCCCTCTTCGCCTCGGAGCCGGCGCTGGGGTTGGCCAGCGCCGCCCGCAGCTGGGGCGAGGAGGAGACGGTACGGGAGAAGCGGAACAGCTCGTCCTCGGTCTCCTCCAGGGAACCGGCCCGCTCGGCCGCGATCAGGTCGGCGGTGTCCGCCAGCTCCTCGATCGCGTCCACGAGGTCGCGCGGGGCCGACCAGCGGGAGCGCACCATGCCGGAGACCAGGTCCACGGTCGCGCCGCTGACCTGGCCGCCCAGCACACTCCCGACCAGCTCGGCCTTGCGCTCGCCGCTGCGCGACGGGTCACTCAGGACCCGTCGCAGCGCCACCTCGCGGTCGAGCAGCGCCGTCACCGCGGCGAGCTCGTCGGCCAGCTCGGCGGCGTCGGCCGAGGTGTTGTCGGTCAGCGCAGTCAGGCTCTCGCGGGCGGCTGCCTGTGCGTCACGGCTCGCGCCGTTCATCGGGAAGCCTCGGCCTTCTCCTCGAGCTCGTCGAGGAAGCGGTCGATCGTGCGGCTCTGGCGTGCGTGCTCCTCGAGGGACTCGCCCACCAGCTTGCCGGCCAGGTCCGTGGCGAGCTTGCCCACGTCCTGGCGCAGTGCCTGCGCGGCCTGCTTGCGGTCGGCCGCGATCTGGCTGTGGCCGGCCGCGATGATCTCCTCGCGCTGACGCTGGCCTTCGGCACGCATCTCGGCGATGAGCGTGGCGCCCTGCTCCTGCGCCTCCGCGCGCAGCCGGGCGGCCTCGTGCCGGGCCTCGGCGAGCTGGTCCTTGTACTGCTTGAGGACCTCGGCCGCTTCTTCCTGCGCTGCCTCGGCCTGCTCGATTCCGCCCTCGATGGCCTCACGGCGCTCATCCAGAACCTTGTTGATGTTCGGGATGAGCTTCTTCCAGAGGAAGAAGAAGACGATGCCGAAAGCGAGCAGGCCGATGACGAGCTCTGGGAGCGGCGGAACGAGGGGGTTCTGCTCCTCGGCCGCCTTCTGTACCAGGGCGATCACATCAGTGCCTTTCGTCGGGAGGGGTGGGTCGCTCGCCGTCAGGACGGGTAGACGAACGGCATGACCAGACCGATCAGGGCGAGCGCCTCACAGAAGGCGAAGCCGAGGATCTGGTTCTGACGGATCATGCCGGCGGCCTCGGGCTGACGGGCCAGGGCCTGGGTGCCGTTACCGAAGACGATGCCGACGCCGATGCCGGGGCCGATGGCGGCGAGGCCGTAGCCGATGGAGCCGATGTTGCCGGTGACGGCGGCGAGGTTCTGGAGAGCGGACATGCCGGTTCTTCCTTCTCTTTCACGATCCGATGGGGGTTGGCCACCGGAAGGGCGGGTGGTCAGTGGGTCGGGGGCTCAGTGGTGCTCGGCGAGCGCGCCCTGGATGTAGCTGCAGGTCAGGAGCACGAAGACGTACGCCTGAATGGCCTGGATGAAGAGTTCGAAGGCGGTCATGAGAACCGCCATCCCGAAGGAGACGCCCGCGTAGGCGATCCCGATGCCGTTCAGCAGGTACCAGGTGGCGATCGTGAACAGCAGGAGCAGCACGTGGCCGGCGAACATGTTCGCGAAGAGCCGGACTGCGTGAGTGAAGGGGCGCACCAGCAGGTTCGAGAAGAACTCGATCAGCATGGCGAGCGGGAGGACCGGCCCGAGGGACTTGTCGTAGCCGGTGAAGTTCTTGAACGCCCCCACGAATCCCTGCCGCTTGAAGGTCAGGGAGACCCAGGTGATGTAGACGATCAGCGCCAGGCCCATCGGGAAGGAGATGATGGAGGTCACCGGGAACTGGGCCACCGGGATGATCGACCAGAGGTTCATGATCCAGACGAAGAAGAACAGGGCGACGATCATCGGTACATACTTCTCGCCCTCCTTCTTGCCGATCGTCTCGTAGACGACGCCGCGGCGGATGAAGTCGTACCCGGCCTCACCGATCATCTGCAGCTTGCCGGGGACCAGCTTCGGCTTGCTGAACGCGGCCCAGAAGAACCCCACGATGACGATCGACCCGACAAGGGCCAGCAGCATCGGTTTGTTGAACTCGAATCCGCCGACCGTGCCGAGCGGCTTGAAGACGAAGGAGTGCAAGCCGGGCGAAACGGTACTGAAGCCGCATCCATCGAAGATGTGGCAATCGGTCTCGAAGGCGAGCATCTGGTCAGCACTCACCGCGAGCTCCTTCTGCATGGCGCATGGATACGGCTACCTCGATGTGTCGGCGCGGCACGCGGCCACGGAGCGGCACTGGACTGTTCTGGCGAATGTGGGGGCGGCGACCGGTCGACGAGCGGGGCCGTCCGACCCCTGCGCGGGAATCGGTGAACTCAGCCGCCTGCGCCTGCTGCACCGCAGTTGGGAACGGACCATAGCAGTTGCCGGAGCGTGTGCTTATCCCGGCCCTACGTCCGTCGCGGATCACGAATTGGCCCCGGTGGGCGCGGCCTTCGTGTCACCACCGGCACGGCCGGACGATTCGGGCTCCACATACAGGATCTTGGCCTTCATGTGCGCCCGCGCCTGCGCGGCCACCCACAGGACGGCGGCCCCCAGCAACGAGAAACCGAACGCCTTCGTACTGAAGAGCGTCGTGTCCCTGAACATGATCAACACCACGGCCAGCAGCAGGATCTGCGTCGCGTAGAGGAGCAGACCCATCACCTGGAAGAGGTGCGGCAGGGACCTCGCGGTGCGCTGGAGCACGGTGAGACCGATCCCCATGAAGAGGATCACCACGGCGGCGCCGGCTGCCGCGCCGAGTGCGCCCTTGCCGCCCGCGAGCACACCGCTCACGACCGCGGCCACGGCACCTGCGAGGGCGGTCGGGACGGCGCACTGCAGGAGCATGCGAGCGTCGTTCGACTGCATGGGAGTTGCTCCGGAAGATCGGGGGCGTCTGTCGTCGGGGACGACCGTCTCCCCGGCGAGAAGGTGCGGATGCCGCGCCAAGGACCGTCGCACTACGGTCCTTCGGCCCCATCGCCGGGTTTCGTGAACGGTATCACAAACTATTTGATGAGGTCTTTACCTACTTGGTGTGCTGGCCGTCACACGTGGGCGCTGAACTGGGCTTGCTCCGCTGACCGTTGCTCCCCATCGCCGTCGCGCCGTTGAGCCCCGCGAACGCGGCCTGGAGCTCCGCCCCCGCCTCCGCGGGCACCTCCGGCTCCCCCGGAGCGTCCGACTCCCGCGCCGCCGGGGCGGATTGGGCGTCGCCGTCCGCCGCGGGAAGATCCTTCGCCTCGTCCACGGCAGCCTCCCCGTCCGCCTCGTCCACGGCGGCCTCGTCCCGCCGGCTCCTCCGGTAGCGCGGCGGTACGAACGCCTCCGCCCACCCCGGCAGCCGCGGCGTGAAGCGCGGCATCAGCAGAACCACGAGCCCGACCGCACACAGCAGAACGATCGCGAGCACGATCACCAGGCTGGAGGACTGCACGGAGAAGGCGACCGCGCCGAAGGCGATCAGCGCCGAGAAGAAGTACATGATCAGCACCGCGCGGCTGTGCGAGTGCCCGATCTCCAGCAGCCGGTGGTGCAGATGCCCCTTGTCCGCCGCGAACGGCGACTCGCCCCGCCACGTCCTGCGGACGATCGCCAGCACCAGGTCGGCGACCGGGATGGCGATGATCGTCAGCGGCAGCAGCAGGGGCATGTACAGCGGCACCATCGTGTGCACAGCCGAACGCTCGGAGCCGGTGTGCTGAACCATGAGGTCCGGGTCGACCTGGCCGGTGATCGAGACCGCGCCCGCTGCCAGCACGAGCCCGATGAGCATCGAGCCGGAGTCGCCCATGAAGATCCGCGCCGGATGCATGTTGTGCGGCAGGAAACCCAGGCACATCCCCATCAGGACGGCCGCGAACAGCGTGGCCGGCGCGGCCGCCTCGACCCCGTAGCCGTACCAGATGCGGTAGCTGTACATGAAGAACGCCGCGGCGGCGAGGACGACCATGCCGGAGGCCAGCCCGTCCAGCCCGTCCACGAAGTTCACCGCGTTGATCGTGATCAGCACCAGCGCGACGGTGAGCAGCGTGCCCTGCAGCTGAGTCAGCGCGACGTTGCCCACGCCGGGCACGGGCAGCCACAGGATGGTCAGCCCCTGGAGCACCATCACACCGGCGGCGATCATCTGACCGCCGAGCTTCACCAGGGCGTCCACGCCCCATTTGTCGTCCAGCACGCCCAGCAGCCAGATCAGCCCTGCGCCGGAGAGCAGCGCACGCGGTTCGTCGGAGCGGATGAACACATCGCCGATGTTGGTGAGTTGGGAAGCGACCAGCAGGCCCGCCAGCAGACCGCCGAACATGGCGATGCCGCCCAGCCGCGGTGTCGGCTCCCGGTGCACGTCGCGTGCCCGGATCTGCGGCATCGCGCCTGCCGCGATGGCGAACTTCCGCACCGGCCCGGTCAGCAGATACGTGACCGCGGCAGTGATGCAGAGAGTCAGCAGGTATTCACGCACGGGCTCCCCAGGGTTCTGTGCTCGCTACTCCTTGGCCCCACACCATAGGACACCTGCGCGGTCCCGGCGGTTTCACGTGTACGGCCGGGAACGCGCAGGTACGCCGGTCAGCGCCGTCACGACGGGATCGAGCGCCCCGCTGATCTCCTCGCCCACGGAACGGAAGTACGGGATGGGCGCCCCGTAGGGATCATGGATCTCGTCCGCGTCCGGACTGGGCGCCAGCAGCCAGCCCCGCAGCGCCGCCGCTGCCTGCACCAGCGCGCCGGCCCGCTCGACGACGCCCTGCGCGGAGCGCGGGTCCGGCAGGGTGGCGGCGTCTATCGCCTTCACCAGCCGTGTGAACTCCTTCAGCGTGAAGGTGCGCAGCCCGGCCGAGTGCCCCATCGAGACCACTTGCGCCCGGTGGTCCCTCGTCGCGGTCAGCACGAGGTCGGCGCGGATGACGTGCTCGTCCAGCAGCTCCCGGCCTCGGAAGCCCTCCGGGTCCGCACCGTGCTCCAGCAGCACCTCGGCGGCGTGCTCCTCCATCGGGGCGCCCTCGTGGCCCCACGTGCCCGCGCTCTCCACGAGGATGCCGCCGCTGAGCCCCTCCCCCAGCCGCTCCGCCAGGGCATGCCGCGTCAGCCGCTCGGTCAGCGGCGAGCGGCAGACGTTGCCGGTGGAGACGTGGAGGATACGGAAGACGCCCGCGGTGCCGCTTGTACCGCCGGTGTCCGCGGTGCCACGCCCGTGCGGGATGTTCACTGCACGTATCTCCCGGCCCGCACGCCGGCGTCGACGCGGGGGAGCTTCCGCGCTGCTGTCCTCGGGGCCAGGGCCCGCGCGGCCCCGTTCACGAGGCCACCTCCAGGTCGGGTACGACCTCGCGCAGCTCCTCCGCGCTCAGAGCGCCCGTACGCAGCAGCACAGGGGTCTTCCCGGTGACGTCGACGATCGAGGAGGGCACCGAGTCCGGTGTCGGGCCCCCGTCGAGGTAGACGGCGACCGAGTCGCCCAGCATCGTCTGCGCGGCGTCGCAGTCCTGGGGAGCGGGGTGCCCGCTGAGGTTGGCGGAGGAGACGGCCATCGGGCCGAACTCCTTCAGCAGTTCGATCGCGACGGGGTGCAGCGGCATCCGCACCGCCACCGTGCCCCGTGCGTCGCCCAGGTCCCAGGTGAGCGACGGCTGGTGCCGCGCCACGAGGGTGAGCGCGCCCGGCCAGAAGGCGTCCACCAGCTCCCAGGCGGACTCGGAGAAGTCGGTGATCAGGCCGTGCAGCGTGTTCGGGGAGCCGACGAGCACGGGCGAGGGCATGTTGCGCCCCCGGCCCTTGGCCTCCAGCAGATCACCGACGGCGTCCGGGCTGAACGCGTCGGCGCCGATGCCGTAGACGGTGTCCGTGGGGAGCACGACGAGTTCACCGCGGCGGACCGCCGAGGCGGCCTCGCGCAGGCCGGTCTTGCGGTCGGTCGAGTCGGTGCAGTCATAACGCCGTGCCATCACGGCACCTCCCTGCGGGCTGTGGCGAATCGGGGCCGGTTGTTCAGGTCGGGGTGGTCGGCGGCGTCGGCCCAGCCGCGGTCCTCGGTGAAGATCCAGGGGACTTGGCCGCCCTGGGTGTCCGCGTGCTCGATGACGACGACGCCTCCCGGGCGCAGCAGCCGGTGTGCCGCGCGCTCCAGGCCGCGGATGGTGCTCAGCCCGTCCTCCCCCGAGAACAACGCCAGTTCGGGGTCGTGGTCGCGGGCCTCGGGTGCCACATACTCCCATTCGGTGAGCGGGATGTAGGGCGGATTGGCGACCACCAGGTCGACCTGGCCGTCGAGTTCGGGCAGCGCGGTCAGCGCGTCGCCGTGGTGCAGGGTGACGCGGCTGCCCTCGACGTTCTTCCGGGCCCAGCCGTGCGCGCCCGCGTCGAGTTCGACCGCGTGCACACGGGAGCGGGGCACCTCCTGGGCGAGGGCGAGCGCTATGGCTCCCGACCCGGTGCACAGGTCGACGATGAGGGGTTCGGCAACGTCCATCGCGCGTACCGCCTCTATCGCCCAGCCGGCCACCGACTCCGTCTCCGGGCGGGGTACGAACACGCCCGGCCCGACCTGCAGTTCGAGGTAGCGGAAGAAGGCACGTCCGGTGATGTGCTGAAGGGGCTCGCGGGCCTCGCGGCGTGCGACGGCCTCCCAGTAGCGGGCGTCGAAGTCGGCGTCGGCGACCCGGTGCAGCTCGCCGCGCTTGACGCCGTGCACGAACGCGGCGAGCTCCTCGGCGTCGAAGCGGGGCGAGGGCACACCCGCGTCGGCAAGCCGCTGAGTCGCCTGTGCCACCTCGGTGATCAGCAGGCCGCGCGAATTGGGGGGACGTCCCCCGGACGAATGCAGCATCTTCTCTTCCGTACCACCCGTCCGTGCAGCTTACTGGGCCGCGGCCAGCTTGGCCGCGGAGTCGGCGTCGACGCACGCCTGGATCACCGGGTCCAGTTCGCCGTCGAGCACCTGGTCCAAGTTGTACGCCTTGAAGCCGACCCGGTGGTCGGAGATCCGGTTCTCGGGGAAGTTGTACGTGCGTACGCGCTCCGACCGGTCCACCGTACGTACCTGGCTGCGGCGGGCGTCGGAAGCCTCCTTCTCCGCCTCCTCCTGGGCCGCCGCCAGCAGCCGTGCGCGCAGGATGCGCAGCGCCTGCTCCTTGTTCTGCAGCTGGCTCTTCTCGTTCTGGCAGGAGACGACGATGCCGGTGGGCTCATGGGTGATGCGCACCGCGGAGTCCGTGGTGTTGACCGACTGACCGCCGGGACCGGAGGATCGGTAGACGTCGATCCGCAGGTCGTTGGGGTTGACCTCGACATCGACGTCCTCGGCCTCCGGGAGGACCAGCACGCCCGCGGCGGAGGTGTGGATACGGCCCTGCGACTCGGTGGCCGGCACCCGCTGCACGCGGTGCACTCCCCCCTCGTACTTCAGGCGCGCCCACACGCCCTGCCCGGGCTCGCCCGCGCCCGCACCGCCCTTGGTCTTCACCGCGACCTGTACGTCCTTGTAGCCGCCCAGGTCGGACTCGGTGGACTGGATCAGCTCCGTCCTCCAGCCCACACGCTCGGCGTAGCGCAGGTACATCCGCAGCAGGTCACCGGCGAAGAGGGCGGACTCGTCGCCGCCCTCACCCGCCTTGATCTCGAGGATGACGTCCTTGTCGTCACTGGGGTCGCGGGGGACGAGCAGCAGGCGCAGCCTCTCCGTCAGCTCCTCGCGGTGTGCCTCCAGCTCCTTCACCTCGGCGGCGAAGTCGGGCTCGTCGGCGACGAGTTCACGGGCGGTGGCGATGTCCTCCCCGGCCTGCTTCCAGGACCGGTACGCGGCCACGACGGGGGTGAGTTCGGCGTACCGCTTGTTCAGCCGGCGGGCACGCGCCTGGTCGGCGTGGATCGCTGGATCGGCGAGCCGGTTCTCCAACTCGGCGTGCTCACCGATGAGTTCCTCGACCGCCTCGAACATCGTTTGTCCCTTTACGTGGATGAAGAAGGTGCCGCGCCGCGCAGGCCGCGCAAAAGAGCGCCGGTCCGGCGCGCCCGGCGGGGGCGAGCCGAGGACCGGCGCTCGAATGGTGCTACTTCTTGGCGGAGCCGCCGCTCTTGCCGAAGCGGGCCTCGAACCGGGCCACGCGGCCTCCGGTGTCGAGGATCTTCTGCTTGCCTGTGTAGAAGGGGTGGCACGCGGAGCACATGTCGGCGCGGATCACGCCGCCGCTCACGGTGCTACGGGTGGTGAAGGAGTTGCCGCAGGTGCAGCTGACCTGGGTCTCCACGTACTCCGGGTGGATGTCGCGCTTCAAGGGTGTCTCCTAGTTCCGGGAGGGCACCGGGTCGGGGGACGGGTTGTCCTCCGTGAACCGGGGCCGACGGTCCAGTCTGCCATCACCGGCCGTACCTCCCAAAACCGGGGCCGGACGGTGATTATTCCGCCGTGCCGGCGCCGCCGGGACCGGCCGCACCGGCGTTCCACACCGGGCACCTCACCGGGCATCCCGCCGGGCACCTCGCCGTGCGCCACGCCGTGCGCCCCGCGCCGAAGCCCGTCAGCGGACGACTCCGGCGGCACCCGTACGGTCGCCCGCCGAGCCCTTCGTCGCCGACCTCGGTATGGCGGCGTCCCGCTCGATCGCCGACCACACCTTCCGCGCCTGGGACTCGATCGGCAGTACGCGGTTCGGGTCGGCCGGGTCATAGGTCACCGGCAGCGTGGACATCTGGATGTCGTCGGACCCGATGCCCCTGAGCATCTTGGCCAGGCCGGCCAGGTCAGCGACCGAATCCAGGTCGGAGTCCGTGGTCACCGCGGAGGTGGCGCTGTCCGCCAGACCGTAGAGCCTCTTCGGGCTGCTGAGGACACGCACGCTGTCGACCTGGTCCAGCAGCGCCTTGACGAATGCCTGCTGGAGCTGGATACGGCCCAGGTCACTGCCGTCGCCGACCGCGTGCCGCGTGCGGACGAGGCCGAGCGCCTGCTCGCCGCCGAGGGTGTGGGTGCCGGCGGCGAGATCGAGGTGGCTGTCCCTGTCCCTGATCGGCTTGCCGGTGGTGACCTCGACACCGCCGAGGGTGTCGATCAGCTTCTTGAAGCCGGTGAAGTCGACCTCGACGTAGTGGTCCATCCGTACGCCCGACATCGACTCGACGGTCTTCACCGTGCAGGCCGGCCCGCCCGTCTCGTACGCGGAGTTGAACATGGCCCTCCGGGCGGGGGCCGTGCCGCTGCCGTCGTCCCGGACGCATCCGGGCCTCCCGACGAGCGTGTCCCGCGGTATCGAGACCACACTGGCGCGGTCGTGCTCCGCGTTGATGTGCACGATCATCGCGGTGTCGGAGCGGGCGCCGGCCTGGCCCCCGCCGTACCGGGCGTTGCCGCCGGAGCGGGAGTCGGAGCCGAGGACGAGGATGTCCATCGAGCCGTCGGGGACGTCGTCCGGCCGGTCACCGCCGAGCCTTGCGTCGATGTCCACGCCGGAGATGTTGCCGCTGAGCTGGGAGTAGGCGAGCCCCAGGCCGGAGCCGCCGGCGACGACGGCCGCCGCTGCCGTCCATGCGGCCGCCCTCAGCACGCGCCTGCGCCGTGCGAGCGGCTTGCGGCGGCGGCCGGTGGGGCGGATGCCGCCCCGCGCTGGTTCTCCAGCCGCCGCCCGAGCCTCTGTGTTCTCGTCCGCCATCGTCGCCCTGCCCCGGTCTCCGCCGTGTCTCAGCCGTGTCTCAGCCGTGCGCCGCCGTGTCTCCGTGCGGCGTGCGGTCCTGCCTTCCGTCCGTGGCCGCTGCGCCCGCCGGTCCTCCGGCGACGCCTCCGGCCATGCCGCCCGGCAGAATTTCACACGCCGTGACGGGCGGCTCCCGGCGGCGAGCGGGGGCGCGGCCCGGGAACGAGGACCCTCGCACCGGACGTGACCTGCTTCGATGCCCGACTGCGGGGTTCTCACCGAGGAGCCGGGAAGCGATGTGGCTGTGGTCAAGCTCTCAGGTCCCCTCACGCACAGCGAGGACCGTCCACCGCGTGTGGTGGGACGGCCCTCGCTGATACGCCCGTACGGGTCCGGCGGGACGGCTGTCAGTCGCCGCTGCCGGGGGTGGGGGTGTTCTTCTGGATCTGGAGCAGGAACTCGGTGTTGGACTTGGTCTGCTTCATCTTGTCCAGCAGCAGCTCGATGGCCTGCTGCTGGTCCAGGGCGTGCAGGACCCGGCGGAGCTTCCAGATGATCTGCAGCTCGTCACCCGCCATGAGGATCTCCTCCTTGCGGGTGCCCGAAGCGTCCACGTCCACCGCGGGGAAGATCCTCTTCTCCGACAGCTTCCGGTCCAGCTTCAGCTCCATGTTGCCGGTGCCCTTGAACTCCTCGAAGATCACCTCATCCATCCGCGAACCGGTCTCCACCAGCGCCGCGGCCAGAATCGTCAGCGACCCCCCGTCCTCGATGTTGCGCGCCGCACCGAAGAACTTCTTCGGCGGATACAGCGCCGTGGAATCCACACCACCGGACAGGATCCGCCCCGAGGCCGGAGCCGCCAGGTTGTAGGCACGACCCAGCCGCGTGATGTTGTCCA
>NZ_AUKW01000009.1:0-392362 GCF_000424965.1 Streptomyces sp. TAA204
GTCGAACGCGTGCTCACCGATAACGGCGCCTGCTACAAGTCCCGTCTGTGGCGCGACACGCTGGCCGCGGCCGGGATCACGCACAAGCGCACTCGCGCCTACCGGCCCCAGACGAACGGCAAGGTCGAACGTCTCAACCGCACCCTGCTGGAGGAGTGGGCCTACGCCCGGCCTTACCGCTCCGAGACCCAACGACGCGACGCCTTCCCCAACTGGCTGCACACCTACAATCACCACCGCGCACACACCGCGCTCGGCGGCCAACCACCCGCCAGCCGCGTCCCCAACCTCACGAGGCAATACAGCTAGCCCTTGACGGCGGAGCTGGCGACCCCCTGGACGAACCATCGCTGGAAGAACGCGAAGACGAGCAGGACAGGAAGTACCAGCAGCACGCCGAAGGCGAGGATCTGGCCCCAGTCCACGGGCTGCTGGCCCTGGAAGACGCTTATCGCCAGGGGCAGCGGCCGCACCGAGGGGTCGGAGACCATCAGGACCGGCCACAGGAAGGAGCCCCACTGGATGAGGAACGTGAGGATCGCGACCGACGCGAACGCCGGCTTGCTCATGGGGACGATGATCGCGAAGAACGTGCGCCACGGGCCGGCACCGTCGATGCGGGCCGCCTCCTCGATGCTGCGCGGGATGCCGCGGAAGAAGGTGGCGAACTGGTAGACGGAGAAGGCGTAGGCGATGAAGGGGATGGCCTGGATGAAGATAGTGTTGCGCTGCCCGTTGAACATGTAGAACAACGGGACCGCGACCGCTTCGAACGGCACCAGCATCAGCAGCAGGACGAGCGTGAAGACGGTGCCCTGGCCTCGCCAGCGCAGCCGGGTGAGGCCGTAGGCGGCCATGGAGTTGACGATCAGGCCGCCGAGGACCACGACGGTGGCCAGGAGCAGTGAGATGCCCATGAAGCGCCAGAAGTAGCCGGTGGCGTCCGAGTCGAAGTTGTCCAGGACGGCGGCATAGTTGTCGAAGGACAGGTCGGTGGGCAGGAAACCGGACAGGCCGCCCAGCACCTGGTCGGAGGGCTTGAAGCTGCCGAGGATCAGATAGAGGGCGGGCAGGATGAAGATGAAGGCCAGCACGCTCAGGACGGTGTAGTCGAGGAAGCGGCGCAGGGGTGTGCGGGTCATGATCAGTCCTCGTTGCCGGGGCGGACGACGCGGCGCTGGATGAGGGTCAGGGCGACGACGATCAGGAAGAAGACGATGGTGATCGCGGACGCCTGGCCGATGTTGTTCTGGTCGAAGGCCGTGGTGACGGCCTGGTACATCACGGTGCGGGTGGCGTCCTCGTTGAGTCCGCCGCCCTTGACGAGGACGTAGACCTGGTCGAAGACGCGGAAGGCCAGCACCGAGGTGAGCATGGCGACGAAGACGAGGGTGCCGCGGATTCCGGGCAGGGTGACGTGGCGGAACTGCTGCCAGCGGGATGCCCGGTCGAGTTGGGCGGCCTCATAGAGTTCTCCGGGGATCTGCTGGAGGCCGGCGAGCAGGATGACCATCTGGAAGCCGACGCCCTGCCAGATGGACAGCACGATGATCGAGGCCATGGCGGTGGCGGCGTCGCCGAGCCAGTCGAAGGCGCCCCAGTTGCCGAAACTCAACGCGTGCAGCGCGGAGTTGAGCATGCCCTGGTCGCTGCGGGCGAGGATGAGGCGCCAGATGACGGCGACCAGTGCCATGGGGAAGACGACCGGCATGAAGAACAGGGACCTGAAGAGGCCGATGGCCTTGAGCTTGCGGTTCAGCAGGATGGCCAGGCCCAGGGCGAGGGCGGTCTGCAGGGGGACGACGGCCACCGCGAAGGTCAGGTTGTTGAGCAGGGCCCGCAGGAAGGGGCCGGACAGGTCGGGGTCGGTGAAGATCCGCCGGTACTGCTCCAGGCCGAAGAAGCGGGGCGCGAGCGGTGAACCGAGCAGCACGTTGTGGAAGGAGAGGAAGACGGCGTAGACGAACGGCACGCCGACGAAGGCGATCAGTCCGCCGAGTGCGGGGGCGGACATCAGCAGTCCGTGCACCCATTCGCGGTGGCGGCGCCCGGACCGTACGGGCTTGACGGAACTCGGTGGTGGGCTCGGCTCCCGCCCGTCAGGCGCGGCGGGTGCGGGGTTCACGGTGGTCACGGTGGGAGTCCTCTTCCCGGCCGGGAGGGCCGGACACCGTCGGCGTCCGGCCCTCCCGGCCGATGGATGCGGCTACGGCAGCTTGTAACCCTGGTTGTCCGAGAAGTCCTGGTCGATGGCGCGGGCGGCCTTGGCCAGGGCGGTCTTCGGGTCGGCGCCGCCGTAGACGTCGCTCACCGCCTGGCTGAACTTGGCGGTGACCGTGGGGTATCCGCCGGTGACCGGACGGGTCACGGCGACGCAGGACTTGTCGATGTCGCTGTCACCGCAGGGCTTGGCGAGCTGGTCGGCGAAGAGCTGCAACGGGCCGCCCTTCTTGTACAGCTCACTCTTGGCAAGCGCGGACCGGGTGCCGGGAGGAGCACCGTTCGCCTTGGTCATCGCGGCGACGTTGGTGTCGTTCAGGAGGGAGTCGAGGAAGGCGCCCGCGGCCTTGCCGTTCTTGGTGTTGGCACCGATGCCCCAGGCCCAGGAACCCTGGCCGGTCTTGGGGCCGTTGCCGAAGTCGGGCAGCGGCAGCACGACGAGATCCTTGTCGAGGGCCTTGCTGTAGTCGGGGTACATCCAGTGGCCGACCCAGCTCAGCGCCACGCGCTCCTTGGCGAAGGCGTTGCCGCCGGTGTTGGGGTCGACGTAGGTCTTCCAGGAGCGGAAGGTCTCCATTGCCGACACCACGGCCGGTGTGTCCACGGCGCCTTCGGCCTTGCCGTCCTTCAGCAGGGAGCCGCCGGCCGACCAGACGGCCGGGGCGAAGCCGTAGGTGCCCCACTCGGTGGCGAGGCCGCTGTTCTCCTGCAGGTCCAGGCTCTTGCCGTCGGCGTCCTCGGCTGCCAGCTTCTTCACGGCGTCGGTAAACTGATCGGCGGTCCAGGCATCGGACAGACCGGTGGGGTACTTCACTCCGGCCTCGTCCAGCAGTTTCTTGTTGCCGTATATGCCGAGCCCTGAGTCGTACATGCCCAGCCCGTACTGCTTGCCGTCTGCCCGGCCCTGCGCCTTGATGGCGTCCGTGGCGTTGGCCAGGGTCTTGGCGGAGACGTGGTCGTCGATCGGGGCGAGCTTCTGGTTGTAGACGAAGTTCGCCATGGTCGGGCCGTCGAACTCCATCACGTCCGGGAGCTTGGAGGCGTCGGTGGTGGTGATGGTCTTGGTGTAGTCGTTGTCGGGGATCAGCGTCAGCTTGACTTTGATCTTCTTCTGCGAGGAGTTGAAGGTCTTCACCGCGTTCTGGAGGGCGGCGGCCTCGCCGGTCTGACCCTGGTGGGCCCAGACCTTGATGGTGCCCGTGCCGCTGCCCTTCTCGGCGGAGGTGCTGCCTGTGCCGCCGCCTCCGCCACAGGCGGCGAGTGCCGCGAGCGGAAGGGCGAGCGCCAGGGCCGTACAGGCCGTCCGGCGGGATCTTGTACTGCCGACGTTCATGGTGGGTGCCTCCGGTATGTGGTGCGGGTGAGGGTGGATGGTGTGGATGTGCGTTGTGGGGATTCGGGGTCGGCACCGGCCTGACGGCCACGTGTGCGACGGAACGGTCATGTGGGCCGCCCTTGCGGCAGTTCGGTGTCGTCCCCCTGCTCGCGGATCACGAGGGGCAGCAGCTCCCAGGCGTCGACCGCGTAACCGAGGCGCGTGTCAGGCCCGGTGCGGGCCTGCATCCGCCACGGGCCGTCCCCCGTCGGGTAGAAGCGCAGGGTGAGTACCTGGCCGGTGGAGGTCAGGAAGACTTCGGCCATGGAGTGGTCGACGACCAGGCGCAGTTCGACCGGCTGACCGGTCGGGCAGGGCATCACGAACGAGCCACCGCGGGCGCGGGCGTCGAGCGAGGCGTGGTCGCGGTCGACGACCAGTTCACCCGCGGCGGCATCGAGGCGGATGTCGAGGTACTCGGACCCGTCCGCGCCGGTGAGCAGCCGCAGGCCCGCCGTCCCGGTCGTCTCCAGACGGGCCGTCAGGTCGAATGCGCGGCCCGCACTGCCGAGTTCGACCGGCTCAGGGCCGCGGACCGTGCCCTCGGCATGGACGAGGTGCTCGCCGCGCAGGCCGAGCAGTTCGGGAGCGGGCTGCTGTCGCAGCGTGCCGTCGGCGCTGACGGATATCTCCCGGGGAAGGGTCAGCACGCCGGCCCATCCGTCGGCGACCGACCAGGCTTCCTCGCGGGCCTCCCAGGACCAGCCCCACAGCAGCCATCTGCCTCCCCCACTGCCTTCGGCGTGGGAGGGGCCCCCGGGCGCACGCAGCAGCGCGGGTGCGTAACAGTCCGGTCCGTGGTCCACGAGGACCGGCGATCCGGCCGCGAGGACGTTGCCGCGCTCCTCGCCGACCAGGGCAGTGACGCATCGTGCGCCGCCGTGATCGTCCCACGCGCTGAAGATGAGGGCACCGGGCCGTCCCGACTGCGCGGGAAGGTACTGGGGACACTCCCAGCCCTCGCCGGTGTTCAGCCCGGTGCCGCCGACCGGCTCCGGCTCGCGGGCTTCGAAGGGCCCCCGGTATGTCCAGTGCTCCAGGTCGCCAGACTCGTAAAGCAGGGCCGCGCCGCGGCCGTCCCCGAGGGCGGAGCCGACGAGCATCCGCCAGCCGCCGTCTTCCCACCAGACGTACGGGTCCCGGTACATGGTGCAGCCCTCGGGCCATGCGGGGATGACGAGTCCGCCCCGCGGAGTGAACGTCCGGCCGCTGTCGCGGGACGTGGCGGTGGTGACCGGCTGATGCTGGGGCGAGCGGTCCTCGCGGTGCGCGGAGTAGAAAGCGACGAGCCGGTCGCCGTCGGAGACGGCGTTGCCGGAGAAACAGCCGTCGGCGTCCTCGCCGTCCGGGACCGGGGAGAGGGCGATCGGCAGGGGCTCCCAGCTCAGCAGGTCGGAGCTGCGGAAGTGTCCCCAGTGCACGTTCGCGTGGGTCGCGCCGTAGGGGTTGTACTGGTAGCAGACGTGGTAATGGCCGTCATGGAAGACCAGCCCGTTGGGGTCGTTGATCCAGTTCCGGGGCGGACGCAGATGCGCGACGGGCCGGTACCGATCACGGGGTGCAGTGGACACACGTGCCTTTCGGTATGTGCCAGGGGGACGCGGGACGGTCACGGGACGGAGCCCGCCACGATCCCCTCGTGGGCTCGATGAAGGCGGCTTCCACCGGCGCTCGCCGCATGCCCCCGTGGCATGGCGACGGAAGCGGTCTCGGCGGGATGCCGAGGCGAAGTGCGGGAAGCCTGGTGAAGCGCCGACGCCGGTCGGCGAGGAGCGCGGGGCTCAGTGCTCCCGCGCCGGGGAGGCCGCGGCGTCGGGGAAGTGACACGAAGTCACGCGGACCGGCCCGCGCACGTCCACGGGGGTGCCGGACGTCGGCCGGCTGCGCCGGTTCGACGTCTCATGGAAGGTCTCAGCGGCCATTTGTGTACCCTCACAGTTGTTCAAAGTGCTGACAGGGATGACGACCGGTTGCGACGGTCGCCTGTCTTGGTGCGAAAAGCTTCGCCGTCCCGGTGTCAGAGTCGGGGCGGCGGAGCGACCGATGCCCGCGCCACCAGCGGGCAATGCAGCATCTGCTGGGTGTCCGGGCCCGGTGGCCGGCCCGGTGTTCCGGTGAGCGCGAGCAACCGGGCCACGGCCCGTGCCCCCATCTCGTAGTGCGGCAGCTGGACCGTGCTCAGCGCGGGGTGGACGGTCTCGCAGACCAACTCCTGGTTGTCGAACCCGATGACCGACAGATCACCGGGGATGGAGAGTCCCAACTCGGCGGCGGCCCGGTAAGCACCGGCGGCCATCCGGTCGTTGAAGCAGAACAACGCCGTCGGACGCTGCTCCGCCGTCAGCAGACGCCGCGCGGCCCGGTAGCCCGCGCCCACGTCACCGGCGGTCGTCCCGAAGGGCACCGCCGTCTCGGCGGCGACAAGTGAGGGGTCGTGGGACACGCCTACGTCGGCGAGTGCCTTGTGGTAGCCCTCCAAGCGGCCCTGCCGAGCGGGGACGTCGAAGGTCTGCACGATCACGCCGATCCTGCGGTGCCCGTGGTCGGTCAGCTCGCGCACCGCCGTGTACCCGCCCTGGACCTCGTCGGGCACCACGGAGAGGACGGCGGGGTCGTCGGAGCGCGCGTCCAGCAGCACGGTGGGCGTCGGGCCCATGATCTCCGGCACGCGCACGATCCTGTGGTACATCGACGCGTACAGCACGCCGTCCACCTGCCGCTGGAGCAGCATCTCGATGCTCGTGCGCTCCAGTTCGGCATCGCCGCTCGTGTTGACCAGCAGCAGCACCAGGCCCTCGTTCGCGGCGGCCTCCTGGGCGCCGAGGATCATCCGGCCGGCGTGGGGGGTGGTGGCGATCTCGTCGCTGACGAAGCCGATGGTCTGCGACCGCTTCAGCCTGAGCCCCCGGGCGAGGCCGTTCGGCGCGTACCCGAGTTCCTCGGCGACCTTCAGGACGCGCTGCCGGGTCTCGGCGCTGGCCCGCTTGCCCTCGACGCCGTTCAGGATGTGCGACACGGTCGCGGTCGACACACCCGCCGCCGCAGCCACGTCCTTGATCCCGGTCCGGCGTGCCATTACCCCTGCCCAAAGTAGTGGATATCGCAATGGCTAATCGTTTAGCCCAGCGCGTGCACATGAGATTGCCCACGACCGGAGCTCCTGTCAATGACTCGTTTACAACAGCTGGGTTTCGTCCGCTGCTGCCACGGCACCGGGCCCCCGCCCGGCGCGGCGACGACCCCGGCGGCCGGCGCCCTGCCACGGGAGCGTCCATGAGTCGTGAGGCCGTACGCCGTAGGCATCGGGCCGAGCAGTTCGATCAGGGCTCGCAGAGCGGGATGCAGCGGCGGGAGCCAGGGCGGGGTTCATCTCGCAGGCCGACCGGGACGGGGCCTCGACGCACTGACACGGGGCGCAAAAAAGGCCCTGACCCGCGGAAGATCGCTGGTCAGGGCCACCAGAAATGGTGTCCGTGCAATGACGGCCCGGTGGAGCTAAGGAGAATCGAACTCCTGACCTCTTGCATGCCATGCAAGCGCTCTACCAACTGAGCTATAGCCCCGCGCTGTTACGGCCTTCGGCGCCGTGAACGAGAGGATCTTAACCGGCGACCAGGCCGGATGGGAAATCAACCACTCCCCGCCCCGCGCACCCGGCGCAGCGGTCCCTCAGTCGTCGTCGCCCAGCACCGGCTGGGGCAGGGTGCCGGCGTTGTGCTCCAGCAGCCGCCAGCCGCGAGCGCCCTCGCCCAGCACGGACCAGCAGCAGTTGGAGAGTCCGCCGAGCGACTCCCAGGTGCGCGGCTCCAGACCCAGCAACCGTCCGATCGTGGTGCGGATGGTGCCGCCGTGGCTGACGACGACCAGCGTCCCTCCGGGCGGGAGCTTCTCCACGCTGCGTTCCACGACGGGCGCCGCCCGTTCGGCGACCTCGGTCTCCAGTTCGCCGCCGCCGCGCCGTACGGGTTCGCCCCGCTTCCACGCGGCGTACTGCTCGCCGAAGCGTTCGACGATCTCTTCGTGGGTCAGGCCCTGCCACTGTCCCGCGTACGTCTCACGCAGCGCTTCGTCGTGGGTCACGTCGAGACCGGTGATCTCTGCGAGCTCCGCAGCCGTGGCGGCGGTCCGCATCAGGTCGGAGGCGATGATCGCGTCCGGACGGAGCGCCGCCAGCAGCCGTGCCGCGCGGCGTGCCTGTTCGAGGCCCGCCGAGGTCAGCTCGATGTCGGTGGAGCCCTGGAAGCGGCGCTCCAGGTTCCAGGCTGTCTGCCCGTGCCGCCACAGCACGACGCGGCGGTCCCGGCGCGCAGGGGCGGCACCCTGCTGCGTCATCGGATGCCTTCGCTTCCGTCCCGCTCCACCGCGTGCTCGTGCGCGTCGCCGTCCCCTTCGCGCTCGGCGTGCTCACGGCCCTTGCCCCGGGTCGCCTTCGCGTCCTCGGGCAGTTGCAGCTCGGGGCAGTCCTTCCAGAGGCGCTCCAGCGCGTAGAAGACCCGTTCCTCGCTGTGCTGCACGTGCACGACGATGTCCACGTAGTCCAGCAGCACCCATCGCCCGTCGCGCTCGCCCTCGCGGCGCACGGGCTTGGCGCCCAGCTCCTTGAGCAGACGCTCCTCGACCTCGTCGACGATGGCTTTGACCTGCCGGTCGTTGGGCGCGGAGGCCAGCAGGAACGCGTCGGTGATGGCGAGGACGTCGCTCACGTCGTAGGCGACGATGTCGTGCGCGAGCTTGTCGGCGGCGGCCTGGGCGGCGGCGTTGATCAGCTCTGTGGAACGGTCCGTAACGGTCACAGGCGAGGCTCTCGAATCGGAAGCAGCGGTCGGGTGTGCTTTTCAGGAACCAGGATCTCACGCCGGGCCGGAGGTTCTCACCCCGTGTAGTCCTTGCCCAGTACGACGGTCACGTCGGCGTTCGCCGCTTCCTCGCCCTTGCGCACGGCGCTGTCCGGGAGTCCGAGGGTCTTGGCGACCTCCTGGGCCTTGTCGCGCTGCCCGGCGTCGGCGTACGTCACGACGGAGCGCGCCTGCACCCTCTCGCCCGCGCCGCCGCCGACGACGGTGTCGCCGCCGTTGACGATGGCCGCCGACGCAGCGTCGTCGCTGCCGCGGTCTCCGCTCGCGTTGATCACCTTCACCCGCGGCGCCGCGTCCGGGTCGGTGTTCTTGACCGTCCCGCCGAGCACCTGCTTCACCATGCCGTCGCTCACCCGCTCGCTGAGCGTGCCGTTGGCCCGGACCGGCAGCAGCTGGGTCTCGTACGAGCCGCTCCTGGCCTGGCCGGCGAGCTTCGCCAGTGACGCGCCGAGCTCCGGCTCCGGCAGGGAGGGATCGAGGATCTGTCCGAGCGTCTCCACCGTCCGGGTCGCCGCCTTGGCATCGCTGGAGAGCTTCCGCAGGGTCTGCTGCATCACCTCTCCGAAGCGCTGCAGCTGCCGCGTCTGCGGCTCTCCCCGGCCCCTGTGGGTGGCGTACGCGACCGCGGCCCGGCCGTCGAGCGTCTGGGCCCGGCCCCGCTTCACCAGGGGCTCCTCGCCCTTCTTCTCCCCCGGCACGGTGGCGTTCGCGTCGAGCTTGATGCCGCCGACCAGCTCGACGAGGTTCTCCAGGTACGGGGTGTCCAGGCGCCAGCTGCCCTTGATGTCGGCACCGAGGAGGGTGCCGAGCGACTCACGGGTGGGGGCCGCGCCCTCGTCCTCGACCGACTTGCCGAGGGTCGTCGTGCTGCCGTCCTCGGAGGAGACAGCCAGCGAGTTCGGCAGCAGCACGGTGTTGCCCCGCTCGGCGTCGGCGTTGTCCACGAGCAGGGCCGTGGAGCTGCCGCCGCCGTCCAGGGAGCGCAGATGGACGACGATGACGTCGCGCTGCTGGCCGGCCGCCGTGGCCGCGCCGCCGCTCTTCTCCCCGAGACCGGGAAGCTTGCCCGCGTACCAGAGGTAGCCGACGCCGCCCACCGCCACCATCGCGAGGACGACGACGAGGGCGACCACGCGGTTGCGGCCGCGGCGCTTGGCCTCTTCGCGGCGCTCGGTGCGGCTCTCGCTGAACTTCAGCCAGTCGATGACGTCTTCGGAGTCGTCCGTCGGCTCCTCGACAAAGGCGAACTGCTCGGTGCGGTATCCGGGGTCCTCGCCCTGTCCGCTTCCCCCGGCCGGGCTTCCGGCCGGGCTTCCGGCCGCCGGAGCCGGCGGGCCCTCGGGGAACGGCCCGCGCTCGTCGAACTGTCCGGGCCCGCCCTGCCCGTACTGCTCCTGCTGGGGCGTCGCGGCCTGCTGCGGAATCCACTCGCTGTGCTGAGTCTGCTGCTGTACCGGCTGCTCTGCCCGTTGCCGGGCCGGTTGCTGGGCCGGTTGCTGTGACTGCTGCGCGGAGTGCTGTCCGTACGGGTCGTACTGGCTGTGCTGGTCGTACTGGTACCCCTGCTGCTCCTGCTGTCCGGTGTGGTGCGGGGGGTACTGCGCGGAGTGCTGTCCGTACGCCTCCGCCTGCGGCGCGTACGGGCTGTTCTCGTTCTCCGCGTATCCGTAGACCGGTTGTCCGTACTCGTCGTAGCCCAGGAATCGGGGCTGCTCGGACTGCTGCTGGCCGTACGCGTCGTACCCGTGGCGCTCGTTCACGTCTGCGGCTCCTCCTCCCCGTCCTCCCCGTACAGCCCCCGCTTGTTGATGTAGCGCACGACACCGTCGGGCACCAGATACCAGACGGGATCGCCCCTGCCCACTCTTTCGCGGCAGTCCGTCGAGGAGATGGCCAGCGCGGGCACCTCGATCAGCGACACCCCGCCGACCGGCAGTCCCGGGTCTGTCAGAGCGTGTCCCGGCCGGGTGACGCCGATGAAGTGCGCGAGGGCGAAGAGTTCGTCGGCGTCCCGCCAGCCGAGGATCTGGGCGAGCGCGTCCGCGCCGGTGATGAAGAAGAGGTCGGTGTCCGGGTTCGCGGCCCGCAGGTCACGCAGGGTGTCGATGGTGTACGTACGGCCGCCGCGGTCGATGTCGATGCGGCTGACCGAGAACTGCGGATTGGAGGCCGTGGCGATGACCGTCATCAGATAGCGGTCCTCGGCGGGCGAGACCTTCTGGTGGCTCTTCTGCCACGGCTGCCCCGTCGGGACGAAGACGACCTCGTCGAGGTGGAACCGCGTGGCCACCTCGCTCGCGGCAACCAGGTGGCCGTGGTGGATCGGGTCGAAGGTCCCGCCCATCACGCCCAGCCGCCGCTTGCCGGTGCCGGGCACTATGTGCTCTCCCATGCGTGCCGACTCTATCTTGAGAATCCCGTGGATTCCCCGTCCGCCGTACCACCCGCGGCCCGTGGAGAATCCGTGACGGTCAGCGGTCCCGGTTGAACCTGGTCGTGATCCACAGCAGGAGCAGCAGGGCGAGCAGGGCTCCTCCGCCGGTGAGGTAGGGCAGGGCGGCGTTGTGCTCGCCTCCGTGCCCGCCACCCTCGGAGGCCAGGGTGGTGACGGCGTGATGGGCGGTGCTGGAGAGAGTCATCGTCGGCGGGACCTATCCACGTGTGGGCCGGACAGTTCGGTTGCGCAGCCACATCGTAAGCAGGGCCCTCGCCGGGGCTCACGCCGACTCGTCCTTCACGCAACCTTCCCCGGGCCCCGCAACGTCTCCAACACGTCCGGGATTTGCACCGGACGCGTTCGCGCCGGAGCTCTCCGGCCCCGAGCGCCTAGGCTGAAACCCATTCCACCGGCACACGGTGAAGTAGCGACAGGGGAAGTCCGATGAGCGACAGCACAGGTGGCACCGAGCGGCTGCCCAGCCGCGACCGGCGCCGCTTCCCCGGGATCTCCTCCCGGGCCTACGAACATCCCGCCGACCGTTCGGCCCTCGTGGCACTGCGCAAGCTGAGCGGTTTCGACGCGGTCTTCAAGGCACTGAGCGGACTGCTGACCGAGCGCAGCCTTCGCCTGCTCTTCCTCGCCAACTCGGTGCGCGTCAGCGACGAGCAGTTCGCACATCTCAACGCGATGCTGCGGGACGCCTGTTACATACTGGACCTGGAGAAGGTCCCGCCGATGTACGTCAACCAGGACCCGCAGCCGAACGCCATGTGCATCGGACTCGACGAGCCGATCATCGTGGTCACCACGGGTCTCGTCGAACTCCTCGACGAGGAGGAGATGCGGGCCGTCGTCGGCCACGAGGTGGGCCACGCGCTGTCCGGGCACTCCGTCTACCGCACGATCCTGCTGTTCCTGACGAATCTCGCCCTCAAGGTCGCCTGGATCCCGCTCGGCAACGTCGCGATCATGGCCATCGTGACGGCGCTGCGCGAGTGGTTCCGCAAGTCCGAGCTCTCGGCCGACCGTGCGGGGCTGCTCGTGGGGCAGGACCTGCGGGCGTCGATGCGCGGCCTGATGAAGCTGGCGGGCGGCAACCACCTGCACGAGATGAACGTCGACGCCTTCCTCGCCCAGGCCGAGGAGTACGAGGCCGGCGGGGACCTGCGCGACTCCGTGCTCAAGATCATGAACGTGCTGCCGCGCAGCCACCCCTTCACCACGGTGCGCGCCGCCGAGCTGAAGAAGTGGGCCGAGAGCCGCGACTACCAGCGGATCATGGACGGTCACTACGACCGGCGCGAGGACGACAAGGAGACCTCCGTCGCCGACTCCATCCGGGAGTCGGCGAACCACTACTCGGACACCGTCAAGAACAGCAAGGACCCGCTGATGGGTCTGGTCCGCGACATCGCCGGAGGCGCCGGCGACCTGGGCGGCCGGCTGCGCGACACCTTCTCCGGAAGGGCCGGCTCCGGCAGCGGCAGCACGGGCGGAGCGGACACCGCGAACGGCAGCGGGGACGACCGTCGCGGAGGCAGCACAGGCAGCGGCTCCGCCTGACCCGCTGTCCCGTCTGCCGCCCGGCCGTCCGGCCGTCTGCCCGTCTGCCCGGCGGACGTCCGGACGTCCGCCGGGCAGACGGGCAGACGGGCAGACGGGCAGACGGGCAGACGGGCAGAGCCTATCCGGATGAGCCGGGCGGGCTCGGCTGCGCGCCCGCCGAGAGAACTCCGCACGCGGAGGCCGCCGCCCGTCCCCTCGCGTAGGGGTCGGTGCCGGCCGGCCCGTCGTCCTTGGCCTCCTCGCCCGCGAGGAGAGGCGACAGCGCTGCCGACTGGTCGGCGGAACAGGGCACGGGCCCGGTGCGTGTCGAGACCTGGCGCACGCTGAGCTGCTGTCTGCGCAGATCATCACGGTCGATCTGGAAGCGCACCTCGCGCCGCACGGTGAACAGGGACGAGCGCTTCTCGGCCTGTTCCTCCTCCGCGGCGTCGGGGGCGCGCACCGCGTAGACGAACACGTGGTCCGCCACGACCTCCATGGCGTCCGGGCCCGACTCCTGCACGTTCAGTGTGCCGTTCACGCGCACACGGTGGTCGGCCAGCGCGGTCCGCGACGGATCGAAGCGGACCATCCAGCCGGTCGCGGCGTACCGGCCGTCGTTGCGCGGGTTCTTGATGCTCCGGTCGAACTGTCTGTGCTGTGCGGGGTCGAGCATGATCCGTACTGTCCGGTCGGAGTTGCCGCTGAGCACCGCCGGGTCGAGGGAGCTCTCCACGACGTAGTCCTTGGCGGCCGTCAGTGCCGCGAGGACCTGGCTCTCGGAGAAATGCGCGGTGCGGCGCGCGGGCGGCAGCGTCACACCGTCCGCGCCGGTGCGGAACTCGGCCGCCGGACTGTGCTCGTAGAGGTCGGCGGGTGTCGCACCCGGCACCGCGTCCTTGGGTGCCAGAGGCAGCAGCGAGCTGCGCATCGGCTCCACGGGCGGCCCGGCCGGGGTCTGGTACGGGTTGCGGATGCCCATGTAGATCGCGGTGCCGAAGGCGAGGACGATCAGCAGCACCAGCACCATGCCCTGCCGGGACGCGGTGATGGTGCCCCGTTCGTAGACGGGTGCGGTGCCGCTTTCCTCCTCGTCCGTGTCGTGGCCGGCGGCGGAGGGCGTGGGGGCGCGGTCGCGTACGGCGGCGTGCTCCTCGTCCTCCATGCGCTCCTGCGCGGAGAACTCCTGGAGCTGCGCAGCCTTGATGAACGACTCGTCGAAGACGACGGAACGGTAGTCGTCCCGGTGTTCGTCGTCGCCCCCTGAGGCGTCGTCGGGTGTTCCCTCGGGGGGATTGCCTCGCCCGGCCATAGGTACAGGGTAGGGGCGCCCGGCCTCGCACGAACGCCTTGGTGCGCGCGCAACTCGGCGTGCAACTCCTCAGCCGGTGTCGAGGATTGACTCGCCCGCGGGGACGGGCCTCAGGGGCGGCGCGCGGCGGCGGTGAAGAGGCCGTCGGGGTCGTAGCGGACACGGACGCGCTCCAGACGGCGTTCGTGGGAGCCGAAGGCGGCGGGGCGCAGCGCCTCGGACTCCTCGTCCAGTCCGGCGAAGTTGACGTAGGTGCCGCCGTTGGCGAAGGGAAGCATCGCCTCCCAGGCGGAACGCGCCCAGGCGACCGCGCCCTCGTCGAGCGCGGGGTCGTCCCAGGAGGCGTCGATGCTCAGGTTGAACCGGGCGGACCGGTGGGCGTACGCGCTGTCGTCCGTGGGGACGTCCGCGACGGCGCCGCCGAGGGTGCGCAGCACGATCAGGCTCTGCGGGGTCGGCCTCAGGGCGTCCTCGGCGAGCAGGGCCGCGACGGCTTCGTCGCCGAGGTCGTCCATGAAGTGCGACTTCATGTAGTAGCGGCCACCGTCGGGGAACATCTCGTCCTGTGCGCTCTGCACCGCGGTGTAAGGCACCTGTCCGCTCAGGTCCGCCAGCGGCGTGCCCAGCTCTTTCAGAGGCGCCAGTGCGGTTGTCGCCGCGGGGCCGCCGGCCGGTCCGGCGTACACGCCGGCGGCGACGACGACCTTCGAGCCGTGCATCTCCTCGGGGATCGCCGGGTCAGGGGGGACGCTCCACAGGGCGAGTTCGGGCGTGACCGTGCGGGGCATGGCCGCTGCGGCGTCGCGGAAGGCACGCAGCACCGTCTCCGCCTCCTCGTACGGGTAGAGGATCTGCGCCATGGAGACCTCGGGCCCGAGCGGGTGCAGGGCGAAGTCGAGCGAGGTGACGACGCCCATGCCCCGGCCTCCGCCGCGTACCGCCCAGAACAGCTCGGGCTCCTCGTCCCGGCTCGCGTTACGCACGGCGCCGTCGGCGGTGACGATCTCGACCGACCGCAGGTTGTCGCAGCTGAGTCCGTACGCGCGCATCAGCAGTCCGAGGCCGCCGCCGAGGGTGAGACCGGAGATGCCGGTGACCGACACCTCGCCTCCGGGCGTGGCGAGTGCGCAGAGCTGGGTCTCCCGGTCGAGTTCACCCCACACCACACCGGCCTGGGCGCGTGCCGTACGGGCTTCGGGGTCGACGTGGACGCCCTTCATGCGCGACAGGTCGATCACCAGTCCGTCGTCGCAGACAGCGCTGCCCGCGACCTGGTGGCCGCCGCCGCGGATGCTGACGACGGGACGGTACTCGCGGGCGGCGGCGACCGCCTCGGCCACGTCCGCCGTTCCGGCGCACTGGGCGATCACGGCGGGGTGCCGGTCGATGAGCCCGTTCCACACGGTGCGTGCCTCGGCGTAGTCGGGATGCGCGCGGTCGATCACCCTGCCGTGCAGCGTCGAGCGCAGCCGCTCCGCCATCGCACGCTCGGCGGCCACCGCCGAGGCGGCCCTCTGCTCTCTCAGCATGGCGCGTCACCTCTCCCGGGGACCTGCTGGACGCCGTATCCGCCCGTGATGTCAGGCTATGTCCGCTGGAGTGAGCCCACGGATGGGCCTGATGGTCCACACAGCGGGGACGCCCGGTCCGCGGGGCGGCGCCCTGCACGGCCTGCGGCAGCGGCACGACCCGCCGACCCGCCGACCCGCACGGCGAGCCGGGGCACTGTTCGGGTGGTGGCGCACCCTGCGTGGCGTCGCGCGTGCGCGTGCGCCGCCGCTCAGCCCCGCTGCGGCTGCGCGGAGAGACTCGGCGCGCCCGCCTCGGCCGAGGACGCCCCGGACGGTGACGGCGGCGTGCCGCCCCTCGCCCCGTTGCGGTCGCTCGCGGAGGACTCCACGCCCGTCGTCGCGGGTGGAGGGGCGGGGTCCTGCCGCTGCTGGGAGGTGCCGCGGTAGACGGCGCTGAGCGCGAGAGCGACCATGCCGATGCCCATCACCACCGCCAGCACCCAGGCGACCGGCCGCTGCCAGCGGACGTGGCCGCGGTATGTGCGCGCGGCCGCGCTGTGCTTCCCGGACCTGCCGCTCAGGCCGTCCTCGCGGCGGCGGTAGTCGGAGCCGTGCTCCTCGCCCAGTTCGAAGCGGGGGTCGTAGCGGCGGTACATGCCGAACTGGCTGTAGTGCTCGTACTGGTTGTACTGGCGGAACTGGCTCTCGTACTGCCCGCCGTCTCCGTAGGTGCTGTACGGGCCGTAGTGGTTGTAGCCGTATGTGCTGTAGGGACCGTAGGAGTCGTACGAGTCGTAGGGCCCGTACTCGTCACCGTCGGCGAGGTCCACGTACTCCGTGTAGTCGGACCGGTCGAAGCGGCCCTCGTTCTCCGGATCGTCCTCGTCCAGTTCCTCGGCGTCGAGGTCGAACTCGCTCTCGGCGCCCGGCCCGTACCCGTAGCCGTCCTCGAAGCCGCGGGCAGTCTCGCTCTCGGCGTGCGACTGCGCGGCCGCCAATATGCGTTCGACCGCGGTGGGTTCGTGGACCGCGGCTGACCGCACGAAGTCCTCGTCGAAGACCACGGAGGCGAACTCGTCGTCCGCGGCCCCGTGGTGGCGGTACTCGGGCTCCTCGCCGTTCGGGAACGGCTGGCCCCCCACGTCGTCCGGCACGCTGTTCAGCGTAGACCTATGCGGTCAATAAGGGCAGGGAGTAGTCGGATTCCATCAAATCGGCGGACGGGCGTGCGGACGCCGTGCCTCAGCCGCGGATGTGCCCGTCACCCGTGACCACGTACTTCGTCGAGGTCAGCTCCGGCAGGCCCATCGGACCGCGCGCGTGCAGCTTCTGCGTCGAGATGCCGATCTCCGCGCCGAATCCGAACTGGCTGCCGTCCGTGAAACGGGTGGACGCGTTGACCATCACGGCGGTGGAGTCGACCAGAGCCGTGAAACGGCGGGCCGCGGCGGTGTCGCGGGTGACGATCGCCTCGGTGTGGCCGGAGGTCCACTCACGGATGTGCCGTACGGCCGCGTCCAGGGACGGCACGACGGCGGCTGCGATGTCGTACGAGAGGTACTCGGTGCCCCAGTCCTCCCCGGTCGCCGCCACGACGTCCGCGCTCGCCTTCTGCCACGCCTCGTCGCCGTGCACGGTCACCCCGGCCTCCGCCAGCGCCCGCACCGCGCGCGGCAGGAACTCCTCGGCGATCCCGGCGTGCACGAGGACGGTCTCGGCGGCGTTGCAGACGCTGGGACGCTGCGCCTTGGAGTTGACGAGGATGCCGAGGGCCATGTCGATGTCGGCGCTCTCGTCCACGTACACATGGCAGTTGCCGACACCGGTCTCGATGACGGGAACGGCGGACCCCTCGACCACGGACTTGATCAGGGAGGCCCCTCCGCGCGGGATCAGCACATCGACCAGACCGCGGGCCCGCATCAGCTCCCGCACGCTCTCCCTGCTCTCACCCGGCACGAGCTGCACGGCGTCGGCGGGCAGCCCGGCCGACTCGACGGCGTCGCGCAGGACGCCCACGAGGGCGCCGTTGGAGGCGTACGCGGAGGAGGAGCCGCGCAGCAGCACGGCGTTGCCGGACTTCAGGCACAGGGCGGCGGCGTCGACGGTGACGTTGGGGCGTGCCTCGTAGATGATGCCGACGACGCCGAGGGGCACACGGACCTGGCGCAGGTCGAGGCCGCCCGGCAGGGTCGATCCCCGTACGACCTCTCCGACGGGGTCGGGGAGTGCCACCACGTCCCGTACGTCCGAGGCGATGGCTGCGATGCGCTCCGCTGTGAGGGTGAGCCGGTCCACGACCGCCTCCGCGGTGCCGGAGGCGCGCGCCCTGTCGACGTCGACGGCGTTGGCGGCGACGATCTCGTCCGTGCGGGCGGTGAGCGCGTCCGCGATGGCGAGCAGCGCCGCGTCGCGGACGGTGCTGGGCAGCGGAGCCAGTTCGGCCGCGGCCTCCTTGGCACGGTGGGCGGTCTCGATGACGGGCGAGGTCTGCTGTGCGCTGCTCATGCCCCCGAGCTTAGCGACGCCGGCGGTCCCGCTGCCGGGCCGTCCGCACCCGGGCGGGAGGCGGGACGGCCGGTCCCCCCGCAACCGGCCGTCCTGCCTCCCGCCCGGGAAGCTCTCAGCCCCGCACGCACTCCACCTCCAGCACCACGTCCAGGTGGCGGCCGGTCATGCCCGGGGCGGCGGTCACTCCGAACTCCGTACGGTCGACGCGCGTCACGGCGCGTACGGTGAACCCCCTGTCCGAGGCGGCGGCGTGCTCGACGGACAAGGTCACCGGTCTGGTGACGCCGCACACGGTGAGCGTGCCGGTGACCGCCGACTCCCCGACGCGGTCGGCGGCGAAGGTCATGACGGGGTACCGGTCGGCGTCGAGATAGGTCTCCGAGCGCACGACGCCGTCGCGCCGGTGGTTGCCCGTCCCGAAACTCGCCACGTCGATCTCCGCGTGAACACGTGAATCCCCGAGGGGGTCGGCCAGTTCGACCGTCCCCGACCTGATCGCGAAGCTGCCGCGCACCGGCAGCAGTCCGAACACGTGCCGGGTGGTGAAGGTGACGGAAGAAGTGCCGGCGTCGATCTCGTAGCGGCCGGGCCGGAGTTCCGCCCGCACCGTCTCTCGTCGTCTCTGCGCATGTCTCTCCATGCGCTTCAGTACACAGCGGTACGCACGCACAGGAACAGGGCCCGCGGTCTGCTCCGCGGACGACGAAGGTCGCACCGCCGGAAGCGGCGTACGACTTTCGTAGGGTCCTGTCCCTCCGGTCGTTCCTCATCGAACTCCACCCGGGCGAAGCTGACATACCGTGTCCGGCATGACTTACAGACCGTGTCTCCGCAAGCGCCGGCTCGCCGTGGACGTGTCGCTCGCGGTCTTCTTCGTGGCTCTGGACACGGTCACGACGCTGCTGGGTACGTCGTGGTGGCCGGACCGGCCCGGCCCGCTCGCCTGGGCGCTGCTGGGCGCGCAGGCGCTCGCGTGTTCCTCGCTTGTCCTCCGGCGCCGCGCACCTCTGACCGTCGTGGCCGTCCTGGGAGTCTTCACGCTCGCGGTGACCCTGCTCATCTGGCCGCTCGGGGCGCTGAGTCCGGCGAACGGGCACCACGTGTGGGCTCCCTTCTCGACCGCGCTGGCGGCCTACAGTCCGGTCCTGTACCGGCAGGACCGGCGCACGGCCTACATCGCGCTGGCCGCCTTCACCCTCGTCATCGCGCGGCCGTGGGAGCCGTCGGCCACGGTCATCACGATCGGGGTCCTGCGCACCGCCGCCGGACCGCTGCTGGCCCTGTACTTCGACGCCCGCAGGCAGCTCGTCCAGGCGCTGACGGAACGCGCGGAGCGAGCCGAACGGGAGCGCCATCTGCTCGCCGAGCAGGCCCGCGCCGAGGAACGGGCGCGGCTGGCCGCGGAGATGCACGACGTGGTGACGCACAGGGTGAGTCTGATGGCGCTGCAGGCCGGTGCCCTGCGGATGACGGCGGCCGACGAGGTGACCCGGCAGGCCGCCGAGGAGCTGCGTGCGGCGGGCTGCCAGGCGCTGGAGGAACTGCGGGACCTGGTGGGCATCCTGCGCACCGCCCCGGAGGGGGACGAGACGCCGTCGGTGGCGGGATTCGCGGAACTGGTCGCGGAGTCGACGGCGGTGGGGACGCCTGCCGTGCTGGTCGAGGAGGGGGACCGGGCGCTCGCCTCGCCGGTGGTCGGACGCACGGCGTACCGCATCGTCCGGGAGGCCCTGACCAATGTGCGCAAGCACGCGCCCGGCGCGCGGGTGACCGTACGGGCCGAGTACGGGGAGACGCGGGTACGGGTGGCCGTGCGCAACACCCCGCCGCCCGGTGCCACCGGCACGGCGGCCGGTACCGCCGACACCGCTCTGGCGCGTACGGGCTCGGGTCTGGGCCTCGCCCACCTCAGGCAGCGCGTGGAGCTGGTGCGGGGAACGCTGCACTCCGGGAGGACCCCGGAGGGCGGGTTCACCGTCGAGGCCGTGCTGCCGGCGTACGTACCGACCGTGCCGCCCGCACCGACGGCACCCGCCGTGCCGTCCGCCCCCGGAGCGCCGACCGCGCAGCCGACGGAGCCGACCGCGCAGCCGGCGGTGTAGGCGTGGCGCGCACTGTGCGAGTGGTGGTCGTGGACGACGAGCCGATGGTGTGCCGCTTTCTGCGGACGATCCTGGGTTCCGCCGAGGACGTCGAAGTCGTGGACGAGGCGCACGACGGAGCGGCGGGCGTAGAGGCAGTCGTACGGGCCTGCCCCGACGTGGTCCTGATGGACCTGCGCATGCCCGGCATGGACGGTCTCACCGCGATCGAGCGCATCAACAAGTTCGCCGACCCGCCTGCCGTCGTGGTGCTCACGACGTTCGACGGGGACCAGTACGTGCTGCGCGCCCTGCGTGCCGGAGCGTCGGGATTCCTCGTCAAATCGACGCCCCCGGAGGACCTGATCGGGCTCGTGCGGGTGGCCGCGGAAGGTCACACGGTGCTCTCCCCCGCCGCCGCCCGCCGGCTTGTCGCCGCGTCGTCCGACAGCCTCACCTCGCGTGAACGCGCGCGGAAGCTCGTCGGATCGCTCACCGAGCGCGAGGCGGAGGTGCTGGCCTGCCTCGGCGAGGGACTGTCCAACGCACGGATCGCCGCGCGGCTCCACCTCTCGGAGGCCACCATCAAGGGCTACGTGTCACGGCTCCTGGACAAGCTGGGATGCGTGAACCGCACCCAGGCCGGCCTGATCGCCCACGACGCGGGCACGGTGGGCCCGTAGGCCCGCGGGTCCGTACTCCGTCCCTGTGCCGCCCGCGTGCCGTCCGTACGCGGAGACGCACCCGGCCCGCGTGCACGTGCACGGGCCTAGCTAGAAGGGGTGGACGCCGATCGACGCGGCGGAGGGCGGCCCGTAGCCCTCGGCGACGCGCTGCTGGTACGTCCTGCGGCCGACGACCTCCAGGCCGACGATCTCCCACGGCGGCAGCTTGGCCGACACCCGGTGCTCACCCCACAGGCGCAGCGCGACGGCGGCGGCGTCGTGCAGGTCGCGCGCCTCCTCCCAGTAGCGGATCTCCGCGTGATCGTTCGCGTACCGGCTGTTCAGAAGGAAAGGATGGTCGTACGCGAGCTGTTCGAGCGCTCGCCGGACCTCCTTGAGCGGTGCCTCCGCGCCCGCGACGCTCAGGGTGACGTGCCACAGGCGGGAACTCTCGCGCCGGTCCGTCCCGGTCTCGGCATTGGGTTCGGCCCGCTGTGCGGTGTCGACGCTGGCCAGTCGTCTCACGGGCGGCCTCCTCGTCCGGTGGGGTTCTGCTGTTCCGGGACGTCGCTCCCCCACCTCACGACCCCCAGGACAAAGTTGACCAGTCCGGAGCCGACCGCGTGGCCGTTTTCCGGAAGGTGTCCATGGAAAGGCTGGTCTTTTACTCCGCCCGGTGACCGCTCCGGCACGTGTCCCTCGCCGTCTGCACAAACCATTCACGACCCGCCGCGCACCGGCGGTAACACCCGCGGCCGGCCCCGTCGCGGCACGGCACACGGCCCAGCCGCAGCTCAGGCCCCGCGTCATGTTCCGTTCAGGCGCCGGTCAGGCGTCGAGCAGCACCAGGTCGTCCCGGTGGACGATCTCCCGCTCGTACTCCGGTCCCAGCTCCCGGGCGAGGTCCGGCGTCGAGCGTCCCAGCAACTGGGGGATCTCTTTCGCGTCGAAGTTGACGAGTCCGCGTGCCACGGCCACGCCGCGCCCGTCGCGCAGCTCGACCGGATCGCCCGCCGCGAAGTCGCCCTCGACGCGGGCGATACCGGCCGCCAGCAGCGAGGTGCGCCGCTGGACCACCGCCCGTACCGCGCCGTCGTCGAGAGTGAGCGCCCCGCGCGGCGTCGACGCGTGCGCGAGCCACAGCAGACGGCCGGCGGCGCGGCGGCCCGTGCGGTGGAAGTACGTGCCGGTCCCGCGCCCGGCGAGGGCGTCGGCCGCGTGCGAGGCGGAGGTGAGCACCACCGGGACACCGGCGGCGGCTGCGATGCGTGCGGCCTCCACCTTGGTCACCATGCCGCCGGTGCCGACACCCGCCCTGCCGGCGCTGCCGATCTCGACGTCCGCCAGGTCCTGCGGCGAGGCGACCTCCTCGATGCGGGTCGTGCCGGGGGCGCTCGGGTCGCCGTCGTAGAGGCCGTCCACGTCGGAGAGGAGGACCAGCAGGTCGGCCCGTACGAGGTGGGCGACCAGGGCGGCGAGCCGGTCGTTGTCACCGAAACGGATCTCCTCGGTGGCGACGGTGTCGTTCTCGTTGACGACGGGGACGGCGCCCATGGCCAGGAGCTGTTCCAGCGTGCGGTAGGCGTTGCGGTAGTGGGCGCGGCGGCTGGTGTCGTCCGAGGTCAGCAGCACCTGGCCGACGCGGCGCCCGTACCGCGCGAACGAAGCGGTGTAGCGGGCGACGAGCAAGCCCTGCCCGACGCTGGCGGCTGCCTGCTGCCGTGCCAGGTCACGGGGCCGCCGGGGCAGGCCCAGCGGTGCGAGCCCGGCGGCGATGGCGCCGGAGGAGACGAGCACGACCTCCCGCTGGGGGCCTGTCCCGCCGCCCGCAGGCCCGGCGTGCTTGGCCAGTACGTCCACGAGCGCGTCGACCCGGTCGGCGTCCAGGCCGCCGGCAGCCGTGGTGAGGGAGGAGGAGCCGACCTTGACGACGACGCGCCGGGCACCGGCGACATCCTCCCGTGCACCCCTCCGCGCGCTGCTGGCCCCGCCCGCTGCCGTACCGCTCACGTCCCGCCGCCCGCCTGTTCCTTCTTCCGCTTCCTTCACACACGTACGATTCCGTTCATGCCCGTGCGTGTGCGCGTGCGCTGTCGCCTGCGCAATCTACGGCAGGCCGATCCACCCCGCTCATCCGTTCCGGCCAGTGGACGGGTGGGGATAATGACCTTTGTCCTCGTATCACCGCGGGACACTCCGACGCAGATTGTCACCAGCCCCGTGCCCGGCATACGGTCAGTGGTCGTCCTCGGCCGCCACCCCACCGGCCGGTTCACCCTCACCGACCCTCAACCTCCTGCCAGGAGCCCAGCCCGTGCCCTCTGCCGGTCTCTCCCTCCGACGCGCCGTCCAGCTCACGGCGCTGCTCGCGCTGACGGTGTTCTACGCCGCACAGCTCGCGGGTGCGCTGCTCCCGAACGTGCCCGTCTTCATCGTCGCCTCCGTGGCGGGTCTCGTGCTCGACCTGTACCTCACGCACCGGCAGCCCGGTCTGCTGGCGCTGCTCGGCAAGGTCCGCTTCGACGTCACCACGCGCCAGCTTCTCCGCGACATGCTCGTCGTCATCGGCCTGGTGCGCATTCCGGACGTCCCGCCGGACATCGAGCGCCCCCTCACTCTTCTCCTGCTCGCCGCCTACGCCGCGCACTTCCTGTGCCAGGCCGTCGCCCAGCTGGTGCGCCGCAGCCGTACGCTGCCGATCCTCACGCGCAACATCGACGCCTCCAAGCTGCGCCTGACCATCTCGCCGCCCCGTCTCCTCGCCCGGCAGCCCAGCCGCCGTCTGCTGCGTTTCTCCATCCCGGGCACGGTGGGGCTGATGCTGACCGCGGGCCTGTCCGCCGAGATCTGGGGCATCGTGGGCGTGGGTCTGAGTCTGCTGCTGTCGCTGGGCGGCGCCCTCTACCTGGGCACGTGGATGCTGCCGAAGAAGCGGCACGCGAACGAGCAGCAGGCCCTGGCGTGGCTCGACAAGTGGCTGGCGAAGTACAAGCCGACCGTCGGTATGTACTTCTCCGGCGGCACCACCTCGGCCTACCAGGCGAACATGTGGCTCTCGACGCTCGCCGAGCTGGAGGGGCGTCCCGTCATCGTGCTGCGCGAGCGCTTCATGGTGCAGAAGATCGAGGCGACGGACGTGCCGATCGTCTGCATCCCGAAGGTCTCGCACCTGATGCACCTGGAGCACTCGACGCTGAAGGTGATGCTGCACCCGGCGAACTCCGGCAAGACCTCGCAGGTGCTGCGCATCCCCACCGTCAAGCACGCCTTCATCAACCACGGCGAGAGCGACAAGCTCTCCTCCTGCAACCCCTACGCCAAGGCCTACGACGAGGTCTGGGTCGCGGGCCCCGCCGCCCGCGAGCGCTACCAGCTCGCCGACATCGGCGTCGACGACCGCGACGTCGTCGAGGTCGGGCGCCCGCAGCTCTCCCCCATCAAGCCGTACACGGGCGCGCCGCGGGGTGCGTACACGACCGTGCTGTACGCCCCCACCTGGGAGGGCTGGACCAACGACCCGGGCAACACCTCGGTCATCCTGGCCGGCGAGAACATCGTCCGCGCTCTCCTGGACGACCCCGGGGTGCGGCTGCTGTACAAACCGCACCCGATGACCGGCTCCGTCGACCCCCGCGCGGCTCTCGCCGACGCCCGCATCCAGGCGATGATCATCGAGGCCAACTCCCGGCGCAGCGGCGCGCGTCCGGGCCCCGAGGCCGCCGCGGAGCTGGAGCGGCGCACGCGCGAGCTGGACGAGCTGACCACCACCGCCTTCCGCAAGGGCGCGGACGAGGTGGAGAAGATGATGCTCCAGTCCACCCCGGAGAAGGACCGTGCGGCGCGCGTCACGGAGGCCACCGCCGCCTGGGAGGACGCGTTCTGGGAGTCGTTCCCGGAGTGGGAGCACCAGATCGTCACCGGCCCCCGCCCGTCGATCTACAGCTGCTTCAACCAGGCCGACCTCCTCATCTCCGACGTCTCCTCGGTCGTCTCGGACTGGCTCACGAGTGAGAAGCCGTACGCGGTCGCCAACACCAGCGGACTGAGCGAGGAGGAGTTCAGGGCCGGCCTCCCGACCGTACGGGCCGCCGCGGTCCTCTCCCCGGAGGCCGGGGAGATCCCCGCCCTGCTGGAGTCGGTGCGCGATCCGGCCAAGGACACGCTGGCCGGGGCCCGCGCGGAGCTGAAGGTCCACCTGCTCGGTCCGTCCGAGCCGCCGTCGATGACGCGCTTCAACCAGGCCGCTCTCGATCTGTGCAGGGCGACCGAGGAGCGCAACGAGCGCGTCGCACGCCGCACGGAGGAGATCCCGGGCCAGCGTGAGACGGAAGCGCAGGAGACCGCCGAGGAAGCCGACTGGGAGTCGGCGCCGAACGGCAACGCCCTCTCGGACTCGGAGGAGGCCGACCAGGTCACCGCCTGACCCGCGCATCCGGCGCCCCGGCCACGGCCGGTGCGCCGCGCGATACGACCGAAGGTCCCGGGAGGCCCGCCGCCTCCCGGGACCTTCGCCGTGCGGCGGTGTTCCCGCCGGGCGGGGGGTGCCCCGCCCTCCACCCCGCGCCGGCCGGCCGGCGCGGTCGGCGCGGCCTACAGCCAGTCGTGCTCGCGTGCGTACCGTGCCGCTTCGTGCCGGGTCCGGGTCTGGGTCTTCTGCATCGCGTTGGAGAGGTAGTTGCGCACGGTGCCCTCCGCGAGGTGGAGCTGGGTGGCGATGTCCGCGACCGAGTACCCTCCGCCGGTCGCCCGCAGGACGTCGGCCTCCCGTTCGGTGAGGGGGCAGTCGTCGACGAGCGCGAGCGTGGAGACGTCCGGGTCGATCCATCGTTTGCCCTCGTGCAGGGTCTTGATGACCGACGTGATGTGCGCGGGCTCCGCCGACTTGCTGACGAACCCCTGGACCCCGAGTTTCAGGGCTTTGCGGAGTACGCCGGGCCTGGCGTGCCGGGTCAGCATGAGGACCGTCTGGTCCGGCAGCGCACGGCGGATGGCGGAGACGGCGCCGAGTCCGTCCACGCCGGGCATCTCCAGATCGATGACGAGCACGTCGGGCTGGTGCCGCAGCGTGACCTGTACGGCCGTCTCGCCGTCTCCTGCCTCGGCGAGCACGGTGATCCCGCCTTCGAGCGGGAGCAGCGACGCCAGGGCCTTGCGGAGAAGGGCCTCGTCGTCGGCGAGCACCACAGTGGTCATCTGTCGTCCTTCCGCGTTTTCACCGGGCAGCACCGGAACGGGGGTGCGGGAACGCCGCGGCCGTCAGGAACCGTCCGTCCTCCTGCTCCACGGTCAGCTCTCCCCCGTTGCCCGCCACTCGCCGCTCCAGGGTGGAGAGCCCTCCCAGCTCGGGAAGCGGGCCCTCCCTTGCGCCGTCGTTGACGACGGTGATGCCCGACTCCGAGAGGGTGATCCGCACCCGGGTGGCCTGCGCGTGCCGCAGGATGTTGGTCGTCGTCTCCCGGAGGACCTGGCCGAGCAGTTCGTCCGGGTGCGACTCGACCTCGGCCTCACGGTCGACGCTCACCTGGATGCCCGCCGCCTCGAAGAGGTTCTTCGCGTTCTCCAGCTCGGCGGTGAGGTTGAGCCGCCGCTGGGCGTAGGCGAGTTCCTTGGTCCGGTCGATGGTGTCGCCGACGAGGTCGTGCACCTCGCGCAGCTCCTGCTCCACACGTTCGATGTCGCTGTGCACCAGCTTCTGGGCCAGCGCGATCTTCAGCTTCACCACATGGAGCGTATGGCCCTGGATGTCGTGCAGATCGCTGGCGAAACGCACACGCTCCCGGACGACGGCCAGCTCCGCCTCGCGTTCCCGTGACTCCTCCAGTTCCGTGACGACGGCGTAGAACCGCTTGTTGGGGAACATGAGTCCGGTCAGTACGGCGGTGATGCCCGTGGGGATGAGGACGTACTGGATCAGTACGTCGGAGAAGTCCTCGTACGGCAGCAGAAACCTCGTCATGCCCACTGCTGCGACGTAGACGCCCAGCCCGACGGCTGCCACGCCGCGGTGGCGCCTCATCTGGGGGATGGCGTGGGAGCCCACGATGGCGAGACCGAAGTACGCCGCCGAACTGCCGGCGGCAACCAGCACACCGAAGGGCCACACCGCCGCGGTGATGGCCAGGCAGGGGAGCACGACACGGGAGAGGTCACCCGCCGCCCACCGCACGAAGGCCACAAGGGCCGCCGCCACACCCAGACTCAGGACCACGGCCTCCCACCAGGTCCGGGCATCCTTCGCCACCACCAGCACCCCTGCCACGGCGAGCGGCGGGAGCAGCATCACGAGGTTCAGCTTGCGCAGGCGTTCCTTCGCGTCGACGCCCCGGTGAGCCCGGACGTCCGGCCGCGCCCGTGGCAGGACCGGTCTCACCGGTGCGCACCCGGCCTCTGGAACGCCGCGCGGGCCGGGAGGCAGACAGCGGTGCCGGCCGTGCGGAGTATGCGCGAGGGACGGGTTTCCATGTGCGGGGCTCCGGGATCGAAGGCGTGATTCAGCCTCCAGTATTCTTCCGGCCCCCTCCCGCGACCAGTGACACCACGTCATGCCTTCGCCCGGGCGCAGGTCGCAGGGCGCAGGTCGCAGGGCGCCGGGTGGAGGGGGCCGGGTGGAGGGGGCCGGGCACATCACGCGAGGAGGGAGCGCCAGCGGTCGGCCGACTCCATCATGTCCAGGGTGACCCGCTCCAGGAACGTCCCTGCCCTGTTCAGCCGCTGCCCCACGGGGCTGTCGGGCCCGACCGTCCCGGCAGTCTTCGACCAGGACCCCGACGACGGCCGCGTGCTCCTGCTGGACGCCGAGCCCCCCAGCGTCCATCTCGCGGCAGCACAGATGGCCGCCGGGGTCTGCCCCTCCGGGGCGATCACCGACTTCTACACCCCCTCGAAGAGGCAGCCAGGTGACACCCATGTGGAAGCCCCTGCGGCACCGGGGAAGGTGAAGTACCGGTGAAGCACTCCGCTGGACCGCCCCCGCCCGGTCGCCGCCGTCCGAACCTGCGGCACTGGCTGAGGCCCCGGAGTTCGCGGGCGTTCATCCTCGGTATCTGTATGTCCGTCGGTGGGCTCGCCGGCGGTGTGCGCTCCGCGATGGAGGGAGAGGGGACCTGGAAGTCCCTCGGCATTCTCTGCGTGGGGGTTCTCGGAGTGGCGCTCTGCATCTCGTGGATCGTGACGTACTCGCAGGAACACTGAGCTGCGTCAGTGCGGTCCTTGCGAGTTCATGGGCCGGATGACGGGATGTCGATGCCCACCACGCCATTCTTCGCCCAGTCGCAAGGCGGAGGCGGGCCCGCCACCCGCCCCGAAACAGCCGGCCGCGACCCGTGAGCGCGGCATGGGCGCGGCACCAGGGGCTGTCCCTCTGAACTTCGGCCGGTAGCTGAGACCGTCGTGACAGCCATCGACGCGCACGCACATGATGGCCGGATGGCGCGACTTCATGACATCGTCTTCGACTGCGCTCACCCCGCTGCCCTGGCTCGCTTCTGGGCCGCAGCCGTGGAGGGGTACACCGTGGCACCCTACGACGCCGCGGAGCTCGCACGGTTGCGGGCCAAGGGGATCACCAGCGTTGACGACGATCCGACCGTGCTCGTGGAGTCGGCGGACGGAGGGCCCCGTCTGTGGTTCCAACTGGTGCCGGAAGCCAAGATTATGAAGAACCGCGTGCACCTGGATCTGATCGCCGCCGACATGGAGGCAGAGATCCGACGGCTGGCTGATCTTGGTGCAACCGTCCACGCGCGGCACGAGGACAACATCGTCCTGGCCGATCCCGAGAACAACGAGTTCTGCATGTTCCCGGAGGGATGATTGCAGGCGGCAGTGCAGGTGTGATCACGGCAGCGGTGCCGCCCTGCGGTCGGCGATGCCGCGTCGGCCGCCTGCGGCCAGTACGCGCGCGGCCGACGCCCCGCTTCAGTCTGCGCGCCGGCTCGGCCGCGGTACGCCTGCCCTCCTCGGACAGCAACAGATCGGCGTGCTCGCCTCAGACGCGGCGCCAGCGCGCCAGGGCCAAGGAGAACAGGCCGAAGAGAGTGACCCCGACAGCGACGGCAACCAGCAGCCACGGCCCGGCCGGAGTGTCCGCGAAGGAACGCAGCGCGCCGTCCATGCCCTTCGCCTCGTCCGAGTCGGAGGAGAGCGCCGCCTGCACGGCGAAGATGCCCAGGGCGGCCAGGAGCGCTCCACGGCACAGTTCGCCGCCCACTCCCAGCACGTCCACCGCCTTGCGGGCGCGACGCGGTATCGCCGACAGCTTCAGATGATCGTGGTACTTGCGGCGCAGCCCCTGGACCGCGCCCCAGACACCCCAGCCGGCGATGACCAGTCCGCCCAGGCCGACGAGCCACTGCCCCGCCGGTACGGACAGCACGCGGGCGGTGATGTCCTGGGACTTGGCGTCGCTCGAACCGCCGCCCTTCGCACCCACGGCGTAGGAGAGCACCGAGAACGCGAGCACGCTGTACAGCAGGAACCGTCCCGCCGACATCAGCCGCTTGCGCGGCTTGTGCCCACCACGCTCGGACGCCCCGAACAGCGCCTCGGACAGACGCCACAGGGCCAGCCCCGCCAGCCCCAGACCGACAGCCCATATGAGCACCTGCCCGAAGGGCTGCTCCCCCAACTCCCGCAGCGCACCGCTCTGATCGGCCTGCTTGCCGCCGCTTCCCTCACCGAAGGCGATACGCAGGGCGAGCAGGCCGACGAGGATGTAGAGCACCCCCTGCGCGACCATCCCTGCACGCGCGACGAATTCGAGCGTCGAACTGTTCGCTGCCTGACGGGCGTTGCGCCGCCCTCTTCGGGCCACCGTCGGTGCGTTCATGCTGATGCCTCCCCTCGGCCGCGTCCGGTCGCGCGGCCCCGCAGATCAGCGGATGCCCCGGCGGCACAAGGAGAAACGCGGGCTACCGTTCGGCGGCGAGGGAACGTACGAGGCGGGTGAAGGCAGCGGCGGGGAAGGTGAGGCGGGGGCCGTCGGGGTTCTTGGAGTCACGCACGGCGACGGCACCGGCAAGCGTGGCGACCTCGACGCACTCGCCGCCGGAGTTTCCGCTGTAACTCGACTTACGCCACGGTGCGTTGACAAGGCTCGGGCACATGCTGCAGATCCTCCATAACGCGGGCGATCAGTTCCGCCGAGGCATCCAGTGACAGCGCGGCGGCCTGGAGGTGATCGTATCGGAGCGAACCTGCCCTCACAGCTTTCGGATCGAGACTCAGCCGGTTCGACTCATACGTCTCCGAGTAGGTGATGTCCGGTGAATCGGCGAACGCCAGAAGAGTGAAGGAGCCGGTGAGCCCGTAGTGCGCCCCTGCTGCGAAGGGAAGTACCTGAATATTGACGCCGGGATCATCGCGGTAACTCAACAGATGAACCAGTTGAGTTCGCATGTGGCCCTGACCACCGATGGGACGGTGCAGCACGGCCTCATCGAGAACGACCCACATCGATGGCGGGTCCGTGCGCTCCAGGACGCGTTGCCGGGCCATTCGCGCAGCGACTCGTTCCTCAAGCGTTTCCGGCGGCCCCGCCGAACGCAGCACCGCTCGCGCGTACTCCTCGACCTGCAGCAATCCGTGCACGACCTGAGCTTGATAGGTGTGAATCCTGCTCGCCTGGGCCTCCAGTCGCACATACTCGTGAACCCAGGACGGGAGCCCACTCCGCTTGACCAGTTCCCACAACCGCAGCAGTGCCCCGTCGGCGCCGAGCGCGATATCGGCTCGCTCAAGAAACTCAGGCTTGGGAACCCTTCGAGCCGTCTCGAACTGACTGATAAGCGACCCTGTGCAGAAGACGATCCCTCCGAGATCCTCCAACGTCAGGCCGGCAGCCTCCCTCAGTCGTCTCAACTCGGCGCCGAGATAGTGCAGTGGTGAAGCTCCCGGGTCCAGCTCACGGACGTTGGCCATAACGACTCCCTGCCAACCAAGTTGACGCTCGGGGGATTTAACTTCCAGCCATGGCCGAGAGTAGTCAACTCATTACAGCCTTGTCCTGTGAACGTCATCGAAGAATCCACCGAGTTCCCGCCCAGGCGCTACCGTATGGCGCTGATCGTCGGCGATCACTCGCCACGCCACTTGCGCCGCATCGCCCGTGCGTATCTCCGCCTGTGGGCGGTGCCCCACCTGACCGACCATGTCGAACTCGCCCTCACGGAGTTGGTGACGAACGTCCACAGGCATGTACCCGGCCGTTGGTGCACGGTCGCCCTGTCCCGGACAGACGTCGGCGTCCGTGTCGAGGTCCACGACCGCTCCCCCGTCATGCCTGCTCGCCGCACCGCGTCGGAATGGGACGAGTCCGGTCGCGGTCTCGCACTGGTCGCCCAGCTAGCCGAAAAGTGGGATGTCGCACCGGTGGCGGACGGCAAGACGATTTGGTGCGAGTTCAGGGCAGCAATGAACCCCGTCACTCCGACTCTTGCCGACGGCTGGCCTGCTCCCTGAACTCGATGAGGAACTCATGAGACTTGACTGTGTGCGGATGGTCCTTACCGAGGCTGTGCTCACGTCTTTCCGCTACCTCGGCCATCATCCGGACAGCCGCTTCCAGGTCGCCCAACGCGGCTCGAACCTGCGCATGCAGTGACTGGGCTGCGAACGTGACGGGGAAATGCAAGCCGAAACGTTGCTTGTATTCGTCCACGACCGCACAAGCCTCGCCGTCGGCGGCATCCAGACGGCCCAAGACGTACAAGGCGTAAGCCCAATTGAGTCGGACCCCGATGGCTTCATCGTGATCAGCCCCCAACTCCCTGGCGAACTCTTGTGGGAGAGGGATCGCCGCTTCGTCGACCACGGCGGCGAGTTCTGGCACGGGCAAGTACGCGAGGAGGGCGGCTCTGGCACGCAAGGTAAGGGGGTGGCCAGCTCCAAGGACATTGTGCCGCCCGGTCAGGGCACGTCGTAGCAGTTCAAGCCCTTCCCCAGCTCGCCCCGTCTGCTGGAGCGGCAGGTTGAGCCCGTAGTAGCTCTCCAGCGTGTCCGGGTCCTCGTCACCGAACAGCCGCTCGCGGTCCGCCAGGACACGGCGGAGCAGCCGCTCCGACTCCTCGAAGCGGCCGAGCCGGAAGAGCGCCCGTCCCGCCCGCGAGTGGGCGGTCAGTACCAGGCGGTGCTCCGCACCGAGCGTCGGCTCTGCGGCGGTGGCCGACGCGGAGGCCAGCTCCCAGGCCGAGAGGTAGTCGCCGGTGCGGTGCAGCGCGATGGCCAGCCGCACCGCCACGTCGAGGGCGTCGGCGGCGACGGCCGGGGTCGGGGAACGCTCCAGCAGGGCCAGCGCGTGCGGCGTCAGCAGACGGAACAGCAGGTTGTGGGGGCCGCGTTCGGGCACGGCGGGGACTACGGCGTCGAGCAGCCGGCATGCCGTGCCGGTGAGCGTCGCGGCCTGTTCGGGCGGGGTGTTCGACGCCACGCTGGCCAGCAGCACGCCGTGGGTCTGTACGCAGCGCACGCCGGCGTCGACCAGCGCGGTCAGCGATTGGTCCAGCAGACCCCGCAGCGCCGCTTCGGCACGTGCGCGCGGCGGCTCACCGTCCGGTTCGAGGCCGCCGAGGAGCGACACGGGCAGTGGGTCGGCCCCGTAGCAGGCCAGCAGCCGCAGCAGGGAGGTCGACTCCGGCATGCCCTGCGCGGTGAGCGCGTCGAGGGACAACTGCCATGTGCTGCTGATCAGTTGCCGGGAGTCTTCGTGCGGCTGGGCGGCGGCTCCCCGGTCGATCAGCTCGACCTGTCCGGGTCCGTCGAGGTGGTCGCCGTACTTGGTCATCGTCCAGGGCTCGATGACCTGGTGGGAGAGGAAGCCGCCCGCCAGGGTGAGCGCCAGCGGAAGCCGCCCCAGCCGGTCGGCGATCCCCCTGGCTTCTTCGATCGTCCCGGTCTGCGGTGCGAGGTCGCACAGCACCTGTGCGGCTTCGTCGCGCGGCAGTACGCCGATGTGGTGCAGTTCGGCCTGCGGCCACCAGTGGGCGGCGGACTGGCGTGTGGTGACCAGGACGGTTCCCATGGGACTGCCGCGCAGCCAGCCGTCCTGGAGGACGGCGGGGTCGTCGGCGTTGTCGAGGACGAGCAGCCAGGGCTGTCCGGAACGGTCGAGCCGGTCCCACACAAGATCCGCCGCCGCCCGCAGGCCGTTGCGTGCCGCGAGCAGTTCGCCCTCCCCTGCTCCTCTGTCGGCGGCGACGGCGAGCATGCCGCTGCGCAGGGACGCGCGGTCGGAGGCGTTGACCCATAAGCCGATCCGGTGGGCCCGTTCGGTGGCGTGCCGGAAGAGCGCGTGGGCGACGGCGGTCTTGCCGCAGCCGCCCATGCCGTGCAGCACGTACACGCGGTTGCCCGCGTCCTCCTCCAGGGCCGCTCGCAGGCGGTCCATCAGGTCGGTACGGTCGCGGAACGTCCCCGGAGTGCGGCCGCTCGTCGGCTGCCGTACCGACTCGATGCTCGTCCACTCCCCCGGGCCCGCGTCCCCATGGTGGTGGTGCTCGATGATCTGCTGGTCGCCGGATGCCTGGTAGACACGGCCGCGGGTGTCGGCGCGGCCGTCCATGGAGCCGCTCATCGCCGGTCGCCCCGCTCTTCGATCCGCTGGTCGCGCCCGGCCTGGTAGATCCGGGCGTGGCCGGAGGCGGTGGCGTGCTGGGTCACCGCCTGGGCAGCGTCCCGGCCGGGGTCGAGTTCGCCGAGGAGGTGCCGCAGGTCTTCGGCGACGTCGGGCCGGGCGGCCAGGAAGCGCCGCATCCTGCCCTGCCACTCCGACTGGAGTTCCCGCACCGTGTCCTCGTCGCCGCTCTGCTGTGCGGCGAGCAAGTCCTCGCGGGTGGCGTCCAGTTCGGCCTCCACCGCCTCGGCTCTGCCGGGGTTCAGCCGCCGCCAGAGCGAGGCGACCCCCTCCCGGGTGCGCTCCCAGGCGTCCGTGGCCATCAGGGTGACGACGGTCGTTCCGGCGGTAGTTGCCAGTGCGGCGATCTCCGGCTCCACAGCTCTCCCCGAACAAGTGCTCTGCGCACGCCCGACCCGCTCACTCTATGGCATCGCGCAAGGCCATGGCGTGACACGGGGAAATCCCTGACGGGTGGTCAGTGCCACCGTCCCGTGCGGCCCCGCGGCCCCGCGGTCCCTCGACCTCTCGACCTCAGTACGCCCCGTCGCCGAACCTCGCCGCGACGGCCTGCTCCAGCGTGAGGCCGCTCGCGTCCTCGTCCGGTTCCAGGAACGCGTGAATCACAGCGAGCGCGACGGTGCCCATGAGGGAGCGGTGGTTGGCGTGGTCGACGACGCCGGCTGCCGGGTCGCCGATGGCCCGCAGCGTCATCCCGTCGGTGGCCGCCGAGAGCGCGTCGGCCAGGTCGTCGAGGCTCAGCCCCGGTCGCAGCCGCAGCCCGCGCTCACGAAGAACGTCGGCGTACAGCTTCTTCCACGAACCGAGGTAGTCCCTGTACATGGCTGAGATGGCCTGCCGTACCTCCGCGTCGCCCTCGGAGGCGACCATGAGGGCGAGACCGAGCCGGACCGAGGGCATCTCGACGCCGTCGGCGGTGTGCCGGTAGGCCGTCTCGTGCACGGCCCGTACGAAGTCCGGCCCGGACACCAGTTTCTCGGTGTTCGCGGCACGCTGCTCCTGATGGCCAGGACGGTAGTTCTCACGCCACACCGCGAAGTTGATGAGATCGGAGACGAACTCCGACTGCGACTTCCAGCGGTCCCGCATCGCCGAGACCGTGGCCCGGCGGGGGAAAGGATGCGGGTTGTTGGCGACCTCGGCGGTGACGGCGCGCTGCGAGAGGAAGCCGAGGAGGGGACGCCTGCCAGGAGGGCCGGGCGGAGCACCGGGACCGAGGTGCTGTCCCAGCAGCCGCATTCCCGCCGCCAAGTACGCGGCCGTCACCGGGTCGTTCGCGAGCCGGGCGCGGAAGAGGAGCCTGCGCCTGTTGAGGTTGCGCAGCACACGGGAGAGGTCCCGGTCGTAGGGGAAGGGCAGTTCGCGCTTCCCGGACCTGCCTCTCGGGGGCCGCGGCTGGTTCACGTATGCCATGCACGCATACTCCACCGGGCCCGCCGGGGCCGACAGGGGCGCAACTGCGCGGACATCGGGGGGACTTCGCCGCTACCGCGCGGCTGCGCGGCTGCGGACCGGCCCGGCGGCGCGCTACACCGGGGCTCTGCGACCGACCGGCGAAGAGGTGATCGGGGATGCTCACGACGCAGATGGCCACCCATGCGGCATGGCTGCTGGTATCCGTGGCTGCCAGCCGGGCGCTGGTCCGGGTGATCCTCGCGGTGCTCGCCGCACACGCGGCCCGGAAGGCCCTCGGCCCGTCGGACGGGTCGAGGTCGGCGGACCGTCTGCGGGCCCACCGGCTCGCGGTGCTGCGCGCCCTCCTCAACGGCCTGAGAAGGCCCCGGCGTTGACCGACTCCCCAAAGGCCCGGGCTGCGAGGGTGCCCTGTGGTTACGCTGACCGCTCATCATGATCACCACGGCCGGCGACGCGACGTGAGGGGAACGGCACGGATGAGCAGGGAGTACATACTCGACAGCGACAGCGACCTGGGACGCAGCCAACTGGACCACCTGGAGACCCTCCTGGACCGTCACACGACGGGATTTCTGGAGGAGACCGGTGTCGGGCCCGGCATGCGCTGCCTCGACCTGGGCGCAGGCGGCGGCTCCATCACGCGCTGGCTGGCCGAACGGACGGGCCCCGAGGGGAGAGTCGTCAGCGTCGACCTCGACACCGGCCCACTGGCCGCCGCCCGGCCGGGTGTCGAAGTGCTCCGCCACGACCTCAACGACGGGGTGCCGCCGGGCGGCCCGTTCGACGTCATCCACGCCCGCTTACTGCTGATGCACCTCTCACGCCGCGTGGAGATCCTCGACGCCCTCGTCGGCGCGCTCGCACCCGGCGGCTGGCTCGTGGTCGGCGACTTCTGCGGCCCTCCGCAGCGAGTGCTGGCCTCACCCGGCGAGGCCGACACCCGGCTGTTCCACCGCGTACAGGAACTGGCCCACACGATCGTCGGACGCAGCGGTATCTCCTACGACTGGGCACACGAGGCCGGCGGCCGCATGAGCGACGCCGGGCTGGAGAACGTCCACAGCCTCGCGGTCTCCCAGACCACGGCGGGCGGCACCCCCGGCTGCCTGCTCTCCCGCAACTACGTCATGCAGGCCGAACCGCTGCTCCTGGACGGCGGGCTCACCGAGGACGAACTCAGCCGCTACCGCGACCTTCTCCTCGACCCTGAATTCCGCGCCTGGTTCTACGAGTTCGTCTCCACGCGGGGACGGAAGCCCTCCTCCCCCGGTACGCGGTAGGCGCGCACCGGGCCGCTGGGCATCCTCCTCGTACTCCTCGAGAGCCCTCTCGCGCGTGAGCCGTGCCGACGCGGAGTGTGCGCGGTCGTCCGCGGCGAGGGGGATCAGTGCCTTACACAGCGTCCAGCCGCTGCCCCGGGCCCACGCCGCCCGGCCGACGGCGAGTGCCACCGGAACGTCCGGCGGCTCTCGCCGTGGACCACCCCCGGCCGGTGGGAACGGCTGCGCGGGTGCGGCAGGACAGCTCGGCCGCCCTTCTGCCGTGGGCGCCACAGCCACGTCCGTCCCGGCCGGCGCCGTCCGCACCGCGGCAGATCGAGCACGACCAGAGAGAATCAGATACTCTGATTCCATGAGAACGATGACAGCAACCGAGGTCTCGAGGAATTTCGCCTCCGCCCTCGACCGTGCCGAGCACGGGGAGACGATCGTCATCACACGAGGAGGGCGGCGTCTCGCCACGCTTGCACCCGCCACGACCGGGAACGGTGCCGCTCTCAAGAACTTCCTTGCCGCGAACCCTGTCGATGAGAACTTCGCCACCGACGTCGCTTCTGCTCGCGACGCAACAACGGACGAGATGAGTGCGACATGGCCCGACGCCTGATCCTGGACACCGGCGTCCTCATTCGCGCCGAGCGGGACGGCAAGGGACTTTCTCGCCTGCTGACCGACGACGACGACATCACGATCTCGGCGGTAACCCTGGCCGAACTGCAGTTCGGCGTCGAACTCAGCGAGGGCGAACGGCGTATCCGGCGCCAGGAGTTCGTCGACGGCATTCACGCGCTCGTGCCGCTCGAGGACTACACGGCGGACGTCGCCCGGGTGCACGCCCGGCTCCTGGCCCATGTGCGGCGGGAGGGAAAACCACGCGGGGCGCACGACTTGATCATCGCTGCCACCGCAGCCGCCACCGCTCGCACGCTCATCACCACGGACGGTAAAGCGGCCTTCGACGACCTGCCCGGTGTCACCGCCACGGCTGCCGCGCACTGACCCACGGCCGGCTCCAGTCTTCGCCCGCCGACCCCTCACGCCCCGGAGCAGGACAACGGGCAGGCCTGCGGCGTCTCACTCGAAGGGGTCGAAGTCCTCGTACGCGCCGAGCGCTTCGTCCCGCTGCGCCTCGCGGTCCCGGCGCCGCTGCGCGGCGGGGCGCGGGGTCTCCATGCGGTGGTCCTCGCCCCGGCGGCCCAGCATCTCGGCTCCGGTGACCATGGTCGGCTCCCAGTCGAAGACGACCGCGTCGTCCTCCGGGCCGATGGCGACGCCGTCGCCCTCCCGCGCGCCCGCCTTCAGCAGCTGCTCCTCGACACCGAGGCGGCCCAGGCGGTCGGCGAGGTAACCCACGGCCTCGTCGTTGTTGAAGTCGGTCTGGCGCACCCAGCGTTCGGGCTTCTCCCCGCGTACACGGAAGAGGCCGTCGGCCTCCTTGGTGACCGTGAAGCCCACCTCGTCCACGGCCTTGGGGCGGATGACGACGCGGGTCGACTCCGTCTCGGGACGCGCCGCACGCGCCTCGTCGACGATCTTGGCGAGGGCGAAGGAGAGCTCCCGCAGGCCCTTGCGGGAGACGGCGGAGACCTCGAAGACCTCGAACCCCCGGCTCTCCAGGTCGGGACGGATGATGTCGGCGAGGTCCTGGCCGTCGGGGATGTCGACCTTGTTGAGGACGACCATGCGCGGCCGGTCCTCCAGGCCGCCGTACTGCGCCAGTTCCGCCTCGATGATGTCGAGGTCGCTGACGGGGTCACGGTCGGATTCGAGAGTGGCGCAGTCCAGTACGTGCACGAGGACCGAGCAGCGCTCGACGTGCCGCAGGAAGTCCAGCCCCAGTCCCCTGCCCTCGCTCGCTCCGGGGATCAGCCCGGGCACGTCCGCGATGGTGAAGACCGTCGAACCAGCCGTGACGACACCGAGGTTGGGCACGAGAGTGGTGAAGGGATAGTCGGCGATCTTCGGCTTGGCCGCGGAGAGCACCGAGATGAGGGACGACTTGCCCGCCGAGGGGTAACCCACCAGCGCGACGTCGGCGACGGTCTTCAGCTCCAGCACGATGTCACGCACCTCGCCGGGCTCGCCGAGCAGCGCGAACCCGGGGGCCTTGCGCCGCGGGGAAGCGAGCGCGGCGTTGCCGAGACCGCCGCGGCCGGCCTGGGCGGCGACGAACACGGTGCCCTTGCCGACAAGGTCGGCCAGCACCTCACCCCGCCCGTCGAGGACGACCGTGCCGTCCGGCACGGGCAGGACGAGATCATTGCCGTCCGCGCCGGAACGGTGGCCGCCCTCGCCGGGCCTGCCGTTGGTCGCCTTGCGGTGCGGGCTGTGGTGGTAGTCGAGCAGGGTCGTCACGTCCGGGTCGACGACGAGGACGACGTCGCCGCCACGCCCGCCGTTGCCGCCGTCGGGCCCGCCGAGAGGCTTGAACTTCTCCCGGTGCACGGAGGCACAGCCGTGGCCCCCGTTACCCGCGGCGACGTGCAGTTCGACGCGGTCCACGAAGGTGGTCATGTGAAGTGCCTCCTGGGCCCCGGGCGAGCCGGGGAGTGACGATCAGTGCTTGCTGTACTCGGTGCGCCGCCGGCCAGGACGCCCGAGTGCGGGACGACCGGACACCGGACGACCGCGTGCGGGACGACCGCGTGCGGGGACGGCAACGCACCGAGGGCGGACCCGCTGCCGTACGTACGAACGGTGCGTTCGCACGTAAGCGGCGGTCCGCCCTCGATGACGATGCGCGATGCGCTGCCCGGCCCGCCGGTCACCCGGCGGGCAACGCAGGACTTATTCGGCAGCCGGAACGATGTTCACGACGCGGCGCCCACGGCGGGAGCCGAACTGCACCGCACCGGCGTCCAGCGCGAACAGCGTGTCGTCGCCGCCGCGGCCGACGCCCGCGCCCGGGTGGAAGTGGGTGCCGCGCTGGCGGACGAGGATCTCACCGGCGTTGACGAGCTGACCGCCGAAACGCTTCACACCGAGGTACTGCGCGTTGGAGTCGCGGCCGTTCCTGGTGGACGATGCGCCCTTCTTGTGTGCCATTTCTGCTCAGTCCTTACTTCTTGGCCGGGGCGGGGATGTCGGTGATCTTCAGCGCGGTGTGCAGCTGACGGTGACCGATCCGCTTCTTGTAACCGGTCTTGTTCTTGTACTTCTGGATCCGGATCTTGTCGCCCTTGTGGTGGTCCACCACCTCGGCCGCGACCTTGACGCCGTCCAGCACCCACGGGTCACTCGTGACCGTGTCACCGTCCACAACGAGCAAGGTCGAGAGCTCGACGGTGTCGCCGGCCTTGCTCTCGTTGATGCGGTCGACCTCGATGACGTCGCCCACAGCGACCCGCTGCTGACGGCCGCCGGTGCGCACGATTGCGTACACGCGGAACTCTCTCTCGCTCGCTACGAAACCCCCGACGCCAGCCGCCCGGCGCGAACTGAGGACGAGGCGCCCGAAGACGCCGTCACCCGGCTCACGAACTGATCCGAATGGATTGAGCGGCCTCTCCCCGGCAGTGCCACGGGAGGTAGTTGCTCAGGAGTGCGGCGCATCCCGATGACACGCCAGCAGCCAAGATTACGGCGCCGCGCACAGCCTGGTCAAACCGGTGCCGGCGCAGCGGCGGCCCGTCGCGGAAGCAGCGGAGGAGTCCCCGCGCGGGCGGGAACTCCTCCACCTGTGTGCCTCCGGGGCGCGTGGCCCGTCAGTCCTCGCTCGCGGGGGCCGACACCGAGGAGGAGCGTTCGTCCTGCTCCGCCGCGGCTGTCTTCTTCGCCGACGTGGACTTCTTGGCCGTGGCCGCCTTCTTCGCGGTGGCCTTCTTCGCCGCGGTCTTCTTGGCCGCCGGTGACTTCTTCGCCGCCGTCTTCCTCGCACCGGCCTTCTTCGCGGCACCCTTCTCCGCTGCGCCCTCACCCGCGCCGCCCGCTTCGCCGTCGCCGGCGGTGCCGGCCGTGCCGGACGGCGGACCGGCCGGGGCCGAGACGCTGCGGGTGGCCCGGCGGCGGGGACGCGCCGGTGCGGCAGCCTCGGCGGACCCGGACCCGGTTTCGGACCCGGTCCCGGCCTCCGGCTGGGGCTGCGGCTCGGGCTGCGCCCCGGCGGAGCGTTCCGACGCCGGGAGCACGATCGCGCCCGCCTCGTCCGAGACCGGCGGCGACCCGGCCGGAGCCGACGCCTTACGGGCCACGCGCCGCCGCCTGCGTACCGGAGCGGCCTCGGCAGAGGTCTCCGGCACCGCCACCTGCGCCTGCTCGGGTGCCTGCTGCGGTGCCTGCTCCCGGGCCTCCGGTGCGACGACGGTCACTGCGCCCTCGTCGGAGGCGGGCGGGGAGCCGGCCGGAGCCGACGCCTTACGGGCCGCCCGGCGCCGCCCACGCGCCGCCGGGGTCTGAGTGTGCGTCTCGAGATGACCGGCGCCGTTCGTGCCGCCCGCGTCGCTCACATCACCGGTGCCGCCCGCGCCACCAGCTTCGGAGCCGTTCCGCGAGCGGCCTCGGCCGTTTCCCGGGTCGGAGGCCCCCTTCGGGGTGCTCTCGTCCCCGTCACCTGCTGGTGCGGCGGCCTGTTCGCTTCGCCTCGATGTCCTCTTCCGGCCGGAAGAGGACCCCCGGGCGGACTCCCGCTCGGGGGGCTCCACCTCGGCGGCGTCCGGCTCCGCGGACTCCTGTTCCACGGCCGTCTGCGGCGCGCCCTGCGGGGCGCTCGCCCTGCGGCTGCCGCGCCGCCGCGAACGTCCGCCCCGGCCGGACGCGGACGCCTCCACCTCGGCCACGGAACCGTACAGCTCCTCGTCCGGGGAGAACTCCGGCGCCGGCTTGTGCGAACGTGCCGCCGCGTCCTTGTCCTTGGCCTTGTCCTTCGCGCGGTCCTTGTCCCTGTCCCGGTCCTTGTCCCGGTCCTTGTCGGACTCCGCGCCCTTCTGGGCGGCCGCGTTGTCGCGCGAGGACTTCTCACCACCGCCGTCCGCCGGCTCCGACAGAGGGACGGGGTGCGGCTGGGCAGCCTGCTGCGTGCCGCCCTTGCCCTTCTTCCTGCCCTTCTTGCCGCCGTTGCCCGCCGGCTGCTCCATGTGCACCAGCACGCCGCGGCCGTTGCAGTGCACGCACGACTCCGAGAAGGACTCCAGCAGCCCCTGCCCGACCCGCTTGCGCGTCATCTGCACCAGCCCCAGCGACGTCACCTCGGCCACCTGGTGCTTCGTACGGTCGCGCCCCAGGCACTCCAGCAGGCGCCGCAGCACCAGGTCCCGGTTGGACTCCAGCACCATGTCGATGAAGTCGATCACGATGATGCCGCCGAGGTCGCGCAGCCGAAGCTGGCGCACGATCTCCTCGGCCGCCTCCAGGTTGTTCCTGGTGACCGTCTCCTCCAGGTTGCCGCCCTGGCCGGTGAACTTGCCGGTGTTGACGTCGACGACGATCATCGCCTCGGTCCGGTCGATCACCAGCGAACCGCCGCTCGGCAGCCACACCTTGCGGTCCAGCGCCTTCATCAGCTGCTCGTCGATGCGGTACGTCGCGAAGACGTCGACCTCCGAACTCCACTTCTGGAGCCGCTCGGCGAGATCGGGCGCGACGTGCGAGACGTAGCCGTGGATGGTCTCCCACGCCTCGTCACCGCTGACGGTCACCTTGGAGAAGTCCTCGTTGAAGATGTCCCGCACGACGCGCACCGTCATGTCCGGCTCGCCGTACAGCAGCGTCGGGGCACTGCCCTTCTGCGCCTTGCGGCGGATGTCCTCCCACTGCCCCTGCAGCCGCTCCACGTCGCGGCGCAGCTCGTCCTCGCTGGCCCCCTCCGCGGCCGTACGGACGATGACGCCCGCGTCCTCGGGGACGACCTTCTTCAGGATCTGCTTCAGCCGCGACCGCTCGGTGTCGGGCAGCTTGCGGCTGATGCCGGTCATCGACCCCTCGGGGACGTAGACCAGATAGCGGCCGGGCAGCGAGACCTGGCTGGTCAGCCGGGCGCCCTTGTGACCCATCGGGTCCTTGGTGACCTGCACCAGCACCGACTGGCCGGACTTGAGGGCCGTCTCGATGCGGCGGGGGCCGTTGGCCATGCCCAGCGCCTCGAAGTTGACCTCACCCGCGTAGAGGACGGCGTTGCGGCCCTTGCCGATGTCGACGAAGGCGGCCTCCATGGAGGGCAGGACGTTCTGGACCTTGCCCAGGTAGACGTTGCCCACGTACGACGTCGACTGCTCCTTGTTGACGAAGTGCTCGACCAGCACGTCGTCCTCGAGCACGGCGATCTGCGTACGCTCACCGCTCTGCCGGACGACCATCTCCCGCTTGACCGCCTCGCGGCGGGCCAGGAACTCGGACTCCGTGATGATCGGCACCCGGCGGCGGCCCTGCTCACGGCCCTCCCGGCGGCGCTGCTTCTTCGCCTCGAGACGCGTCGATCCCTTGATCGCCTGCACCTCGTCGACGGGCTCGTCCTTCTTGCGGCGCGGCTCACGGATCTTGACGACCGTACGCTCCGGGTCGCCGTCCTCGGCCTCACGGCCACCGGCGCCGTCACCCGCGTCACCACCGCGGCGACGGCGGCGACGACGGCGGCGGGAGCTGCTGGAGGAACCCGAGGAACCGCCGGAACCGTCGCCGTACTCGTCCTCCTCCGACTCTCCGTCGTCCTCCGCCTCCGCCTCTGCCTCCGCGGCCGCGCTCCTGCTCCGCCTGCGGCCCCCGCTCTCGCCGGGTTCGGCGTCGCCGGCGGAGGAACGCGAGCCGTCCTGCCCGTCGCCGCTGCCCTCACCCTCCTGCGAGGCGTCGTCCGAGGACTGCTCGGCGCTCTCACCGCGACGGCGGCGGCGTCCGCCCCGGCGGCGACGGCGCGCGGGGCGCTCGTCCCCGCCGTCCGCGGACTCGGCGGACTCGGCGGACGAGTCGGACTCCTCGTCCTCCTCGCCGGCCTCCTCGGCGTCCGCGTCGGTGCCGGAGGGTTCCGCACGGCGGCGACGGCGGGAACGCGGCGCCTCGGCCTGCGGGGCCTCTTCCTCCTCGTCCAGTTCGTCCAGGTCATCAGGCTGGGCGGCGGCCGCGGCGGCGGCGCTCTGCGCGGTCTGGAACTCGGGTTCGGTGAAGACCGGCGCCTGGAAGACGGCCATCGGCGCGACGCTCTGCTTCCGCGACGCGGGGGCCTGCTCGGCACCGGACCCCTCGTCCGCGCGCTCCTGCGCCGGAGCGGACGCGCTCCCGCCGGGGGCGACCGCAGCGGCAGCCGTGTCGGACTTGCGGGAGGCGCGGCGGCGCGGACGGCCGCGTCCGCTCTCCTCCTCCGCGGTGCCTTCCCCGGCACCGGCGGCCTCGGGAGCCGCCTTCGAGGCGTCCGTGTCCGCCGACGCGCTCGCCTTGCGCGTGGCACGGCGACGCGGGGCGCGCTCAGCCGTGGCCTCCTGTGCGGAGGCCTCTTCGGCGGCGGTACCCGCGGCGTCCGGTGACGCGGACGGGGCGGTCTCTTCAGTGCTCGTGCCCGCTTCCGGCGCGGCCGCCTTGCGCGACGTGCGGCGGCGCGTACGCGCGGGCGCGGCCGGGGCCGCGTCCAGCGCCGCCTCGGCGGAGGACGCCCCGCTGCCGGCGGACTCCCCGCTCGGAGCGGACCCGGATACGGAGGTGCCGGCCGGCGGAGCATCGGTCGCGGGGGTTCCAGCTGCGGGGGTCTCAGTCACCGGGGTCCCAGTCGCTGGGGTCTCAGTCACCCGGGTCGCGGGGGCCTGCGCCGGAGCGGCCTCCGCCGCGGGCGTGGACTCCGGGGCACTCGCCCTCCGCGAGGCGCGGCGGCGCGGACGCGCGGGCGGCTCGGGCTCCGCGACCGCCTCGGACCGGCCGCCGCCGGAAACGGCGGCGGCTCCCGCGTCGCCTCCCGACCCCTGCTCGTCCTGAGCGGAGACGACCTGCTCGGGGGAGACGGCCTGCTCGGCCGCGGCGGCCTCGCTCACACTCGGAGTGCCCGCCGGGGCGCTCGCCCTGCGGGTGGCACGGCGGCGCGGACGTGCGGGGGCTGCCGGGGTACCGGTCGGCACATCCGGCACGGAAGCGCTTGCGTCGGCGCTCCCGGCGCCTGCATCTTCCGTACGCGCGGGCGCCGGGGCGGTCACCTCGGCGGGCTCGGGCGCCGCCACGGGCTCCGGCGGCCCCGCGGGCCTGCTCGCCGCACGGCGGCGGCGCGGCGGAAGAGTGTCGCTGGGTGAGGTGAACCCGGACTCGCGCGGCGGAGCCGCTCCCGTGTCCCCTGCCTCGGGCTGCTGCGCCTCCGGCGGCTGCTGCAACTGCTCCGGCGGCCGCCGATGCTTCTCGGCGTTCTCCGCGGCTGCGCTTTCATTGTTCGGTTCGAGCATGCGGGCGGTTCTCCCGTCACGCTCCCGGGCGCCGCGCCTCATCGTTCCGGTCACGGTCCGCGCTCTGCGCGGTGCCGTGCTCCGGGGCGCGGGCGCCACACGGGAGCTGTTGTCTCACTCGCCGGTTCCGGTCTTTCGTACGGCCCGGCTACGGCGAAAGCCTTCTGGTCGGTGCGCCTGCCTGCACTGACGCGGACCCGGGTGGCTCCCTGGCGCCTGCGTCGGCGGTGGCGCTTTCAACGTGATCCTCCAGGCCCTTGGCCTACGCGCTGCCGCCCGGCGCCGTCGCGACGAGGGGTGCGTCGCGGTCGGGCGCCAACGGGTCGGTCACCGTGCCGGTCTCCTCATCGAGCGGCCCCTGCGCCAGCCTGGTCACCGCTGCCGGGACCGGCGGCGCCAGGTCGGCCGTAGCTCGGAGGCCGGACAGGACGTCGTCGGGTCGCACAGCAGGTGTCAAGTGCCGTACCACCAGGCGCAGTATCGCACAGGGTTCACCCCCGGGACCATCGCCCCCCACGGCGGAGGCCACTTCCACCGAGGTCAGCGATGTGACGGCCGCTCGTGCGTCGAAGGTGCGCAGACCCTTCTTCGTCTGCCGCCCCACCTCGACCGTCTCCTCGGCGAGGAACACCTCGACGGCTCGTCCCGCCTCCTGCGGAGCGACCCCGGTGAGCCGCAACTCCCACTCCGAGGCGTCCAGCCGGTCGGCGAAATCAGGGGTGCGCGCCTCGACCGCGTCGATGATGTCCAGGCCGTCCGGCATGGACTCGTCCAGCCGGGCGCGCAGCTCTTCCGGGTCACGCTCCTCGGTGAGGGCGATCTCCAGATACTCGGCCTCGCTGCCCGTGCCGGTGGGTGCGGCATTCGCGTAGGAGACCTTCGGATGCGGTGTGAAACCGGCGGAGTACGCCATGGGTACTCCCGAACGGCGCAGCGCTCGTTCGAAGGCGCGCTGGAAGTCTCGATGGCTGGTGAACCGGAGGCGGCCGCGCTTGGTGTATCGCAGTCGCACGCGCTGAACGGCGGGTGCGGGCGGCGGGCCTACGGGCTGTCGCTTGCCCAGTGGTTCTCTCCTCGGTGCCTGACGCCGGGCGGCCACGCTCGGGAACCGGCCGCCCTTCGCGTCAACAAACGGATTCGGTGCTGCTCACAAGGTGTCGCTCAAAGGGTGCGGAAGTCCGCATCGTCACGCTTCGGCCCGAATGTGTTCGGACTCGTCGCGCTGTTGTGCGGCGATCCTGCACCCCAGGGTACGCGCTCACTCACGGCGGGCGGCTTGCGCTGCGGTGCGGGCGCCGGTGCCGGCTGCCGCGGTGCGGGCGACTGTGCCGCGGGCTGCCGTGCCGGGGGCTGTCCGCCGAACAGGGCTCGCCGGATCTCCGCGCGGGTCTGCCGCACGGACTCCCCCGCGGCGGCGAAGGCGGCACGCGCGCTGCGCGCGCTTTGCCGCGCGGCCCGCACAGCCGGCCGCCAGATCCCGTCACGCACTCCGCGCCCGAAGGGGCGGGCCAGGTGCTGCCACAGCCACACGGCGGGGTCGGCGACGAGCACGCGCAGCACCGCTTTGAGGAAGCGGAAGACCGCCCGCGAGATGTACCCGGCGACCCGCCACGCGTGCCGCAGCGCGTCCGAGGTCTCCCGTGCGACGAAGGCGATTGCGCGGCCTGCGGGCGTCAGCACCCACCGGTACACCGCAACCGCCGGCACGACGACCGCGTACCGCCACAACCACGCCACACCCGCACCGAACCCACGCGCACACGCCACCACACCACGCCCCAGCGGCGTCAGCACCCACCGGTACACCGCGACCGCCGGCACGACGACGAGGATGCCCGCCAGCCATGCGAGCGCGGTGCCCAGCGCTCTGCCCGGCACGACCAGCAGATGGCGCCCGAGCCACGCCAGGCCGTCCCCGACGCCGCGCAGCACGGCCAGAATCCCGTGCCCCAGCGGCGTCAGCAGCTCTTCCCGGATCCACTTCAGCGGGGTGAGGATCAGCGTGCGTCCCAGCAGGGCCAGCGCTGCGCCGAGCCAGCGGGCTCCGGCGGCGAGAGCCCGTCCCACGGGGGCGAGGAGCCGTTCCCACAGCGCGAGCCACGGCCACACGAGGACCGCGAAGAGCACCGGGGCGAGAACCCTCTCCCACATCCAGGTCATCGCCCGCGTGAAGGGGATCCAGACGGTGCGCTTCAGCAGCCGCCCGCAGACGGTCAGCGCGTCCCAGACCATCCGCACCGGCACGATCAGCAGCAGCGTCACGATCCGCACGGGCATCCGGACGGCGATCACGAGCCAGCCGTCGGGGGCGGCTTCGGCAGCCGCCGCGGATGGCGGCCGGCCGGGCCGCCCCTCCGTGCCGTCCGCAGGGGCGGCCTTGACGAGGGAGACCGCCGGGTCCACGTCTCTGGGAGTGCTCACATCTGCCAGGACGCCCTCACACGCCCTCCGGTTCACGCTCGCGGACGGCAACTGCCCCGTGGGCGGCTCTACTTCACCACCGACAGCGGCAGCAGCTTCTTCCCCGTCGGACCGATCTGGATGTCGAGGTCGAGTTGCGGGCACACACCGCAGTCGAAGCAGGGGTCCCAGCGGCAGTCCTCGACCTCCGTCTCGTCGAGGGCGTCCTGCCAGTCCTCCCAGAGCCAGTCCTTGTCCAGACCGGAGTCGAGGTGGTCCCAGGGCAGGACTTCCTCGTAGGTGCGCTCACGCGTCGTGTACCAGTCGACGTCCACGCCGTACGCGGGAAGGGTGTGCGCGGCGGCGTCCATCCACAGCTGGTAGCTGAAGTACTCACGCCAGCCGTCGAACCGGCCGCCGCGCTCGTACACCTCGCGGATCACCGACCCGACGCGGCGGTCGCCGCGGGAGAGCAGGCCCTCCACGATGCCGGGCTTGCCGTCGTGGTAGCGGAAGCCGATGGAGCGGCCGTACTTCTTGTCGCCGCGGATCTTCTCCCGAAGCTTCGTCAGCCGCGCGTCGGTGTCCTCCGCGGACAGCTGCGGCGCCCACTGGAACGGCGTGTGGGGCTTGGGCACGAAGCCGCCGATGGAGACGGTGCAGCGGATGTCGTTGGACCCGGCGACCTCGCGGCCCTTGGCGATGACGTTGACCGCCATGTCGCCGATCTGCAGCACGTCCTCGTCGGTCTCGGTCGGCAGCCCGCACATGAAGTACAGCTTCACCTGCCGCCAGCCGTTGCCGTAGGCGGTGGCGACGGTGCGGATCAGGTCCTCCTCCGAGACCATCTTGTTGATGACCTTGCGGATACGCTCGCTGCCGCCCTCGGGCGCGAAGGTGAGACCGGAGCGGCGGCCGTTGCGCGTCAGTTCGTTGGCGAGGTCGATGTTGAAGGCGTCGACGCGGGTCGAGGGAAGGGAGAGGCCGATCTTGTCGTCCTCGTAGCGGTCGGCGAGGCCCTTGGCCACGTCGCCGATCTCGCTGTGGTCGGCGGAGGAGAGGGACAGCAGCCCGACCTCCTCGAAGCCGGTGTTCTTCAGCCCCTTCTCGACCATCTCGCCGATTCCGGTGATGGAACGCTCCCGCACCGGCCGGGTGATCATGCCCGCCTGGCAGAAGCGGCAGCCGCGTGTGCAGCCGCGGAAGATCTCCACCGACATGCGCTCGTGCACCGTCTCGGCCAGCGGCACCAGCGGCTGCTTCGGGTACGGCCACTCGTCCAGGTCCGTCACGGTGCGCTTGGAGACGCGCCACGGAACGCCGGTGCGGTTCGGTACGACGCGGGAGATGCGTCCGTCCGGCAGGTACTCCACGTCGTAGAACGCGGGGACGTAGACCTCACCGGTCTTCGCCAGCCGCAGCAGCACCTCGTCCCGGCCGCCCGGACGGCCCTCGCTCTTCCAGGCGCGGATGATCTCGCTGGCCTCCAGCACGGCCTGTTCGCCGTCGCCGACGACCGCGCAGTCGAGGAAGTCGGCGACGGGCTCCGGGTTGAAAGCCGCGTGACCGCCCGCCATGACGATCGGGTGGTCGTCGGTGCGGTCCTTCGCCTCCAGCGGGATGCCCGAAAGATCCAGCGCGGTCAGGAGGTTGGTGTAGCCGAGTTCGGTGGAGAAGGAGACACCGAGCACGTCGAAGGCGCCGACCGGACGGTGCGCGTCGACCGTGAACTGCGGGACACCGCGCTCCCGCATCAGCTCCTCCAGGTCCGGCCAGACGCTGTAGGTGCGCTCGGCCAGTACGCCCTCCCGTTCGTTGAGCACCTCGTAGAGGATCATGACGCCCTGGTTGGGCAGCCCCACCTCGTACGCGTCCGGGTACATCAGCGCCCAGCGGACGTCGCAGGCGTCCCAGTCCTTGACGGTGGAGTTCAGCTCACCGCCGACGTACTGGATCGGCTTCTGGACGTGCGGGAGGAGGGCCTCCAGGCGCGGGAAGACCGACTCGACTGGCATGGGGGTGTCCTCGGATCGGGTGCTCTCTTACGGCGTGTGGCCATTCAGCGTAACGCGGGCGCCGCCAGGGCCCCGACGCCGTGGGGGCCACAGCCGCGGGGCCGCCGCCGTGGGCACCCGGCCGCGCTGCGCGAGACCGGACGGGCAGCGCCCCCGCCCCGTGCTACGCGGAGACGGGACGCTGGACCCTGATGGACTGCAGCAGCCCCACCGCGATCCACACCGCGAACATCGACGTGCCTCCGTAGGAGACGAACGGCAGCGGAAGACCGGCGACGGGCATGATGCCCAGCGTCATGCCGATGTTCTCGAACGACTGGAAGGCGAACCACGCGATCACGCCGGCCGCCACGATGGTGCTGTACAGCTCGGTCGACTCCCGCGCGATGCGGCACGCCCGCCAGATCACCACACCCAGCAGCGCGATGACCAACGCACCGCCCAGGAAGCCCAGTTCCTCACCGGCCACGGTGAAGACGAAGTCGGTCTGCTGCTCGGGGACGAACTGGCCGGTGGTCTGCGAACCCTTGAAGAGTCCCTTGCCGGTCAGACCGCCCGAACCGATCGCGATCCGCGCCTGGTTGGTGTTGTAGCCGACACCGGCCGGGTCCAGCGCGGGGTTGGCGAAGGCGGCGAAGCGGTTGATCTGGTACTGGTCGAGCAGACCGAGCGCCCACACCAGTACGGCCCCGGCGGCGCCGGCGATGCCCAGCCCGACGATCCAGCGGTTGGACGCACCGGAGGCGAGCAGCACGCCCAGCGCGATCACGACCATGACCATCACCGAGCCGAGGTCCGGCATCAGCATGATGATCGCGATGGGCGCCGCCGCCATGCCCAGCGCCTGCAGCACCGTTCTGTGGTCGGGGTGCTCCCTGTCGCCCGCGTCCACCTTGGCGGCCAGCAGCATCGCCATGCCGAGGATCACGGTGATCTTGATGAACTCGGCGGGCTGCAGCGAGAATCCGCCGCCCAGATGCAGCCAGGCGCGCTGTCCGTTGATGGTCGCGCCGAGCGGGGTGAGCACGAGAAGGGCGAGCAGCACCGTGGCGCCGTACAGGAACGGCACGGCGCCGCGCAGCCTGCGGTGGCCGACCCAGACCGTGGCCGCCATCAGCAGCAGCCCCACCACGAGGCTCAGCGCGTGCCGGGTCAGGAAGTAGTGCGGATCGCCCTGGTTGAGGTCGGTGCGGTTGCGGGTGGCCGACCACACCAGGAGCGAGCCGATGACGGACAGGCCCAGCCCGGCCAGCACCATCACCCAGTCCAGCCGCCAGACCGCGGAGTCGTCCGCCGTGAGCCGGCCCCACGCGGAGCGCTTCTGCGGCCCGTAGCCGTCGAGGGAGTAGGTGCGCGTGCTCATCCGGCCGCTCCGGCTGCCGGGTCACCCGCGGAGGCGCGCTCCGCACGCTCCTTGAAGTCGTCGTCGTGCCGGGCCTCGATGTTGCCGTGGCCGTCGACCTCGGGGAGCTCCTTCTCGGGCTCCGGCAGCAGCGCGCTGTCCTTGTCGATGCCGCCCTTGGAGTCGACGCCGTAGATCGCGTTGTAGATGTTGCGTACGGCCGGGCCCGAGGCACCGGAGCCGGTGCCGCCCTGGGAGATGGTCATGACGACCGTGTAGTCCTTGGTGTAGGTCGTGAACCAGGACGTGGTCTGCTTGCCCGCGACCTCGGCCGTACCGGTCTTGGCATGCATCTTGATCTTGTCCTGTGGCCAGCCGGCGTCGCCGAAGCGCCATGCCGCCGTGCCGCGTTCGGCCACTCCGGCCAGCGCCCTGTCCATCTTCTTCAGCGTCTTCTTGTCCACCGGAAGCTTGCCGTGGGCCTCCGGCTCGATCTCCTTTATGGTCTTGCCGTCCGGGCTCATCGTCGCCTTGCCCAGCGTGGGGTCGAACATGGTCCCGCCGTTGGCGATCGCACTGTAGATCACGGCCATCTGGATCGGTGTGACGAGCGTGTCGCCCTGTCCGATGGAGTAGTTGACGCTGTCACCGGCGCGCATCTTCATTCCGGAGACGCAGTTCTCCTTGGCGATCTTTTCGGCGTAGGACTTGGCGTCCTTGCCCTGCTTGCACCAGGCGTCCTTGTTGGCCTCCCAGTAGTCCTTCTTCCACTGGCGGTCCGGGACGCGGCCGGTGACCTCGTTGGGGAGGTCGACGCCGGTCTCCTTGCCGAGCCCGAACTCGTGGGCCGTCCTGTAGAACCAGTCCTTGGCGTTCTTCTTCGGCTTGTTGCCGCCGTCCTTGAGCCACTGCTTGTAGGCGAGGTCGTAGAAGACGGTGTCACAGGAGACCTCCAGCGCACGGCCGAGGTCGATGGTGCCGTGGCTCTCGGACTCGTAGTTCTTGAAGACCTGCCCGCCGACGCTGTACGAGGACGCACAGTCGTAGTTGCCCCCGAACTTGTTGCCCGCCTTCACGGCCGCCGCGGTGGAGATGACCTTGAAGACCGAACCGGGGGCGGACAGGCCCTGGATGGAGCGGTTCAGCAGCGGGTAGTTGGACTTCTTCCCGGTGAGCTTCTGGTACTCCTTGCCGGAGATGCCGCCGATCCACGCGTTGGGGTCGTACTCGGGGTTGGAGGCCATCGCCACCACCCGTCCGGTCTTGTTCTCCATCACGACGGCGGCGCCCGCGTCGGCCTTGTAGTTCCGGCCGGTGTTGTCGTCGAACTCCTTGCGGGCGTTCTTCATCGCCGTGAGCAACTCGCGCTCAGTGACGGCCTGCACGCGGGAGTCGATGCTCGTCACGAGGCTGGAGCCGGGCTTGGCCTTGTCGCTCTTGGCACGGCCCATGACGCGTCCGAGGTTGTCCACCTCGTAGCGGGTCACGCCGGAACTGCCGCGCAGGATGCTGTCGTAGGTGCGCTCCAGGCCGGAGCGGCCGATCTCGTCGGAGGAGAGGAAGGGCGAGTCGGTGTCCTTGGCCTTCTCGATCTCCTCATCGGTGACGGGTGAGAGATACCCCAGCACCTGTGAGGTGTTGGCGCCATACGGGGCGGGGTAGCGGCGCAGGGCCGTGGGCTCGGCGGTGATGCCGGGGAAGTCCTCCGCGCGTTCACGGATCTGCAGCGCCTGCTGGGTGGTGGCCTCGTCGGTGACGGGGATGGGCTGGTAGGGCGAGCCGTTCCAGCAGGGCTGCGGCGTCTCGGCGTCACAGAGCCGGACCCTCTCCCGTACGGTCTTGGGGCTCATGTCCAGGACACCGGCCAGGCGTGTGAGGACGGCCTTGCCCTTGTCGTCCATCTTCATCAGCTCGGTGCGGGAGGCGGAGACCACCAGGCGCGTCTCGTTGTCGGCGATCGGCACGCCCCGCGCGTCGAGGATGGCTCCTCGGGTGGCGGGCTGCACGACCTGCTGCACGTGGTTGCCGGCGGCTTCCTTCTGGTACTCGTCGCCGTTGCGGACCTGGAGATACCACAGGCGCCCGCCCAGGGTCAGCAGCAGCGACATCACCAGGATCTGGATCGCGACGAGCCGGATGTTCACACGGTGGGAACGCCCGGTCTCCGGGAGGTTGCTCACAGCCGCTTGACCCCCTTGATCTTCGTCTTGCCCTTCCGCCCCGACCGCTCCAGCAGGCTGCCCCGCTGGATGCCCATCCGGATCGCTTTCCCGTTGCGTGCGTTGCGTACCGTGCCGCTCTTGCGAGCTCTGCCGAAGAGGCCGCCTCCGCCGCCGCCCACCTGCAGGCCCGTACCCGAAGTGAGCCAGCCGTAGGCGCCTCTGTCCGCGCGGCCCATGCTGCCGACACCGGAGGCGTCCGAGGTGATCGGGGCACGCTCGGTACGGCGCGCCAGCCACATGATCATCGGTACGACGAAGGGCGCCAGCAGCAGGTCGTAGAGGGTGGCCGTCAACAGCAGCGGCAGCAGGGCCACTTGGCCCGCCGCCGTGTCACCCACAAGGGTGCCGACACCCGCGTACAGCAGCGTCGAACTGACGGCCGCACTGGCGACCACCAGCATCGGCACGGTCGCCGAGCGGTGCTGGCCGCTGTCCGGCTTGGTCAGTCCGGCGACGTAGCCGATCAGGCAGAGCACCAGCGCGTAGCGGCCCACGGCGTGTTCGGCGGGGGGTGCCAGGTCGGCGAGGAGTCCACCGGCGAAGCCGGTCAGCGCACCGGTCGTGTGTCCGTAGACCATCGCCAGTCCCAGCACGACCAGCAGCAGCAGGTCCGGCACCGCGCCGGGCAGCTGAAGCCTGGCGAGCACGCTCACCTGCACGATCAGCGCCCCGAAGACAAGGACGGCCGAGAGCAGAATCCGGTTGATGTGCATCGGTCAGCTCCTGGGTTCCGACTCGCCGGGGCTCGGCGTCTTGGTCACGGTCACCGTCGGGGCGGGCTTGGGCTTCGCCGGCTTCTTGGACTTCAGCACGTCGTCACGCGGGTCCTCACGCGGCGGCTGGACGACCACGCCGACGATGTCGAGCTTGCTGAAGCCCACGAAGGGGCGGACGCTCACGCTGCGCGTCAGGTCACCACCGGTCCTGTCGACCTTGGTGACGGTCCCGACGGGCACGCCCGGCACGAAGGGCTTGTCGTCCCGGGAGCCGAAAGTCACTATCCGGTCGCCCTTCTTCACCTCGGCCTTGCCGTTCAGGAGCTGGACGGTCATGGAGTCGCCGCCGCGTCCCGTGGCGAAGCCGAGTTCGCTGCTCTTCTCCATGCGGGTGCCGACGGAGAAGTCCGGGTCGTTGGCGAGGAGCACCGTCGCCGTCGACGCACTGACCGTGGTGACGCGCCCGACGAGGCCGTCGCCGTTGATGACCGTCATGTCGCGGGCGATGCCGTCCTGTCGGCCGGCGTCGAGGGTGACCGTCCAGGAGAAGCCCTGGGCGGCGCCGATCCCGATGACCTGGGCGCCCTTGAGTCCGTAGCCTCCGGCTCCGGCCGTCTTCAGCAGCCTGTCCAGCTCCTGGGAGCGGGCACGGTGACGGTCGTCGGAGCCCAGCTCCCGCTTCAGACGGGCGTTCTCCGCCTCCAGACGGCTTATCCGGTCGTGCCGCACACCGGAGTCGCGGACCGCCGCGATGGAGTTGCCCACGGGGTCGACAGCGGCCGCCACCCCGTTCTCCACCGGGCCGAAGGCGGAGGCGGCGACCCGCCGCGCGCTGTCCATCGGAGACTGCTCGCCCTTCCTGATGTCCACCGTGATCAGTGCGAACGCGATGGCGATCAAGAGGACGAGGAGCAGCCGACTCTCTCGTGTGTCCCTCACGTGCGGCGGCCGTGCCTTTCGTCGGTCAGTCGGCCCGGTTCGTCTCCCGGAGCCGTGAATACCGCACTACGGAACGGTGAGTGATCCGTCGTACGGACTGGTGGTCGTTCACGGGGCGGACCCGCACAGCGGGCCCGCCCGGTGCTCATCGCCTCGGCTGGGAGTCGAGGACCTGCTGCAGCGCCTCGAACTCCTCGACGCACTTGCCGGAGCCCAGCGCCACGGAATCCAGCGGGTCCTCGGCGATGTGGATCGGCATGCCCGTCTCGCTGCGCAGCCGCTCGTCGAGACCACGCAGCAACGCGCCGCCGCCGGTGAGCACGATCCCGCGGTCCATGACGTCCCCCGACAGCTCCGGGGGGCACTTGTCGAGCGTGGTCTTCACCGCGTCGACGATCGCGTTGACCGGCTCCTCCATGGCTCTGCGGACCTCGGCGGCCGAGATGACGACCGTCTTGGGAAGGCCGCTGACCAGGTCACGGCCGCGGATCTCGGTGTGCTCGTCCTTGTCCAGCGAGTGCGCGGAGCCGATCGTGATCTTGATGCTCTCGGCGGTGCGCTCGCCGAGCAGCAGGCTGTACTCCTTCTTGATGTGCTGGATGATCGCGTTGTCCAGCTCGTCGCCCGCGACACGGATCGACTGGGCGGTGACGATGCCGCCGAGCGAGATCACGGCGACCTCGGTCGTGCCGCCGCCGATGTCGACGACCATGTTGCCGGTGGCCTCGTGCACGGGGAGCCCGGAGCCGATCGCGGCCGCCATGGGCTCCTCGATGATGTGCACCTGCCGGGCACCCGCCTGCGTCGACGCCTCGATGACGGCACGCCGTTCGACCCCGGTGATACCGGAGGGAACACAGATGACCACACGGGGACGGGCGAGATAGCGCCGCTTGTGGATCTTGAGAATGAAGTAGCGGAGCATCCGCTCGGTGATCTCGAAGTCGGCGATGACGCCGTCCTTCAGCGGACGCACGGCCACGATGTTTCCGGGGGTGCGGCCGATCATCTTCTTCGCCTCGGCACCGACCGCCAGAATGCCGCCCGTATTGGTGTTGATGGCGACGACCGACGGCTCGTTGAGGACGATCCCGCGACCCCTGACGTACACCAGCGTGTTGGCGGTCCCGAGGTCGACAGCCATATCACGGCCGATGAACGACATGTTGTTCGCCATAGGATGCGTCTGGCCTTCCAACTGGAGCGATGTGTGTGGAGGACGGCAGGAGAGGGTGTCCGCGCTGACCGTTCGGGCGCGAGGTTCCATCGTAGTCGCGGTCACTCGAACACCCAGCAAGGGTGTCCCGCCATTGTCGGCGCAAGTGCCGTCGTCCCTGTAACCAGTGACGTCGTGTCGGAGTGATGCGTTCCCCCGAACCCTCCCGCGTATGCCCGGGTGCGACCGGGAAATGTCGGTCACCCCAGGTCAAGCAGGCTTTCAGGACTGATGCCGTGTCAGTGGAAGGCTAGCTAAAGTTCGGGAAAAAAATCTTCACCTCACGCTCCGCGGACTCCTCCGAGTCCGATGCGTGAATCAGATTTTCGCGGACAATGGTCCCGAAATCCCCCCGAATGGAGCCCGGTGCTGCGGCAATCGGGTCGGTGGGGCCGGCCAGTGCCCGTACGCCCTCGATCACGCGCTCACCTTCGACGATCAGGGCGACCGAGGGTCCGGACTCCATGAAATCCACCAGCGGCCCGTAGAAAGGCTTTCCGACGTGCTCGGCGTAGTGCTGCTCGAGCGTCGAGCGGTCCAGCGTGCGCAACTCCAGTGCCGTGATCCGCCAGTCGGCCTTGCTCTCGACACGGCGGAGGAGTTCACCGATCAGGCCGCGGCGTACAGCGTCGGGCTTGAACAGGACGAGAGTGCGCTGGCTCATGGTGGGGGCTCCTCGGGAAATGCGGTACAGCGGGGTGCGAGTGCCCAGAGGCTACACGTCGGCGAAGACCGCAGTCACACAGTGTCAGGCTCGGTCGTGGAGCGGGCGCGGGCCGCCTTCGCCTCGTCCACCTTCCGCCCGAAGTGGACCGACGCCCACCACAGTCCGGCGAAGCAGGCGCCGAGGAAGAACATCACCGGCACCACGAAGCCGGAGGCGACCAGGCCCAGTTGGAGCGCCCATCCCAGGTGCACGCCCCCCGTACGTGTGACCGCACCGCACAGGAGCAGGCACAGCACCATCGCGGCACCGCACACCGCCCACAGGGTGCCCGCCGGTACGTCGCTCGTGCGCATCGCGACGAGACCGGCGAAGCCGATCACGAAGAACTCACCCAGCAGCGTGCTCGCGCAGAGTGTCCGCATCAGCGAGCCCTCCCCAGCAGCAGCCGGGCCTCACCCGCGGTGATGACCGACCCCGTGACCAGCACGCCCGCTCCGGCGTACTCGCCCTCCCCCTCGGCGAGGGTGATCGCCTCCTCCAGCGCGCTGTCCAGGCGGGGCTCGACCTGGACTCTCTCCTCACCGAAGACCTCGACGGCGACGGCGGCCAGCGCGTCGACGTCCATGGCGCGGTGCGTGGAGTTGCTGGTGACCACGACCTCCGAGAAGACCGGCTCGAAGGCCTCCAGCACACCCCGTACGTCCTTGTCGCCGCTGGGCCCGACGACCCCGACGAGATGGCTGAAACTGAACGCCTCGCTCACGGCCTCCGCGGCGGCGCGTGCCCCGGCCGGGTTGTGCGCGGCGTCGAGGAGGACGGTGGGGCTGGTGCGCACCACCTCCAGTCGGCCCGGCGAGGAGACCGACGCGAACGCCTGTCTGACGACGTCGGTGTCGAGGGTGCGCCCCTGGTCCGTGCTGCGGCCGATCCCGAAGAACGCCTCGACGGCCGCGAGCGCGACCGCCGCGTTGTGCGCCATGTGAGCGCCGTGCATCGGAAGGAAGATCTCCGGATACTCCCCGCCGAGCCCGCGCAGCGTGATCAGCTGCCCGCCGACGGCGACCTCACGGGCGACCACACCGAACTCCAGGCCCTCCCGCGCGACCGTGGCATCCACCTCGACGGCCCGCTTGAGCACCACCGAAGCGGCCTCGACCGGCTGCTGGGCCAGCACGACGGTCGCGTCCGGTTTGACGATGCCGGACTTCTCCCCCGCGATCGCCTCCGGGGTCTCACCGAGCCGCGCGACGTGGTCGAGCGCTATGGGCGTGATGACGGCGACGCCCGCGTCGATGACGTTGGTGGCGTCCCAGCCGCCGCCCATGCCGACCTCGACGACGGCGACGTCCACGGGCGCGTCGGCGAAGGCCGCGTAGGCCATGCCCGTGAGCATCTCGAAGAAGGAGAGCCGGTGGGGCTGCTGAGCGTCGACCATGTCCGCGAACGGCTTGACGTCCTCGTACGCCTCGATGAACGCCTCCGCGGTGACGGGGGCGCCGTCCACGCTGATCCGCTCGGTGATCGACTGCACGTGCGGCGAGGTGTAGCGGCCGGTGCGCAGCTCGAAACCGCTCAGCAGCGCCTCCACCATGCGGGCCGTGCTGGTCTTGCCGTTGGTCCCCGTGATGTGGATGGAGGGGTACGTGCGCTGCGGCTCGCCCAGCACGTCCATCAGCGCACGGATGCGGTCCAGGGACGGGTCGAGCTTCGTCTCCGGCCAGCGCCGGGCCAGCTCGGCCTCGACCTCGCGCAGCGCCCGGTTCGTCTCCGGGTCCTCGGGGCGGGAGGGCACGACGTCGGCCTGCGGAGGGTCGGCCTGCGCGCGGAGAGTGCGGCTGCCCGCCTCGATGACCGCGAGGTCGGGATCCCGGTCGGTCTCCGCGCCGACGATCTCCTCGAAGCCGGAGTCGGTGTCGGAGCCGGAGTCGGTGTCGGAGCCGGATGGACCGGACGTGCCGTTCTCCGGGGTCTGCGGGTCCCGGTCGTCGCCGGGGTCGTTCTCGGGGGGCTGGGGCAGGTCACTCACGGCGCCCAGTCTACGTACGGGCCTGAGGGCGCCCCGACCGCGGGCGGCGGCCGCCGCGAACCGGACGGCTCCCGGAACGTGACGGCCCCGCGGCGTCCACCAGAACTCAAGGTGCACACCGCGGGGCCGTGCGCCGGACGGTCGGCCGCCCGCGGCCCTACGCGCCGGGCAGCTGCTCCAGCTGGCGCCCGATGCGGGCGATGTCGGACTCGGCGGTGGCGCGGCGCTCGCGGATCTTCTCGACGACATGGTCGGGAGCCTTGGCGAGGAAGCCCTCGTTCTCCAGCTTCGCCGTGGTCTGCCGCAGCTCCTTCTCCGCCGCGCCCAGTGCCTTCGTCAGCCGCTTGCGTTCCGCTTCGACGTCGATGGCGCCGGAGAGGTCCAGCTCCACCGTGGCGCCCTCTACGGGCAGCGAGGCCGTGGCGTGGAAGCCCTCGCCCGCCGGATCGAGCCGCAGCAGCTGCCTGATCGCGTCCTCGTGCGCGGCCAGGCCGGTGCCCTCCAGGGCGAGCCGCGCGGGAACCCGCTGCCCGGGCTGGAGGCCCTGGTCGGCCCGGAAGCGGCGGACCTCTGTGACGGCCTGCTGGAGCGCGCCGATCTCGCGCTCGGCGGCGGCGTCCCGGAAGCCGGAGTCGGCGGGCCAGGAGGCGACGACGACGGACTCGCCGCCCGTCAGTGTGGTCCACAGCGACTCGGTGACGAACGGGACCACCGGGTGCAGCAGCCGCAGCATGACGTCCAGCACCTCACCCAGGACGCGCCGGGAGACCTCCGCCGGACGGCCGCCCGCGGCGAAGGTGGTCTTGGACAGCTCCACGTACCAGTCGAAGACCTCGTCCCACGCGAAGTGGTAGAGGGTGTCGGAGAGTTTGGCGAACTGGTAGTCGTCGTAGTAGCCGTCGGCCTCGGTGACGACGGAACCCAGCCGGGAGAGGATCCAGCGGTCGGCGGCGGCGAGTTCGCGGACGTCCGGGAGCGGGCCCCCGACGGTGGCGCCGTTCATCAGCGCGAAGCGCGTGGCGTTCCAGATCTTGTTGGCGAAGTTGCGGGACGCCTTGACCCAGTCCTCGCCGATCGGCACGTCCGTACCGGGGTTGGCGCCGTTGGCCAGGGTGAAGCGGAGCGCGTCGGAGCCGTACTCCTCCATCCAGTCCAGCGGGTCGACGACGTTGCCGAAGGACTTGGACATCTTCTTGCCGTGCTCGTCACGGACCAGGCCCGTCAGGGCGATCGTGTGGAAGGGGGCGACCCCGTCCATCGCGTACAGCCCGAACATCATCATCCTGGCGACCCAGAAGAAGATGATGTCGTGGCCGGTCAGCAGGACGTCCGTCGGGTAGAACTTCGCCAGATCCTGGCTCTGTTCGGGCCAGCCCAGGGTGGAGAAGGGCCACAGCCCGGAGGAGAACCAGGTGTCCAGGACGTCCGGGTCCTGGGTCCATCCCTCACCCTGCGGCGGCTGCTCGTCCGGGCCGAGGCAGCGCTCCTCGCCGTCCGGGCCGTACCAGACGGGGATGCGGTGGCCCCACCACAACTGGCGCGAGATGCACCAGTCGTGCATGTTGTCGACCCAGTCGAAGTAGCGGGCGGACATGTCGGCGGGGTGGATCCTCACCCGCCCGTCGCGCACCGCGTCACCGGCGGCCTGCGCCAGCGGCGCGACGCCGACCCACCACTGCATGGACAGCCGCGGCTCGACCGTGGTCTTGCAGCGCGAGCAGTGCCCGACGCTGTGCGTGTACGGGCGCTTCTCGCCGGTGATGCGGCCCTGTTCACGCAGGGCCCCCACGATCGTGGAGCGGGCCTCGAAGCGGTCCAGGCCCTGGAAGGGGCCGTGCGCCGTGATGACGCCGCGCTCGTCCATGACGGTCAGCGCCGGCAGGTCGTGCCGCTGCCCGATCGCGAAGTCGTTGGGGTCGTGGGCCGGGGTGACCTTGACCGCGCCGGAACCGAACTCCGGGTCCACGTGCTCGTCCGCGACGACCGGGATCGAGCGGTCGGTCAGCGGCAGCTTGATCTTCCTGCCGATCAGGTGCGCGTACCGCTCGTCGCCGGGGTGCACCGCGACAGCGGTGTCGCCGAGCATCGTCTCGGCACGGGTGGTCGCGACGACGACGGAGTCCTCCCCCTCGCCGTAGCGGATGGAGACCAACTCGCCGTCGTCCTCCTGGTATTCCACCTCGATGTCGGAGATGGCCGTCAGGCAGCGGGGGCACCAGTTGATGATGCGCTCGGCGCGGTAGATCAGCCCGTCGTCGTACATGCGCTTGAAGACGGTCTGCACGGCGCGCGAGAGGCCCTCGTCCATCGTGAAGCGCTCACGCGTCCAGTCGACGCCGTCGCCGAGGCGGCGCATCTGGCCGAGGATCTTGCCGCCGTACTCCTCCTTCCACTCCCAGACCCGCTCGACGAACGCCTCACGGCCCAGGTCCTGACGGGACTTGCCCTCCTCGGCGAGCTGCTGCTCGACCTTGTTCTGGGTGGCGATGCCCGCGTGGTCCATGCCCGGCAGCCACAGCGCCTCGTAGCCCTGCATGCGCTTCCGGCGCGTGAGCGCGTCCATCAGCGTGTGCTGGAAGGCGTGGCCCAGGTGGAGGGAGCCGGTGACGTTGGGCGGCGGGATGACGATGGTGTACGGCTGCTTGTCGCTCTTGGAGTCCGCCTCGAAGTAACCTCGCGCTACCCAGCGCTCGTACAGCTCCCCCTCCACCTCGGCCGGCGCGTACTGCGTCGGCAGGTCTGCTGGGGCTGCGGCGTCCGGCCCGTGTGCTGGCGGGCTCTGCTGAGTGTTCTCGGTCACGACGGCAGTGTACGGGCGTCAATGTCGCAGTCTCGAATCGGTTTCGCCACCGGTGCAGCCGCCGTCAGTGGCGTCCGCGAAGATGTAGGGAGCGCGTAAGCGTGTGCAGGCCGCGGAATCCACGCGGCGCACATCAAACGGAGGGGAAGCGCCGCCATGAGTCACAACCAGCCAGGCCCGTACGGCCAGCAGCCACCGCAGCCAGGCCCCTACGGACAGCCGCCGCAGGCCGGTCAGAACCCCTACGCCCAGGGCGGTCCGGCCGGCGCGCCGGGAGGGCCCGGCTACGGCTACCCGCAGCAGCCCGGGCAGCCGAACCCTTACGGGCAGCCGGGTCCCTACGGCCAGCCCGGACCGTGGGGGCAGCCCGGGCAGCCCGGCATGCCGATGCCTCCGCAGGGCGGCGGCAACACGGGCAGGACCATCGCGATCGTCGTGGGCGCGCTCGTGATCGTCAGCGCGGTCGTCGGCGGCTTCCTCCTCTTCGCACCGGACGGCGGTTCGGTGGCGGACGACGGCAAGAAGTACAAGCTGACGTCGCCCCAGACCGTGGTCGGCGAGTACGAGAAGCGCTCCCCGCTGGGCTCGTCCGCGGACTTCGACAACAGCGACCTCAACGCCTACGAGAGGGCCGGGGTCGACAACCCCCAGGGGGAGAAGGGTGCCTACCGGGCCGGCGACGGGACCCAGGGGAAGAACCTCAACTTCGAGGGCGTCTGGGGCGATGTCGACGACCCCGAGGGCACCGTGGACGCCGCCTTCGCCAAGATGGCCGAGGAGTCCCGTCAGGACGCGTCGCGCGGCAGCGGCACCAGGTCCACGCTGGAGGGCAGCCCCGAGAAGGCGGAGCCCGCCGGGCTCGGTGACGAAGCGGTGATGAAGTGCCAGACCGTCAAGGTCACCCTCGGCAGCTCCAGCTCCAGCCGCCCCTCGGAGGTGAGGGCTCCGCTGTGCATGTGGGGTGACCACAGCACCGTGGTGATGGTCTCCGCCATGGACTCCAGCGCGTACCTGACGGGCAACGCCATGACGGCCGACAAGGTCGCGGACCTGGCGGCGGATTTGCGTGACGACGTGCGCGTCGAGATCAAGTAACCGCAGGGCAGGCTCATTCGGGCGTCCGGTGCCTCCGTGCCGGGCGCCCTTCGCCGGACGGAGGAGACCCCCACGATGAGTGACAACCAGTCAGGCACGCACGGACAGCCGGAACCTCCCGGCGAGGCCTCTCCCACCCGGAGCGGCGGCGGCAGCAGCAGCAGGGCGAGGACCACGGCCGTCGCCGTCGGCGCTCTGGCCGTCGTGGGGGCCCTCGCCGGCGGCTACTTCCTCTTCGGCCCCGGCGGCACGCCCGCGTACGAGCTGACGACGCCCCGGACGGTCGCGGGCGAGTACGAGCGGGACGGCAAGGGCGAGAAGGGCGACGGGAAGGCCTTCGGCGACAAGAGCGTGCCCGGGATGAAGAGCAGCGAGGACGTCAGCGCCGAGTACAAGGCGGGATTCACCAAGAAGCTTCAACTCGGCGGCGCCTGGGGCACGGTGGAGGACCCCGGGAAGGCCGTGGACTGGGTCTTCGAGCAGACGGGCCGGTCGCTGAAGACGGAGACGGGCGCCAAGGCCAAGGGCAAGCTGGAGGAGTTCTCACCGTCCGGCTTCGACGGCGACGTGCTCAAGTGCCGCGAGTACCGGATATCCACCATGGGCCTGGCCATGTGCGGCTGGGCGGACGCGAGCACCGTCGGCACGGTCACCTCGATGATCCTCACCCGGGACGGCACCTCCACGGAGCCGGTGAGCCTGGAGGAGACCGCCGAACTCGCGGCGAAGGTACGCGAGGACGCCCTGACCGAGACGGGCTGACGCGGCAGGCGGTCCGGTCCGGTCCGGTCCGGACCGGACCGGACCGGACCGGACCGGAAAACGGCGTAGGAGGGGGCTCCGGCTGTGCGGCCGGAGCCCCCTCCTACGCCACGGCACCCGCTGCCGCGGCTGCCGTCATGCGCTCTTCTCGTGCCGCTCCTGGTCGTTGCCGCGGGAGCGCGGCACCAGCGTCGGGTTCACATTCGAGTGGACGACCTCTTCGGTGATCACGACGCGCTCCACGTCCTTGCGGGAGGGCACCTCGTACATCACCGACATCAGGACCTCTTCCATGATGGCGCGCAGACCGCGCGCGCCGGTGCCGCGCAGGATCGCCTGATCGGCGATGGCCTCCAGCGCCGGACGGTCGAAGTCCAGCTCGACGCCGTCGAGTTCGAACAGGCGCTGGTACTGCTTGACGAGGGCGTTGCGCGGCTCCAGCAGGATCTGCAGCAGCGCCTCGCGGTCGAGGTTGTGCACGCTCGTCATCACGGGAAGACGGCCGATGAACTCGGGGATCATCCCGAACTTCACCAGATCCTCGGGCATGACGTCCTCGAACTGGTTGCTGTCCTCCAGCTCCCGCTTGGAGCGGATGGTCGCGCCGAAGCCGATGCCCTTGGCACCCGCACGCGACTCGATGATCTTCTCCAGGCCCGCGAACGCGCCGCCCACGATGAACAGCACGTTCGTCGTGTCGATCTGGATGAACTCCTGGTGCGGGTGCTTGCGGCCGCCCTGGGGCGGGACGGAGGCGGTCGTGCCCTCCAGGATCTTCAACAGCGCCTGCTGGACGCCCTCACCCGAGACGTCCCGTGTGATCGACGGGTTCTCGCTCTTACGGGCGACCTTGTCGATCTCGTCGATGTAGATGATCCCGGTCTCGGCCTTCTTGACGTCGTAGTCGGCCGCCTGGATCAGCTTCAGCAGGATGTTCTCGACGTCCTCGCCCACATAGCCCGCCTCGGTGAGCGCCGTGGCGTCGGCGATGGCGAAGGGGACGTTGAGCATACGGGCGAGAGTCTGGGCCAGCAGCGTCTTCCCGGAACCGGTCGGCCCGAGCAGCAGGATGTTGGACTTGGCCAGCTCGATGCCGTCGTCCTTGCCCTGCGGACCGCCGTTCTCCCCGGCCTGGACGCGCTTGTAGTGGTTGTACACGGCCACCGAGAGGGCCTTCTTGGCGGACTCCTGGCCGACCACGTACCCCTCGAGGAACTCCGAGATCTCACGGGGCTTGGGAAGGTCGTCCCAGCGCACCTCCGAGGACTCGGCCAACTCCTCCTCGATGATCTCGTTGCACAGGTCGATACACTCGTCGCAGATGTACACGCCTGGGCCTGCGATCAGCTTCTTCACCTGCTTCTGGCTCTTCCCGCAGAACGAGCACTTGAGCAGATCGCCGCCATCACCGATGCGTGCCACGAGGTGCTTCCCCTTCGCCTGGGACCGGTCCTTCGCTGAGACGGACCGTGGTACATGCTCTGACGACGGTACCTTGCCGGGCCGTCGAATTGGGCCCCCCTTGGACCGACTCGGTGGAGGCGGGCCAAGGAGGGTGGGTGACGTGCGCCGGCGTCAGACTCCCATCCCGACCGACGACTTGCGGGTGGAGACGATCTGGTCGATCAGTCCGTACTCGAGGGACTCCTCAGCGGTGAGGATCTTGTCGCGCTCGATGTCGTCGCGGATCTTCTCGATCTCCCTGGTGGAGTGCTTCGCGAGCATCTCCTCCAGCTGCACACGCATCCGCTGGATCTCGTTCGCCGCGATCTCCAGGTCGGAGACCTGGCCCCGGCCCGTCTCGCTGTAGGGCTGGTGGATGAGGATGCGGGCGTTGGGCAGCGCCATCCGCTTGCCCGGGGTGCCGGCGGCGAGCAGCACGGCGGCCGCTGATGCGGCCTGGCCCATGCAGACCGTCTGGATGTCCGGCTTCACGAACTGCATCGTGTCGTAGATGGCCGTGAGCGCCGTGAACGAGCCGCCGGGCGAGTTGATGTAGAGCGAGATGTCACGGTCCGGGTCCATCGACTCCAGGCACAGCAGCTGGGCCATGATGTCGTTGGCCGAGGCGTCGTCGATCTGGACGCCGAGGAAGATGACACGCTCCTCGAACAGCTTCGCGTACGGGTCGTACTCGCGAACGCCCTGCGAGGTGCGCTCGACGAAGCGCGGGACGATGTAGCGCGACTCGGCCTCGGGACCCGTGTAGCGGCCCTCGGAGGCGTGCGCGCTCTCCGCGCCGTGAATGCCGCGGAGTCCGGGGAGTCCGGGAAGATTGGTCATCGGAGCCTTCTCCTGGTGGTGGGCTGACTGCGGTCGGTGCTGCTGAGCCTGCGGTCCTGTGGCGCGGCTCACGCGCCGGTGCCGCCGCCGCCCGGAAGCTGGGACGCCCTGCCGTACACCTCGTCGATAAGGCCGTAGTCCTTCGCCTCTTCAGCGGTGAACCAGCGGTCGCGGTCCGCGTCCCGGGTCCACTGCTCCTCGGTCTGGCCGGTGTGCTGGGCGGAGAGGGCGGACATCTTCTTCTTCGTCCGCAGCAGCTGCTCGGCGTGGATCTTGATGTCCGAGGCGGAGCCCGCGAGCCCGGCGGAGGGCTGGTGGATGAGGATGTCCGCGTTCGGCAGCGCGAAGCGCTTGCCGGGTGTACCCGCGCTGAGCAGGAACTGGCCCATCGAGGCGGCGAGGCCCATGGCGATGGTGACCACGTCGTTCTTGATGTACTGCATGGTGTCGTAGATCGCCATGCCTGCCTGGATCGATCCACCGGGGCTGTTGATGTAGAGGAAGATGTCCTTGTCGGGGTCGGCGGCAAGGAGCAGCAACTGAGCGGTGATCTGGTTGGCGATCTCGTCGTCGACGGGCTGGCCGAGGAAGATGATCCGCTCGTTGAGCAGCCGGTTGTAGACCTGGTCGCCGAGGCCACCACCAAGGTGCTCAGCGGCGGCGGAAGGCATCGGAAGCGTCACGTGTCCACCTGCTCGTGTCCGGACGGTCGCCGAAGGCGTGCCGTCACTGGGGTCTTCGTGTACTTCGGACCCTAACGCGCACCACCGGCGGCGCCATCCCGCAGCCGGAGCTGTTCGCTGTGAGCGCAGGTCCGCGGGCCTGTCCGCACGCGAGGGGCCGCCCCGCATCCGTCGCGGAGCGGCCCTTCGTGCGTGCTTGCCGGAAGGCGCGGGAACGTCTCCGGCGGCCCGTGCGGGGTCAGCCCTCGGACTTCCCCTGCTCCTTCTCGGAGCTCTCCTCGGAGGAGCCGTCGGAGGCCTTCGCGGAGGTCTCCTCGGGCTGCTCGCCGGCCGCCCCGGCCTCGTCCGCCCCGGCCTCGACCGTCTCGGCGGTCTCGTCCTCGTCGTCGAGGTCGACGACCTCACCGTTGGTGTCCTTGACCGTGACGGACTCGACGACCGCGGCCAGCGCCTTGCCGCGCGCGACCTCGCCGACGAGCATCGGCACCTGGCCGCCCTCGACGACGGCCTGGGCGAACTGGTCGGGGCTCATGCCGGAGGACTGCGCACGGCGCATCAGGTGCTCGGTGAGCTCCTCCTGGCTGACGTTGAGCTTCTCCTTGGTGACCAGCTCGTCGAGGACGAACTGGGTGCGGATGCCCTTCTCCGCCTGCTCCTTGAGCTCGGCGTCGAAGTCCTCCTCGCTCTTGTCCTGCATCTGCAGGTACGTCGGCAGGTCGATGCCCATCTGCCCGAGCTGGTGGTTGATCAGGTTGTGCTTGCGGGTGTTGACCTCTTCGTCGAGCAGCTTCTCCGGGACGGGGACCTCGACGAGCCCGAGGAGGGCTTCGAGCACCTTCTCCTGCGCATCGGTGGCCTGCTCGTACTTCTTCTGCTGACCGAGCCGCTTGCGGCTGTCCTCGCGCAGCTCCTCCAGGGTGTCGAACTCGCTGGCGAGCTGGGCGAAGTCGTCGTCCAGGGCGGGCAGTTCGCGGGCGGAGACGGACTCCACGCTGACGGCCACCTCGGCCTCACGGCCGGCCGCGGAGCCGCCCTTGAGCTCGGAGGTGAAGGTGGTGCTGCCGCCGGCCTCCAGGCCGGTGACGGCGTCGTCGATGCCGTCGAGCAGCTCGCCGGAGCCGATCGTGTAGTCGACGCCCTCGGCGACGCCGTCCTCCAGGACCTCGCCGTCGACCTTGGCCTCCAGGCCGATCTTGACGACGTCGCCCTCGGCCGCGGCGCGCTCGACGACGGTGGTCGAGGCGAAGCGCTCACGCAGCTGCTCGACGGCCTCGTCGATGTCCTCGTCGGAGACCTCGGCGGCCTCGACCTCGACCTCGATACCGGAGTAGTCCGGGATCTCGATCTCGGGCCGGATGTCCACCTCGGCGGTGAAGGCGAGCAGTTCGTTGTCCTTCAGGTCCGTGATGTCGACCTCGGGCTGGCCGAGCGGATTGAGCTCACCCTCCTCGACAGCGGACTGGTAGAGCTTCGGCAGCGCGTCGTTGACGGCCTCCTCCAGCACCGCACCGCGCCCGAAGCGCTGGTCGATCACCCGGGCAGGAATCTTGCCCTTGCGGAAACCGGGCACGGTGACCTGCTGGTTGATCTTCTTGTACGCCGCGTCGAGGCTGTCCTTGAGCTCCTCGAAGGGCACCTCGACAGTGAGCCGAACCCGGGTGGGGTTCAGGGTCTCCACGGCGCTCTTCACGGTCGGTCTCCTTGGGGCTGACTGCTGGGGATTTCACACTTCGCTGGGGCGCCCCGTATACGACTCTGGTCCGGACACGGCTCAGGCGCGCGCGTCTTGCATAGTACGTGGTCGGGGTGGCCGGATTCGAACCGACGACCTTCCGCTCCCAAAGCGGACGCGCTACCAAGCTGCGCCACACCCCGTCAGTGCGAGACGTAGAGTACATGCACTTCCACGCCCTCCGTCCCGGGTACTTCTTCAGCCGCAGGTCACGGCAGCGACCGCTCCCCGGTGCGCTTGCGGACACCCCTGCGGGCAGAACGGGGCGGAGGGGACCGCTCCCCGGCGCCGGCGCACGCCCGGCCGCTGGGGGCGGCGCGTGCGGCGCGCGAAGCGCGCAGTCGCCCCGGCGGCCCCGGGAGCACCCGCGGTGGCACCGGCAGCGACCGGATGCCCACCGCGCGTATCCACAGCGCACGCGGAACGTGTCCGGAGCCGGCACCGCCCCGAAGAGAGCGCTTCAAGAGTCTTGACCGCGCGGTGGCGGGATCCATAGCTTCTCCGCATGCAAACGTTTGACCAAGATCGCCAGAGTGAGTGCGCAAACGAACGTCCAGGGGTCCGTTCATGGTGACCATCCGGGATGTGGCCGACGAAGCGGGCGTCTCCATCACCACGGTGTCGCGCGCGCTCAACGACAGCGGTCGTGTCGGTCTGGCCACCCGTGACCGTGTGCTGAGCGCCGCACGAAGACTCGGCTACGAACCGAACGATCTGGCGCGCAGCCTGCACGGCAAGTCGACGGGAACGATCGCGGTGCTCGTCCCCGACATCACCAACCCGTTCTTCCCGGAACTGGTCAAGGGGGTCCAGGAGGTGGCCACGGAACGCGGCAGCCTGCTGCTGCTGTGCCAGACGGCGGAGGACACCGACATCGCCGTACAGGAGGTGCTGCACCTGCGGCGGAAGCGGGTGGACGGCGTCGTCCTGGTCGGCGGACTGGGCCGAGCGGATCAGCTCTCCGCGGCGCTCGCGGGACTCCCGGTGGCAACCGTGGACCGCGACACGGACATCGACACCGCGTGGGTGGTGCGCAGCGACCACCGGCGCGGCGGCCGTCTCGCGACCGAGCACCTCATCGAGCTCGGCCACGAGCAGATCGCGCACATCCGCGGTCCGGCGCATCTGTCCGTCGCCGGCGACCGGCACGACGGCTACCGGGAAGCGCTGGAGGACGCCGGGCTCCGCTACGACGACTCCCTCGTCGTGGAAGGCGACTTCCTCGAGCAGAGCGGCTACGACGCCCTTCGTGCGCTGCGCCGCCGTCGCCGTCCCTTCACCGCCGTGTTCTGCGGCAACGACCTGATGGCGATCGGCGCGCTGCGTGCGCTGGAGGACGTCGGACTGGCCGTTCCGGAGGAGGTCGGCGTCGTGGGGTTCGACGACATCCATCTGGCGTCGTACCTGCGGCCCGGCCTGACCACCGTTCATCAGCCGATCCAGGAACTCGGCCGCCGTGCTGCCGCCCTGCTGATGGAGGGCGCCGTGAACGGCGGCAGACCGACGAGCGAGATGCTCGACGTCCACGTCGTCCGGCGGCAGACCACCGCCCGCAACAGGCGGACGGAGACGCGGTGATGGGCACCGTCACCGTGTTCGGCAGCCTCAACCTCGACATCGTCACCAGCGTCCCGCGACTGCCGGGCAGGGGAGAGACGGTCGCGGGCGGAAGCCTGCACCGGCTTCCCGGCGGAAAGGGCGCCAACCAGGCCGTGGCCTGCGCACGGGCGGGCGCCGCCGTGCGGATGGTCGGCGCCTGGGGCGCGGACGAGGGCGGCGACCTGCTGCTCCGGGCCCTCGGCAGGGAGGGCGTGGACACGGAGGGCGTGCGGGTCGGCCCCGGTGTGCCCACCGGCACGGCCACGATCCTGGTCGAGCAGGGCGGCGAGAACATGATCGCTGTCACGGCCGGCGCCAACGGGCTCCTGGACGATTCGGACGTCGCGGTGGCCTGTGGTCCGCTCGGAACCGGCGACGTGCTGCTCATGCAGTGCGAGGTGCCGCTCGACGCCGTACGCCGGGCCGGCCGGCTCGCCGCGTCCCGTGGCGCCACCGTCGTCCTCAACGTGGCGCCGGTCCCCGAGGACCTCGGCTTCCCGCTCCCGGATGTCGACGTGCTGCTCGTCAACGAGCACGAGGCGCGCCTTCTGGAGGCGGCCGGAGCGCCGCCGCAGGCACCGCCGGCCGACGCCTCCGGGCGGCCCCCCTCCGTCGAGGACTGCGTCCGCTCCCTCGCCCTGCGGAACGACTGCCTGGTCGTCGCCACGCTCGGAGCCGGGGGAGCCATCGCCACCCGCGGCGGTGACCCACGCCGGTTCCCCGCCCCCTCGGTGGAAGCCACGGACACCGTGGGCGCGGGGGACGCCTTCGCGGGCTACTTCGCCGCGGCGCTCGGCCGGGGAGCCGACGAGGCGTCGGCGATCGAGACCGCCGTACTCGCCGCCTCCGTCGCCGTCACGCGCCCCGGGACGCAGGAGGCCTTCCCCCGACACCACGAACTCGGCACCGCCCGCACCACCGGAGGTAACTGAATGCGCATCACTCTCGGCAACGACCACTGCGGTCTGGGACTCAAGGACCACGTGAAACAGGTTCTGGACCGGATGGGCACCGACGTCGTCGACGTGGGCACCCACACGACGGACCCGGTCGACTTCCCCGACATCACCCGGCTCGTGTGCGACCCGGTACGGAAGGGAGAGGTGGACCGCGGCGTACTGCTGTGCGGCACGGGCGTCGGAGCGTGCATCGCCGCCAACAAGATTCCCGGAATCCGCGCCGCCCTGTGCCACGACACCTTCTGCGCCCACCAGTGCGTCGAGCACGACGACGTCAACGTGCTCGCCATGGGCGCCTGGATCATCGGCCCCGTCACCGCCGAAGAGGTCCTGCGCGCGTACCTGAACGCCGAATTCAGCACCGAAGAGCACTTCCGCCGGCGCGTCGCCAAGCTCCACAGCATGGAACTGGACGGCGCCCGCGAACTGGCCCCGCAAGCAGCACGACGGAGTGATGCCGTATGACGGACCAACAGCAGACGACCGCCGGCGGCGAGGCCCTCACCTACCCCGAGCCGCCTTCCAGACTCCGCAGGCGCCTCACCCTGGTGGGAGCCGTGGGCGTCCTCGGTCCCGGTGCCATCGTCGCCTCGGCGAACATCGGCAGCGGCGAAATGATCTTCGCCTCCCGCGGCGGGTCGGTGTTCGGCTACGCGCTCATCTGGGCGTTCGTGATCGCGGCGATAACCAAGGCCGCTCTGGCCTACTCCATGAACCGCTACATGGTGGTGGCGGGCGAACACCCCATGACCCGCTGGGCGACGGTCTTCCCCGGGCCCAGGGGCTGGTTCCCGATCGTCTTCGGCGCCACGTCGATAGCCGTGATCCCGTCCTGGGTCAGCGGACTCGGTCTGGGCATCGGAGATCTGATCGCCGAATCCGGCCTGGGCACCGGCGCGTTGTGGGCCTCGCTGCTCATCGTCCTCTCCGCGGTGCTGTCCTGGGTGGGCGGATACGCGAAGCTGGAGACGGCGCAGACCGTCATCGTCGGCTTCATGCTGCTGGCCGTCGCGGTGAGCGTGGTCGTACTGCAGCCCGACTGGCTGGGCGCGCTCAAAGGTTTCGTCCCGACCGTCCCGGAGTACGCCGGCTGGCTGCAGGCCGACTACCCGGACATCGCCGAGCGTTCGGTCTGGCTGGAGATCGGTGCCTATCTGGGCGCCGTGGGCGGCGGCACGTACGACTACATCGGCTACACGGGCATGCTCCGCGAGAAGAAGTGGGGGATGCTCGCCCACCGCGACGTGCACCGCTTCAGCGAACGGTACGCGGACGCGGGACGGGGGCGGCGACTGCCGCTGTCCTCCGCACCCGGTGAGGCGGCCAAGGCACGGGCCTGGTCGCGTGCTCCGCTGGGCGACGCGGTCCTCTCCTTCTCCGCGATCACCGTCTTCTCCATCATGTTCATGGTCAACGGAGCGTCGCTGCTGTCGGAGTCGCGGCTGGTCCCCGACGGGAACCAGACCCTCACCCACCAGGCCGGCTTCCTCACCGCGGTCCACCCGACCTTCGAGTACCTGTACTACGTCGCGGTCTTCTTCGCCTTCTTCGGCTCTCTCTACGCCTTCTGGGAGATGTACAGCTACACCGCCTACGAGAGCCTCGGCGCGGTCTCGGACCGGGTGCGCCTCGCGGGGCAGCGGGCCGTCCGCCCCTACCTCTACGTCTACCTGCTGATCACCTCACTGATCCTGGTGTGGACGGTGGGCGAGGTGGTGCTCATCGTGACGCCGGCCTCCGTCCTCGGCGGTCTGCTGATGAGCGGCGTGTTCTGCCTCGCCCTCGTCTGGACCGAGAAGAAGGTGCTGCCCGAGCAGTACCGGCTCAGCACCGCCGGCCGCTGGTGGGTGATCGTCTCGGGGCTCGTGCTGACGCTGCTCGGAGTCGTCTCGACCTGGCAGCTCTTCGCGTAAGGAGGAGATCATGCGTCCTGGAAGCACCGTCGTGGCCGGCTGCCTGGCCCTGCTGTCGGTTCTGCGTTTCACCGAGGAGTCCTACGGTCCGGCGGGACTGTTCGCCGTCCTGGCACTGATCGCCCTGGGGCTGGGGGCCCGGCCGCGGCCGGCGCCCGCGGCCCCGGCCGAGCCGCCTCCCGCTCAGGCCGTCCGGACCGCCGCGGCCGCGCACGAACGCAACCACCGGACATGGCGGTCGATCGCCCTGGCCGGCCTCGCGGTGAGCGTGCTGGGGGCCTTCACCTTCCCGCCGATGGGGCTGGTGGTGGCGGGCCTTTCCGCGTACTCGGTGTACCGGATGCGCCGGTCCCGGGACTCGTCACGGCTTCTCGAAGGAATGATCGGCTGACATGAAGACCGGTTTCGTCGGCCTGGGAAATCTGGGCCTGCCCATCGTCCGCACACTGCTCCGCCAGGAATGGCCGGTGACGGTGTTCGACCTCGACCCGAGCCGCATCGCGGAATGCGTACAAGCCGGGGCCGGAGCAGCAGCCACGCCGGCGGATCTCGCCGACAGCTCCCTGCTCGCCCTCGCCGTCCCTGACGACGAGGCCGTCGAGCGCGTACTGACCGGGGACGACGGCCTCTTCGCAGCCCTCGCTCCCGGCTCCGTGGTGGTGCTGCACAGCACGGTCCTTCCGAGGACGGCGGTGCGGCTGGCCAAGACGGGCGCGCGATGCGGTGTCGGCGTGCTCGACGCCCCGGTGAGCGGCGGCCCGGACCGGGCCGGCACCGGCGACCTGACGATCATGGCCGGCGGGGAGGCCGAGACGTTCCGCCGGGCGAAGCCGCTGCTCGAGGCGGTGGGTTCACACGTCTCACACGTCGGCCCGTCCGGCGCCGGCTCGGCGGTCAAGCTGGCCAACCAGCTGATGATGTTCAGCGCGCTGGCCGGTGTCCACGAGGCCCTCGACCTCACCGGCGCGTACGGCGTCCCCGAAGAGCGCGTCCTGGAGATCACCCGCACCGGCCTGGGGGACTCCTGGGTGGCCCGCAACTGGGGCTTCTTCGACCGGATGGCGGCCGACTACGACCGCATGGGCACTCCCGTGCGGGAGCGGTCCTGGAGCAAGGACCTGTGGGACGTGATCGCCACCGCCCGGGATCTCGGCGTCCACCTGCCGGTGAGCGGCCTGCTCGCCCAGCACATCACGGAGCTGGTCGAGTCCCACGCCCGCGAGGACGGCTCCCGGGCCCCGGAATGACCGGGCCGCTTCGGGGCGAGGCCGCGCCCGGCGGGGAGTTCTGGGCCCGATTGCCGCGCCCGGCGGCGCGCTCACAGCTCCCGGGGGCTTCGAGCACGGCAGCGGCGGATCGGAATAGTGCGCCGGATGAACATGCACTACGATGCAGTTCGTGCCGCTCGGGCGGCCCGGCTCAGCCGGTCCGTCATCGCACACACGCGTGAGGTGTGAGCGAAGCCGGGGTTCCCGGTGAGGCGAGAGGCGCTCGCGGGCGTAGCTCAATGGTAGAGCCCTGGTCTTCCAAACCAGCTACGCGGGTTCGATTCCCGTCGCCCGCTCCGCAGACGCCGGAGGCCCGGCTCCCCGAGGGGAGCCGGGCCTCCGGCGTGTTCCCGGGACGCGGTACGGATGCGCCGGAGCGCTCAGAAGCTGATCTGGTTGACCATGTCCGCCAGCGAGTTCATGAACCGGTTGATGGACGGCGCTATGCCGGTCGACGCCAGGAAGAAGCCGAAGAGCACCGCGACGACGGCGGGCCCCGCCTTTATCGAACCGCCCCTGATCATCACCACCAGGATGACTGCCAGCAGCAGCACCACAGACAGTGAAATGGCCACAACTCATCACACCCTTGCGCTCGGAACGCTTCACCCGGCCCAGGGGCCCTCACCACCGCCGCCCCCGCCGCGACCATCGTGCCACCAAGTCGCGTGTGAGTGGAGCCGAGTGACGATTCATCGACGCGGATCCCTGCCCCGGTCGTTCGGGTTCTCCCCCGTGCACACATGCGCTACACGCGGTCGGCATGCCGTCACACGCGGGGCACGGCACCGGGGGACCGTTTTACGGACGGCAATTCGAGACGGCCCACGCCGTGTCCCGCAGTGCGCAGGGACAATGCAGCATGTGCAATAGCGGCGCCTCTTCGGTGCTCCGCCGGCGCGAAATGCGCACACCTCTCCGTGCGTTGTGGACTCGCTCACAGTGGACGCGGAAAAAGCGGCCCGGCCGACCCGGAACAAGCCCCGTACAGGGGCGCCGAATCGGACGTCATAACGGACATATCACTGCACATCGCCCCCGATGTTCGAGAGATGCGGGGAAAATACCTGCTCGACGGGTGTGCCGAAGTCTCTTACGGGTAGGCGTGTTGGGATCTCCACAAGAATTTACGCCTCACTGGTTCGAGGACTAAAGTGCGGCAGATGTTGCACGCTGGCTATGAGCGGGCCCCGCTCCCCCCGGTCCGCCAGGAGTCCCCCTCCACGACGCCCGGCGCGTCCGCGGAGCCGCCGGCAAAGGTGAAGAAGAAGCCGGACGAACAGCGGGACCCCTTTCTCGACAACGCGAAGTACCTCACGATCGTGCTCGTCGCCATCGGGCACGCGTGGGACCCGCTGCGCGACGACAGCCGCATGGCCGGTGCGCTCTACTTCGTGCTCTACGCCTTCCACATGCCGGCGTTCATCATCGTCTCGGGCTACCTCTCGCGCAGCTTCACTGGGAAGTCGCGGCAGATCAAGCGTCTCGTCACCGGCGTCCTCGTGCCGTACGTGGTCTTCCAGACGGTCTACACCTTCTTCATGCGGTGGGCGGACAACCCCGACCGTGAATTCCACTACCAGGAGCCGGGCTTCGCCCTGTGGTTCCTCGTGGCTCTCTTCCTGTGGCGGCTGACGACGCCGCTGTGGAAGAGCCTGCGGTGGCCGCTCCCGGTCGCGCTCGCGGTCGCCGTCGCCGCGGGCGTCACCCCGAGCATCAACAACGACCTCAATCTGATGAGGGTCGCGACCTTCCTGCCTTTCTTCGTCCTCGGTCTCCAGCTGCGGCCCGAGCACTTCCAGATCGTCACGCGGCGCAGGTTCCGGATGCTGGCCCTGCCGGTCTTCGCCGGTGCGCTGCTGGTCGCCTACTGGGCCGTGCCGAGGATGTCCAAGGGCTGGTTCCTGCACGACAAGGCCGCGCAGGAACTGGGCGCGCCGGCGTGGGTGGGCGGTGTGATGACTCTCGCCACCTTCGGATGCGGCCTGGTGCTGACCGCGGCCTTCCTCGCCCTGGTGCCGCGCCGCCACATGTGGTTCACCGCCCTGGGCGCCGGAACCCTCTACGCGTATCTGCTCCACGTCTACCCGATCAAGATCTCGCGCGAGTTCGAGTGGTACGACATGGACTGGGTCGACCACCCCGCCAGCCGCGTCGCCATCACGGTGCTGGCAGCGGTGATGATGACGGTCCTGTGCACCTCACCGGTCCGCAGGGCCTTCCGCTTCGCCATGGAGCCGAAGATGGAGTGGTTCTTCAAGTCGGACGCGGGCGCGCAGGCGCGGGCACGCGAGAACGGGTCAGCCGCCCAGGCGGCGCCCCAGGGGCGGCCCGCGGACTCCGGGGGCGGGGCGGCCGCGGCGTCCTCCCGCGCGGCGTCCTCCCCCGCCTCCGCACCCGGGTACGCCCCGTCGTCCACCGCGTCCTCCTCGTCGGCGTACGGGAGGCCCGGTACGGGCAGCGGCAGTCATACGAGGTGACGCCGGCCCCCGCTGAGGCGGGGCCCGGGCAGAACAGGCAGCGAAGAGCGACGGGCAGGCGGCCGGGGCCGCCTGCCCGTCGCTCTGTCCGCACGCTCCGGATCGCGGCCCCGCTCCACCGGCTCCGTCCCTCTCCCCCGTGCCGGGCCGTGTCGTCCGTCCGGGTACGGGGCGCAGAGAACCGGGAACCGGCCGGGGCGAGGTCAGTCGCGGCAGAGGAGCAGCAGCGCGCGGTCGTCGTTCACGTCGCGGGCCACCCTCTCGATCAGGTGCCACGCGGCGCCCTGGAAGCCGGAGGTCACATGGCGGTCCGCCTCGCCGGTCAACCGGTCGAGGCCGTCGGCCAGATCCCTCTCGGCGGTCTCCACGAGGCCGTCGGTGAAGAGCATCAGCACATCGCCGCGGTGCAGGGTCCCCTTGACGGGGTCGAACTGGGCACCGCCGTAGACGCCCAGCAGCGGACCGTCGCCCGTCTTCTCCTCCCACTTGCCGGTGCCCGCGCCCCTCTGCAGCGCCGGGACGTGCCCGGCGGAGAAGAGTTCGTAGTCACCGCTGTCCAGGTCCAGTACGAGGTGGACCGAGGTGGCGAAGCCCTCGTCCCAGTCCTGGCGCAGCAGATAGCCGTTGGCGGCGGGCAGGAAGGCGTGCGGCGGCAGTGAGCCGAGCAGCCCCCCGAAGGCGCCGGAGAGCAGCAGGGCGCGCGAGCCGGCGTCCATGCCCTTGCCCGACACGTCCGTCAGTACGACCTCCAGCGTGCGCTCCCCCGGGCCGGTGCGCGCCGCCACGACGAAGTCGCCGGAGAAGGACTGGCCGCCCGCGGGCCGCAGCGCCATCTCCCGGTGCCAGCCGCGCGGCAGCTTGGGCAGCTTGCTCTGCACGCGGATGCGTTCGCGGAGGTCGAAGAGCATGGTGCCGCCGCGCCGCCAGGGCACTCCGACCCGGCTGCGGAACTGCGCGATGAGCAGCCCGGACAGCCCCGCCGTGGCCACCACCAGGATGGTGCCGGGCGTGACCCGGCCCGCACCGTCCTGGTACGGCCCCAGCATCGCCGACTCCACGATCAGGGCGACCGCCGTCGAGGCGTACAGCGCCAGAAGGCTCGCGGGCCGCAGCAGCAGCCCGCCCGCGATGAGAGGCAGCACGAGCGCCTCCGGGGCGCACCACAGCGGCATCCGGACGGTCAGGAACGTCAACGCGGGGACGGTGAGCAGCAGCGCGCTGAGGGCGAGCCAGTCCGAGACGCCCCCGCGGAAGTAGTCCACGGCGGAACGGCGCACCCCTGTGCGGGCCCGGTGCAGCGCCTTGCGCGCCCTGTGCAACCGGGCCTTGGGGGGTGTGAGGCTCGGACGACGTACCGCCATGCCGACGGACCTTATCGACCCTTTGACCAGTGCGTCGATTCCGTAATCGACGTGCACGCACAAGGGACCGTGCATACGCACGTGCACCGGCCCTCGGTGCTCCGGAAACATGTTCGCCCATTCCCAAAGGCCCTGCTAGAGATGCCGCATGACGACAGAGCTGCGGTCGCTGCACGCCGGGGAATGGGACATCTGGTACGACGGAATTCTCCGGGCTTTCGGGGAGGCCGGACACGACCGCGAGCTGTTCCGGGAGTTGACCGAAATCGATCGGTCGGTCGCTGTCTGGGACCGCGGCGAAGTCGTGGGCTCGAGCAGCCTGATCTCCTTCAGGATGACGGTGCCCGGCGGCGCAGCCGTGCCCGCCGCCGGTCTGTCGATGGTCCACGTGGCGGCCACGCACCGCAGACGCGGCCTCCTCCGCGCCCTGATGCGCCGCCAGTTGGACGAGACACGGGCGGCCGGAAACGAACCCCTGTCGGTACTCACGGCCTCCGAGCCGCGCATCTACGGCCGGTTCGGGTACGGCATGGCGACGCGCAAGCTCGCGGCCGAGATCGACACCGGCCGCATCACTCTCCAGGTGCCGCCCGCCTCGGACGGGATACGGCTGCGGCAGGCCGCCGACCCCGGCTCGGTGCTGGACGCGTGCGAAGCCGTGTACGCACGCCGGGTCCCCGAGCGCCCCGGCATGCTCGAACGCGCCCCCGGCTGGGAGCGGCTTCCCCTGCTGGACCCGCCTGAGGACCGGCACGGCGACACCCCGCTGAGGTGCGTGCTGGCCGAGGACGGAGACGGCGAGGTGCGCGGCTACGCCCGCTACGAGGTCAAGGGCGAGTGGGACGAGCGAGACGTCCCCCGGGGCAGCGTCCTGCTGCGCGATCTGGAGGCACTGGACACGGCGTCCTACGGCGCGCTGTGGCGCCATCTCTTCAGTATCGACCTGATGCCCGTGCTGCGGGTGCGCAACCGTCCCGTGGACGACGCCTGGCTGCACATGACCGGGGACGACGTCCGCCTGTGCCGTCCGCGCTGGCGGGACTCGCTCTTCCTGCGGCCGGTCGAGGTGGGGGCGGCCCTGGCGGCTCGTACGTACTCCTCCCCCGTCGACGTGGTCCTCGACGTCACGGACGAGTTCTGCCCCTGGAACGCGGGCCGCTGGCGGCTGACGGGGGACCGCACCGGCGCGGCGTGCGAGCGCACCGGCGATGCAGCCGAACTTGCCTTGTCCGTGCGGGAGTTGGGCGCCGCCTATCTCGGCGGGACGACCTTGCGCGCGCTGGCGGAGGCCGGCCGGGTCCGGGAGCCCCGTGCGGGGGCGCTCAGCGCCGCGTCGGGCGCCTTCGCCTCGGACCCGGCGCCATGGCTGCCGCACGGCTTCTGAGGCGTCGAAACCGACCGGGCGCGGACGGGCGCGGACGGCGCCACGACGGGCCGGCACCGGGCCGGCAGCGGGCCTCAGACCGGCCGGCGGGCGGGGCGGCGAGGCGTGTGAGGCCCGTGGGGAGGCACAGAGGGAGGCGCGGCCCGGCTCGGCTGACAGGTGGGACACCAGAAGAGGTTGCGCGCCGCCAGACCGGCGGTGCGGATCTCGTCGCCGCAGACATGGCACGCGCGGCCGGCCCGGCGGTAGACGTAGACCTCACCGCCGTGGTCGTCGACGCGGGGGGCGCGTCCCATCGCTTCCGGGGTGTGCTGGGGGCGCACGGTGTCGATGCGGTTGTCACGTACGCCCTCACGCATCAGCCCGGCAAGGTCCGCCCATGTCGCGTCCCATTCACCGCGGTTCAGGTCGCGGCCCGCACGGTACGGATCGATGCCCTGCCGGAAGAGGACCTCGGCACGGTAGACGTTGCCGACTCCCGCGACGACCTTCTGGTCCATCAGCAGGGCGGCCACGGTCGTGCGGCTGCGGGAGATCCGGGACCAGGCAGCCCCGGGGTCGGCGTCCTCGCGCAGCGGATCGGGCCCCAGCCGGTCCTCGACGGCCTGCTTGCCGGCACCGGTGATCAGCTCGCAGCGCGTGGGCCCGCGCAGGTCCGCGAAGACGCCGCCGCTCCCGCGCCCGCCCACGAGCCTGAGCCGCACCTGCCCGACCGGCGCGGGCGCCTCACCCGCACCGAGGGTGAACTTGCCGTACAGGCCCAGGTGTACATGGACCCAGCCCGTCCCCCCGAAGCCGAGGAAGAGGTGCTTGCCGTGGGCGTCGGCGGCCGAGAGGACCCGGCCGTCGAGCAGGGCCGCCCCGTCGGAGAACTTCCCCTGCGGGCTGGCGGCCCGCACCCTCCGGCCGCCGAACCGCTCCCGCAGGTCCCGCGCGAGCCGGTGGATCGTGTGCCCTTCGGGCATACGGGTCAGGACTCCGGGTGGTGGGCGGGTACGGGCGGAAGGTGGCCCGTGATCTCGTACGCGGAGAGCATGTCGATACGGCGCACGTGCCGTTCCTCGTCCGAGAAGGACGTGTTCAGGAAGGTCTCCACCAGCTTCACGGCCTCTTCGGTGGTGTGCATCCGCGCACCGACGCTGACGACGTTGGCGTTGTTGTGCTCGCGGGCCAGCGAAGCGGTCTGGGCGCTCCACGCCAGGGCGCAGCGCACGCCCTTGACCTTGTTCGCCGCCATCTGCTCGCCGTTGCCGGAACCGCCGACAACGATGCCGAGAGCCTCGCTGTCCTGCGCCGCGCACTCGGCGGCACGCAGACAGAAGGGCGGGTAGTCGTCGGCGGCGTCGTAGATGTGGGGGCCGCAGTCGACGGGATCGTGTCCCGCGGACTTCAGCCATTCGACGAGGTGGTTCTTCAGTTCGTAGCCCGCATGATCGGAGCCGAGGTACACGCGCATGGGGTGGAGTCTATGACGCCTCCCGGGGTGCCGCGTGACCGCCCGTGACCTCCCTCGTCACACCCGCCCGGGCAGGCGGGAGGACGGCAGGGGCGGAACATGCCGGGCGGCATGCCGGCTCGAACCGGCATGCCGCCCGGCCCCGTTCAGGCCCGTTCAGACCCGTTCGGCCCGTTCGGCCCGTTCCCGCAGCGTTCAGTCAGCCGCGACGTCCGACCAGCTTCCAGGCGCCCGGCAGCGCCCCCATCGCGAGCGCCGCCTTGAGCAGGTCCCCGACGAGGAAGGGCACCAGGCCCGCCGCCACCGCCTCGGCCGCCGACATCCCCGTGGCCAGGGCGAGGTAGGGCACGCCCACCGCGTAGGTGAGGGCCATGCCGACCGCCATCGTCCCGGCCGTACGCAGCACGCCCCGGTCACCGCCGCGCCGCGCCAGGGCGCCGACGACCGTCGCCGCCAGCAGCATCCCGAGCACGTACCCGAAGGACGGCATCCCCGCGCCCGACTCCGCCTCGGCGAACCACGGCATCCCGGCGACACCCGCCAGCGTGTACAGCGCCAAGGCCATGAAGCCCCGTCCGGCGCCCAGCCCCGCGCCGACGAGCAGAGCCGCGAAGGTCTGGCCCGTCACCGGGACCGGCGATCCGGGAACCGGGACGGCGAGCTGGGCGGCGACGCCGGTCAGCGCTGCGCCGCCGGTTATCAGCACGGCGTCGCGGACGCGCGCGCGGGCGCCGCCGGCGGAGGCCGGGGCAGCCGGCAGCAGGTCGGCGAGTACGTTGCCGGGGCGCGGGTCGGCGGCAGGGGTGAGGGCGCTCATCGGGCTACTCCGGGTCTGGGTGTCGGGGATGTACGGGGATGTGTACGGGCCGGGGCCAGCGGTGTGCGAACTGTCCGGCTCCAGCCGGACCATGTTCGCGCAGCGCGGCCTCCCACGACAAAGCAGACGCCGTCCACGTGACGGAAAACGCACACCGCCCGCGCGGTCACTTCGTGTGAAGGGGGCGTCCGCATCCCGGAACGCGCGGGGGCGGTTTTGATGTGCCGGAAGCCGCCGCCGAGACTGGCCCGAGCACGAATCGACCATACGAAGTCTCCCTCAGGAACGGCCCTTTCATGACCCGCACCGACCTCTCCGAGGCTCCGCCCCCGAGCCCGGGCGAAGGCTCCACAACCGGCACGGAACGGCCCGTGCTGGCCCACGGCCTCAAGCAGCGCCACCTTTCCATGATCGCTCTGGGGGGAGTGATCGGGGCCGGCCTGTTCGTCGGTTCCGGGGCGGGCATCGCCGCGGCGGGCCCGTCGATCGTCCTCGCCTACGCGGCATCCGGCCTCCTCGTCATGCTGGTGATGCGCATGCTGGGTGAGATGTCCGCGGCGAACCCGGCCTCCGGCTCCTTCTCCGTGCACGCGGAGCGCGCGCTGGGCCCGTGGGCCGGCTTCACCGCGGGCTGGATCTACTGGGTGCTGCTGTGCGTCGCCATCGCGACCGAGGCGACCGCCGCGGCGGACATCATGACCGGCTGGATTCCCGGCAGCGGCGCCTGGATGTGGGTCGCGCTGTTCATGACGGTGTTCTGTGTCACCAATCTGGTGGCCGTACGCAACTTCGGCGAGACCGAGTTCTGGTTCGCGGCTCTGAAGGTCTTCGCGATCACGGCCTTCCTGCTGCTGGGCCTCGTCGCCGTCGTCGGGCTGCTGCCGGGCACCGACGCGCCCGGCATGTCCAACCTCACCGGCCAGGGCGGCTTCCTGCCCGCCGGGACGAACGGGCTCGTCGTCGGTCTGCTCGCCTCGATCTTCGCCTACGGCGGCCTGGAGACGGTGACCATCGCGGCGGCCGAGTCCGAGGACCCGGTGGGCGGCGTCGCCAAGGCGGTGCGCACCGCCATGTGGCGCATCGCGATCTTCTACGTGGGCTCGATGATGGTGATCGTCACGCTGATCCCGTGGGACGAGAAGTCGGTGCTCTCCGGCCCGTACGCGGCCGTACTGGACCACCTCGGCATCCCCGGCGCCGGACAGGTGATGAACACCGTCGTGCTGATCGCTCTGCTCTCGGCCATGAACGCCAACATCTACGGCGCCTCCCGCATGGCCTTCTCGCTGATCGACCGCGGCCAGGGTCCTCGCTTCCTGGGCAGGGTCAGCTCCGGCGGGGTTCCCCGCCCGGCCGTGGTGGCATCCTCCGCCTTCGGCTTCGTCGCCGTGCTGCTGAACTTCTGGTGGCCCGAGACCGTTTTCCGGTGGCTGCTGAACATGGTGGGCGCCGCCATCCTCGTGGTGTGGGGGTTCATCGCCGTCTCCCAGCTCGTCACCCGGCGCCGTCTGGAGCGGGAGGAGCCCGAGAAGCTGGTGGTGCGGATGTGGGCCTTCCCGGTGCTGACGTGGGTGGCCGTGCTGGGCATCCTCACGGTGCTGGGGCTGATGCTGCGCGAGGGCGACACCCGTACCCAGCTCGCCTTCACCGCCGGGCTGACGCTGACGCTGATGGTGGTCGGGCTGGTGCGGCAGAAGGCGCTGCCGGGCGGGGCCCGTACCGGTACGGCCGGCGGGGAGGAGGCCGACAGCCGGGAGGAGTGAGCGGCCACGCCGTCCGGGCGGGCAGACCGGCGGCGGAACGAGAGCGCGGAGAGCGGAGCGGAACCCCACGGCGGGTCCGCTCCGCTCTCCGCGTTCCTGTTGCTGCTACGTTCTTCTTGCAAGTAATATGCAATAGTAAGAGGGGAACGCATATGGCCTTGTACACGCTGCCTGAACTGCCCTACGACTACTCCTCGCTGGAACCCGTCATCAGCGGCGAGATCATCGAACTGCACCACGACAAGCACCACGCCGCTTATGTGAAGGGCGCCAACGACACCCTCGACCAGCTCGCCGAGGCGCGCGACGCGGACCAGTGGAGCGCGGTAAACGGCCTGGAGAAGAGCCTGGCCTTCCACCTCTCCGGCCACATCCTGCACACCGTCTACTGGCAGAACATGACCGGCGACGGGGGAGGCGAGCCGCTGGAGAAGGACGGCACGGGAGAGCTGGCCGACGCCATCGCCGAATCCTTCGGCTCCTTCGGCCGCTTCAAGGCCCACATGTCCAAGGCGGCGGCCACCACACAGGGCTCGGGCTGGGGCGTGCTGGCCTACGAGCCGGTCACCGGGCGGCTCATCGTGGAGCAGGTCTACGACCACCAGGGCAACGTCGGCCAGGGCAGCGTCCCCCTCCTCGTCTTCGACGCCTGGGAGCACGCCTTCTATCTCCAGTACCGCAACCAGAAGGTCGACTTCGTCGAGGCGATGTGGCGCGTCGTGAACTGGCAGGACGTCAGCCGCCGCTACACCGCCGCGAAGCAGCGGGCGAACAACCTGCTGCTGGCGCCGTAGCGGCGCCCGTGAACCTCCTGCCCTCGTGATCGTCTTCTCACCTTTCACCGGGCAGGCGGGAGAAGAGGGAGGGCCCCGTACGGACGTGACGTACGGGGCCCTCCTGCTCGTGACGGCCCGTACCGGCGGGCCCGTACGGCACGGGCGCGGCTCAGTCGTCGAAGACGGGGCCCACGTCCCGGGTGCGCTTGATCTCGAAGAAGCCGGGCGTGGAGGCCACCATCAGCGTGCCGTCCCAGAGCCTGGCCGCCGCCTCGCCCTTGGGCGCCGGTGTGACCACCGGGCCGAAGAACGCCGTACGGCTGCCGTCCGCGCCGGGCACCGCGATGACGGGGGTGCCCACGTCCTGCCCGACCAGGTCGATGCCCTCCTTGTGCGAGGCCCGGAGCGCCTCGTCGTACTGGGCGGAGTCGGCCGCGTCGGCCAGCTCGGCGGGCAGTCCTGCCTCCTTCAGGGCCTCCTCGAGGACCTCACGCGACTGCTCCCTGCCGCGGTTGTGGAAGCGGGTGCCCAGGGCCGTGTAGAGCGGGCCGAGGGCTTCGGCTCCGTACTTCTGCTCGGCGGCGACGCACACCCGGACCGGGCCCCAGGCGCTGGAGAGCATCTCGCGGTACCGCTCGGGCAGCTCGTCCAGCTTGTCCTCGTTCAGCACGGCCAGGCTCATCACGTGCCACCGGACCCGGACCGGCCGGACCTTCTCCACCTCCAGCATCCAGCGGGAGGTCAGCCAGGCCCAGGGGCACCTGGGGTCGAACCAGAAGTCGGCGACAGTCTTCTCCGTCATGGCCACGCTCTCCTCGGCAGCGGTGAAAGGTCGGGCGATGGGACCAACGCGCGAGTCCGCGCCGCCATTCCCGCGTGTGCGCGCCGTGTGCCTCGTGAAATGCTTCAGTGCGTCGCCGGAAGACCGTGGAGCCGGCCGTCATCCGAGAGAGGGAGCCATGCCGTGCCCGGAGAGAACCTGACCCGTGACGAGGCACAGCGGCGGGCCGGTCTGCTGACCGTGGACGGCTACGAGGTGGCACTGGACCTGCGCTCGGCGACCGCTCCCCCGCCCCCGGACGGCCCCCGCACGTTCCGCTCGACCACGACCATCCGCTTCCGCTGCGCGGAGCCGGGCGCGTCGGCCTTCGCCGACCTCGTGGCGCCCTCGGTGCACTCCGTGACCCTCAACGGCCGCTCGCTGCCGGTCGACACCGTCTTCGACGGCGCCCGCATCGCCCTCGACTCCCTCGCCGCCGAGAACGAACTGACCGTCGACGCGGCCTGCGCCTACAGCCGTACGGGCGAGGGCCTGCACCACTTCCTCGACCCGGAGGACGGCGAGGTCTACCTCTACACGCAGTACGAACCCGCCGACGCCCGCAGGGTCTTCGCCAACTTCGAGCAGCCCGACCTCAAGGCCCGCTTCGACTTCACCGTCACCGCGCCCGCCCGGTGGACCGTACTGAGCAACGGCGCGCGGCGCGGCGAACCGCAGCCCCTCGACGAAGGCGCGGCCGCCGTCTGGCACTTCGAGCGCACCGAGCCCGTCTCCACCTACATCACGGCCGTCGTCGCCGGGCCCTACCACCACGTCACGGACACCTACCGGCGCTCCTTCGGGCCGGACGGACCCGAGCTGGAGATCCCGCTCGGTGCGCTGTGCCGCAAGGGCCTGGCCAAGTACTTCGACGCGGACGACATCTTCACCGTCACCAAGCAGGGACTGGACTTCTTCCACGACCACTTCGGCTTCCCCTATCCGTTCGGGAAGTACGACCAGGCCTTCGTCCCGGAGTACAACATCGGGGCGATGGAGAACCCGGGCCTGGTCACCTTCCGGGAGGAGTTCGTCTTCCGCGGCAAGGTCACGCGGGCGTCGTACGAGAACCGGGCGAACGTCGTCCTGCACGAGATGGCGCACATGTGGTTCGGCGATCTGGTCACCATGGAGTGGTGGGACGACCTGTGGCTCAAGGAGTCCTTCGCCGACTTCATGGGCGCGCTGGCCCTGGTGGAGTCGACGCGCTTCGAGGACGGCTGGATCACCTTCGCCAACCGGCGCAAGTCCTGGGCGTACCGGGCCGATCAGCTCCCCTCCACGCACCCCGTCACGGCCGACATCCGCGACCTGGAGGACGCCAAGCTCAACTTCGACGGGATCACCTACGCCAAGGGCGCCTCCGTGCTCAAGCAGCTCGTCGCCTACGTGGGCCGCGAGACGTTCCTTGAGGGAGCCCGGCGGTACTTCCAGCGCCACGCGTGGGGCAACACCACGCTGGCGGACCTGCTGGCGGTCCTCGCCGAGACCTCCGGCCGTGACATGGAGGAGTGGTCGCGGGCCTGGCTGCAGACTGCGGGGGTGAACTCCCTGACGCCGCAGGTCACTTGTGACGCCGACGGGATGGTCACCGAGCTGGCCGTGCTCCAGGAGGCCCAGGAGACCCACCCGGTGCTCCGGCCGCACCGTGTCGCCGTGGGCCTCTACCGGCGGGACCCCGCCGAGCGCCGGCTGGTGCGCTACGCGCGGGCGGAGACGGACGTCACCGGCGCCCGCACGGTCGTGCCGGAGCTGGCGGGCGCCGAACGGCCCGATCTGGTGCTCGTCAACGACGACGACCTGACGTACTGCAAGACCCGTCTGGACGAGGTCTCGCTGGCCACGCTGCGCTCGCATCTCGGGGAGCTCGTCCCCGCGTCCGTCCCCGGCGGCGGTGACGACGACGCCCACAACCCCAACCTCTCCCGCGCGCTGTGCTGGTCGGCGATGTGGAACCTGACGCGGGACGGACTCATGCCCGCCCGGGACTTCGTCACGATGGTGCTCACCTTCGCGGGCGGCGAGTCGGACATCGGCGTGCTGCAGATGCTGCACGCGTGGAGCCGTTCCGCGATCACCCACTATGCGGCGCCGGATTGGCGCGAGGAGGGGGAACGGGCCCTGGCCGAGGCCGCGTTGACCCAGCTGCGGCTGGCCGCGCCGGGCAGCGGCCATCAGCTCGCCTGGGCACGGCTGTTCGCCGCCGTCGCCTCGGACGAGAAGGATCTGCGGCTGCTGCAGGGGCTGCTGGGGACGCCGGGCACCGGCGGCAGGGCATCCGCGCGCATCGACGGGCTGGAGATCGACCAGGAGCTGCGCTGGACGTTCCTGGAGTCGCTGGCCGCGCGGGGCGCGGCCGACTCCACGGCCCTGGACGCCGAGCTGGCACGCGACGACACCGCGTCCGGCAAGCGGCACCACGTGCGCTGCCTGGCGGCCCGTCCCTCCGCGCGGGTCAAGGCGGAGGCGTGGAACGCGGTGATGACCTCGGACCGGCTCTCCAACGCCCTTGTGGAGGCCACGATCTCCGGTTTCGCCCAGCCGGGGCAGCGGGAGCTGACCGCACCGTACGCCGCGCCGTACTTCGAGGCGCTGGAGGAGATCTGGCGTACGCGTTCGATCGAGATCGCGATGGCGGTCGTACGGGGCCTGTACCCGGGCCTCCAGGGCGACCGGGCCACCCTGGACGCGACGGACGCGTGGCTGGACGCCCACGAGGACGCCGCGCCCGCGCTGCGCCGGCTGATCCTGGAGTCGCGTGACGACCTGGCGCGCGCGCTGCGCGCACAGAGCTGCGACGCGGCGGCGGCGCGGACGCGGACGCCGTGACGGGCTCGCGTGCGGGGACGGGCTCGCGCGCGGGGGGACGGGGCCCTACGCCACCACGCTGAACGGCAACGACGAGGCGTCGTCGTGGCGTTGGAGCCAGTGGCGGTAGGCGTCGCTGGCCCATGCCGCTTCCCGGTAGGCGGACTCCAGGTCGGACAGAAGGGCCTGCGGTTCGAGCACGGGAGCGGTGCCGGGTGTCGCCTCGGGAGTCGCCAGCAGCAGCCGGACGGCCAGCGGATCGCCCCGCAGCGGCCGTATGACCCAGCCGGGGCGGACGGCCGCGGTGGGCTGGCACGGCACGACGACTTCCCCCGCGGCGACGAGGTCGGCCTGGGCGAGGTTGTCGCCGTGCACCACGCGCGGGCTGATGCCCGCCTCTGCGAACACCCTGCGCAGCCCGGCCCATTCGCCGTCGGCCGTCGGGTCCACCATCCAGCGCTCGTGGGCGAGGTCGGTGAGGTCGAGCACCGAGTGCGCGGCGACGGAGTGGGTGGCCGACATCGCCACGAACTGCGGTTCGCGCTCCACGAGTACGTGCACCTTCAGGCCGTCCGGTATGCGCAGCGGTGAGCCCTCCACCTCGTGCACGAAGGCGGCGTCGAGTTCGCCCTCGGCGACCTTGCTCAGAAGGTTGTGCGCGGAGGGGTCCATGTGGAAAGTGGTGTCGGCCTCCGGAAGCCGGGCGCGCAGCCGGCGCAGCCAGCCCGGCACGGCGGGAGAGCCGGTGCTTCCGATGCGCAGGGCCTCGCCGCCCGTGCGCCCTGCCGCCGCCCTGGCCTCACTGACCAGGGCGGTCATCTCCGCCACGAGGGGCCGCGCGCGGCAGAGCACGAACCGGCCGAGGGCCGTGGGCGTGCTGCCAGTACGCTCGCGGGAGAACAGCCGGCCTCCCACGGCCTGTTCGATGCGGCGGAGCTGGGTCGTCAAGGAGGGTTGGGTCATGCCGAGTTGACGGGCGGCCTTGTGCACACTGCCCGTCTCGGCGATGGCGCACAGCGCACGAAGATGCCTGACTTCGAGCTCCACACACCGAGCATAACTGCGCGTGCGCATGACACACCAGACGTCCCGGGGTCCTCCCGGCGGCACATCACCGGGTGATGCTCCGGCACTATCACCACCTGCCATCATCCCTTCCGCCGCCATGTCGAACAGACTCTTCCCCGGCAGGAGTTCTTCCGGCAGTGACGCGGTCGCACCCCACCTTGAGCGGCCACGGCATTACGGACCCACAAGGAGACCCCCCATGCGTTATCGCTCCACGGCAATCTCCGCGGCGCTCGGCCTCGGCCTGGCACTCGGCCTGGGCGCCATGCCCGCGTCGGCCGCGACCCCGGACGACGCCGCGGCCAAGAGCAGCACCACCCGCACCGGATTCGTCGGCGAGTCGAACAAGGCCAACGAGGCCTTCTTCAACGCCGTCGTGAAGGACGCCCTGAAGAAGCAGGCCGCCAAGCCCGGCATCCAGGCCGTCACCGTCAACTACGACGCCAGCGGGGCACCCACCTTCGCCGGTGAGATCGCGAACAGCACCGCCGTGTGGAACGCGGCCGTCTCCAACGTGCAGCTCGCCGAGGGCGGCAACGCAAGCTTCGACTACCGCGAGGGGGACGACCCGCGCGGCTCGTACGCCTCCACCGACGGCCACGGCAACGGGTACATCTTCCTGGACTACGCCCAGAACCAGCAGTACGACTCCAACCGCGTCGTCTCGCACGAGACAGGCCACGTCCTCGGTCTCCCGGACCACTACGAGGGCCCCTGCAGCGAGCTGATGTCCGGCGGTGGCCCCGGCACCTCCTGCACCAACGACACGCCGGACGCGAACGAGGCCGCCCAGGTCCAGTCCCTGTGGGCCAACGGCGTGGCGAGCGCTGCTTTCGACCAGGCGGCCTTCGCCAAGTGACCGGTCCGGCACCCGCCGGTCCGGCCCGCGCACGTACGCCCGTACCTGCGCGAGCACACACCAGCACCACGCCTGGCAGAACCAAGCACCACGCCTGAACAGCACCATCGCAACCCCCCACACGGAGGCCCCCGGCTCGTACCGGGGGCCTTCGGGGCTGCGGGTGCGGACAGCTCGCGGGGTGCCGGGGCCCTGCACGGGAGCACAGAGGGCCGGTTGACGGGTCGACCGTCCGTGCGGGGGGCCGCCGGACGGCCCGGCACACGGCCGTCGCACAAGGGGCGCCGCCCGACGCGGCGCCCCTTCACATGTGCTCAGGCCGCCGCCGCGTCCGCCTCCTGCGCGCGCAGCGCGCGCTCGACGCCCGCACGGGACTCGGTCACCAGACGGCGCAGCGCCGCGCCCGGCACCGCCGTCGCCAGCCAGTTGTCGGTCGCGTCGAGGGTCTGCCGGGAGACCTGGAGGGTCGGGTAGAGACCGACCGCGATCTGCTGGGCCATCTCGTGGCTGCGGGTCTCCCAGACGTCCTTGACGACCTCGAAGTACTTCTCGCTGTACGGCGCGAGCAGCTCCCGCTGGTCGGTCTGGAGGAACCCGCCGATGACGGCTTCCTGCACGGCGTTGGGCAGGCCGGCCTCCGCGTCCGACGCCCCGCTGCCCACCACCGACCTCCACGCCTCCGCCTTGGCCTCGGCCGTGGGACGCGCGGCACGTGCCGTCGCCGCGTGACGCTCGCCCGCCGAGGTGGCGTCGCGCTCCAGCTCGGCCGTGATCTCCTTCTCCCCGGCACGGCCGGTCGCGGCCAGGCGCTGCAGCAGCGCCCAGCGCAGTTCGGTGTCGACCGCCAGTCCCCCGATGCTCTCGGTGCCTGCCAGCAGCCCCTCCAGCAGCGCCAGTTGGGCGTCCGTACGGGCGGTGGAGGCGAAGGCACGGGCCCAGGCGAGCTGGTGGTCGCTGCCGGGAGCCGCGGCCCGCAGATGCTCCAGCGCCGCGTCCGACCAGCGGGTGAGGCCCGTCTCGCGCCACTCCGGGTCGGCGTACAGGTCGAGAGCGAGCTTGACCTGCCGCTGCAGCGACTGGACGACGCCGATGTCGGACTCCTTGACGATGCCGGACAGCACCAGGTCGAGGTAGTCACGAGCGGGCAGTTCGGCGTCGCGCGTCATGTCCCAGGCGGAGGCCCAGCACAGCGCGCGGGGCAGCGACTCGGTGAAGTCGCCCAGGTGCCGGGTGACGGTCGCCAGCGACTCGGCGTCCAGCCGGACCTTGGCGTAGGACAGGTCGTCGTCGTTGAGGAGAACGACGGCCGGGCGTGTGCGGCCCGTCAGTCCGGGCACCTCGGTGCGCGCGCCGTCCACGTCCAGCTCGATGCGGTCCGTACGCACGAGCTTGCCGCCCTGGAGTTCGTACGCGCCGACAGCGATGCGGTGCGGACGCAGCGTCGGCTGGCCGGTGGCGCCGGCCGGCAGGTCGGGGGCCTCCTGGAGGACGGCGAAGGAGGTGACGGTGCCCGAGCCGTCGGTCTCGATCTGAGGGCGCAGCACGTTGATTCCGGCGGTCTCCAGCCACGCCTTCGACCAGGCCGTCAGGTCGCGGCCCGAGGTCTCCTCCAGCGCGCCGAGCAGGTCCTCCAGGCGTGTGTTGCCCCACTGGTGACGCTTGAAGTAGGTCTGCACGCCGCTGAAGAACTCGTCCATGCCCACGTAGGCGACGAGTTGCTTCAGGACGGACGCGCCCTTGGCGTAGGTGATCCCGTCGAAGTTGACCAGGACGTCGTCCAGGTCGCGGATCTCGGCCATGATCGGGTGCGTGGAGGGCAGTTGGTCCTGCCGGTACGCCCAGGTCTTCATCTGGTTGGCGAAGCTGGTCCAGGCGTGCGGCCAGCGGGAGCCGGGAGCGTGCGCCTGGCAGGCGATGGAGGTGTAGGTGGCGAACGACTCGTTCAGCCACAGGTCGTTCCACCACTCCATGGTGACCAGATCGCCGAACCACATGTGGGCCAGCTCGTGCAGGACCGTCTCCGCGCGGGTCTCGTACGCGGCGTCCGTGACCTTGGAGCGGAAGACGTACTGGTCCCGGATGGTGACCGCGCCCGCGTTCTCCATCGCGCCCGCGTTGAACTCGGGGACGAAGAGCTGGTCGTACTTCGCGAACGGGTAGGGGAAGTCGAACTTCTCCTCGAACCAGTCGAAGCCCTGCCGGGTGACCGCGAAGAGCGCCTCGGCGTCGAGGTGTTCGGCCAGGGAGGGGCGGCAGTAGATGCCCAGCGGCACGCTGCGTCCCTCGCCCTCCCAGGTGCTGTGCACGCTGTGGTACGGGCCGACGATGAGCGCAGTGATGTATGAGGAGATGCGCGGCGTCGGCTCGAAGCGCCAGACCTCGCCCTCGGGTTCGGGGGTCGGCGAGTTGGAGATCACCGTCCATCCCTCGGGTGCCCGCACGGTGAACCGGAAAGCGGCCTTCAGATCCGGCTGTTCGAAGCTGGCGAAGACCCGCCGGGCGTCCGGCACCTCGAACTGGGTGTAGAGATACGCCTGCTGGTCGACCGGGTCGACGAACCGGTGCAGGCCCTCACCGGTGTTGGTGTACGCGCAGTCGGCCGTCACGACCAGTTCGTTGGGGCCCGCCTCCAGCCCCGGCAGCGCGATGCGGGAGTCGGCGAAGACCTCCCCGGGCTCCAGCGGGCTGCCGTTCAGGGTGATCTCGTGGACCGCGGGGGCCACCAGGTCGATGAAGGAGGCGGCACCGGACTCGGCGGCCTCGAAGCGCACGAGCGTCCGCGAACGGAAGGTACCTCCGTCCTGCGCCCCGCTGAGATCCAGCTCGATCTCGTAGGAGTCGACGGTGAGCAGTCGTGCTCGCTCGCGCGCCTCCTCGCGTGTCAGATTCGTGCCAGGCACCTGGTGCTCTCCCCTGCTCTAGCGGTCTCACGGTGTCGTCGTTCGGCCATCCTTCCACGCGACTTGCGCACGCGCGGTGCACACGGGCGGTGCCCCTCCCCGCCGCGTCCCGGTGAGCCGTCCCTTCCCCGGCGGGTGAACAGCGGGTGAGCGGCGTGCCGCGACGCGGCGAGAGGGCGGCGAGAGGCCGGTGACCTGCGCACGAGGCCGTGATCCATGAACGGCGATGGGCGTGCCGCGTTCCGCCGTCGTTCAGCCGCACGCCACTCCCGGTGCCAAACATCCCTGGTGGGCGGGACCGTCCGCACGGCCCGGTCCCGCCGGCGCCCCGCGTCGCGTCCGTACCAGGAGAGGCTTCCGCATGCACCGCAGCAGCCGACCGCAGAACCGTCTGCTCCACCGCCGCACCCTCCTCGCCGCCGGCGCGGCCGGCACGGCCGCCGGGCTGGGAGCCGGCTGGGGGCTGAGCGACGGCACAGCGAGCGCCGGTCAGCCCGCACCGTCACGGACGGCCGGCGCCCGTGCCCCCCGGGCCCGGGCACGCGCGGCGGCGCCCGTCACCCGCGCAAGACCCCTCGCCCCCTCGCCGGAGGGCACCACGCTCAGTTCGGTGGCCACACCGCGCGGCCGGGGCGAGGGCGGATACCGGCGGCTCGGGGACGGTCCGGGCTGGAAGCGGGTCGTACGCACGGAACTCGCCCCGGCGGGAGGCCGGCGGGAGGAGACGCGGAAACCGCTGGTCTCGTTCGTTCAGTTCACGGATCTGCACATGGTCGACGTGCAGCACCCGCTGCGCTACGAGTATCTGCGGTCCGAGACGCAGAGCGCCTGGCGCCCGCAGGAGGCCCTGTCCGTCGCCGGCACCGTCTCGCTCGTCGAACGCGTCAACGGGCTGCGCGGCGGCCCGGCGACGGGCGAGCCGCTGTCCTTCGTGGTGACCACCGGCGACAACACCGACAACAACTGCCGTGCCGAACTCGACTGGTTCCTGACGGCGATGAGCGGCGGCCGCATCACCCCCAACACGGGCGACAGGACCGTCTACGAGGGCGTGCACGACAGCGGTCTGAAGATGTACTGGCAGCCCGAGGACGAACTGCGCGACGACGACAAGGAGTCGGGCTTCCCCCGGATCGATGGCTATCTGCGGGCCGCGATCCGGGACGTCGACAGCCCCGGACTGGCCCTTCCCTGGTACTCCACGTCCGGCAACCACGACTCCCTCCCGGGCGGCTGCTTCGCCGGCGACGGCTTCTTCACCGACTTCGCGGTCGGCGGCAGGAAGCTGATGCGGCTGGACTCCGAGGCCGCCGGAGCCCGGCTGTGGCGGACGGTCGAGGAGGGCGCGGACCCCAAGGGCGAGCAGTTCAAGGAGTTGCTGCGCTCACTGACGCGCTCCCGCGAGATGCGGTCGGTGACCGCGGACCCGGCGCGGGCGCCCTTCACACGGCAGGACTGGATACGCGCCCATCTGCGGCGGCGCCACGCGGGTGCGGGACCGGTGGGTCACGGCTACACGGAGGCCAATCTCGCCGAGGACAGGCTCTACTACACCTTCCGGGTCGCCGAGGGCGTGACAGGCATCAGCCTGGACACGACCCGGCGGGACGGCGGCTACGCCGGCAGTCTCGGCGAGACTCAGCTGAGGTGGCTGGAGCGCCGTCTGGGCGAGCAGCGGTCCGCCGGTGCGTACGTACTGCTCTTCAGCCATCACACCAGCACCACCACCCCCGAGGGCGGCGCCGAACTCCTCGCGCTGCTGCACGACAACCCGCACGTACTGGCCTGGATCAACGGCCACAGCCACAAGAACAGGATCAGGCCGCGCGGCACCTTCTGGGAGATCTCCACCGCCTCCCACATCGACTTCCCGCAGCTGGCGCGCACGGTGGAGGTGAGCGACAACGGAGACGGGACGCTGTCGCTGTTCACCACCCTGATCGAATCGGCGGCACCGGCACGCACCGACTACGGCGACCTCTCACGGACGGGACTGGCCTCCCTGTACCGGGAGTTGTCCTTCAACGCTCCCGGCGCGCGCCAAGGGCTGTCCGGTACCCCGACCGACCGCAACACCGAACTGCTGCTGCCCAAGCCGTAGGCGCACGAACGGTGGGCCGCCGCCCTGCGGGGGTCGGGCACGAAGGGCGGGAATCGGAGTGGGAGTGGGAGGGCGGCACCGCTCCGGCGCTCAGTCCCGCTCCTTCTGCGCGAGCGCGCTGACGCACGCGCGTACGGCCGGACTGGCGGCCGGGCTCATGACCGGAGCCCCTCCGGGCCCGGCTGCGGACCCTGAACCGGAACCGGCTGCGGACCCTGAACCGGACCCGGGCCCGGACCGTGAACCGGGCCCGGAGTCGCCGCCCGGGGCCCGCCATGCCGCCAGCACCTCGCGCCGCAGCCGGGGCCGTACGGGCACGAAACGCACCCCTCCGGGAGCGGGCCGCTGCCCCATCTCGGGCAGCAGCGCGACCGCCAGACCACGCGCGACGAGCGCGAGCTGTGTTGCGAACTCGGTGACGGTGTAGCGGACTTCGGGCTCGCCGCCGGCCGCGCGCACAGCCTGCACCAGCGCCTCGTACGGCTCCGTCCCGGCCGGACAGCTCGCCCACACCTGCCCGCTCAGCTCAGCGACGGCGACCGAGCCGCACCCGGCCAGCGGGTGCTCCTCGCTGAGCGCGAGGTGCACCTCCTCGACCGCGAGGGTGCGGGTGGCCAGTCCGGCGGGCAGGGTCAGCGGGCGGTTGGCCCAGCTCTCGACGAGCAGGAGGTCGAGGTCTCCGCGGGCAAGGAGCGGCACCATGTCGACGGCCTCGCCGTCCACCAGCGTGGGGACGAGCCGGGGGTGCGCCTCGGTGAGCGAGCCGAGTGCGTCCGGCAGCAGCGCCCGCAGCGAACTGCCCACACCTCCCAGGCGCAGCGGGCCGATGATCTCCTCGTCCAGGTCGGCCAGGTCCGACTCGGCCGCGTCCGCCTCGGCGACCACGCGGGACGCTCGTTCGGCGAGGACTCTTCCGGCGTGGGTGAGCCGCACGCTGCGCCCGTACGGTTCGAGCAGCCGGTGCCCCGACTCGCGCTCCAGCTTGCCCAGTTGCTGTGAGGCGCCGGACGGGGTGACGTGCAGCGCCGACGCGGCGCGGGCTACGGAGCCGTGCACCGCGACCGCGTGCAGCACGCGCAGCCGCTCCAGATTCAGCACGAGGGCAACGCTACACACGCCGGAGCATGTAGATGAAGGAGAGCTGACGAATACAGCTGAGGAATCGTCGCTTTTGCTTCTGCTTACGGGCAGGCAGAGTGACTGGCATGGCGACGACGGCACCCGGTCACGAAGAACGGGGAAGCGGCTCACGACCTCCGGGGGCACGCATCCCACACTCTGCGGAGGCACGCGGCGGACGGACGCCGCCCGGCCCGGCACTGATGATCGTCGCCGGAGCGGCGTGCACGTCCTCGTCCGGGATGTTCATCAAGCTCTCCGGTGTGAACGCCGGCACCGCCGCCTTCCTGCGCTGCGCGCTCGCCCTGGTGGTGCTGGCGCCGATGGCGTACGCGGAGTACCGCAGGCTGGGGCCGCGGCGGTCCCGGCTGCTGGGCCTCGACCTGGCAGCGGGCCTGCTGCTGGGCGTGGACTTCGTCTGCTGGGTGCACAGCATCCACGCTCTGGGGGCCTCCATGGCGACACTGCTGCTCAACGTCCAGCTCGTCGTCTTCCCGCTGCTGACGCGCTTCCTGACCGGTGCGCGGCTCGCACGGCGGTTCTGGCTGACCGCGCCCGTACTGCTGACCGGCGTCGCCCTGGCCAGCGGCGCGCTCGGACGGCCGGAACCCGGCAGCGACCCCCTCTCCGGTGCCCTGTTCGGAACGGCGGCGGGTGTCGCCTTCGCCGGATACCTCTTCCTCATCCGCCTCGGCGGGGACACCGGCCGGACCCGGGAACAGGCCCTGCCCGACGCACCGGCCGGGACACTCCCACGGCCGCACACGGTGCTGCCTGTCTGCGCGTCCACACTGTCGGCCGCCGTCGCCGCCGGCGTGGTGGGTTCCCTGTGGACGGGAGTCGACCCCGACCCCGGCTGGCCCGCCTGGGGATGGCTGATACCGGTGGCGCTGCTGGGCCAGGTGCTGGCCTGGCTGCTGATCAACCCGTCGCTGCCCCGCCTCTCCCCCGACAAGGGCGCGACGCTGCTGCTCCTTCAGCCTGTCCTCGCGCTCCTCTTCGGCGTCGGGTTCCTCGCCGAACGTCCCACTCCGACCCAGTACGCGGGCTGCGCTCTGATCGTCTTCGCCGTATGGCGCGCGAGCAGGCCCGATCACTAGAGTCTGCGCATGTCCGTGCGCACCACCGTCGTCACCCTGGTGGTCACCGCTGTGGCCGCCCTGTCCGTCAGCTCCTCCTCCGCCACCGAGGACGGGCACGGCGCGACACAGGACGCGATGGACGCCGAGGTCCGGCAGGCGGGCGCTCCCGGTGTGCTGGCGCAGGCAGAGGACGGCGCCGGGAAGTGGCACGGCACCGCCGGTGTGGCCGACCGCGGCACGCACCGTCCCCGCCTGGCCCAGGACAGGTTCCGCATCGGCAGCCTGACCAAGCCCTTCATAGCCGCCGTCCTGCTGCAGCTGGAAACCGAGAGGAAGCTGAGGCTGGACGACACCGTCGAACGGTGGCTGCCCGGCACGCTGCAGGGCAACGGGCACGACGGTTCGCGTGTCACCGTGCGCCAGCTCATGGGCCACACGAGCGGCGTGTACGACTTCACCGCCGATCCCCGCACGCACCGCACCTACTTCGGACAGGGCTTCCCCGCCCACCGCTACGACACGCAGACCCCCGCCGCCCTCGTACGGAAGGCGACCGCCCACCCGCCCTCCTCCACCCCGGGCACCGAGTGGCGCTACTCCAACACCAACTACGTGCTCGCCGGCATGGTCATCGAAGCGGCGACGGGGCGGCCGTACGCCCAGGAGGTCGAACGCAGGCTCATTCGGCCGCTGAAGCTGAGCGACACCTCGCTGCCCGGCACCTCCGCCCACATCCCCGGCCCGCACGGCCGCGCGTACTCCACCCTCTCCCGCTCCGGCCCGCACGCCCGGGTCCACGACGTCACCACCCTCAGCCCCTCCCTCGCGGGCGCCTCCGGCGAGATGATCTCCTCCACCGGCGACCTGGTGCGCTTCATGCGCGCGCTGCTGGCCGGGGACGTCCTTCCGCCCCGGCAGCTGGCGGAGATGAAGGACACCGTGCCCGCCGACGGGGGTGACCGCTACGGCCTGGGCCTGACCGAGCGGAAGCTCTCCTGCGGAACGACGGTCTGGGGCCACGAGGGCACCATCCAGGGCTCACGCTCGGCAGCAGTCACCACACCCGACGGCACGCACACCGCGGCTTTCAACATCAACGGCGACTGGGCGGGCCGGACGGGCGCCTTGATCGAGGCAGAGTTCTGCGGCTAGCGCTGTGGCCGGGACCTCGCAGGCGGGTGCCGGTACGCATCACGCCCCGTGCCGGAGCGCTTCCTCGTCGATCTCGGCGACGGGCGTGGAGACGTCGACCAACTGCCCGTTCGGGTCCTTGATCAGCATGCTGCGCTGCCCGTAGAAGGTGTTGCGCGGCGGCTCGACGACGTCACGACCCTGCTCCAGCGCAGCCGCGTACACCCCTTCGACGTCGTCCACGACGAAGGTGAGGATCGTGCCCGAGGGAGCACCCCGGTACGCCTCGGGGACGAGTTCGTGGTCCCGGCGCCAGATGCCCAGCTCCATCGCGGCGTTCTCCGGGTCCTGAAGGCAGACGAACCAGTCGCTGTCGTAGACGGCGGACATGCCCAGCAGCCCGGTGAAGAAGTCGCGTGTCTCGGGGAGCCGGTCGGAGAGGACGCTGGCGAAGGCTCGGTTCACAGTCATGCGCCCACGGTAGGACGGAGGCCGTCGCTCCCCCCGTACCGCGGTCCCGTGCCCCCCTCAGCGGGGCAGCACGATCACGTACTCGGCCGGTTCGCGTTCGACGGCGGTCATCAGCGCGGTACGCACGATCGCGGCCTGCTGCTCCAGCGCATCGCGCAGCTTGTGCGGAGTGAGGTGGACGACCGTGATGCCCAGCCCTTCCAGTACCTCGCGCTTGCGGGCGTACTCCGACCACTGCGTCTCACCGTCGTGCCGGTGCGCACAGGTGTCCAGTTCGACGGCGACGGCCTGCCCGGGCCAGTAGGCGTCGACGCCGCCGAGGCAGGGCCCGCCGGGCAGGCGCAGATCGACGTTCCAGCTGGGCTCGGGCAACCGGTGGCGGAAGACCATCTCATACAGACGTCCCTCCGCCAGGGCACGGTCCTCAGCCGTCAGTACCGCGACGGCGTCCCGCACGTGCGGGCGTCCCAGGAGCCGTGCCCGCGTCAACTCCCCCACGACCGCTTCCGCTTCGCAGTGGCCGCCGCGTACCGACTCCACCAGCAGCCGGCCCACGACACCCGCGTCCGCGAGCTGCGCGACCGTGTCGGCGAGGGCACGGGGCACGGGAGCGACGGGCAGGCCCGTGACCTCGTCGGGCTCCGGGAGCTGCTGCCCGCGGATGATGTGGACACAGCCCGTGGAGCGCAGTCCGCGGGTCCGCGGCACCAGTACGTCGATGCGGTCCAGGGCGCGCAGGGAGGGGGCGCCGGTGAAGCCGTGCAGGGTGAGCGCCGCGAGACCGGTGATCATCGCCTCCGGCGGGCCGACGAGGCCGGTTCCGTGCTGGGCGGGAATCTGCCCCGGCTGCTCCTCCGCGTACAGCAGTGCGGCGTGCAGCCGCTCGTCGCTGGTCGGCGGGCCTGGGTGCAGCAGGTAGACACCGGGGAGCAGCAGCTGCCAGGGGCCGCCGGGCCGGCAGCGCTCGTCGGCCGCGAGGGCGGAGACTCCGTGCTCGCGCAGGGCACGCGTGGTCAGTACCCGGTGCTGGGGAGCGGCGGTGAGATGGCTCAGGGGGCGAGGGGAGAGCGGGATGTTGTACGTCATGCCGGGGCGATTCCCACCGCCGTACCTGCTTCCACCCTCTGTTACGAGCCCGTCGACAAACCCGGACAACCCTGCCCTAAAGTACGGACGTTCGAGTGCCGATCAGGTTCACTCACCGGGAACGCTGACGGACCGGCGCGGCTCCCCCGGGCGTGAGCACGGGCAGGGCGCGCGGTACCGGTCCGGCGCAGCGGAGGCCGGGGAACCGGAGAGGCGCGGAAAGGCACGGAAGGCGCGCACGGGACGGCGGCCGGGAACGGCATGACCGGCGTGAAGGACGGCGAACCGGACGCCGCGTGGGAAGCCCTCACCATGAGGAGCCGCGGTCAGAGGACCGCGGGGCGGGGGACAGTGGCGCCGCGGAACGGAGTCGTCCGCCCCGCAGCCGCCCCGTCAGCTGTGTTTCTTCCTGCCGCCGAGCATCACGAGGCCGGCGATCACCACGTAGAGGGCGATCGGGGCGGCCACGAACAGGCCGAGCGTCTCGATGACGCTCAGCCCGGGCCCCGGGTCGTCGCCGTCGTCGCGGGTGAGCGCGAAGGCGGGGGTCGACGGCAGCAGCATCAGCGAGGCGCCGACGGTGACAGTGCCGGCGCGCAGTGTGTTCTTGAAGACCTTGTTGCTCACCCGGCCAACATATCGGACGGGTGAGGGCGCCGTCCCTCCGGGTCTCCCCGGGTCCGGCGCCGGCGGCTCAGCCGGCCGCCGCCGGTCAGATGTCCGCGCTGTCCGTGCCGAAGCCGATTCCGGTGGGCTCACTCGTCAGCGGCAGTTCGGCGACGGGCGGTTCGCTGGTGAGGGGTGCGACGTCGGCGAGAGGGGGTTCGGAGGTGAGCGGCGCCTCGGAGCAGCCGCAGTAGCACGAGCCGTCAAGTCCGGAGTCGGGATCGGACACACCGGACAGGACTACCGGCTCGTGCCCCTGTTTGGAGAGCACCTGCTGTTTCAGAAGCACCTGTTGGGGGAGCGGGTCGGGGGCGGAGAGAAGTTCGGCGGATGCGGCCACGGCGTGCCTCCGTAAGTTGTCGTCGGACGGTCAGAAGGGGGCCCTACCCAGTCGAGCCGGGCGCAGACGTCCTCGGGGCCGGAACGTGTTCGAGGTCACGCTTGCCGAGGCAGGCGATTTGCCCGTACGGGTCGGTGGGAGACGAACGGGCGCCGGGATTTCGGGGCATCTCGCGCAAAATTTTACAGGCCACCCGTCGAAGGTCACCAGGCGACGGGCACATCGCGGCTCTCCGCTCCCGCCCGTCCCCTCTCACCGCCCTCTCTCCGTCCTCCCGCTCCCCCTCCGTCCGGGCCTCGCCGCCCTGGCGTCACGCTGCGTCCGCCGGGCATGACGCGCAGGGGCCGCGCCCGTACGGAACGGTGAGCGATGCACCGGTCACTGTCCGCGCCCGTTGCCCCTCGTCTCCCTCCTCCCCTCCCTCCTCCATTCCCTCCCGTCACGCACGGCGCGGAACCGGACGGGCCGCGGACTGCGTCCAGCCCCCGACGAGTCCCAACCGTTCGCGTCCCGGCACCACTTCGGGTGGTTTCGCGTTGACACGCCCACCGCGGCGGTGATGGGCTCGCCCGGCAGGGACTGACGTGACGGCGCAGCGAAGCGGCGATGTGTGATTCGGGCGTCGGGGAGGACGTGGTGGGCGCAGCGGCGCACGGCAAGAGAGCGGGACGGCGAGCGGGCGCGGGCGCGCTCACGGCAGCCGTCATCGGCGGACTGCTCGGCGGCGCGTCCACCGCGCAGGCCGCTCCCACGCCCGGTCCGGACGGCCCGTCGGCGGACACGCCCGACAGCCAGGCCGACGCTCAGGGGGCGACCCCGTCCGTGTGGCCACGGCCCCAGTCGCTGGACGGGCGAGGCTCTTTCGTGCCCGTCGGCCGTGACGTCACGCTCGTCGCCGAGGAAGGCACCGACGGTGCCGCACTGGACGCCCTGCGCGCGGCCCTGCGGGAGGCGGGCGCCCGCAGCATCGAGGAGGCGCGCCCGGGACGGCAGCTCCCCGGCCGGGGGCTGATCGTGCGTGCGGACAGCCGCCGGGGCAGCACCCACGCCGCCGACGCGCTGCGCGCGCTGAAGGCTCCGGACCGCGGCGACCTGCCGCGCGGCGGGTACCGGCTGGCGGCCGGCCGTGCCGGCGACCGTGACACCGTCGCACTCGAAGGCGCCGACGGGCCCGGCCTGTTCAACGCCGTGCAGACTCTGCGGCAGCTCGTCACCGAGGAGGACGGCAGCCGCGGCTTCGCGGGCGTGACCGTACGGGACTGGCCCACCGCCGCCGTGCGGGGCACCACCGAAGGCTTCTACGGACCCTCCTGGTCCCAGCAGGAGCGGCTGGAGCAGCTCGACTTCCTCGGCCGCACCAAGCAGAACCGCTATCTCTACGCCTCTTCCGAGGATCCGTACCGGCAGTCGGCCCACTGGCGTGACCCGTATCCGGCAGCGCAGCGCGCCGATTTCCGCGCGCTGGCGGAGCGCGCCCGGCGCAATCACGTGACACTCGGCTGGGCGGTCTCACCGGGGCAGGGGCTGTGCTTCTCCTCCGAGGAGGACCGCAGGGCGCTGCTGCGGAAGCTGGACGCGATGCGGGCGCTGGGCTTCTCGGCCTTCCAACTGCGCTTCGAGGACGTCAGTTATAGCGAGTGGCACTGCGACCAGGACGCGCGCGCCTACGGCTCGGGTCCGCGCGCCGCCGCACGCGCTCAGGCCGAGCTGGCCAACGCGGCCGCCCGTCATCTCTCCGAGCGCCACCCGGACGTGGAACCGCTGTCCGTGATGCCGACCGAGTTCTACCAGGACGGTGCCACCGCCTACCGCTCGGCACTCGCCGAGAAGCTGTCGCCGGACGTGCAGGTCGCCTGGACGGGTGTCGGTGTCGTGCCGCGCACGATCACCGGCGGTGAACTGGCCGCCGCGCGCTCCGCGTTCCGGCAGCATCCACTGGTCACCATGGACAACTACCCCGTCAACGACTACGCGCAGGACCGCGTCTTCCTCGGTCCCTACCGCGGACGGGAGCCGGCCGTCGCTGCCGGATCGGCCGCCCTGCTGACGAACGCGATGAAGCAGCCGACCGCTTCCCGCATCCCGTTGTTCACAGCCGCGGACTACGCCTGGAACCCGAAGGACTACGACCCGCAGAAGTCGTGGAACGCGGCCATCGACGCGGTGTCCGTCCCTTCCGCCGGGCAGGGCGGCTCCGCCGGGCGCGGGAGCGCGCGGGAGACGCGCGCGGCCGTGCACGCGCTCGCCGGCAACGACGCCTCCTCCGTGCTCGGCGGTGAGGAGTCGGCATATCTGCGCCCGCTGCTGGCCGAGTTCTGGGCCGCGTACGAGAACGCCGCCGGCCCCGGGGAGGACTCCGGGCAGAAGCGGCTGCGCGAGGCCGCGGACGGTCTGCGCGGCGCCTTCCGCGCGATGCGCACCGCGCAGGACCGGGTGCCCGCCGCCCTCGGCCGCGAAGTACGCCCGTGGCTGAAGGAGCTGGCCCGGCGCGGCGAGGCGGGCGAGGCGGCCGTGACGATGCTGACGGCGCAGGCACGCGGCGACGGCGGCGACGCCTGGGACGCGCGGCTGGAGCTGAAGAAGCTGCACGCCGGCGGCGAGAAGGGCTCCGCGGTGGTCGGCAAGGGCGTGCTCCGGGAGTTCGAGAAGCGGGCCCTGAAGACGTCCGACAGCTGGTCCGGTGTACGCCGAGAGGCATTCGGCGACCACACGGCGCACGGCGGTCCCGCCGCACGCCCGGGCGCTCCCGTCGGCTCCGCCGTCGACGGTGATCCGGACACCGCCTACCGGGCGGAATCCGCCCCGGCGACCGGCTACTTCGCACCCCCCAGTGCCCTGCCCGGGGCCTCACTGCCCGGCGGGTTCGCAGCGGACCCGACGGGGCCACCGGACGCAGCGGAGAAACCGGACGCACCGGCCTCGCCCGGAGCGCCCGGCCACGGGCCGTCCGGCAGCCGGGGCGGCAGCTCCTCCAGCACCCCCGCACTCACCGTCCGCCTGCCCGAGCGGCGTCCCCTGGAGGCGGTCACCGTGCAGACGGGCCCCGGCTCCGGCACGCGCGCCCGGGTCGAGGCGCATGTACCGGGCGGGGGCTGGCGGTCCCTGGGCCCGCTCTCCGGCAGCGGCTGGACCCAGCTCGACGGCGACGGGCTGCGGGCCGACGCCCTGCGCCTGGCCTGGTCCGAGGAGTCCGGCGAACCGGTCGTGCACGAGATCACCCCCTGGTACGCCGACACCCCGGAAGCCTCGCTCTCCCTGTCGAGGGACGAGATCTACGCCCCCATCGGCGGCGGCAGCGGCGAGGTGACCGCGCGGGTGCGCGCGCACCGCCCGTCCGACGTACGCGGCCGGATCACCGCCGAGGCCCCCGACGGCTTCACCGTGCGCAGCCCGGACCGTACGGACGTACCGCGCGGCGGCACGGCGGAGGCGGACCTGGAGATCACCGCCGACGACTCCGTCGAGCCCGGCAGCCACCGGATTCCGGTCTCCTTCGGCGACGAGCGGCGCACCCTGACCGTTCGCGCCTTCCCGCGGACCGGCGGGAAGGATCTCGCCCGTGACGCGGAGGCGTCCTCGTCGGCCGACGAGACCCCGGACTTCCCCGCCTCGGCCGTCAACGACGGCCGCGGGAGCACCCGCTGGTCCTCACCCGCCGAGGACGGCGAGTGGCTCCAGCTGAAGCTGCGGAAGCCGGCACGCCTGGGTGAGCTGGTGCTGCGCTGGCAGGACGCGTACGCCGAGAAGTACCGCGTCCAGGTCTCCCCGGACGGCAAGCGCTGGCGTACCGCCGCGACGGTGCGGGACGGCAGGGGCGGCCGGGAGGTGGTCCGGATGGACGCGCCGGAGGACACCCGCTACGTCCGTGTCCAGGGCGACAAGCGCGCGACCCGCTACGGCTACTCGCTGTGGTCGGTCGAGGCGTATGCCGTACGGGAGGACGCCCCCGGCAGGTGACCGCGGAGCGGCACGAGGGGCAGCGCGGGCGCCGCACAACGCTCCGCGGGGCGCACCGCCCCGCGGAGAGGCGCACGGACCCGCGGAAACAACGAAGCCCGGTCTCAGGCAGTTGCTCTGCCTTCGATCCGGGCGAGGGCGTCGTCCGCGCCGTACGGCTGTAGGTACGGCATCCAGCGCGGGTCTCGGTGTCCCGTGCCGATGATCCTCCAGGCGAGGCCGGAGGGCGGTGCGGGTTGATGGCGCAGCCGCCAGCCGATCTCGGCGACGTGACGGTCCGCTTTGACATGGTTGCAGCGGCGGCAGGCGGCCACCACGTTCTCCCAGGTGTGCTGTCCTCCGCGGCTGCGCGGAATGACGTGGTCGACGCTGGTCGCGACGCCCCCGCAGTACGCGCAACGGCCACCGTCGCGGGCGAACAGCGCCCGGCGGGTGAGCGGAACGGTGCCCCGGAAGGGCACCCGCACGAACCGCTTCAGCCGGACCACGCTGGGTGCGGGTATGACGCGGGTCGCGCTGCGCATCAGGGAGCCGGACTCCTCGAGACTGACCGCCTTGTCATTGAGCACGAGGATGAGCGCACGACGCAGCGGTACGACACCGAGCGGCTCGTACGACGCGTTGAGGACCAGGACATGCGGCACGGTGCCTCCTTGTACGTCTGCGGCGCGTGGCTCGCGCCGGGACGATCTGCTCTCAGTGTGTCCCGTGCCCTGGTCATTCCGCCACCACGACCGGGTAACGCACTGAGCGTGTTTTCAACCACACCCCTGGCTCCTCGCGGCCCGCCCGCCCCGCGCGCGAACAGTCACGACGGTCGCGGACAGTCGTCCGCGCGCGGCCGCGGGCGGCCGGAAAACGCTCCTTCCGAGCAGTGCGGGCGTTTGTGAAGGCCCTGCGCCATTAGTGTGGTTGCCGCGTTCCGCGCTCTGCTGACGGCGGACGAAGTCACCCCGCACGGAAGGGTTCTGCTGTGTTCTGGCTGATCGGCTCCGCTCCTTCGTCGACGCTCGCGGACGGCCCCGGGGACGCCGGAAGAGACAGCGGACCGAAAGGCCCCGCCTCGCTGGACGAGGCCCATCAGTCGGCCCTCGACGTGGCCGGATGGATCGAGGCGAACTGGTCGACGTGGCTGGCCGTCGGCCTGCGCATCCTGCTCATCGCGGTCTTCGCGATCCTGCTGCGGTACGTGATACGGCGCTCCATCACCAAGCTGATCGAACGCGTGAACCGCAGGGCGGAGGCCGCCGACAGCGGCAACGCGCTGCGCGGCCTGCTCGTCAGCGGCGAGCGGCGGCGGCAGCGCTCCTCGGCGATCGGCTCCGTGCTGCGCAACATCGCCTCCTTCGTGATCATGGGGACCGCCTTGCTCATGGTCCTCTCCGACCTCGGCATCAATCTCGCCCCGCTGCTGGCCAGCGCCGGTGTCGCGGGTGTCGCGCTCGGCTTCGGGGCACGCGACGTCGTCACGGACCTGCTGGCCGGCATCTTCATGCTGCTGGAGGACCAGTACGGCGTCGGTGACCGCATCGACGTCGGCGAGGTCTCCGGCACCGTCCTGGAGATCGGGCTGCGGGTGACGCAGCTGCGCGGCGACGGCGGCGAGATCTGGTACATCCGCAACGGCGAGATCAAGCGGGTCGGCAACCTGAGCCAGGGCTGGGCGACGGCCGCCCTCGACGTACAGGTGCGCTCCGGCGAGGACCTGGACGAGGTGCGCTCGGCCATCGTCACCGCGGGCGGGGAGCTGGCCCGCAGCGAGCCCTGGGACGAGCAGCTGTGGGAGCCGGTCGAGGTGCTCGGGCTGGATTCGGTCACACTCGACTCGATGGTCGTCCGTGTGTCGGCCAAGACCATGCCGGGCAAGGCGCTGGGCGTGGAGCGGGAGCTGCGGTGGCGCATCAAGCGGGCGCTGGACCGCCGCGGCATCGAGAGCGTGGACGAGGAGGCGCTGGCGCTGGAGGCGGCCCGCGCGCAGCAGCCGGACGCGGGCGCCCTGGCGGGCCCGAACGGTGCATCCGGTACGGCCGCAGCGGAAGGCCGCGACGGCGGCGGGAACGTACCGCTGCAGAAGGCACGGAGCTGAGCACCGCTCCCCGCACCCCGGCCCCGCCCGGGCCGCGCCTGCCCTTCGGGACTGCCTCCCATTGACGCCCCCGAGCGCGGGGCTCTACTGTCCGGCGTAATCGGAAAGATTCCTAACAGTGCCCTCTGGGGTGCCGCCCCGGCGCCCGGCACGCTCGGGGCGGAGGCAGCCGATGGCCGGGATGACGCCGGGGACCCCGCGTGTGCTGCGGGCGATGAACGACCGCACCGCCCTCGATCTGCTGCTGTCGGAAGGCCCCCTCTCACGCGGCCGCGTCGGCAGGCTCACCGGGCTGTCGAAGCCGACCGCGTCCCAGCTGCTGGCCCGTCTCGAAGCGGCCGGACTGGTCGTCGTCACCGGCAGCAGCGAGGGCCGCCCCGGGCCGAACGCCCAGCTGTACTCCGTCAACCCGGACGCCGCCCACGTCGCCGGGGTGGACGTCACCGCCGCCCGTGTCCTCGCCGGGGTCGCCGACATCACCGGCCGCGTGACCGGCACCTTCGAACTGCCCACGCCGCGGGACCGCGCCGCCCGGGGCAGCGTGAAGCGGCGGCACAGCACGGCGGAGCAGCTCGTACAGGCCGTGGAAGGGGCCGCCGAGGCCGCCGGTGTGCGCCTGGCCGGTCTGCACCGCGTCGTCATCGGCACACCCGGCGCGTTCGACCCCGGAACGGGACGCCTGCGCTACGCCTCGCACCTGCCGGGCTGGCATTCCCCCACGCTGCTGGAGGAGTTGGCCGCCGCGCTGCCGGTGCCCCTGGACTACGACAACGATGTGAACCTCGTCGCCGTCGCCGAGCAGCAGTTCGGCACGGCAGAGGGCCACGAGGACTTCGTCCTGCTGTGGAACGAGGAGGGGATCGGTGCCGCCCTCGTCATCGGCGGGCGCCTGCACCGCGGCCGTACCGGCGGCGCCGGCGAGGTCGGATTCCTGCCGGTGCCCGGCACCCCGCTCGTACGCGACCCCGCGCACCTCAACAGCGGCGGCTTCCAGGCGCTTGCCGGTGCCGGCGCGGTGCTGCGCTGGGCCCACGAACTGCGCCTGCCCCACGCCCCGGACGGAGCGGTGCACGAGGAGGCAGCCGGGCTGATCGCCCGCGCCGCCGTCGCGGCGGAGGGCGAGGGCGGTCACGGACCGCACGGTGAACTGCTGCGCCGCTTCGCCACCGGCACCGCCGTCGGACTGGCTTCCATGGTCGCCGTGCTCGACCCGCAGCTGATCGTCCTCGCGGGCGGCCTGCTCACCGCGGGCGGTGCGGCGCTGCGGGAGCTCGTACGGGCGGAGCTGAGCGAACTCGCCGTCCCCAGGCCCGCGATGCGGCTGAGCACCGTCACCGGACATCCCGTGCTGCACGGCGCGCTCGCGAGCGCGCTGGCCACGACCCGCGACGAGGTCTTCGACACCTCCCTCACCCCTGGCACCGGCACCGGAAGGACATCGCACACGACATGAGAATCGCAGTGGTCGGCGGCGGCTCCACCTACACGCCCGAACTCATCGACGGCTTCGCACGGTTGCGCGACACCCTGCCCGTCCGCGAACTGGTGCTCATCGATCCGGCGACGGACCGGCTGGAGCCCGTCGGCGGCCTCGCACGCCGCATCTTCGCCGCGCAGGGCCACGACGGCGAGATCGTCACCACCACCGACCTCGACGCCGGGATCGCGGACGCCGACGCGGTACTGCTGCAACTGCGCGTCGGCGGCCAGGCGGCCCGGCTCAAGGACGAGACCTGGCCGCTGGAGTGCGGCTGCGTCGGGCAGGAGACGACCGGCGCCGGGGGGCTGGCCAAGGCGCTGCGCACCGTGCCCGTCGTGCTCGACATCGCCGAACGTGTGCGCCGCACCAACCCCGGCGCGTGGATCATCGACTTCACCAACCCGGTCGGCATCGTCACACGGGCGCTGCTGCAGGCGGGACACAAGACCGTCGGGCTGTGCAACGCGGCGATCCACCTGCAGCGCAAGTTCGCCGCGCTGCTTCAGGTGCCCCCGGAGGCGGTCCACCTCGACCACTACGGACTCAACCACCTCACCTGGGAGCTGGGCGTGCGGCTGGGCGGCCCCGGCGGCGAGGACGTCCTCCCCCGGCTGCTCGACGAGCACGGCGAGGCCGTGGCGGAGCATCTGCGGATGCCGCGCCGCCTCCTGGACAGGCTCGGTGCCGTCCCCTCGTCCTATCTGCGCTACTACTACGCGCACGACGAGGTCGTGGAGGAGCTCGGTACGAAGCCGTCCCGGGCGGCGGAAGTGGCCGCGATGGAACGCGAACTGCTGGAGATGTACCAGGACCCCGCGCTGGCGGAGAAGCCGGCGCTGCTGAGCAGGAGGGGCGGCGCCTTCTACTCGGAGGCCGCCGCGGCGCTGGCGGCGTCGCTGCTCGGTACGGGCGGCGGACCCGGCCCGGACGTACAGGTCGTCAACACCCGCAACGACGGCACCCTGCCCTTCCTCCCCGACGACGCGGTGATCGAGGTTCCCGCCACGGTCGGCGGCGGGGGCGCCCGCCCACTGCCCGCGCCGGAGATCGGCCCGCTGCAGACGGGTCTGATATCCCACGTGACCGCCTACGAGAACCTCGCGCTGGAGGCCGCACTGCACGGCGGGCGCGACAGGGTCTTCGCCGCGCTGCTGGCCCACCCCCTCGTCGGGCAGTACGCCACTGCCGAAGCGCTGACGGACAGGCTGCTCGCCCACAACCGGGAACATCTGGCGTGGGCGTGACCTCGGCGTGCGTCGCCGTCGACGCGGGCAACACCAAGACGGACGTGGCAGTGGTCGCCCCGGACGGAACCGTCCTGGGCAGCGCCCGCGGTGGCGGGTTCCGCCCGCCCGCCGTCGGCGTCGAGGCAGCCCTCGACTCTCTCTGGGAGACGGTCTCCCTCGCTCTGGCCGATGCCGGAGCCGGGCCCGACGGGGAGAGCTGCCGCGAGGCGGAAGAGCCGCCACTCGCGCACGTCTCGGCCTGCGTCGCCAACGCCGACCTGCCGCGCGAGGAGCGCGAACTGGCGGCCGTCCTCACCGCGCGCCGCTGGGGCCGCACCACACACGTCGCCAACGACACCTTCGCCATCCTGCGTGCCGGGCTGCCGGACGACGGCACGGTCCGGCACGCGGTCGCCGTCGTCTGCGGCGCGGGCATCAACTGTGCGGGCCAGGACGGCACAGGCCGCACCCACCGCTTCCCCGCACTCGGCGCACTCTCGGGAGACTTCGGGGGCGGAGGCGGACTGGCCGCCGAAGCGCTCTGGCACGCCGCACGCGCGGACGACGGCCGCGGCGAGCACACACAGCTCGCCCGCGCGCTGCCCGAGCACTTCGGGCTGCCGTCCATGTACGCCCTGATCGAGGCCCTGCACATGGGCGACCTGCCCGGCGCCCGCACACATGAGATCGCGCCGCTGCTGTTCACCGTCGCCTCCGGGGGCGACGAGGTCGCGCGCCGGCTCGTACGCCGCCAGGCCGAGGAGATCGTCACGATGGTGACGGTCACGCTGGCCCGCCTCGGACTGTGGGAGAGGGCGACCCCCGTCTTCCTGGGCGGAAGCATCGCCGCGGCCCGTCACCCTCTGCTGCACGGCCACCTCCTGCGGGAGCTGGCCGCCGCCGCGCCGCACGCCCGGCCGCAGGTCGTCACCGCACCGCCCGTCCTCGGCTCGGCACTTCTCGGCCTCGACCACGCGGGCGCACCACCGAACGCGCACGCGCGGCTGCGCGCGCACTACACGGTGCCGACATGACGGGAGTGCCACGGGCTCTGCACGAGCTGGACGAACGCTGCACGGCAGCGCTCGCGGAACACGGCTGCCCGTCGGTCTCGGTCGCCGTGGCCGAAGAGGGCGAGGTCGTCCTCGCCGAGGCGTACGGCTGGGCGAACGTCGCAGCGAGGCTTCCGGCCACGCCTCGCACCGCATACGCGCTCGCCTCCGTCACCAAACCGGTGACGGCGACCGCCGTCTGCGTCGCGGCCGATGAGGGGCTGCTGGACCTGGAGACGCCCGTACAGACCGTGGGCGAGCACGGCCCGGCCGGGGGCGAGCATGCCGGGTGGGGCCTTCCGACAGTGCGCCAACTACTCATGCACCGGGGCGGGCTGGGCGCTCACTACGACTTCCACTACGGCGGCGGCAGAAGCCGGCTCGACGCGGACCGGTACGCCGTGCTGTACCGCAGGCCGGGCAGCGGCTTCGAGTACTCCAACCTCGGATACCGGCTTCTGGGCCGGGCGCTGGAGTCGGCGGCCGGACGGTCGCTGGAGGAGTACGTCCGGGACCGGGTCTTCGAACCGCTCGGGCTCACGGGCTGCCGTCTCGGCCCCTCCTATCCCGTGCCGGATGCGTCAGCGGTCCGCTACACGGCCGACGGCCGGCCCTATCCCGCGGTCTGCGGCTCCAGCCATCCCGGGGCGTCGCTGGGCTGGGGCACGGCGCCGGAGCTGGCGCTCTTCGCGCAGTCCCGCGACAGTCTGCTGCGCCCGGAAACCGCCGCCGCCACGCTCGATGCGCTGCCCGTCACCCCGCACCTGGGCTACGGACTGGGCTGGTGCGTGTCGTCGGGCGACGGGCCCGTGCTGCTCAGCCACGGCGGCGGCATGGGCGGTGTGGCGGCGATGACGGTGGCCGTGCCCGATCAGAGGCTCTCGGTCGCGGTGCTTTCCAACTCCACCGGGAAAGCGGCACGCGACGCTGTCGTGCGGTACGTGCTGGGCGAGCTGGTCCCCGGCTTCAGGGTCGAGCAGATCACTCCGGCCCGACCCGTCGCGCACACCCCGGTGGGCCTCCCGCAGGGCACTTGGGCGGGCAGCATCCGCACACCCGAGGGGGAGGTTCCGGCAACGCTGCGCGTGCTGGCGGACAGCCGGACCGAACTGCGGCTGGAGCACGACGGTGCTCTCGGCTTCGCGTCCGCTTCCGAGGACCGCGATCTGCGCGTGCTGCTCCCGCTGCAACTGCCCACTGCCGATGCGAGGATCAACAGCCCCATGCTGGGGCTGGAGCTCCGTGCCCGCAGCGGAGGTCTGAGCGGCGTCGCACGCGCCTGCGGAAACGGCGAGCGGGGAGTCAACCGACAGGGGTGGCTGAGCAATCTGCTCAGCCACCCCTGCGAGTTGACTCCGCGCTGAACGGTTCCCGAGGGGGCCGTCCGCGCTACGTACGGTGCACGGTGATGGTCGTCCACGCACCGACGTGAACGCGGTCGCCGCTCTTGAGCGGGACCGGCACGAACGGCTGGATGGGGTCCTCCGCGCCGTTGATCGTGGTGCCGTTGGTGGAGTTCTGGTCGACCACCGACCAGCTCCCGTCGGGCTGCTGGACGAGCACGGCGTGCTGGTGCGAGACGCCCGGGTCCTCCGGAGTACGCGCAAGGTCGATGTCGGGCGCCTCACCGGTGGACTGGCGGCGGCGGCCGATGGTGAGCTGGCTGCCGTTCAGGGGCAGCTGCTGCTCCGGGGAGTACGCGGGCAGGTTGAGGCTCGACGCCTCCGGACCGCTGCGGTCCATCATCGCGGTGAAGTACTCCCGGTCGGGCGCGATGACGGCCACCCACTCCCCCGTGGCCTGCCCGCCCTGCTGCTGCATGGCCTGCTGCTGCATCGCCTGGACGGGGCCGGGCTGGCCCTGCGGAGGAGGCGGGCCCTGCTGCTGGGAGTGGAAGGACTGGGGCGGGCCCTGCTGCTGTTCGTGCTGTGCCGGTGCGCCGGGGGAAGGGATCATCCAGTCGCCGCTGGGGGGTGAGGGCTGCTGCGGACCGCCCGGTCCCGGGCCGGGGCTCTGGCCGGGGAACCCGCCGTGGCCGCCCGGTGCGGGCGGCTCCGAAGTGAGCGGTTCCGCGGGCCGGTTCACCTGGGAGAGGCCCGAGTTCTCATAGTCGTACTGCCCCTGCCCCTGCCCCTGGCTTTGGCCTCCGCCGGGGAACGGCGGAGGCGGGGGCGGACCCTGCTGGTGCTGCGGCGCGTACGGACCCGGGGGCGGCTGCTGACCGGGACCGCCCTGCGGCGGCGGCCCGGGAGGGCCGGGAGGGCCGGGCTGGTTCTGCTGACCGGGAGGGCCGGGCTGACCGAACTGACCCGGCTGACCGAACTGGCCGGACTGGTTCTGCTGGCCCGGCTGGCCCGGCTGGCCCGGCTGCGGGAAGCCGCCGGGCTGCGGCGGGTTCGCCGGGGCGAAGTTGGTCGGCGTGTTCGTGAGGAAGTTGTAGCGGCAGGCTTCGCAGAAGGGCGCATGCGACTCACGTGGGGTACCGCACTGGGGACACGACTCGCCCTGCGGCTGCCCGCCGGGCGCACCGGGTCCGCCCTGCGGGCCGGGGCCGGCGGAGGGGGGTCCGGGATAGCCGTAGCCCTGCTGCGGGGGCGCGGAGGGGCCGGGAGCGCCGGGCGCACCCGGCGCGGAGGGCGGCCCCGGGTAGCCGTAGCCACCTCCGGGAACCGGCGGGGAGGGCGGCGGCGGGACGGCACCGGCCGGCGCGGCCGATGCGTCGGCCATGCGGTGACCGCATACCTCGCACCAGTCGTCAGCGGCCGACTGGTGTCCGTTCGGGCAAGTCGGCATGGTGAGTGCCTCCCCCTCGTACTCCTCGACTCCGTACCTGCGGTACGTCCCTCGCGGGCTCCGTCACTTCTTCGCGCGGACCGTCTTCGTGGACCGCGTCTCCAGTGTCATCTCATCTGCCTCGGCGACCTTCGCCTTCAGCCGAACAGTACCGCTCGCGGCGTCGACCACGTCCACCACCTTCGAATGCAACTTCGAAATATCCGCATTTCCGGACCCGGTCGCCGACTGCACGGCGCGGCACAGTTCCGCCCTCGCACCTCCTTCGTCGCGGCTTGTGCGGTTCCGGTCCCCACCGGACGGGCGAGGCGGACTCCACCTGCCCCGTACGGTGCGCGACCTGCCGTCGACGGGGCAGCGGGGCCAGGGCGCGGGCGGCGCTTCGTGCAGCCGCCTGTGTCAGACCGGTACGCCCCCTCCCGGGACGGGGAAGGGGACGACGGCCACCGTGACGTTGTCGTGGCCCCCGCCGTCGAGGGCGTAACCGACGAGTCGCTGCGCGGACTGGAGCGGACGGGTACGGGCGTCGGCGGGCACCGCCGCCGCCATCGCCCCGGCGGACTCGGCGTAGTTCCACAGCCCGTCCGTGCAGACGACCACGACGCCCGGACAGTCCGGCTTGAACGAAGCGGTGTGCGGCTCGATCTCGTACGCGTCGGCCCCGAGCCAGCCGGTGATGGCGTGCGCACGGGCGTCCGCGTAGGCCTCGTCCTCGTTCATCAGGCCCGCCGCGACCATCTGCGCAGCCCAGGAGTCGTCCTCGGTCAGACGGGCGGCGGGTGCGGTGCGGTCCTCGGGAACCCAGTACGCGCGGCTGTCACCGATCCACCCGACGGTGAGGATGCCGTCCGCCGTGAGCGCGCTGACGATCGTGCACGCGGGGGCGTTCTTCGACGGCTCGTTGGGGCCCTCCGCTGCGAGCGCGGTGACCGCCTGTGCGGCGGCGAGCAGGGCGTCGTGCATGACCTGCTGCGCGGACGTTCCCTGCGGGAGCGCCTCACGCATCGACGCGCTCGCAGCCCGGGACGCGGCGGCTGAGGCGTCGTCGGGACGGGTCGCAGAGGAGACTCCGTCGCAGACCACGGCGATGGTGGCCGGGGAGCCGTGCGCCGTCACCGCCTCGTACAGGGCGAAGTAGTCCTCGTTGCGGTGGTGGCGCAGTCCCCGGTCGCTGGCCGCGGCGACGCTGGGCAGTTCGCCCTCCATGTGGTCGCGTTCGCGCGGCTGTTCGTGCCCGCAGTGTTCGCAGTAGCCGGCACCGTCGACAGCCCCGGTGCCGCAGGCGACACAGCGCGGCACGGCCCCCGACGGGGCGGAGGAGCGCGGAGGGTGTTCGGCGTCGATGAGCGCGCGCAGGGCGCTGCCCGGCGTCCCGTTCTCAAAGCCCGCCTCCGGCGCGGGCAGTGCCTCGCCCCCGGGTACGTCGTCCAGCACGACCCGGGGGTCGGTGGTACGGGGGTCCGCCGCGGTGGGGCCCGGTGCCTCGCCCGGCTCTCCGTAGGGCTGTGGCTGCGGCTGCGGCTGCGGCTGCGGCTGCGGCTGTGCGTACGGCTGCTCCGGGGCGGCGGGGTGCTCCGGCGGGGCGGGTACCTCCTGCGCGGGGGGCAGCGTGAAGTCCGGCTCGTTCGGGGCGGCCGCCGCCGGAGGTACCCCGGGAGGGGCCGCAGGCGGTGCGGGAGGCGCCACGGGAGGTGCGGGGGGCGGCCCGGGAGGTGTCACGGGCGCCCCGGGAGGTGCCACGGGAGGTGCGGGCGGTGCAACAGGCGGTGCGGGCGGCGGCCCGTCGTGACCGGCACCGGGCCCCGTGCGCACCGCTGTCAGGTCGGCACCGCACATGCCGCAGAAGCGGTCACCTGCCTCGAGCGGCTCGGAGCAGCTCGGGCACGCGGACAGTTGATCAAGCATCGTCACACCCACGTCCTGGGGCGGAATCGGTTTGCCCGTTCCACCAGTTCGATCCTCTCGGTGCCGGACTGCGCGAGCCGGGCGAGCAGCCGGTACGAGCGTTCCAGCCCGCTGCGCAGGCCCTTCTCGTCCAGCGAGCTGCCGAGCAGCGGCTCGGGCCGCGCGGGAGCGGGGCCGGGAGCAGCCCCGTTGCGGCCCGCGAGCACCCAGTCCAGCGCGCTGCCCAGTACCTCTGTGGTCAGCGTCTCCCTGCGCGGGGCGTCGAGCCCGACGTCCCGCAGCCGCTCGACCTGGTGCGCCGCGGCGTACAGGTCCTCGAGCAGCGGTTCGTGCGGTGCGCGCTGCCTGATGCGCGCACGTACGGCCGCGATACGCGCGGCCGTGAAGTGGATGGACGCCTCCGGCACGGACTCCAGTGCCGTGACCGCGCCGTGCCGGTCGCCCGTGGCGAGCCGTACGCGCGCGAGTCCGAAAGCGGCACTGACGAAGGCGCGGTCGGCCGTCCAGACCAGGCGGTAGAACTCGGCCGCGTTGTCCAGCTGTCCGAGCTGCTCGGCGCAGACCGCCAGCGCGAGCTTGGGCGCCGGTTCGCCGGGGAAGGCGTCGTAGACCGCGTCGAACGCGTGCGCGGCGGTCTCCCGGTCCCCGGTGACGAGCGCCGCCAGCCCACGGTGCCACACCACCCGCCAGTCCTCGGGGTGGCGTGTCTCCAGCCGGTCCAGGGCTTCGGCGACGGCGTTACGGTCCTTTGCGCCTTCCAGCTCCAGACGCGCCCGCAGTTCGCGCAGCCGCAACTCGACGGAGTCACCGGGCGCCCCGTGCAGGGCGCTGATCAGTTCGTCGGGCGCCGACGCGGGCAGTCCCGCGAGGAAGTTCGCGTTGGGATCGTCCGGGTCGGTGCGCGGCACCGGCAGGGCGAGAGCCGTGGCACGCAGCGGCAGCCGTGCGGGATGTACGGGGTGTACGGGCCCCGCCTCCTCCGGCCCGGAGCCGGAGGGGTCCGGCGGGACGGGCGGCGCGTGCTCCGTCAAAGCGGTGGCCACCACACGCGGTTCGGGGCCGAAGAGCGTGGAGACCGCCGGCCGTGGACGTTCCGTCCGCAGCGCGACGACCTCACGCAGCACTCCTGTCAGCTGCTCGGACATCTCGGCGGCGGAGGCGAATCGGCGCTGCCGGTCGGGGTCCGTCGCGCGTACCAGGAAGCGGTAGAAGGACTCGTACCGCTGGAAGACCTCGACGCTCTGCGGCTCGGGCAGGCTGTCCGCGTGGACGTTCGCGCAACCCTGGAAGTCGAAGGTGAGCACGGCCAGCGTGCGGGCCACCGTGTAGAGGTCGGAGGCGACCGAGGGCCCCAACCGTGCGACTTCCGGCGCCTGGTAGCCGACGGTTCCGTAGATCGGGCTCTCGAGGTCGCCGGCACGCCGCACCGCGCCCATGTCGATGAGCTTGAGCCGGTCCTCCTGCTGGATGGCGTTGTCGACCTTGAAGTCGCAGTAGAGCAGGTTCCGGCTGTGCAGGTGCCCCAGCGCGTCGAGCGCCTCCAGACCGTACGCGCAGGCCTGCTCGACAGGGACCGGATCGCGCCGGCCGGCCGCGTTGCGGCGGCCGTTGGCGATCTGCTTCAGGGACTTCCCACCGACGTACTCCATGACGATGTAGCCGTCGAGACTGCCGGTGCGCGGGTCGAGGTGTTCCACGAAGTTGTAGATGCGGACGATGTTGGAATGCTCGATCTCCGCGAGGAAGCGCCGCTCCGAGATCGCGGCAGCCATGGCGTCCTGGTCGCCCGTGTCGAGCAGGCCCTTGAGCACGACCCAGCGGTCGGAGACGGCGTGGTCGGCGGCCAGGTAGATCCACCCGAGCCCGCCGTGTGCGAGGCAGCCGGCGACCTCGTACTGACCGTGCACCACATCCCCCGGCCGCAGCTTGGGCACGAAGGAGTACGGGTGCCCGCACCCGGTGCAGAAGCCTTCGGTCCGTCCGGGCCTCTCCCCGCGCGAACGCCCCACCGCGACGCCGCACCCACTGTTCCCGCAGAACCGCTTGCGCTCGGGCACCTCCGGATCGTCCAGCACGACGGTGCCAGGGTCGGCCTTCGGGACCGGCGGTACGGACACCAGGCCGGCACCGAGCTTCGCGCGGCTCGAACCGGTCGCGGACGAGCGGGAGCTGCGTACCGAAACGGCGCGGGCGGTGCCCGGCCGTGACCGCCCCTGGGAGAGCCGGCCGGAGACCGAACGCCGCGACGACCGCGAGCGCGCGGACGAACGGGCGGACGAACGGGCGGACGAACGGCCGGACGGACGGGCGGAGTCGGCGGCTGACGTCACTCCCGGACCCGACGCCGGGTCCGACGCCGGTCCCGACGCCGGCGCAGTCGGTGCGGAATCCCGCTCAGGCGCGGCGTCCGGTCCGGCAGTCTCTGCGGCGGCCGCTCCCGCCGTCCCGCGTATCGCGCTCGTCACCCCGGTCGGGGCGGAGCCGAGCATGCCGCCCGGTGCGACGACGGGCGCCAGCCCGCAGGTGTCACAGCACAGCTCCGCGCTGTCCGTGCCGTCGTAGCGTCCCTCGCAACCGGGGCGCTGACAGGGTTTGTTCAGGGCCGACTCCGAGGCCGGGCCGGCGGTCGGCTCCGGGGCCGGGCCGGCGGCCGAGCCGAGGGCCGGGCGGCCACCGGGAGCGGTGGCGGCGTCTGGCGGTGTGGCGACGCCGGGTGCACCTGTGCCCGGGAGCTCCGCTCGTCCCTGCGTCCCGCTCACGAGTCGGCCATTCCCTCCGCCGGCGTGCCGCTCTCCCGCGGCGCGAGGACGTCCTGTGCCGCACGCTGGTAGCGCAGCACCGCGTCCTCCGCCGCCCGCAGATCGCACGGCGCGCTCCACAGCATCCGGCGTGCCGCGTCGTACCGCTCGCTCAGCATCCGGTCCTCCGCCCTGCCGTGCTGTGCCACCTTCGCCTTGTACGCGTCCAGACGGCCGCGCAGTTCCGCCCGTACGGCCAGTGGCTCCGTCACGGCGGAGAGCTGGGCGCGCGCCCGCTGCAGTTCGTCCTCCGCGCTCTGCTCCAGGCTCTCCAGCAGCGGGGACAACCGGTGCCAGGCGGAGCGCCGCCTCAACTCGGCTGCGGCGGAGAGCTGTTCGTGCAGGGTGGTCGCCGGGCCGCTGACGGCGGGGACCTCGGACGCGGCGATCTTGGCGAGCACCTCGCCGCGCGCCTCGCGGGCCTCGGCGAGCGTACGGTCCGCGCGGGAGAGGACGTCGCGCAGCTTCATCAGGCGCTGTTCGGCGTCCTGGCGCACATTGAGCACGGCGTCGATCTCGCGCCGGATGTCCTCCAGCCCGCGCGCCGCGCTGTCGTAGCGCGAGGTGTCCGGTCGGCCGCCGCCCGGGGCGCTGCTGCCGCCCGCGGGAATCCAGAAGGCGAGCGGGTCGGCGACCACTTCGGCGCGCAGGGCGGTGAGTTCCTCGGTGGTGCGTTCCAGTTCGTCCCCGGAGGGGTGCTCACCGGGGCGCACGCCCACGGAGTGCGCGAGTGAGCGCACGCGCCGCAGTTCGGCGGCCAGCATGTCTATCCGCGCGGGCAGAGCGGACCAGACCGAGTCGGCAGCCGCGACCACGTCCAGGGCCTGCGCGTACCAGTTGTTCATCCACTCGACCAGGCCGCTCAGCGTCGTTTCCCCGGCCGGCCGCGCCCCCTCGGGACCGCTCGCGCCGCTGCCCGCGTCCGCGTCCGGGACGCTTCCCGCAACGGTGCGCGGGCCGCGCAGCAGCTGTGTGAGCTCGACGAGATCCTCACGGCTGGGCCACCGGCGCCTCTCCCGCACCTCCTGTGCCTCGGTGAGGGCCGCGCTGTAGTTCTCGAAGACGTTCCACAGCCGGGTGATCGCCGATTCGGCCTGCGCCCACCGGTGAGCAGTCGTGCCGGTGAGCCGCGCGCCTTCGAGCAGGCGGCGGCCCGCGTGGTCCTGGAGTGCGAACAGCGACGACTCGACCGCTTCGTGCTCAGCGGTCAGCCGCTCCAGCGCACGGTCGGCCTCCTCCCGGCTCATCACCGGGCCGGTGGGTCCCGCGGGCCCCATCGATCACCTCGCTGCTCTGTCGTGACTGCTGTCTCGTCTTCAGCCGGCTCGTGGTCTGCCGGCTCGTGGTCTGCTGTGCTGCCGGGCGGTCAGTCCCGGTACTTCGGCTTCGGCGGCGAGGGTTCCCTCCCGTCGTCCGTACCCATGATGTCGTCGGCGAGCCACTTGTCGTAGGACGTACGCCAGGGACTGTCGTCGCCGCCCTTCCGGTAGTCGTCCAGCACGCTGTTGACCCGGCGCACCAGATCCTCGTCGTCCAGATTCATCGCGACTCCGTACGGTTCGGCCGTCACCGGTTCGCCGATGAGTTCGACGGACGGGTCCTGCGCGGCCTGGCCGGCACCGAGAGCGCTGTCGGTCAGCGTGGCGTCCGCGCGGCCGATCTGGAGCCGCACGAGGCAGTCGAGCTGGTTGGCGACGACGACCGGCCGCGCTCCCAGCTTCCGGTACTCGCCCATCGCCATCAGCGTCTGCGCCGTCGAACCCTCCGCGTAGCACAGCCGTTTGCCGCGCATACTGCCGTCGAAACCGGTGACCCGCGCGTCCCTCTTCGGCACGAGCAGCTGCTGACCCGCCTCGAAGTACGGGGCGGAGAAGGCGACTTCCTCGATCCGTTCGCAGTTGACGGTCATGGTGCGCACGACCATGTCGACCTCGCCCTTCCTGACCGCGGGGATGCGCTGATCGGTGGGGACGGTCTTGTACGTGATCTCGGGGTTCTTCCCGAGCAGGTCCTTGGCGATGGCGCGGACCAGATCGATGTCGAAGCCGTCGATCTCTCCGGTGGAGGGATCGCGGTAGCCCCACAGATAGCTGTTCTGGTCGACGCCGACGACCAGCCGGCCGCGATCCTCGATGCGTTCGACGGCGGGCCCGGCGTCGGAGGAGGGCTTGAGGCTGCGCGCGGGGTCCTCACCGTCGGCGCAGTTCTCGGCGCCGGGGGCGGCCGCTCGGGTCGTCCGGTCCCCGGAGAGTGCGTGGCGGGCGGCTGCCGTACGTCCGTCGGCGTGCGTCCCGCTGACCGAGAGCACGGTCGAGACGAGCACCGCGACGACGAATCCGAGACCGGCTGCGGCGACAGCCAACGGCTTTGCGTGACCGGCCTGTTTGCGGGGTTCGCGGGGTTCGCGGTCCCGGCCCGCAGGTACGGCCGTACCCCGTACCGCCGCCTCGTCCCTTCCCATCCCGTCCCCCCTCACCGGTACTCCGAGAGCCTGCGCCCGATGCCCGCCAGTGCCGAGACCGCACCGAACAGCCCCAGCACGACGGAAGCGCCTGCCACGCTGCCGAGCGCTCCGCGACCGTCGACGGCTTCCGCCTCGAACTCGCCCTGTTCGTGTGCTGTGGCCGCGCGCAGACTGTCGTCGACCCTGTCGAAGGTCTCGTCGGTGCTGCCGCTGCCCCCTATGACCAACTCGACGGCCGCTTCGTGGTCCCCGTCATCGTCCAGCGCGCGGGCCTTCTCGTGCCGTTCACGCCAGAGCGCGACCGACTCCCCGGCCTCCTGCACGGGCCGCCGCGCCCGCGCGTCGTCGGCGAGCGCGGAGGCCCGCCCCAGAAAACCGCCCGCGCCCTCGCCCGTCCCCCCTCGCCGGCCGGCGACCTCGTCCATCTGCTTGCGGTAACTCTCCTCGTACGCGCTGCCCGCGCCTCTCGCGGCGAGCGTCATGTTCTCGTCGCCGCGCGCCTGGAGGGAGCCGATCCATGCCTGGTTGAGGACACGCAGCGACTGCGCGCCCCTCCGGTCGGACTCGTCCAGGGCCGACTTGCCGAGGAGGTGCGCGCCCGTCAGCCACAGCAGCGTGACGAGGCACGCCGCCGTGGCGCCCAGCAGACCGATGTTGAACACCCGGTTCGTGCGTCGGTAGTTGCGCCGCTGGGCCCACACCAGAGCACCGATGACGATGCCGCCGGCGGCGAGCGCGAGCCACGGCCGCTCCGTCGCGTCCGCGTAGTCCGTCTTGAGCCGTGCGGACTGGGCCGTGTACAGCAGCTCGGCGGCGGGCAGCAGTTCGCCGCGCATCTGTTCGTTGGCGTAGCGCAAATAGGCACCGCCGAGCGGCAGGCCCTGCCGGTTGTTGGCACGCGCGGACTCCACCAGCCCCGTGTACACGGGCAGTCCGCGGTTGAGTTCGGCGATCTGCCGCTGCGCGGACTGCGAGCCGCGCGAGTTGGCCGCCGCCGACGCCAGCAGCGAGGACGCCTTCCGCACGTCCCGGTCGTAGCGCTCCCGCATGGCACGGGGTTCGTCGCCACCGGAGAGGAAGCCGCTGGAGGCGGCCGTGTCCGCGTCGGCCAGCGCACGGTAGACGCGCGCCGCGTCCGCACTGAGCGGCTGGCTGTACTCGATGACCGCGTCCGCCGCGTCCGTACGGCCGGAGGACTGCCATGCCGTCACGGCACCGAACACCAGGATCAGCAGCGCCAGTACGGCACCGATCACCCGCAGCCGCCCCGGCTCGGTCGCCGCCCCGGCGCGCAGCCGGCGTACGCCCTCGTTCCACGCGCTGGTGCGTGGCGGCGGCCCGTGCGCGTCATGCGCGCAGTCCGCGTCACCCGCGTCACCCGCGTGATCCGCGTCATGCCCGGGCCCGGGCACGGAGCCGTGCGGCTGCGCCGGTCGCGCCAGCGACTGTGTCACGGCCCGTCCCCTCCCCCCTTGGTCACCGCGGACCCTTCCCGCGCCTACGTTGAGCGACACCCCTGTCGCAACGGGTACGGAGCCCACCGCCAGAGTATGGCCACAGGCGACGCCGGCCACACCACCGCTGCGGGGATCTTGTTCGGATCGGGATCTGTCCGCGCCCGCTCCCCGCCCTCCGCCCTCCGCCCTCCAAACACGCCGCCGGCCCTGCCGGCGGTTCCGGCGTGGCCCTCACAGCAGCAGCCACAGCCCCTTGCCCGCCGTGGCCACACCGCCCGCCAGCGCGAGACCGAGGATCACCCGCCGTGCCCCCTTCTCGGGCGTGCGGGCCGCCAGCAGCCCGCCCAGCAGGATGCCCGCCGCCATGGTCACCGCGACCAGCAGCCAGGCGGGACGGGCAAGTTGGGGAAAACCCTTGGCCATGACCGAGAGCAGGTTGACCACCAGCCCGTAGAACTGGGCGTTGGGCACGAACTCCCGCGCCGTCCACCCCGCGTTGACGGCGTACAGCGAAAGGGCCGGACCGCCCGTCCCCGCCGCGGAGTTCATGAACCCGCTTGCCGCACCCGCCGCGACGGCACCGCCCGTACCGCGCATGGCCCGCAGCCGCGCCCCGGAGATGACAAGTGTCACGGCCACCGTGATCAGTACACCGAAGCCGGTCAGCAGCACCGGCTCGGGCAGACGCAGAGCCAGCCACGCACCCAGCGGGACGGTGACAGCGGCCGCCGCGACCAGCGGCACCATGGTGCGCAGGCGCACCTGCCTCCAGGTGGCGGCGAGTCCGGCCGCACCGATGACCACCCCGGCGCAGTTGACGAGCGCCACGCCCTGCACCGGCCCCATGAGCAGCACGAGGGCGGGCGAGGCGAGCAGCCCGAAGCCGATCCCGGCCAGCCGCTGGACGGACGCGCCCAGCAGCACGATGCCGCCGAGGAGGGCGAGAAGAGGCCAGGTGCTGAGCATCCTCCGAACGTAGACGTCCGCAGGGGCGTACTGGAGGGGTCGGTTCCGGCCGGCTTCCGGCGCAGGCCACCTCCGCCCGGTACACACCACACGCGATGCGCACAATCTTCGTGATTCACCGAGCTGCCCTCGGGGTTCGGCGTGCGGAGCGGGCTCACGCTCCGCACGCGGTGCGCGACGGTCGCGGCACGCGCCCGCGTCAGGCTGCGCCCGAGGCAGGCACCCGGGTCAGTCACCCGCGTCAGGCACCCGCGTCAGGCCGCCCCGCCGAGCGGCCAGGTGTGCGGACCCTCGGGGTCGTCGAGCCAGGCCCACTGCCGCCCGGCCCGGACGGTCACCCCGTAGCGCGTCCGCTCCGGACGGCCAGCGCTGCGCCAGAGGTCGTACACCTCGTTCTGCCCCATGGACCCGGCCGTCAGCCCGAAGAGGAAGTGGAAGGAGTCGTGCCGCTGTGCGTGCCGGGGAATCCCGTGGCGTCCCGGCAACGCGGCGGGCGCCGACGCCCCGCCCCCGCGCAGCGGCACGAAGAAGGCCGGAGTGCCGAGGAAGCGGCCGGAGGCGTCCTCCTCATCCGTCACCTCCAGCGCGACCAGACCGGTGCCGATGGGCACCAGGACCAGCGCCCCCGGCACGCACTGCTCCAGCCAGGCAGCAGGCACGGACGACAGGGCGCAGGTGGCGATGACACGGTCGTAGGGCGCGAACGCGGGGACGCCGAGGGCACCGTCCCCCGTGACGACACGGGGCCGGTGGCCGGCCGCGCCCAAGTGCTCGCGTGCGGTGCCGGTGATGTCGGGATCGAGGTCGACGGTGGTCACCCGGGCATCACCCAGTCGGTGTGAGAGGAGGGCCGCGTTGTAGCCGGACCCGGCGCCGATCTCCAGCACGTTCATGCCGTCCCGCACGCGCAGCGCCTCCAGCATGCGCGCCATCAGGGACGGCTGGCTGCTGGAGGAGACAAGTTCACCGTCGCGCACCCGGGTGGCCAGTGGTACGTCGTCGTAGACGCCGGACAGCCAGCGGCTCCTGCGCGCGGGATCGGGGTCGTACCGCCAGAGCCGTTCCTGACCGCCTCCCGGCGCGGTGACGTAGTAGTAGGGCACGAACAGGGCGCGCGGCACCTCCGCGAAGGCGGCACGCCACGCGGGATCGGTGAGGGCGCCTCCCGCGACGATCTGCCGGAGGAGATCCGGGGGACCTGGCATCCCTCCACTCTCCTGCGCCGGCGCCACGGACGCGAGGCCACAGGCGCAAGAGCGGAGCCGCGAGGGGAGCCGGAGCCGGGAACCGGGGCCCGAGCAGGGACGGCGACCCCGGACGGGGCATCTGCGACCATGGAGGCGTGATGGAGATTCCGCGCGGCAGTTTGCAGACGCAGACCTTCTACGAGCAGGTCGGCGGCGAGGAGACGTTCCGACGGCTCGTGCACCGCTTCTACCAGGGTGTCGCCGAAGACCCCTTGCTGCGCCCGATGTACCCGGAAGAGGACCTCGGGCCGGCCGAGGAACGCCTGACGCTGTTCCTCATCCAGTACTGGGGCGGCCCCCGAACGTACAGCGACACCCGCGGGCACCCCCGACTGCGCATGCGGCACATGCCGTTCAAGGTCGACAGAGCGGCACACGACGCCTGGCTGAAGCACATGCGGGACGCCGTGGACAGCCTCGGACTCGCGCCCGAGCACGAGCGCCAGCTGTGGGACTACCTCGTGTACGCGGCCGGGTCCATGGTCAACTCCCCGGAGTGACGGCCGGATTGCACCGGTGGCCGGCGCCCCGTCCGCGTCCGTACGTGCGGGATCCGGAAGGTCGTACCGCCCGGTGTCATGCGGACGTGACCGCCGGTCTCACACAGGGACCTTCAGACAGGCGTGATGCTCAGCCCCGGCCCCTGGTCCCCTTCCCCCCGCACCGCCACCGACCCGCCCGGGGTGCGCAGCCGCAGCCAGGAACCGGCCTTCAGCAGCCCCAGCGGCTCGTCCCCCACCAGGAGGCCCAGCGCGTGCGCCGCATGGGCGGCACGCAGGGGCAGCTCTGTCCTGCCCAGCGGACGTGACCAGATCTCCTCCGCGATCGCATCCAGCGTCTCCCGGGTGCGCTGCCCGGACCCCAACCGCTCGGCCCGCTCCCGGAATTCGGACACGGCGGCGGCCGCGACCGCGCGGACCGCGTCCGGGGGCACCTCGGCGAACGCCTGCCAGCCCCCGCGGGGCGGCAGCACCCCGGTCCACGGCGGTCCCGTCACCGGGCCGGGCACCGTGACGGCTTCGGCCGGCTCGTCGACTCCTTCGAGGAGTTCCCCCGCGGAGACGGTGGTGTCCACCTCGGCCGGCTCCAGCAGCCGGCCGGTGCGCACCACCACCACGTCGAAACGGGCGGGCTTGGCGAAGATGCCCGCCACGCCGCCACCCGCCTGGATGCGGACGGCGGCGTTCTTCTCCCAGCGCAGCAGACGCGTCAGAAACGCGTCGAGCCCCGCCGCCTCACCGGGGTCAGCGAATACGAGGCGCTTCCGCACTGTCATCGAAATAGCCTTCCAGGAACGCCCGTTCATCAGCGGTGAGCCGCCGGGGGCGCTCCTCCTTCAGGTCGTAGGGGACGATCACGGTCGTGGCCCGTACGTAGACCGTCCCGGCGTCCTTGATCTCGTACGCGAGAGTGGTCGAGGCGGCGTTGAGCTTCGTCACCCACGTCTCGACCGTGACCGGCTCGTACCTGTGGAAGAGCGGACGCAGGTAGTCGATCTCGTGACGGGCCACCACGGAGCCGCCCTTGAAGGGCGGCTGTGACCCGGAGGACGAGACGGACCCGCCGGCCAGCCGGAACATGAAGTCGATCCGCGCCTCCTCCAGATAGCGGAGGTGGACGACGTTGTTGACGTGCCCGTAGGCATCCATGTCCGACCAGCGCAGCGGGCACTGGTATGTGTGACGCACAGTTCCGGTCCGCCCCGCCTCAGCCTCGGGTGAGCTTCTTGTAGGTCGCGCGGTGCGGCCGCGCGGCGTCCGGCCCCAGTCGCTGGACCTTGTTCTTCTCGTAGGACTCGAAGTTGCCCTCGAACCAGAACCACTTGGACTCACCCTCGTAGGCGAGGATGTGCGTCGCGACGCGGTCCAGGAACCAGCGGTCGTGGGAGACGACCACGGCGCAGCCGGGGAAGTCCAGCAGCGCGTTCTCCAGCGACGAGAGGGTCTCGACGTCGAGGTCGTTGGTCGGCTCGTCGAGGAGGAGCAGGTTGCCGCCCTGCTTCAGGGTCAGGGCCAGGTTCAGCCGGTTTCGCTCACCGCCGGAGAGCACGCCCGCGGGCTTCTGCTGGTCCGGGCCCTTGAACCCGAACGCGGAGACGTAGGCACGTGAAGGCATCTCGACCTGGCCGACGTTGATGTAGTCCAGTTCGTCGGAGACGACGGCCCACAGCGTCTTCTTCCCGTCGATGTTCTCCCGGCTCTGGTCGACGTAGGAGACCTTGACCGTGTCACCGACCTTGATGGTGCCGGAGTCCGGCTCCTCCATGCCCTGGATCATCTTGAACAGCGTGGTCTTGCCCGCTCCGTTCGGCCCGATCACTCCGACGATGCCGTTGCGCGGCAGCGAGAAGGAGAGGTCGTCGATGAGGACCTTGTCCCCGAACGCCTTGCTGAGGTGCTCGACCTCCACGACGACGTTGCCCAGACGCGGGCCCGGCGGGATCTGGATCTCCTCGAAGTCCAGCTTCCGGGTCTTCTCGGCCTCCGCGGCCATCTCCTCGTAACGCGTCAGCCTCGCCCGGGACTTGGCCTGCCGTCCCTTGGCGCTGGAGCGCACCCACTCCAGTTCGTCCTTGAGCCTCTTCTGGCGCTTGGCGTCCTTCTGGCCCTCGACCTTCAGACGGGCCTGCTTCTTCTCCAGGTAGGTGGAGTAGTTGCCCTCGTAGCCGATGGCACGGCCCCGGTCCAGCTCCATGATCCAGCCGGCGACGTTGTCAAGGAAGTACCGGTCGTGGGTGATGGCGACGACGGTTCCCGCGTACTGCGCCAGGTGCTGTTCGAGCCACTGGACGGACTCGGCGTCCAGATGGTTGGTGGGCTCGTCGAGGAGGAGCAGATCGGGCTGTTCGAGCAGGAGCTTGCACAGCGCGACGCGGCGGCGCTCACCGCCGGAGAGGGTGGTGACCGGCCAGTCGCCGGGCGGGCAGCCGAGGGCGTCCATGGCCTGTTCGAGCTGGGACTCGAGGTCCCAGGCGCCCGCATGGTCCAGCTGCTCCTGCAGCTTGCCCATCTCCTCCAGCAGTTCGTCCGAGTAGTCGGTCGCCATCTGCTCGGCGATCTCGTTGAACCGGTCGAGCTTCGCCTTCGTCTCCGCGACACCGGCCTCGACGTTCTCCAGGACGGTCTTCGACTCGTCCAGCGGCGGCTCCTGCTGCAGGATGCCGACGCTGTGGCCCGGCGTGAGCTGCGCGTCACCGTTCGAGGGCTGGTCGAGCCCGGCCATGATGCGCAGCACCGTCGACTTGCCGGCGCCGTTGGGTCCCACGACACCGATCTTCGCGCCGGGCAGGAAGCTCAGGGTGACGTCGTCGAGGATCACCTTGTCGCCGTGTGCCTTGCGCGCCTTACGAAGGGTGTAGATGTACTCAGCCAAGAGGAACCGTCCGGCAGTCAGTAGGTGTGTCGAAGTGCGGCCGCGCCGCATGGGCGGACACGACCATCTTGCCGCACGTCACCCCCGAGTCCGAAACGGGGCGGGCGGCGGCACGGATACCGCCCCGTGGCCGGGCGGGTACTCCCCGCTACCGCTCCCTCCCTCCGGAGTCGCCGGGCTCGCCCGGCCGCCCCCCCCGTCCGCATCCTTCCCCGGCCGGTTCCTGCGTACGGCGACCATGGCCAGTGCGCCGATGAGCACCAGCGCGACCGCGACCCCGAGGATCAGCGGCGTGTTGCTCGTCCCCGTCTCCGCCAGGTCACCGCCGCCGTCCACGGCGTCCGGGGCTCCCTCGCCGCCGCCCGCCGCAGCCGGGTGGGACTGCGGAGTCACCCCCTCGCTCTCCCCGCTGTCCACCGCGCTCCTGGTCGCGCAGTCCAGGACGCCGGTGAAGCTCTTGCTCAGCCCTCCCGGTCCGCTGACGGGAAGGCTGTATGCCCGGTCCTCGCCGACCGGCACGGTCACCGCACGGGTGTCTCCCGCCCCGACCTCGTACTCCTCCCCCGCGAGACGGAACCGGGACCCCCGCTCTCCGGCGTCGGTGACGGTGACGGTGACGCCTCCCCCGGCGCAGTCCTTCTCAGCCGTGACGGCGGGTATCGCCCCGCCCTTCGCCCAGTTGACCGTCGCGGTGGCCGAGACAGTGGACTGGCTGGACCCCGCGAGTATCTGAGCCTGACTCCTCCCGTGGCTGCCCAGGCCCGTGAAGGCGCGGCCCACCGAGACCTTGGTAGCGGCCTGCACGGCCAGCGAACCCGAACCGGACTCCCCGGCCTCGTCCGGTACCTCGAAGTAGAGCCGCGCCCCGTCCTTCGCCTCCGTGACCGGCTGACCGTCGGCGTCCACGATCCGCAGGCCCTGCGGTCCGGAGCCGGCGGCCGGGGCGACGGCCACGCCCGCGGCGCCGGTGCGTACGGTCACTGGGCCCAGGCGCTCACCGGGCCTCCCGGAGACCTCCGCGCGTGAGAGGGAGAGCGACGCCCTCGGCTCGGCCGCGGTCCGTGCCTCGCGGTGCAGATGGTCGGCGAGCTTCTCGGCGGCCGGGTCGAGCGCGCTGACCTCCACATCCCCCTCGCCTCCGGCGCCGTCCGAGTACCTCCAGATGGCGACCTGCGTACCGGCCGCGGCCGTCTGCGGGGAGAGCTTCCCGGCCCCGGAGGACTTCGCCAGTGCCTGCAGGTCGTTCACCTGCGGGTACGAGTGCCTGAGTATCCACAGGATCCGGCCGGCGTCCGGATTGTCGTGCAGCGAGGTGTGTTCCCAGTCCGTCTCGCCGTAGCGGGCCTGCTGCTGCGTCGGGTTGTCGACGTCGATGCCGTAGGTCTGCAGGGCACCGCCGCCGTCGACCGCCATCTCGAACAGGCCGGCGCCCGTGGTCAGTTCCTCACCGTCCTGGCGCACGACGGCCTGGCCGTAGGTCTTCAGCCCTTCCAGCGTCGCGGTGGCTCCGCCCTGCCGTGACGGCTCTCCGGCGGCAGCGGCCGGAGCGGCCACCGTGGCGGACGCCAGCAGCCCCGCGGACAGCAGGGCGACGGCGGTCGCCGCCGTGCGGACAAAGCTCATGGTCTTCCCCTCCGGGCGGACTGGTCCGACCGTGATGCGGTCTTCCGGGTCACCGCAGTGACCGGGCGGCCGGACCGGTCGTCACGCCGCAAAAGCACTGAACCCCCGTCAGCCATGCGGAGGATCGTAGGGAGCGGGCGCGACGCGATGCCCACCGATCCGGCCGCACAAGCGTTCCGACTCGTAATCGTTATCCGCGAATCCGGCGCACCGGGACGTTCACGGCGCAGGCGCCTGACCTGGAACCCCCGCTTCCGTGGGGGCGCCGTGAACGCTCTCCGAAGTGCCCGTGAAGGCGGTGTCGTTCTCCTCCGACGCGTCCCCCGGACCGGACCGGGCCACGGCCACCCGGATGAAGGCCGAGGTACCGCGGGAGAGGTCGTGCCCGATGCCCGACGCCATCAGATCGGCGGAGACGAAGCGCCGCCCGTCGCGCTCGGTCTCCTGGATGCGCATCTGCCCGGTGACGATGACCGGCTCCCCGAGCGACACCGACGAGGCGACGTTGGAGGCGAGTGCCCTCCGGGCCCAGACCGTGTAGAAGCTGGTGAAGGCGTCGGCCCAGCCCGCCGTCCTCCGGTCGAAGCGCCGCACCGTACTGGCGAGCCGGAACCGCGCCACCGGAACGCCGGAGGCCGACGTCCGGAAGTCGATCTGTGTCGCGACGTTCCCCATGACCGTCACATGTGCCTCGTTCATACGTCCCCCTCGTCTCCGCCGGTCCTCACGCACCGGCCCGCGGAGACACCCTGCACCGATTCCCGAAAAGCCGCTCCGGGCTGGGCAGTACCGGAGAGTTGTTGACAACCCCCTCACCCGCCAGGGGGATTGGGACATCCGGAAACAGGGACGCCTCGGGACCGGGGACGGGCACCCGGGCACCCGGGGCCCCGCACCGCGACCTACACCCGTGTCTCCGCCGCGACGACCACGTACTGCTCCCGCACCTCGCGATAGCGGAGCAGCTCCGCCGCGACCGGCTCCAGGACCCGTACCTGCCCGCACGCCGCCATGACCCGACGCAGCCGCCGCTCCTCCCGCTGCCCGCACTCCGCCGCGGGACCACGGGCCGCGAAACGGCACCCCCAGGCCAGCAGCGAGGAACCCAGCACTCCGCCGATGAGCAGCGCCACTCCCATCCACTCCTCGCCGAACCTGACCTCCAGCGCCGTCGCGACCACCCACACTGCGCCCAGAATCTGCAGGGCCAGCAGCCCCAGCTGCCCCACGAGGGCCAGCGCCCACCAGACCGGACGGCGCGGGGACCTGGCGTCCTCCGGCGCTCCGGCCCCTTCCGCGCCACCGGGCGCCGCCTCGCAGCGCAGGGCCTCGTCGAGCGCTTCCGGCAGCCCGTCCGCGCCACGCCACGCGGCGTCCCGTACGGACCGCCGCCACGCGTCCGGAAGGCCGGCGGCCGCCTGGTCGACCACCGTGCGTACGGCATGCGCGACGCCCGGGCGTGCCACACGCGGCAGCGGATCACCGGACGCCGCCGGCCCACCGGCCGTCCGACCGTCCACGCTGCCGCCCGCGCTGCCGTGCGTTCCCCCGTCGCCGGCCACGTAACCGGCCCCGTCGTCGGCCGCGTCACCGGCCGCGTCACCGGCCGCTTCCGAGGCGCCGCCGGCCCCGGCGGACGGACCGGAACGCCGCTCGTCGTACCAGTGCTGCAGCTGCGCCCACGGTGTGCCGCAGGCGCGCTCGGCCTTCCGCAGCCACGCACGCTCTGCCGCCTGCCCGGCCGTCACCGCACCGGCGGCGCGGGCGAGTTGGTCCGCGAAGTGCTCCCGCACCTCTTCGGTGAGGCCGGCTGGCGGGTACGCGGCCGGTCCCGGGCCGGGAATCTCGTACACCGGCCGCAGCCGCTCCACCACGGCGTCCAGGTCGGCGCCCAGCCGCAGCACCGCGGCCCTGCGGCCGGCGACGAACCCGCCGATCTCGGAGCGGAGTTCGTCGATGCCCTCCCCCACCAGCGCGGACGTCGCCAGCACACGCGCACCCGGCTCCCCGTGGTCCCCCAGCGCCATGCCGTCCTCGTCCAGCAGCCGCCGCAGGTCGTTGAGGACTGCGTCCTTGGCCTCGCCGGGCAGCCTGTCGGTCTGGTTGAGGACGATGAACGTCACCTCGGCGTACCCGGCCAGCGGGCGCAGGTAGCGCTCGTGCAGCACCGCGTCCGCGTACTTCTCCGGGTCGACCACCCACACCACCGCGTCGACCAGCCGCAGCAGCCGCTCCACCTGCTCACGGTGCCCCTCGGCAGCCGAGTCGTGGTCGGGCAGGTCGATCAGCACCAGCCCCTCCAGCTCACTGCGTGCCGAGGCGTCGATCCTGCCTCTCCAGTCCGACTCGGGGCGCATCAGCCGCCGCGTGGACGGGGGGACGGCGAGCCGGTCGAGCAGCCCGTCCGCCGGGCCGGCGCCCGGTACCTCCCACGAGCACGCGACGGGAGTCGCGGTGGTGGGCCTGCGCATGCCCGCCTGGGAGAGCCTCGTACCGGCGAGGGCGTTGAAGAGGGAGGACTTGCCGCTCCCCGTGGCCCCGGCGATCGCGACCGCCGTGTACGCGCGCGGCAGCCGCCCCCGTGCTCCCGCCGCGTCCAGCACGCGCTGGGCTTCGGCGAGGATGCCCGCGGGAATACGCGATCTCGACAGGTCGACAAGTCTCCGCAGGGCGGCCACACGCCGCTCCTGCGCGTTCTCGTCCCGGCCCTGTGCGCCGCCGTCGCCGTACGTCCCGGCCGTGCGGCCGTGGACCCCGGGCTCCCGGTCCCACGGCCACTCGGACGGCCGCTGCTCCTCATGCCCGCCACGCCCCGGGGCGTCCTGGGGGGCGCCCTGGGACTCGGACACCGCCGCACGGCGTTCTGCGGGAACGGCCGCTCCGGCAGGCTCCCACCCGCTCTCCCCGGCAGCACCGAGGGCCGCCTCAGCGCGCGAGCCGGAACCCGCGTCCCACAGCTCCTGATCGCGCGCCCACGACTGCCGCTCACCGGCCGGCGCCGCACCGCGAGCCCTTCGGGCGATGAGTCCGTCGTCCCACGCGCCGGCCTCGTCCGCGGTGCCGGCCGCGGCCTGGACCGCCTCACCGCCGCGACTGCCCTCGTCCTCTTCGCCCCTCGCGCCGAGCCGGCCGTCCGCGTGCTCCGCGTCCTCGGACGTGGCGTGCTTCTCCTCGGCCGAACCGCCTGTCCGGACACCCGCTGTGGACACTTCGGTCACCTCTCCGTCTGCGCCTGAGCCTGCGTCTCCGTCTGTGCCTGTGCCTGTGCCTGCGTCTGCTTCCGCGCGCCGGGTCCGGAGAGCACAGCGGCCTCCGCCTTGCGAAGCACCGACAGTGCGGCGATCAGGTCGACCTGTGGGTCCGGGGCCGTCTCCAGGGAGTCCAGCGGCGCGAGCCGGCGGTCGCGCTCCCCGAAGAGCGCCCTCTCGACGTACGTCGCCAGCAGCCGGATGCCGCATTCGCGCAGCCTGCGCGCGCTCGGCTCACCGAAGGCGTTCGCGAGGTTCCGGTACGCATCCGCCGCGTGCCCCCCGCCCACCAGGGCCGTGGCCAGCAGTGCGGCAGCCTCCTCGGCGTCCCGTGCGAATCCGTGGTCCACGGCGCGCGCTTCCTCCTCGGTCAGCTCTTCGAGGCAGCGCCGCCAGCGCCGTACGAGAAGGTTCATCCGCCCGCAGCCGTCGGCGTCCTCGCCGTTCCGGCCGCGCCCTCCGGCCCGGCTGCCGGCGATGATGGCGGCCATCCCCCCGTCCGGCACGGCGGGTTCGCGGCGCCACGCCTCCGCGACGCGATCGTCCGCGGCGGCGACGGCGGATGCGAGGAGGGTCGTCAGAGCGTCCTCATAGGCGTCCAGGACCTCCTCACCGCGGCTGTCGACCGGGAAGCCCCGCCAGAGCGCGCCGGCGTCACCGGCCAGGAGTTCACCGAGGGCGATGTGCCGCCGTACCCGTTCGCGCGCCGCCTCGTACGCCTCTTCGATGTGGCCCATCAGCCGGAGGGCCGCGCCGTGCTGGGCGGCCGAGGCGTTGGCGAGCAAGGTGGTGCGGGCGCGGAGCGAGGCGAGCGCGCCGGCGGCCGTGCGGCGTCCCGCGACCGCGCGCGCGGCCGGGTCCAGGGCGCGCTGCGTCAGCCAGTTGCGCAGTCCGGCGACCGCGGTGGCCGGGAGCAGTCCTGACCCTCCCGCCGACTCGGGCAGCTCCGGGACGGTGAATCGCGGTACGTCCGCAAGCCCTTCGCGGATGAGCAGCGATCCGTACTGCCGCGCCACGTCCGATGCGATCTGGTGCGGGACGCGGTCGAGGACGGTGACGAGCGTGACGTCGTACTCCCTGGCCGTACGCAGCAGATGCCAGGGCACCGCGTCCGCGTACCGTGCGGCGGTCGTCACGAGCACCCAGATGTCGGCGGCGCAGAGAAGCTCGGCGGCGAGGTCGCGGTTGCGTGCGACGAGGGAGTCGATGTCGGGGGCGTCGAGCAGAGCGAGACCGGCCGGCAGCGCCGAATCGGTCGCGATGCGCACCGCGCGCCGGCCGTCCGCCTCCTCCGGCGCCCCTTCCCCACCGATGTCCCCACCGATGTCGCCACCGATGTCGCCACCGATCTCCGCGCCGGTCAGCCCGTCGGTGGAGCAGCCCTGCGCCCTGCCGTCGAACTCGCCGGGTGGCCCGTCCTGTCGCGGCATCCACAGTCTGTCGAACCGCGGCAGGACGCGCTGTCCCGAGAACCAGTGCCGGTCGTCCGGGTGGCACACGAGCACGGGTGTACGCGTCGTGGGCCGCAGCACCCCCGCTTCGCTGACCCTGCGCCCCACGAGCGAGTTGACCAGCGTCGACTTGCCCGCGCCCGTCGAGCCGCCGACCACCGCGAGCAGCGGTGCCTGGGGGTCGCGGAGCCGCGGCATGAGGTAGTCGTCGATCTGGGCGAGCAGTTCGTCCCGCGAGCGGCAGGCACGCTCGGCGCCCGGGAGGGGAAGCGGATAGCGTGCGGCGGCGACGCCTTCGCGGAGAGCGGTGAGTGCGTCGAGCAATTCGGGCCGTACGTTCAAGATCGCCACATGCGCAGAATGCCCAAATTTGGCGTCTTTTTGAAGCCTATCCACGGCCCTGCGGGACGAAAAGAACCGCTTTCGGGCGTGAATGAAGCCATTCGCCCCATGTGGCCCACAAGGCGCGGGCTCACCGCCGGTGCACCCATAACGACTGCGCAACACCCGCCCGGCACACGGCAAAAACCGCTGCACGAATGGCACCGGCCTGCGAGTATCGGGAGCGCTTCACTGAACCTCCACATGGTGTCGCGGACGTGAAGCAAACAGCGTCAGCCACGGGGACCTCTATCCTTGACCGGGCCACGGTCTCCCGGAGGCGCGCCCGTCTCCGCGACCGAGTTCGGCCCCCGTAGCTCAGTGGATAGAGCAGGCGCCTTCTAAGCGCTTGGCCGCAGGTTCGAGTCCTGCCGGGGGCACCTGTGACGCCGTCGCTCTACGTGCGTAGAGGACGGCGTTTTTGCAGGTCAGCTCAGTGGCGGGACCTTCCGGGCGGATTGGGGTCCTCCCCGCCCCGTGCCGTCGGCAGTCATGCTTCGCAACGAATGGCTCACGACCGGCAGCCGTACGTCCGCTGCTTGGCCGGCCCGTGCCTAGAGTGTTGTAGTCCGCAACGAATTCCCCGTTCCTGTGAGATGTGCCGGTGAGACTCAGCGAGGGCAGTGTCGTCCTGTTCCTCCTGCCGTACGTGTCCATAGGACTGGCGGTCGCGGCGGACCTGGCCGCCGGCCCGTCGCTCGGTCTGCTCCCGCTGCTCGCTCTCGGCCCTGCGTTCGCCAGCCTGAAGGGCGGACTGTGGCGCGCTGCCTGTGTCGGCCTGCTCAGCATGGTCCTCTGCGTCCTGCTCAGCTTGTACGACGGTCTCTTCGGGGCGACTCGCGGCATCACGGCCCTGGTCGCCGTCCTGGGCACGAGCGTCGCGAGTCTTGTGGCGACGCACCTGCGGCAACGTCAGCAACAGCAGCTGGCCCGTGCCCGTGTGGTCGCCAAAGTGGCGCAGCAAGTCCTGCTGCCCGAAGTGCCGGAAACCCTGAACGGCCTTCAGGTCGCCGTCTCCTACAGCTCGGCGACCAGGGATGTCCAGGTCGGCGGAGACTTCTATGAGGCGGTCCGGTGCCGTGCCGGCGTGCGCGCCGTCGTGGGCGACGTTCAAGGCAAGGGCCTGAACGCCGTGGAGAGGGCCGCGGTGGTGCTCGGCGCCTACCGGGTGGCCGCCTACGACGAAGAGGATCTGGCCGACGTCGCCAGATGCCTGGAACGCGCGGCAGGGCGGCACCTGACCGACGAAGCCTTCGCGACAGTCGTCCTGGCCGAAGTGAGCGAGCAGGGAGCCGTGACGCTCATCAATCACGGACATCCGCCGCCGCTGATCGTGCGCAGCGGAGGGACCGCCTGCTTCGCGGAGCCGAAGGAACCGGCACTCCCGCTCGGTCTCACCGAGTTCGCAGCGGACCGGCCCACCTCCTACCGAGCGGTGCTCGAGCCCGGTGACCAGATGCTGCTCTACACCGACGGCACGACAGAAGCGCGGAACAGCGCCGGACAGTTCTATCCACTGGCGGAACGAGCGTCCCTCCTGCGGACGTCGGACGCCCGCGCCGCCCTCGAAGCTCTCCGGAACGACGTCGTCGCGCACGCCGGCGGTCCGCTGACGGATGACGCCGCCATGCTCCTGCTGCGCCGCTGACGAGCACCGCGGCGCGCGGCGCGAGAGAGGGACGAGCCCTACATCCACCGCTGGGCATCCTCTCCGCTCCGGCCCGGACGGACATGGCGTGGAAGGGCAGGGCGGGGCAGGGGATGGCGCTGTGATCGACAGCCGTGGCAGCGGAACGGCGCGGCGGCTCCCGGTCCGGACTGCCGTCGCGGGACCTGCGTCCGTCAGGCTCCGGCGAGTCCGGTGAGCTCACCGAGCTCCCGCGCTCCGGCCGTTGCCCGGTCGACGAGGGGCGCCGCCCGGTCGCCGAGTTCTTCGACGGCGCCGCCGAACAGCTGCACGTCGACGAGTTCCAGGGACTGCAGGTGCTGGACGTTCCGGGAGGTGATGGACGGGCCGATCGCCTGAAGGGCGAAGCTGGTCGCGGACCGATGATGAACCACAGGAAGGTCCTCGATGTGCTTCGCCTGGCCCGGGCGCTCGGTCTGCCGCTCCAGTCCCTGCTGGAAGTGCTCCGCTCCGGGGCGCCGGCCCTGGAGGCGGCTACCAGGCGATGGTTCCCCCGGTCTCGAAGAAGCCCCCTGTCGGGCCCTCGGGCCCGATCCGAGCCATCCGGACGATGATCTCGGCGCCCTCCTCCACGGTCTGGGACCCGGCGTGGCGGTTCAGGTCGGTGGCGGTGAACCCCGGGTCCACGGCATTGATCTTCACGCCGGGGAACGCCTTCGAGTACTGGACCGTGAGCATGTTGACCGCGGCCTTCGAGGACGGATAAGCGATGTCGGGGTAGAAATGCGCAGGCGAGTCCGGGTCTGCAAGGTCGCGCGTCAGCGAGGCGCCGCTGCTGACGTTGACCACCACCGGGGCGGCGGAGCGCTGCAGCAGCGGCAGGAAGGCGTGGAGCATCCGGACCTGTCCGAACACATTCGTCTCGAACACGGTGCGCACCGACTCGGCGTCGACCTCGGTGGCGGGGACGAAACCACCATCGGCTGTACGCGGCTCGATCCCGGCGTTGTTGACCAGAACGTCGAGGACGCCGTCGGCCTCGACGGCCTTGGCCGCGGCAGTGACCGAGGCGTCGTCGGTGACATCGAGCTGGATGAAACGCGCACCCGACTGCTCCGCGGCGCGGCGGCCCCGCTCGGCACTCCTGGACCCGGCGTAGACCGTGTGGCCCGCTGCCACGAGCCGTCGGGCGGCTTCGAAGCCGAGGCCCTTGTTCGCACCGGTGATGAGTGTGGTCGTCATGGCCTTGTTCTCCCGCCGTACGTCACGAAGGCCGGCGTATACGCAGCGATCGGTGTGCCTGCGGTTGGCCGGCCCAGGGCCCCTGGCTTCCGGACACAGGAGCGGATGACTGAAATGCGAAGCATACAGTTTTTTGTCTGTTTTATCGGTTGACCCGTTGCGTGGTGACGCGGCCCAGCGGGCCAAGACGACGTCCCGGTGAGGTCGCCGTGCGCAGTACGCGCTTGCTCTCGCCGCGGCCCGTCACCCTTGCCGCTGCCCGCTGCCCGCACAGCGCCGTCAACTCCCGGCCGACGCGCTCGAACCGTGCAGGCGTGTGACCGGTTCCACGCCGTGCGCTCCCGTCCTCAGGTGTAGGCGGGGGGATTCCGGTCACTCGCACTTCGCCTCGCCGCTTCGGCGAAGAGGCAGCGAGGAAGTGGCTGCATGTGGGCCGCGGACGGCATGCGGCCGCACTCCTCGCCGGGTCAGATCACTGTCGCCCCAGCTTGTCCAGCTCTGCGAGCACGGCCGCACGGATCGAGCGGCTCGTGGAATCGCCCTGGGTAGTGGATGTGACCTGTCCCGCCACCTCGTGGAGCTTGCCCGCGCTCCCCCGCCTTCAGTGTGTGGTCGCTGTCGGGCGGCCTCAGCCCTTGAGCCGTCGTCAGCCGCGGACCGCTCCGCGCCCTGACGGCAGGTCCGCGCCGACGGCCTCGCCGTCGGCGAATACATGTCCGGGTCTGCCTGGACGGGCTCGGGCGGCAACGGGTCCCGCGCCTCGGTCGGCTCCTCCAGTGCCGTCGGCCGCCCGGCACACACCCCCAGCGAAGAAGGACGGTGCGCCGCCTCGGTCCGGGGCGGGGCGGCCCTCCTGCGCGGCACGGTCACGGGACGACCGTGCCGCGCGGGAGCGGCTCAGGAGGTGACCGTCACGTCCGCGCCGGGATCGGTGGTGTCGGTGATCTCGTAGGTGGCACCGAAGTCGGAGCTGGTGGCGCTGGTCGGGCAGCCGAATCCGCCTTCCACCTGCACCGGCACCGCCACGGCGTCGAAGGACAGCGTGGAGGGCGAGCCGTTCGTCCACTCGCCCGTCGCCGTCGCCGCCTCATCGGGCGCGGCGGTCACGGTGCACTCCGCGAGACCGCTGGTCTGCAGCACGAATCCGCCCTGGGGCATGGTGAGTCCGGCGGTGCTCGGCGAACCGTTCTGCATGGAGACCGTCCAGTCCCCGGTGGTGGTCACCTCGGCCTCGACGCCCGGCAGGCTGGCGGTGCACGAGTCGTACGTCGGCGCGTTGATGCCGGAGGTGACCGGCCCGGCGTCGTTGTGGTTGTCCGGTGCGGCCGGGATCTGCCCCGTGGCTTCGGAGACGGTGCAGGTCACGGTCACCGATCCGGCGGTGAACGTGGCCTCGCCCGTCAGTGTCGCGGCGTAGTCGTGCCCCGCGGGGGTGACGGTGGTCGCCTCCGCGGCCGGTGCCGGTGCGGGCGTCCGGGCCTGCGCGGTGGCGCTCGCGGCACAGGTCAGCAGCAGTGCGGCGGCGGCGCCGGTGACAACTGCTCGCAGCGGCCGGACGTGGGGGGTGCGTGTGCTCATCATGCGGCTCCTTGTCACTTCACGGGTGAGGGGTGAGGAATGGCATGTGCACTGAGGTGTTCACTCCCGTTCCCGGGTCCGGGAGGTGTCGTCCTGCCGGGGGACGGAGAAGGCGTCGGCGAGAGCGGCGAGCGAGGTGCCGGACGCCGCCTGCTCCCCGCCCGGCGGATTCTGCCTGCCGGGGGCTTTCGCGGTGGGGAGTTGATCCGCCCAACTCTCCTCGGCGTGGGCCTGGTTGTTCCTCGGCGGCGCGGCCTCCCCGCCCTCCGGGGCCTCCTGGGGTGCCGGTGCGCTGCTCCCGTGTCCGAAGTCCCGGCCGGCGGCGACCGGTTCGGGAGAAGCGGCCGGTTCGGGAGAAGCAGCCGGTTCGGGAGCGGGGGGCTCCTCGGGAGAGGCGACCGGCACGGGCCGCCAGGCGAAGATCAGGGCACCGCCGAACACTCCGAGCAGCGTGCCGATCATGAAGCCGCCCAGGTTGGACAGTACGAGCGCCGCCGACGCCAGCACGACGGTGAGAATGCCCGCGAGCCCCCGGTACTTGGGCGCGAACCAGGCGCTGAGCCCCAGGATGACGATGATCAGGGCGAGGACCACCGTGGGGATGCCGGCGGTTCCCTGATGCAGCATCACCTCCATCGGGGCCAGCGGGATCACGCCGATCTCCACGCCCGACAGGACGGTAAGCAGGCCGCCCCAGAACGGCCGGCCACGGCGCCAGCCGCGCCAACGGCTCCGGATCAGAAGCATTCCTCGGTGCCCTTCTTCACCTTCATGCTCAGGTCGGCGAGCCTGAACTTCCCGGCGTTGGTGGCCCAGGCGGTCTGCCTCAGCTTGTCGATGTGGACGTCGTCGGCCTGCTGCCCGAAGAGGTCCTGGAGGCCGCGTCCGTCCTTGGGGCCCTTGTCGAGGGTGGAGGCGTCGCGCCCGATCTCGATGTTGTTGAAGGAGGCGCTGCCGGAGAGCTGGGTGGCGTCGACGAAGAGGTCGGTGGCCTGCACGGGCTTCTTGCCCGTACCGGCGGTGAGGTTCAGCGAAATGCTGCCGATGACCGGCAGCTTGGTGACCACGGACTGGCAGAGGCTGTTCATCTCGGCGGTCTTGATGGCGGTGACGGCCACGGGGATCAGTTCCCCCCTGGCGTTGCGGTCGACGCTGCCGTACTGCGCGAAGCCGTCGCCGTCCAGGCTGTCCGCGGACACCTTGAACTGCTGTCCCGATACGGCGAACGAGGCGGCGAGCGCGCCGTTGGCGAGGGCGATGGCCAACGCGGCTGTGGCGGCGAAGCCCGGCACGGCGAGAACGGCGAACTTCCGCCAACTCGTGCGTCCCGTCAGCTTTCTGCCGTGCGCATCCTTCATGGTGTGTCCCCTTGTGAGGAGTGGCGTGAGTGACGTCGATGCGGAGAGTGTGTGGGAACTGGCGTCGCATGAGGGGGAATTGCGCAGAAGACGCTCCCACTGTGCAGAGTTACTGGCGAGTCAGGTTATGGACACCGGCCGTGCCCTGCAAGGTTTCGCGCAGGCGACTTTTCGCCGAAGCGCGGGTGATGGGATCGAACTGACGCCCGACAGCCGGAAGTTGCACATGCCCCAGCTCGACCGCCGCACTGACCAGCCCCTTACGACCAGGAGTTACCTGGAGTAGCAGAGTGGAGCGCCCGACCCGGCGGGCAGGAACGGACGACCCGGTCGGCGAGGGCACGGTCAGCGGTTTGTTCAGATGGCCGAAAACGGCGGGGTGCGGGGTGCGCCCGCCCGCCGAACTCCCGCGAGCGGGGCCCCGGGCGGAGCCGGACATGCTGGAAGCGGCAACTGGAAAGGCTGGAAAGGCCCCCCGCGAGCACAGGAGGGCGCCCGGCACGGCCACGGGACGCCTTGCCGACTCTTTCGCAGGCGGCGTACGATGAATGCGCTTTCAGTCCATTGGCCGCCACGGCCGGAGCAAGGCAGGAGAGCGTCGGTCGCGTGAGTGCTGCCCCCACCGTGTACGACGTCGCCGGGCGGGCGGGCGTCTCGATCGCGACGGTTTCGCGAGTCTACCGCGCCCCGGATTCCGTGCGCGCCCGCACGCGGGAGCGCGTGCTGGAGGCCGCCCGCGAACTCGGCTATGTGCCCAGCGGCAACGCACGCGGCCTGGCCAGCAGGAACACCCGCGTACTGGGCCTGTGCTTCCCCGACTACGCCGACCCGGACGCCGAGGACCCGGACGGGGACTACGGCGACGCCGAGTTGATGCTCTACTCCGACGAGATAATCCGCGGGATGGAGCGTGCCGCGCGCCGCCACGGCTACGCCCTGCTCATCGCGGCCTCGCTCGCCGAGGGCCCCAAGAGCCTGGTGGCCGATGTCGCGGGCCGCGTCGACGGCTTCGCCGTCCTCGCCCGTACCGTGCCGACGGAGGAGCTGGAGGTCATCTCGCGGCGCCTGCCCGTGGTGATGCTCGCGGGCCCGCGCGAGGACGCCCCGCTGGACCACCTCGATCACGTGGAGGTGGCCAACTTCGACGGCGAACTGGCCCTGACCAGGCATCTCATCGCGGATCACGGGCTGGAGCGGCTCGCCTTCGTGGGCAGCAGCGAGTACTCGCCCGACGGCGAGGCCCGCTTCCGCGGCTTCCAGGCGGCACATCTGGAGGCCGGACTGCCGGTGCCGGAGCGCCCGGACGTACGGTCCGGGCTGACGCAGGCGGACGGGCAGCGCGCCATCGGCGAAGTGCTGGACGGCCGGGAGGAGCTGCCCGGCGGGGTGGTGTTCGCCAACGACCAGATGGCGGTCGGCGCGCTCTCCGAGCTGGGCCGCCGCGGTGTGCGCGTCCCGGAGGACCTGGCGGTGGTCGGTTTCGACGGAATTCCGCTCGGGCGCCTGGTGACGCCCGCGCTGACGACCGTGCGCCAGCCCATGCGCCGGCTCGGCGAAGAGGCCGTGGAGCTGCTGGTGGCGAGGCTGGAGGACGGGGAGCGGGAGCCGGAGTCGCGGGTGCTTCCGGTCGCGGTGATCCGGCGTTCCAGCTGTGGCTGCGCCGCACGGAACGGCGTCCCGGCGAACGGCACTTCCGTTACACAGTCGTAATCAACTTGACTCTTGCACGCCCGGGTCGGCGCTCACAGAGTATGTATGCGCTTACAAGTCACGGAAGAGCGCATCACCACGCTCCGCAAACGAGGAGGAGCCCCTCCAATGCAGCCCATTCCACGCATCGCCGCCGCCACCGCGGCCACGACCGCCCTCGCGCTGCTGCTCTCCGCCTGCGGCAGCGGCGGCGGGGAGCAGACCTCGGCCGATGACAAGCAGACACTCACCGTCTGGGGCATGGGGGAGGAGGGCAAACACCTCCAGAAGCTCGGCAAGGAGTTCAGCAAGAAGCACCCCAACATCACCGTCAAGGTCACCCCGGTCGGCTGGGACGTCGTCCACCAGAAGCTGGTCTCCGCCGTCGCCGCGGGCGAGCTTCCCGACATGGCCCAGATGGGCAGCACGATGATGGGTGAGTTCATCGAGCTCGACGCGCTGGAGCCGGTGGACGAGAAGGCGTTCAAGAAGGGCGAGTTCTTCCCCGCCGCGTGGAACAACGGCGTCAAGGACGGCAACGCCTACGGCGTCCCCTGGTACGTCGACACCCGCGCCCTGTACTACCGCACCGACCTCGCCGAGAAGGCCGGCGTCGAGGAGCCTCCCGCCACGTGGGAGGAACAGCGCGAGCTCGCCGAGGCGTACAAGGACAAGGCGAAGACCGAGTGGGGCACCTACAACCAGCCCGCCAACACCGGCACCTGGCAGACCTGGCTGCCCTTCCTGCACTCGGCCGGCGGCCAGCTGCTCGACAGCTCCGGAAAGCCCGACCTGGACTCCCCGGAGGCCGTCGAGGCCCTGAGCGAGTACGCCCACTACTTCGACGAGGGCCTGTCCCGGAAGAGCTCGCCGCCCGACTACGACGTCGTCAAGGACTTCGGCTCCGGTGACGCCCCGATGTTCATATCGGGCCCGTGGATCATCCAGAACATCAACGACCAGCAGCCCCAGCTGAAGGGCAAGTGGGCCACCGCGCCGCTGCCCGCGGGGAAGTCCAGCACCTCCTGGGTCGGCGGGTCCAGCCTGGTGACCTTCCAGGACAGCGAGCGCAAGGCCGCCGCCGAGGAGTTCACCAAGTTCCTCACCGGCACCGGCGAGCAGGCCGACTGGTACGAGATGTCCAAGTCGCTCCCGGCGAAGAAGGCCGCCTGGGACGCGCCCGCCCTCAAGGACGCCGAGGGCCTGGCCGCGTTCGAGCAGCAGCTCAAGACCGCCAAGACGGTGCCGCCGCTGGCCAAGTGGAGCGAGTTCTCCTCCAAGCTCGACGAGGGCCTGGCACGCGTCTCCCAGAAGGGCGAGTCCCCCGAGAAGGCCGCGGCCTGGATGCAGAAGGCGACCGAGGGCCTGGTGGACTGACCGTATGACCACCCCCACCGCATCCCGGAGCCCGGGCCCGGGCCGCACCGACGAGGTGCGGCCCGGGGACGGGCCGGGGAAGGAGTCCGGGCCGCCGCGCCGCCGCCGGGACCGGCTCAGCGTGCAGAACGCCCCCGGCTGGCTGTTCTCCACGCCCTTCCTGGCGCTGTTCCTGACGTTCATGGCCGTCCCCATCGTCGCCACGCTCGTCATGAGCTTCACCGACTTCGGGCTGCGGAACGTACGGGAGCCGTTCTCGGCCGAGTTCATCGGCATCGAGAACTACACGAAGCTCTTCGAGGACGAGCGGTTCCTCACGGCGCTGTTCAACACCGGCTACTTCGTCGTCGTGGGCGTGCCGCTGACCGTCGGCGCCGGTCTGGTCGCGGCGGTGCTGCTCAACTCCGGGATCGGCAGGATGCGGACGTTCTTCCGCGTCGGCTTCTACGCTCCCGTCGTCACCAGCATCGTCGCCGTCGCCGTCGTGTGGCGCTTCGTGCTGGACCCGGCAGACGGGCTCATCTCCGGACTCGCCGCCGAGGTAGGGCTGACGTCCCCGGACTTCCTCGGGTCCAGCACCCTCGCCATGCCGTCGCTGATCGTGATGGCCGTCTGGCGCAACATGGGCACGGCGATGGTCCTCTTCCTCGCGGGGCTGCAGAGCATCCCCACGGAGGTGCGGGAGGCCGCACGGCTCGACGGCACCAGCATGTGGCAGGAGTTCCGCCTGGTCACGGTGCCGCTGCTGCGGCCCACGATGCTCTACGTCTGCGTGATGACGAGCATCGGGTTCCTCAACGTCTTCGAGGAGCCGTTCGTGATGACCGAGGGCGGCCCGGACAACAGCACCCTGACCGTCTCGCTCGACATGTACCGCGAGGGCTTCGACTTCTTCCACATGGGCTACGCCAGCGCGATGGCGTACGTGCTCTTCACCGTCATCCTCGCGATCACGCTGCTCCAGCTCCGCCTGCTGAAGGACAAGACCAAATGACCGCCCACACGACCGATTCGGCGCCCCGCCGGCAGAAGGGCGAGGCCACCCGCCGCAGGCTGCTGCTGGCCGTGCTGTGGACCGGCATGATCGTGATGGTCACGCCGTTCCTGTGGATGGGGCTCTCGTCCTTCAAGACGGACCGGGACCTGGGCGCCAGCCCGACGGTGTGGCTTCCGACCGAGTGGACGCTCGTCCACTTCGAGAAGCTCGTCGAACTGCTCGACATGGGCTCCCACTTCTTCAACTCGACGCTGGTCGCGACGGTGGTGACCGCCTGCAACCTGGTCTTCTGCTCGATGCTCGGCTACGCGCTGGCGAAGCTGAACTTCGTCGGGAAGCGGCCGCTGTTCGGGCTGGTGCTGGGCGCGCTGATGGTGCCGGGCAACCTGATGCTGATGCCGATGTTCGTGATGGTCAGCAAGATGGGCCTCATCGACTCCTACGCCGCGCTCATCCTGCCGTTCGCGGCGGGCGCCTTCGGGGTCTTCCTGATGCGGCAGTTCATGACGGGCATCCCGGACGAGCTGCTGGAGGCGGCGCGCATCGACGGGGCGAGCGAGTGGTTCATCTTCTGGCGGATCGCGATGCCGCTGGTCAAGCCCGCTCTGGCGACGCTGGCCATCTTCACGTTCCTGCAGTCGTGGAACAACTTCCTGTGGCCGCTGGTCGCCACCAACGACCCGGACAAGTACACCCTGCCGGTGGCCCTGGCCACCTTCGCCATCGACCCCACCAAGACCAACGGCTCCAACGGCGTCCTGATGGCCGGCGCCTTCCTGGTCGTACTTCCCGTGCTGCTGGTCTTCATCGTCCTCCAGCGCTACTTCACCCAGGGCATCGCCACGGCCGGCCTCAAGTAGGCGGTCCCCGACCCGTCCAGCCGCACGGACCACGCATCGCGCACCACGCCGCGCACGTCATGCCATACCTCATGTATGCGCATCCATCGAGAGGTGAACCCCACCATGACCGAGAAGAACGCCGCTCGCCTGGACTGGGAGCAGCGCATCGGACTCCCCAGCGACGAACCGCTCACGGGCACCGCCGACCTGCCCGCCCCCACCGGGCTGCGCTCGGAGGACGGCACCGGCCATGTGCTGCTCGACTGGCGCCCCGTCGAGGGCGCCCTGGGGTATCTCGTCTACCGCGCGGACACCGTGGACGGCCCGTTCGAGCCGCTCGACCACCGCGGCGGTGACGTACTGGCGGTGCCGGCGCCGCCCTACGCCGACTCGCTCGTCGAGCCCGCCCAGGGCTACTGGTACAAGGTGGCCTCCTGGACGGACGCGGGGCCCGGGCCGCTCACCGCGGAGCCCGTGCGCGGCTGCCCGAAGGCGCCCGGCTCGCAGCCGGCCGCCGTCACCGTCTCGGTGGACGCCTCCGCGGCGCCCGTCGCACTCCCGCCGGTCTGGAACCGGATGATCGGCGCCGAGCACCTTTCCATGCTGATCCGGGACGAGCCGGGCCCCGGCGGCGCCGACGTCGCCAGGGAGTACGGCGACGCGCTGGGCATCGTGCGGGACGAGTTGGGGGTGCGCACCGTACGGGCGCACGGCACCTTCCTGCCGGAGTGCGTCGGCGTGGAAGCGGACGGCTCCTTCGACTTCTCCGGACTGGACGAGGTCTACGACCGCTTCCTGGCCACCGGTCTCAAGCCCGTCGTCGAACTCTCCTTCATGCCCGCCGAGTTGGCCCTCGACCCGGAATACACCATCTTCGAGTACAAGGGCATAGCCTCCGTGCCCCGCAGCTGGGAGCGGTGGGGCGAGCTGTGCCGCGAGCTGACCCTCCACCTGCGCGAGCGCTACGGCGCGGACGAGGTGGCCACCTGGGAGTTCGAGGTCTGGAACGAGGCCAACCTGGAGGTCTTCTGGAACGGCACCCAGGCCCAGTACCACCTGCTCTACGAGACCGCGGCCCGTGCCGTGAAGAGCGTGGACCCGCGCATCAGGGTCGGCGGTCCCGGCTCGGCGGCGGCGAAGTGGGTCGGCCCGCTGCTGGAGCACTGCCGTGAGAACGACGTGCCCGTCGACTTCGTCTCGACCCACACCTACGGCAACGCGCCGCTGGACTTCCGTCCGCAGACCCGCTCCTTCGCGGAGGCGACCGGCAGGCCCGAGCCGGAGATCCTGTGGACCGAGTGGGGCGTGACCCCGACCCACTTCCACCGCGTCAGCGACTCGGTCTTCTCCGCGCCGTTCGTCCTGCGCGGCATGAAGAGCGCCCTGGCCTCCACCGACTGCCTCGCGTACTGGGTGGCCAGCGACCACTTCGAGGAACTGGGCCGCCCGCCCCGGCTCTTCCACGGCGGGTTCGGGCTGCTGACCGTCGGCAATCTGCGCAAGCCGCGCTTCTGGGCGCTGTATCTGCTCTCGCAGCTCGGCGGCGGCCGCATACCGTCCGCCGTGAGCGGCGACGGCGCCGAGGCACTCGTGGAGTCGCTGGCGACTCGCGCCGAGGACGCCTCCACCGTGGACGTGCTGTGCTGGAACGGCACCCTGGACCAGACGAAGATCGACGGTGCCGCGTCGCTGGACCGCCGCGCGAGTGTCGAGGTGAACGGACTCCCGCCGAACGCCGGTTACTCCGTCTCGCTGCGCCGCGTGGACGAGAGCCACTCCAACATCAAGGCCGTCTGGGACGGACTGGACGGCGGCGACTGGCCCGACGAGGGCCAGTGGGCCCGGCTCAGGGAAGCCGACCGGCTGTCCGAGGAGGCACTGGAGACGGTGACCACCGACAGCGACGGCATCCTCTCCCTCACGCTCGACCTGCCCATGCCGGGCATCCGCGCACTGCGCCTCACCCGCGTGTGAGCGCCGGCTCCGGCTTCCCCTCTTCCCTCGAACGAAGGAGTCGCACCACATGAAACGACGGACGATTCTCACGGCCGGTGCGGGCGCCTCTGCCGCCCTGGCACTGGGCGCCCCGGCCGCGCCCGCCTCGGCACGCGGACACGCGGCACGCGGAGTCGGCAGCGGCGGCACCACCGCGCTGCTGCACCGCTGGTTCGAGGACACCTACCGCTCGATCGAGGCCATGCACACGGACTTCGGTCTCGCCGCCGACAAGATCGACGTCAGCGGCGCCGAGCCGAAGCGGAGCGTTCAGACGTCACCGACCAACATCGGCTGCGGCATGTGGTCCACGGTGGCCGCCGCCGGTCTCGGCGTGATCAGCGGCCGTACGATGCGCAAGCGGCTGGCCGGCACCGTCGCCGCTGTGGAGAAGCTGGAGCGTGCGCACGGCTTCTGGCTGAACTGGTACGACGCCCACACCGGCGCCGTGCTCACCGAATGGCCCGAGACCGGCGACCCCGTACGGCCCTTCCTCTCCTCCGTGGACAACGGGTGGCTGGTGACCGGACTGCGCATCGCGGCCCAGGCCGACCCGTCGCTGCGTCCGCGCGTCAGGAAGCTCCTGGCGGACGCCGACTGGTCCTTCTACTACACGCCCTTCGACCCGGACGACCCGGCCAACAACCCCGGTCAGATCCACGGCGGCTACTGGACCGACGACGACACCTTCACCAGCCACTGGTACGGCGCGCTCAACACCGAGCCGCGCATGGCCAGTTACCTCGGCATCGCGGACGGCAGCCTCCCCGGGGAACACTACTGGCACACCTTCCGCACCCTCGTGCCGGAGAACGAGCAGGAGCAGACACCCGACGGCGAGTACGTGACGGTCGACGGCGTACGCGTCTGGCGCGGCCACTACACCTACCGCGGCCGGAAGCTCATCCCGAGCTGGGGCGGGTCGATGTTCGAGGCGCTGATGGTGCCGCTCTTCGTGCCGGAGGACGCCTGGTCGCCCGGCTCCTGGGGTCTGACGCACAAGCGGTACGTCCGCAGCCACATCGAACACGGCATGGTGGAGGAGGACTTGGGCTACTGGGGCTTCTCCCCCGCCAACGTCCCCTCGGGCGGATACAGCGAGTACGGCGTCGACGCCATCGGCATGACGGTCGACGGCTACCACTCCAAGGGCGTGGTCACACCGCACGCGTCCGTCCTGGCGATGCCGTTCGAGCCCGGCGAGTCCGTCGCCAACCTCCGCCGGATCGCCCGTGACTTCGGCGCGTACCACGACGGACTGGGCTTCCGCGACTCCGTCGACGTACGGGAGGGGACAGTCAGCGACTTCATGCTGGCGCTGGACCAGGGCATGATCACCGCCGGGCTCGCGCAGGTGCTCCGGCCCGGACTGCTCCAGCGGGCCTTCCGCTCGGGCGGCTTCGCCAGGAACGTCAGGCCGCTCCTCGCCAAGGAGGACTTCGGCATAGCCTGATCCCGCTGCAAGACACGTTCCGTACCGTCCGGGCAGCGACGGCGTTCCTCTCCGGCGCTGCCCGGCCACAACCACGGAAGGCCCGAGACGAAGTGCGCCCGAACATCGTGCTGTTCATGACCGACGATCACGCGGTGCCGGCCATCGGCGCCTACGGGAGCGTGATCAACCGGACCCCCTCGGTCGACCGGCTCGCCGCCGAGGGGATGCGGTTCGACAACACCTTCTGCACGAACGCCATCTGCTCACCCGCCCGCGCCACCCTGCTGACCGGCACCTACAGCCACGTCAACGGAATGACCTCCCTCGAAGGGCCGGACCACACCTTCGACGCGACGCAGCCCAGCTTCCCCGAACTGCTGCAGGAAGCCGGCTACCAGACGGCCATCGTGGGCAAGTGGCACCTCGGCCACGGCGGCGACAGCGATCCCCGTGGCTTCGACCACTGGGAGATCCTCCCCGAGCACGGCGTCTACCACGACCCGACGTTCGTCACCGCCGAGGGCGAGCGCACCTACCCGGGCTACGTCACCGACATCATCACCGACCTGGCGCTGAACTGGCTGGACAAGCGCGACCCGGAACGCCCCTTCGCCCTGCTGGTCCAGCACAAGGCGCCGCACCGCGCGTTCGAGCCCGCGGAGCGGCACCGCGGCCTCTACGCGGACACGGACATCCCGCTGCCGGAGACCCTGCACGACGACTGGAGCGAGCGTGCTCCGGCGGCCGCCGAGGCGCGGCTGCGGATGGCGGACCTGGAACCGCACGACCTCAAGGAGCCCGTGCCGGAGGGACTCTCGGAACGGGAGGAGACGGAGTGGCGCTACCAGCGCTACATCAAGGAGTACCTGCGCGTCGTCGCCGCGCTGGACGAGAACGTCGGCAGGGTCCTGCACTTCCTGGAGACCGCGGGACTCTCCGAGGAGACCGCCGTCGCCTACACCTCCGACCACGGGTTCTTCCTCGGTGAACACGGCTGGTTCGACAAGCGGTTCATGTACGACCCGTCGATGCGCATCCCGCTGGTGATGCGCTGGCCGGGCACCGTCGCACCCGGTTCCGTCAACGACGACCTCGTGGCGAACGTCGACTTCGCACCGACCCTGCTCGACCTCGCCGGGGTGGAACCGCCGGCGCGCATGCAGGGCCGCAGCCTCGTGCCGCTGCTGCGCGGCGAGACCCCGCAGGACTGGCGCGACGCCGTGTACTACCGCTACTACATGCACCTGGACACCTGCCACAACGTCCAGGCCAGCTACGGAATCCGTACGCGCACGCACAAGCTGGTGCACTACCCGGGCCACGGCTCGGGCGCCTCCGGTGCCTCCTGCGAGCGGCGCGAGCCGCAGTGGGAACTCTTCGACCTCGTCGAGGACCCCGCCGAGCTGCACAACCGCTACGGCGATCCCGGATACGCGGCCCTCGTGGAGGAGTTGACGGAGCACCTGGCGCGGTTGCAGAAGGACCTCGGGGACACACCCGAGGGCGTCGTCCCGCAACACTGAGCAGGAGAGGGCCACTTCGTGAACGACGCGGAGCACGCAGAGGCGCCACGGGAGGCGTGCTGCGCGCCCGCGCGCCCGCGCGGGACGTACGGCGACGGCAACGGCAACGGCGACGGCAACGGGGACGGCAACGGGGAAGCTGACGGGGCCGCGAACGCGAAACCGGGCGCGGACACCGGCACATGCGGGAGCGGGCACGGGGACACGTACGCCGCCGTGCCGTCCGGCTCCCCCTCCGCCGGGCGTGCTCCGCACGGCGGCTGGTGCGAACTGCCCGGTGGCAGCTTCCTGATGGGGTGCGAGGACGGGCCGTACCCGCAGGACGGCGAGGGTCCGGTGCGTGAGGTGACTCTCAGCCCGTTCCGCCTGGCGGCGACCGCCGTCACCAACGCGGAGTTCGCCGAGTTCGCCGCCGCCCGCGGCCACCGCACCGACGCCGAGCGCTTCGGCTGGTCCTTCGTCTTCGGCGGCTTCCTGCCGGACGACTTCCCGCCCACCCGTGCCGCCGCCGCGGCTCCCTGGTGGCGCCAGGTGTTCGGCGCCGACTGGCGCCGCCCGGAGGGCCCGGGGTCGGACCTGGACGCGCGCTGGGACCACCCGGTCGTGCACGTCTCGCACAACGACGCGCTGGCCTACTGCCGTTGGGCCGGTACGCGGCTGCCGACGGAGACGGAATGGGAGTACGCCGCCCGCGGCGGGCTGAGCGGCAAGCCCTACCCGTGGGGTGACGAACGCGAGCCGGGAGGGGAGTACCGCATGAACATCTGGCGCGGCACCTTCCCCGGCCGCAACACCGCGGCCGACGGCTACGCCGGTACCTGCCCCGTGGACGCCTTCCCGCCGGGCGGCTGGGGCCACTTCAACATGACCGGGAACGTGTGGGAGTGGTGCGCGGACCGCTTCGGCACCGCTGACCACACCAACGGCCCGCTGACGGACCCGCGAGGGCCGGAGTCCGGAGACGCCCGGGTGCTGCGCGGCGGGTCGCACCTGTGCCACGAGTCGTACTGCCTGCGCTACCGGACCTCGGCCCGTATGGCCAACACCCCTGACAGCACAGCCGGTAACACCGGTTTCCGGGTGGCCGGCTGACCGCCGCGCCGAGCATCGCGACGGCTTCGCACACATCCCTTGTATGCGCTTCCTGTAAGCGCATACAGTCTCGGCGCACCGACGCCGGAACGCCCCCGTCCGTACGACCTCACGGAGAGCCAGCCATGACGTCACACCCGACAGCCTTCCGCCGCCGCGCCGTTCTCGGCGGAGCCGGGGCGCTCGCCGCCGCGGCAACCGGCGGCGCGGGCGCCGCACACGCAGCCGCGGCTCCCACCGCAGCCGGCACGGCCGCCGGCGCGCGGCGCGAGAGGACCGAGCCCTCCGTCACCTACGACAGGAAGCGGCTCCTGATCGACGGCGAGCCCGTCCTCGTCATGGCCGGCGAGATCCACTACTTCCGGCTCAAGCGCTCCGACTGGCAGTCCCGGCTCGACCTGGCCAAGGAGGCCGGGCTCAACACCATCGCCACCTACATCCCCTGGATGTGGCACGAGACACCCGGCGGTTCCATCGACGTCACCGGCAGGACCCGCGAGGAGCGCGACCTCGGCGCATTCCTGGACCTGTGCATCGAAGGCGGCTTCCACGTCATCGCCCGCCCCGGCCCCTTCACGATGGCCGAACTCAAGGGCGAGGGCATCCCGCACCGCATCCGCGAGGACCACCCGCAGATCGTGCCCGAGGGCTGGGACGGACAGAAGGACACCGCACAGACCGTCGACTACCTGGCGCCCGCCTTCCTCAAGGAGGTGCGGCGCTGGTACGAGGCGGTGATACCGGTGATCGCGAAGCGCAGGCACCGCAAAGGCCGGCCCGGCGTCATCGCCTGCCAGCTCGACAACGAGATCGGGATGCTCCCCTGGGTCAGCAACCACCCATGCCTCACCGACAACGCGCTCAAGGACTTCAACAGCTGGCTGGAGGAGACCTACGGGGACGGACTGGGTGAGCGCTACCCCTTCGCGGACAAGCCCGCGCCCGAACGCGACGCCGCCATCCGCAAGCCCGGGGACTCCTACTCCCCCGCCCTGATGCACGACCTGGGAGCGTTCTCGCGCGGCCGCTTCTCCCGCTACGTGAGCACTCTGCGCAAGTACGCGGAGGACGGCGGCCTCGACGGAACACCGTTCCTGATCAACATCCACGGCACGGGCGACGGCGGGGCGAAGAAGTTCCCCATCGGCATCAGCCAGTTGATGGAAAGCTACTCCGGCAAGCCCGGCATCTTCTCCGGCGCGGACTTCTACCTCGGCAGCCTCACCGTCAAGAACGTCACCGACCTCTACCTCATCAACGCCTTCATGGAGTCCGTGCAGGACGAGGACCAGCCCATCGGCGCCCTCGAGTTCGACGCCGGGCACGCCGACTACGGCAACAACCTCGACAACCAGGAGGACGCCGAGAGCGGCGACCTCAAGACGCGGCTGTGCGTCGCGCAGGGCGTCAAGATGATCAATTACTACCTCTTCGCGGGGGGCTTCAACCCGAAGCTGGACAAGCCGCTGGGCGACGGCAACGACCGCATCGGCATCACCGGCGAGCGCCACGGCTTCGCCGCGCCCGTCGATCCCGAGGGCAGGCGCAACCTCAGCTACGGGCCCCTGAAGGAGGCCGTCCACGCCGTCAACGGCCTCTCGGGCCCGCTCGCCGGGATGGTGCCGGAGTACGACGAGATCGCCCTGGGCTTCGTGCCCGACCACTACCTGACCGAGTACCACCCGCCGGGCCGCGAGAGCGTCGACGCCGTCCTCGCTGACATCGAGGACACCCGCGGCTTCGGGCCCCGCGGCGCCGTCTCCCGCGCGATGCTGCTGGGCGGGTTCCGCTACCGCGCCCTCGATCTGCAGTCGGCGGACCTCGACCCGGGGCGCACGCCCGTACTGGCCCTGGCGACGGGCGAGAATCTCGCGACCGGGCTGCAGCGCAAGCTCGTGCGCTACCTCAAGGCCGGCGGCAGACTGCTGCTGTCGGGCAAGGTGCCGGTCGCCGACATGACGGGCGCGAAGAGCACCGAACTGCGCGACGCGCTGGGGCTGAGGACCGGCAAGACCCTCACCGACGCGGACCGCTTCTGGCTGTCGGCGACGGCACACGGCTGGGCGGCGCCCCGGGCCGAAATCCGCGTGGCCCGTGCGCAGTTGTGCACTCCCGGAAGGGGCACGACGGTGCTGCGGGAGGTCTCCACCGGCAAGGGCTGCGGATTCGACATCCCCGTCGGGGCGGGCCGGGCCGTGGTCGTCACCACCGACTACCGCTGCGATGTGGACTTCTGGGTCCGGGCGCTGAAGGCCCTCGGCGCGTCACCCGCGATCACCCACAGCCCGGTCGATCCGGGACTGTTCCTGCTGACCACCCGCGACGGCGACGGCGGACGGCTGCTGCACGCCCTGAACGTCACCTCGGGGCTGGACCAGGTCTTCACCGTCGAGGAGAAGGGCAAGCCGCTCTTCGGCGGCGAGAAGCTGCGCATCGCGGGGCGCAGCGGGGCGATGCTGCCGCTCGGGCTGAAGGCGGGCGGCGGCAGGATCGCGTACGCCACGGCGGAGATCACCGGCACGGGGAAGGGCACAGTGACCTTCCGCGCGACGGGCGGCGGCGAGTCGGTCGTCGCGGTCGACGGCGCGGCCCGGTGCGAGGGCGCGAAGTCCTCGCGTGAGGGCGGACGTACGGTGCTGCGCGTGAGGCGCCGGGAGTTCACCGTCCGTATGGGGTGAACGGACGGGCCGTGGCCGCTTCGTGGAGCGGAGCAGTCCCGGCCCGTCCCGGCTCACTCCGGTTTGGCGTCGAGTTCGCCGAGTTCGTCGGCCAGGATCAGATACATCCCGTGCGACCACAGCAGCGGAGTGGCGTTGGGACCCCAGCGCTCCACCCACTCCGCCTCGCGACCGGGCGCCAACCGCTCGCCCTCGGGGGCCTGTTCGGGCAGCAGACCGTCGGCGGTGAACTGGCCGTCGATCCAGCGCAGCAGTTGCTGGGCCTCCCTGATGCGGCCGGTTCTGGCGTAGTGCCAGCCGAGCAGGGCGGAGAGCACCGGCCAGCGGCCTCCGCCGTAGAAGGTGTCGGCCAGGTAGCGGTGCACCCCGCCCTCGCGCAGCAGGTCGCGTTCGACGGCGGCGAGGGTGTTGCGGGCAAGTGAACCCCTGACCACCCCGAAGGGCGTGAGCGCGGCGAGCAGGCTCGCGTCGACGGCGTCGGGGCCCGAGAGCCACTTGACGAGGTGGCCGTCGCGCACGCCCTCCCGGCGGACGGCCGCTGCGATCTCGTCCGCGGCCGTACGGGCGCGGTCCGCGGTGTCCCCCTCGACGAGGCCGGACTCGGCGGCGGCCCGCAGCCCGGCCTCGAGCGAGGCGAGTGTCGCGCCGTGCCGCTGCTCGCTGTCCTCCTCCCACCAGTCGAAGCAGGGGGTGTTCCAGGATGCCGCGAGATATTCGCAGGCGAGCCGGGCGGCCTCGCGGTAGGGCGCGGGGTCGGCGGCGTGCCGGCGCAGGTGGGCGACGAGGAGGTGCAGCCAGGTGCCGTAGCCGTCGAGCTGGAAGTTCCACCATCCGGTGTCGCCCTCGTCCTCGCCCTGGAGGGTGTAGCGGGCGGGCAGCCAGTCGCCGGAATCGGGCGTGCCGCCCGAGCGCAGGGTGCCGGCGATGTGCTCGATACGGCCGGCCCGCGAGGTCAGCACCCTGGCGCACCACTTGTGGAAGGCGCGGGCGCTGCCGGACGCGCCCGCCCGGTCGGCGCCCTCGGCGATGAAGGCGCCGTCCCTGAACCACGAGTAGCCGTAGACCTCGAAGGAGGGGCAGGCCGGATAGCCGCCGCCGGGGTGCTGGTGGCGGAGGACGACATCCAGCGCGGCACGGCGGGTGCCCTGTGCGGACAGGGGACGGTACTGATCGGCAACCATGGTCGCCGCCTCCTATGTATGCGCATTCAGACTGCCGGACAGCGTACCCGGCCCGCCCCCTCACGAAGAAGGGAGAAGACGGAGGGTACGCGCTCGCGCCGGGGCGCCGGGCCGCCCGCGCGCCGCCCCGGGTGCACTGCCCGGCGCGCTGTTACCCCACGTCCCGTCCGGGTACCCCGTGCGCCCTCGCCCCGCACATCCCCAGGAGGCCCCGTGTCAGAGTCAGAGTCAGAGTCCGGATCCGGTACCCGGCACCCCGCACACCGTCACCCCGAGCCGCCCTTCCCCTCACAGGACGACGAACACCCCGGCTTCACAGACCGCATGGCGCCCCGGCCGGACCACGGTGAGGACTCCTACCGCGGCAGCGGCCGTCTCGAGGGCCGGGCCGCGCTCATCACCGGAGGTGACTCCGGGATCGGCCGGGCGGTGGCCCTCGCCTTCGCACGCGAGGGTGCCGACGTGCTGCTCTCCCACCTCCCGGAGGAGGAGGGCGAGGCGCGGGAAGCCGTACGCCTCGTGGAGGACGCCGGACGCCGGGCCGTGTCGATGGCGTGCGACGTCCGGGACGAGTCGGAGTGCAGGCGTCTGGTCGACCGGGCGGTGGAGGAGTTCGGCCGCATCGACGTGCTCGTCAACAACGCCGCGTACCAGATGTCGCAGCCCGACGGGATCAGCTCCATCTCCACGGAGCAGTTCGACCGGGTCGTACGCACCAACCTCTACGGCATGTTCTGGCTGTGCAAGATGGCCCTTCCGCACATCCCCGAGGGCGGCAGCATCATCAACACCACTTCGGTGCAGGCGTACAAGCCCAGCGCGCACCTGCTGGACTACGCCATGACGAAGGGCGCGATCGCCACGTTCACACAGGGCCTCGCGGGCAATCTCGCCGGCCGGGGCGTGCGCGTCAACGCCGTGGCGCCCGGACCCGTCTGGACCCCGCTCATCCCGGCGACGCTGCCCGACACCGAGGAGTTCGGCAAGCAGAGCCCGCTGGGCCGCGCGGCCCAGCCCGCCGAGATGGCACCGGCGTTCGTGTTCCTGGCCTCGCAGGAGGCCAGCTACATCACCGCCGAGATCGTCAACGCGACGGGCGGCACACCCCTGCCCTGACCGGGAGGGCGACGGCCGGGCCCGCCGCCCTCCTCCCTCACACCAGCCCCTCCTGCGCCGCCGAGGACAGCGGCTCCCGGCCGGCCACGTCCACACGTCCGAAGACGTGCAGCGTGAAATCGGGATCGCGGCAGTCGGTCAGCAGGGTCAGGCCGGGAACCGCGTTGAGCACCGGGGCCAGGGTGCGGCCGGTGCGGTGGTGTTCGGGTGCGGGGTGGTTCCAGTGGACGGTGACGAGGGTGCCGCCCGGTTCGAGGGTCTCCACGGTCCGCAGGAGCACGTCGCGCAGCGTCAGATCGTCGAAGTAGTAGAGAAGTTCGGAGAGCACGATCAGTTCGAAGGTGTCCTCGGGCCACTCCTCGGGCACGGTCATCCGGCCCACCCGCACATGGTCCAGGTGGCCGGTTCGGGCGGCGGCCAGCTCCGCCGCAGCCGCGACACGGTCGGTGGCCAGGAGGTTCTCGCAGCGCTCCGCGAGCCGGGCGGTGAGGATTCCGACCGAGCAGCCGGGTTCGAAGGCGCTGCGGTACCGCCGTTTCGGCAGCGCCGCGAGGGTGTGGTCGTACTTGCGCTGTGTGTACCACTGCTCCGTGAGGCTCCAGGGATCGGCCGAGCCGCTGTAGAGCTGCTCGAAGTAGACGTCGGGCGTGTTCATCGGTCGACCACCTCGTGTGCTCCGGCCGGTGCCCCGTGGCAGGCGCACAGCGGGACTCCCCAAAGCCTCGCATTCCGTGACAATCAACGCACTTCCGCGGTGGCGTTCCGGCGACGTGGGCCGGCACGGTCCACCCCGCCGGCCCCGCCCCTGGCCAGGTCCAAGGCCCGGGCGCGGGCCGCCTCAGTGGTGGAAGGCCGTCCCGGCATGCGCGGGGCGGCGCAGCGGGCCGTCCTGGGCCCGCAGCTCGGGCAGCAGCGCGCCCAGATCCTCCATGAACAGCTCGGCGAGGTCCGCCGAGAAGCCGTTGCGGCACACCACACGCAGTACGGACAGGTCCTGGCGGTTGGGAGGGAAGGTGTAGGCGGGCACCAGCCACCCCCGCTCGCGCATCCGCCGTGAGACGTCGAAGACGTCGTAGCGCGTGATCTCCGGTGAGGTGGTGAAGGCGAAGACCGGAAGCTGGTCGCCGCGTGTGAGCATGCGGAAGTCGCCCGTGGCCTCGATCCGTTCGGCGAGGGAGCCGGCCACGTCACGGGCCGCCTGCTGGACGGCGCGGAAGCCGTCGCGCCCCAGCCGCAGGAAGGTGTAGTACTGCGCGGCGACCTGGGCTCCCGGCCGGGAGAAGTTCAGCGCGAAGGTGGGCATGTCGCCGCCCAGGTAGTTGACGCGGAAGACCAGCTCCTCCGGCAGGGCGTCCGAGGAGCGCCACAGCGCCCAGCCGACACCGGGGTAGACCAGGCCGTACTTGTGTCCGGAGGTGTTGACGGAGGCGACGCGCGGCAGCCGGAAGTCCCAGATCAGGTCCTCGTCGAGGAACGGCGCGATCATCCCTCCGGAGGCGGCGTCCACATGCACGGGTACGTCCACTCCGGTGCTCTCCCGCAGCGCGTCCAGCTCCGCGCACACCTCGGCCACCGGCTCGTAGGAGCCGTCGAAGGTGGAGCCGAGCACGGCCACGACGCCGATGGTGTTCTCGTCGCACAGTTCCGCGGCGGCACGCGGGTCGAGGTGGAAGCGTTCACCCTCCATGGGGACCTGTCGGGCCTCGACCTCCCAGTAGTCGCAGAACTTCTCCCAGCACACCTGGACGTTGCTGCCCATCACGAGGTTGGGCCTGGCCCGCGCCGGATAGCGCTCACCCGCGCGGGCGGCCCAGCGGCGTTTGAGGGCCATCCCGGCGAGCATGCACGCCTCGCTGGAACCGGTGGTGGAGCAGCCGACGGCGGCTGCCGGGTCGGGGGCGTTCCACAGGTCGGCGAGCATCGCGACACAGCGCCGCTCCAGTTCGGCGGTGCGCGGGTACTCGTCCTTGTCGATCATGTTCTTGTCGCGGCACTCGGCCATCAGCTCACCCGCCTGCGGCTCCATCCACGTCGTGACGAAGGTCGCCAGGTTCAGCCGGGAGTTGCCATCGAGCATCAGCTCGTCGTGCACGAGCTGATACGCGGTCCCGGGCGCCATGGGGCCCTCGGGCAGCCGGTGACGGGGCGGCTCATCGGTCATTCCGGCCACGGGGTCGGCCGCGCCGTAGAAGGGATTGACCGACAGACCGGTGCGTTCGGCACCGGCCCCGGCCGGGCCGGACCGTCCTCTGTGCAACGACATCGTCCTCAGCGCCTCCCGGCCTGCTCCGCTCCGGCGGTACCTCTGCCGCGAACCTACGGCCACCGCCCCCGCCGGGCCCGCCGGACTGCTGCGGTTGGCCGCACCGACCTGGCGCGGAATCGCATCTGCCAGATGAATTCGCTCCACAGGCTGTGAATGCGAACGCAATGCGCCTATGTTGTCGCACATGCAGTCCTACACGATCGGGCAGGCGGCCCGGCTTCTGGGCGTCAGCCCCGACACCGCACGACGCTGGGCGGACGCCGGGAGAGTGGCGACCCACCGCGACGAGGCAGGCCGCCGCGTCATCGGGGGCCGGGCGCTGGCCGCGCTCTCCGTCGAGGTCGCGCACGCCGGTACGGGAGAGGAGGACACCCACGTCACCTCAGCGCGCAACGCCTTCCCCGGCATCGTCACCGCCGTGAAGCTCGGCGACGTCGCGGCGCAGGTGGAGATCCAGGCAGGCCCGCACCGCCTGGTGTCCCTGGTGACGCGTGAGGCCGTGGAGGAACTGGGCCTGGAGGTCGGCATGCGGGCCACGGCCCGGGTGAAGTCGACCAGCGTGCATCTCGACCGGACCTGAGAAGGGGGAGCAGGACCGTGCCCACCGTGCTCCACGCGATCCGCCGCCGCCCGCGTATCCGCCGCGCCGCGACCGCCGCCGCCCTGGCCGCGCTCCTCGTGCCGCTGTCCGCGTGCGGCGGGGAGTCCGGTACGCAGCTGACGGTGCTCGCCGCCTCGTCGCTCACCGATGTCTTCGGCCGGGCGGGTTCCGCCTACGAGAAGCAGCACCCGGGCACGGAGGTGAAGTTCTCCTTCGCCGGCTCCCAGGAACTGGCCGCGCAGGTCCGCCAGGGCGCCCCCGCCGACGTGCTGGTGACGGCCGACAGCGCGACCATGGACGGGCTGAGGGGCGAGAGCGGCACCCCCACGGTCATCGCGAGGAACCGCCTCGTCATCGCCGTCGGCAAGGGCAACCCGAAGAAGATCGGCGGACTGGGCGACCTGGACGACCCGGGGCTGAAGGTCGTACTGGCCGCCCCCGAGGTCCCCGCCGGCCGCTACAGCGAACAGATCCTCGACGCGCACGGCACGGACGTACGGCCCGTCTCCCGGGAGGCGAGCGTGCGCGCCGTGCTGAGCAAGGTCGAACTCGGCGAGGCCGACGCCGGGCTCGTCTACCGTACGGACACCGCCGCCGCGCCCGGCGAGGCCGACGCCGTCGCAATCCCCGACGAGGACAACGCCCTCGCCTCCTATCCCGCCGCCACGCTCGACGCCTCCCGGAACCCCGGGGCGGCGGCGGAGTTCGTGGAGTGGCTGAGCACACCCCGCGCGCGGGAACTCCTGCGCGACGCGGGCTTCCAGAAGCCGTGACCGTCTCCCCCGGCGGACAGCCGGCTCCGTCGGCAGTGAGCGCGAAAACCCGCGCGAGGGCCCGGCTCGCGCGCCTCCCGCCGCCCGCCCTGGCGGGGCCCGCGCTGCTCGCCGTCGCGTTCCTGCTGGTCCCGCTGGCGGGCGTCGTCATCCGTACGCCCTGGGGGCGGCTCGGTGCCGATCTCACCGCTCCCGGCGTCACCGAGGCGCTGAGGCTGTCCCTGCTGGTCTCCTTCTGGTCGCTGGGTCTCTCCCTCGTACTGGGTGTGCCGCTGGCCTGGCTGCTCGCCCGGGTCGACTTTCCCGGCAAGGCGCTGGTGCGTTCGCTGGTGCTGCTGCCGATGGTGCTGCCGCCGACCGTCGGCGGTGTGGCCCTGCTGCTGGGGTTCGGGCGGCGCGGACTGCTCGGGCCGTGGCTGGAGAGCACCTTCGGCCTCGTCCTGCCGTTCCACACCTCGGGTGCGGTCGTCGCGGCGACGTTCGTCTCGATGCCGTTCCTGGTCATCAGCCTGGAAGGCGCGCTCGCGGGGCTGCGCCCGTCGTACGAGGAGACCGCGTCCTCCCTCGGGGCCGCACCGGTACGGGTGTTCGGCACCGTCACGCTGCCGCTGGTCGCCCCCGGACTGGCCGCGGGCGCCGCCCTGACCTGGGCGAGGGCGCTGGGAGAGTTCGGCGCCACCATCACCTTCGCCGGCAATCTGCCCGGCGCGACCCAGACCCTGCCGCTCCAGGTCTATCTGCTCCTGCAGCAGCGGCCCGAGGCCGCCACCTCCCTCTCCCTGCTGCTGCTCGCCGTCGCCATGGCCGTCCTGGTGGCCCTGAGGGGGCGCTGGACCGGAGGGGGAGGACGGCCCGCCGAGCCGCGCACCGCTCCGGCCCCGCCCACCGACGCGCCGGCGCCCCGGGAGACGCCCGATGCGCCGCCCCCGCGCGGGCGTTGGTCCATGCAGGCCGACGTCACCGGATTCACCTCGGTCACCCTCGACGCACCGCCCGGCACCACCGTCGCCGTCGTCGGGCCCAACGGCGCCGGAAAGTCCACGCTGCTGCGTGCCCTGCTCGGCCTCACACCCCGCGCCCACGCCCGGCTCGTGCTCGGCGGCACCGACGTCACCGCGCTGCCCCCGCACCGCCGCCCGGTCGCCTGGGTTCCGCAGGACGGCGCGCTCTTCCCGCATCTGAGCGCCCTGGCGAACACGGCCTACGGACCCCGCGCACAGGGCGTGCGCCGGGCCGGGGCCCGCCGGGACGCCCAGGAGTGGCTGGACCGCCTCGGCGTGGGCGCGCTCGCCCACCGCAGACCCGCGCAGCTCTCCGGCGGCCAGGCCCAGCGGGTCGCCCTGGCAAGGGCGCTGGCCGCCCGGCCGCGTCTGCTCCTGCTGGACGAACCCCTCGCCGCCCTGGACACGACCACACGCGCCGAAGTCCGGCACACCCTGCGCGCCCACCTCCACGGCTTCGGGGGCGTGTGCCTGCTGGTCACCCACGACCCCGTCGAGGCCGTCGCCCTGGCCGACCGCGTGCTCGTCCTGGACGGGGGACGTACGGTCCAGGACGCCCCGCCCACCGAAGTCTCCCGGCATCCGCGCTCGCCGTGGGTGGCCCGCATGCTCGGCGGCAACGCGTGGACGGGCACCACCGCGGCGGACGGCCTCGACCTGGACGGAGGCGGGCACATCGTGGCCGCCGAGCTGCCCGCGCGCGGCCCCGGCACCCGCGCCCTCGCGCTCATCCCCCCGGAGTCCGTGGCCCTGCACCGGGAGCGCCCCTCCGGCAGCCCGCGCAACGTGTGGTCCGGCACCGTCCGCGAGATGACGGCGCTCGGCAGCCGTCTGCGCGTGCTGGTCGACTGCGACCGGGCGCCCGGCCTGATCGCCGAGATCACACCGGCCGCGGCCGCCGAATTGGGACTGCGCGAAGGGTCCGCCGTCCACGCGGGTGTCAAGGCGACAGAGGTGAAGCTCGTCGGCAACTGACGCCGCTTGAGGGCCCGGCACTCCGCCCTCACCGCTTGAGGGCCGGACACTCCGCCCTCAGCGCTTGAGGGCCATCCCCGCCCACAGCCCGACCTCGGAGTCGGCGGCGACGTCGCGCCCGCTGCCGACGCGCCGGCAGCCCCCTTCGTCCGGACGCCACCGGTGCGGCACCTCGATGCCCGGCCGGACGAGGTCCAGCCCGTCGAAGAACCGCGCGAACTCCTCCCTGCTGCGTGCCCGCACTCTTGTTCCGCCGCTCTCGTAGACCTGGGCGACCCGCGACATGGCCTCGGGTTCGAAGTCGCCGGTCCCGTGGGAGAGGACCAGCGCGGAGCCGGACGGCAGCGCGGAGACGAGGCGCGCGATGCTGCCGTAGGCGTCCGAGTCGTCCGGAACGAAGTGCAGCAGCGCCACCCCGCTCAGCGCGACGGGGCGGGAGAGGTCGAGCGTGCGCGTCATTTCGGGCGAGCGCAGAATGACGTCCGGCTCGGTGACTCCGGCGTGCAGACAGGCCGTACGGCCCTCGGGTGAACCGCCCATCAGAGCGCGTGCGTGGGCGAGCACGATGGGGTCGTTGTCGACGTAGAGGACGCGCGCTCGCGGATTCACGCTCTGCACGACCTGATGGAGGTTCGGCTCGGTCGGTATCCCGGTGCCGATGTCGAGGAACTGGTCCAGCCCGTACTCCCGCGCGAGCACCCGGGCGGCCCGGTGCATGAAGGCCCTGTTCGTGCGCGCGGCGACAGGCACTGCCGGCCAGACGGCCAGCACCTTCTCACCGGCCTCGCGGTCCGCCCGGTAGTTGGTCTTCCCGCCCAGGTAGAAGTCGTAGATGCGGGCGGCGTGCGGCTGGTCCATCCTCAGATCCGGCGGGCCCCCCGGCCCGGCCGTCCTTCCGTCCCCCATCGGCCCCGTCACTCCCCATCGCCCCCGTCACTCCCTCACCGGCGCCGGACGCGCCGCACCGGGAGGTTCCCCGGGCCGTACGGGCCCCACACCGCCCGTGAGGAGGATCCGGCCGCAACCCGCGATGCGCGTATGTTCCTTTTGTCGGAGTTACCTAGGATATGCAGCCCGCAGCGATCTTCGGAGGTGCGCATGTCCGCAGGCGGTTCCGCGCTCACGCAGCACGGCCCGGCCCTCGAGGAACGCGGCCCGGGCCCGGTGACCGTCACCCTCCGGGTCAACGGATCCGGGCACTCCGCACAGATCGAGCCGCGGGTGAGCCTGCTCGACACCCTGCGCGAACACCTCGGCCTGACGGGCGCGAAGAAGGGCTGCGACCAGGGCGCCTGCGGAGCGTGCACCGTACTGGTGGACTCCCGTCGCGTACTGGCGTGCCTGACCCTCGCCCTCACCTGCGAGGGCAAGGAGATCACCACCGTCGAAGGGCTCGCCCCGGACGGCGTACTGCACCCCGTGCAGCAGGCGTTCATCGCCGAGGACGCCTTCCAGTGCGGCTTCTGCACACCCGGCCAGATCATGTCCGCCGTGGCGCTCTTGGAGGAGGGCCACGCCGATGACGACGACGGCATCAAGGAGTGGATGAGCGGCAACCTCTGCCGCTGCGCCGCCTATCCGCACATCCGGTCCGCGATCCGCGCGGTCCGCGACGAAGCCCGGCACCGCGAGCCCTGAAGCCCCGAACCCCCCAGCCAGGAGGTACCCCGTGCGGCCCCTCACCTACGCGCGCGCCACCGACGCCGCCGGCGCCGTCGCGGCCGTCAGCGCCGACCCCACGAGCGACTTCCTCGCCGGCGGCACCACCGAGGTCGACCTGCTGCGCCGGGACGTCCTCACCCCGCGCCGCCTCGTCGACATCAACGACCTGCCGCTGACCGGCGTCGGCCACGCGCCGGACGGCGGGCTGCGCATCGGGGCGCTGACCCGGATGAGCGACGCGGCCGCCTCTCCCCTCGTTCGGGAAGAGTTCCCGGTGATCTCCCAGGCCCTGGAGTCGGGCGCCTCCCCCCAGCTGCGCAACATGGCCACCATCGGCGGGAACCTGCTGCAGCGCGTGCGCTGCTCCTACTTCCGCGACACGGCCTCCCCCTGCAACAAGCGGGAACCGGGCAGCGGTTGCTCCGCCCTGACCGGGTACAGCCGCGGCCACGCCGTGCTGGGCACCAGCGAGCACTGCATCGCGGCGCACCCCTCCGATCTCGCCGTTGCCCTGGCGGCCCTCGACGCGCGCGTCCACACCTTCGGCCCGCGCGGCGAGGTCACCTACGGCATCGACGACTTCTTCCTCACGCCGGGCCACACGCCGCACCGCGAACACCCCCTGGAGCACGGCGAACTGGTCACCGCGGTCGAGGTGCCCCACGCGCCCGTCGCGCGCCGGTCGCTCTACCTGAAGGTCCGGGACCGGGAGAGCTACGAGTTCTCCCTGGTCTCGGTCGCGGCGGCGCTCTCCCTGGTGGACAGCACGATCGCGGACGTACGGCTCGCCCTGGGCGGCGCGGGCACCAAGCCCTGGCGGGCGCACCGCGCCGAGGGCGTCCTGCTCGGGGCGCGCACCGAGGCGGAGAACTTCGCCTCGGCGGCGCGTACGGAGCTGGCCGACGCACGGACCACCGCCGACAACGCCTTCAAGGTCGACCTCGCACAGCGCGCGATCGTACGAGTCCTGCACACCCTCACGGCGAACGGGAGCCCGTCATGACCGCCGGCAGCACTGCCGCCGCGGCCCCCGGGGCCGTCGGAGCACCGCTCGACCGGGTCGACGGCCCCGCCAAGGTCACCGGCGCCGCCCGCTTCACCTGCGACGTCACCGCTCCGGACATGGCCTACGGCTTCCTCGTCGGAGCGCGCGTCGCCGCCGGCCGCGTCACCGGCATCGACGCCTCGGCCGCCCGGGAGGAGCCGGGCGTACTGGCCGTCCTCACCCACGAGAACCTGCCCCGGATCTCCGTGCAGCCGCCCCTGCTGCCCTCACTCGCCGGCGGCCCCGCACCCGGGGAGACCTTCTTCCCCATGCAGGACGCCACCGTCCACTACGCGGGCCAGCACATCGCCCTCGTCGTCGCCGACACGCACGAGCGCGCCCGGCACGCGGCGGCGCTGCTGCGCGTCACCTACGAGGAGTCGCCCTCCCTTACCACCGTCGAGCAGGGCCGCGACCAGGCCTGGGAACCCGAGGCGATCTTCGCCGGGTTCCTCCCGGGCCGGACGGAGCGGGGCGACCTCGAAGCGGGGCTCGCACAGGCCGACGTGCGGCTGGAGACCACCTGGACGTACGCCGCCAACCATCACAACTCCCTCGAACCCTCGGCGACGACCGCCCTGTGGGAGGGCGACGAACTGGTCCTCCACGACGCCACCCAGGGGGTCAACGCCACGCAGCTCACCGTCTGCGCGCTGCTGGGCCTCCCGCTGTCCAAGGTCCGCGTCATCAGCCACTACGTCGGCGGCAGCTTCGGCGGCAAGGCCATGGTCTGGCACCATCCGGCACTCGCCGCGCTGGCCGCCCGCGAGGTGGGCCGGCCGGTCAAGCTGGCGCTCACCCGCGAGCAGACGTTCACCTCCCACGGCCACCGGGAGGAGCAGGAGCAGCACCTCACGCTCGCCGCCACCGGCGAGGGCAGGCTCACGGCACTGCGCCACCACAAGCTCTCGCCCACCTCCCCGTTCGACGAGTGGGCCGAGCCGTCGCTGAACGCGGCGTCGCAGATGTACGCCTGCCCGAACTACGAGGGCCTCTACCGCCTCGTCCGCGCCAACACCATGACGCCGACCTTCATGCGGGCGCCCGGTGACGCGACCGGCATGTTCGCCCTCGAGTGCGCCATGGACGAACTCGCCGAACGCCTCGGCCTGGACCCGCTGGAGATGCGGCGCGTCAACTTCGCCTTCGTCGACCCCGCCTCGGGCAACCCGTGGTCCAGCAACGGCCTGGAGGAGTGCTACGAGCGCGGGGCGACCCGCTTCGGCTGGTACGACCGTGATCCCCGGCCCCGCTCCCGCCGCGAGGGGAACTGGCTGATCGGCACCGGCATGGCCGCCGCCTGCTACCCGGTCGTCCCGCCGCACACGCCGCAGCGCGCCCGCGCCCGCCTGTACGCGGACGGCAGCGTCGTCGTGCAGGCCGCCACACCGGAGTTCGGCACGGGCGTGGCCACCGTGATGGCGCAGGTCGCCGCCGACGCGCTGGCCGTACCGGTCGGGCGCTGCAGGTTCGAGAAGGGCGACAGCGACTTCCCGCACATCGCCGCCGCGGTCGCATCCGCCGGAGCGGGCATGATCAGCGCCGCCGTGCACCTTGCCGCGACCGCTCTGCGCGACCAGCTCGTCGCCCAGGCCGTCCGCGACAGCACCTCGCCGCTGCACGGCGCGGACCCCGCGGACGTCGTCGTACGGGACGGTGTGATGACGGCGGGCTCCTCCTCGGAGTCGTACACGGATCTGCTGCGGCGCCACCAGCAGCCGGACGCCGAGGCTCCGGGCGCGTGGAACCCTCCCGGGCCGGAGACCCCGTACGGGCTGCTCACCTTCGGGGCCCAGTTCGCGGAGGTGGCCGTCGATCCGGAGCTGGGGCTGGTCCGCGTACGGCGGATGACGGGCGCGTTCGCTCCGGGGCGGGTGCTCAACGCCAAGACGGTGCGCAGCCAGCTCATGGGCGGAATGCTCTGGGGGCTGGGGCAGGCGCTGCTGGAGTCCAATCACATGGACCCGGGCACGGGACGCTGGGTCAACTCGGACCTCACCGGCTATCTGGTCGCGGTCAACGCGGACGTGCCCGATGTGGAGGTCGAGCTCGTCGAGGTGGAGGACCGGATCGTCAACCCGCTCGGGGTCAAAGGCGTGGGCGAGATCGGCCAGGTGGGCGCGAACGCGGCCATCGCCAACGCGGTGCACCATGCGACGGGCACGCGCTTCCGGAAGATGCCGATCACCGTCGAGGACATCCTGCGGTCGGAGGCAGGCACCGGAACCGGTGCCTGAACCGGAATCGGAACCGGAACCAACCGGCTTGCACCGTAAGGGACTTGTTCCACCGGACGATGTCCGGTTTCCGCGCCTGAAGGCGCCCGGAAGCCCTTGACCGGCGGTGCCCGGAGCCGTCGCGGGCGGCCACGGAGGCGAGGGCGAACATACCGCCGGTCACCCCCTCCGACCCTCCGGCACCGCCTCCACCAGCGGTTTCACGGGTCCCGAACACCTGCATTCACCATTACCGGCATTGCGGCAGCGACCTGCAAATGAACCGCGCCTGCCCGCATTTTCCGGAGTTTTGATCTTCACAAGAAATTGCAATTGGTATCGACAACTGAAAGCGTTCAACGGCCGCAGAATGTCCGCTTCAAACCGGACATAGCCATATATCCAAGCCCAGTCCGGAGGAAAGAAGCCGACACATGCTTGACCGGTCTTGTTTCAATATGGAACTGTACGACCGCGCAGGGCTACTGACCTGAGAGCCTGACGGGGGCCTTTACAAGTGAGTACTCGTATCGTGATCGGCGAAGAGAGACGTCTTTTTTCGGAAGCTATCGCCGAAACACTCAAGCAGGTCCGCGACTTCGAAGTCGTCGAGATCGTCAATGACAGCAAAGACCTGATTCCTACCGTTCTGCGGGTACTGCCCTCCGTCACCCTTCTGGGCTCGGGCACGGGCGGCGAGGACGACCTCTCCCTCGCGGACGAACTGCGCGCCGCCGCCCCCGGATGCGGGGTCGCCATCATCGGCGCGGACCCGACCCGCAGCACCAGGGACCACGCTCCGGCCAGCGGAGTCTTCCGCTTCGTGCCGGACGACGCGAGCCTGACCCAGCTCGTACGCGCGATACGCGGTCTGGACACCGGCCCCGAGTCCTCCTCCGCACTGACGGACGAGCCCTCCGCCCAGGAGCGGCCCCTCAGCGACAGGGAGCGCGAAGTGCTCCGCCTGACCGCGGACGGCTCCCCCATCAGGGAGATAGCGGCCGAGCTGTTCCTCTCCCCGGGGACCGTACGCAATCTGACCTCCAGCGCGATAAAGAAGATGGGCGGCCGCAACCGTTTCGACGCGGCCTGCATCGCCGGCAAGCGCGGCTGGCTCTGAATCTCCGGGTGGTCCGTCCGTGCAGCCTTCCGGCCGGGCCACCCGGGCTCCAGCAGGCGGCACCCGCCCACGAGGCGCTCTTGACACCACACGGCTCACGGACATTACTGGGGCTCTGCGCCATCAGGGGACAACGATGTCAACCTCGGGGAGAGGGTCACACGTGCGGCACAGACACCCACACGGCAGACGGTCCGGACCGGGCGGAACGGCGCACCGCACCCTCCGCCGTCCGCGAACCGCCCGCAACCTGGCGCTTCTCGCCGCCGCGCTGCTCGTCATGACCGCCCAGGGCGCCGCGGTCGCCGCACCGCCGCAGCCCGGCCCCGCCCACAGCTTCAGCTCCTCCTTCGAACCGGACGACCCCGCCCCCGACTGGTCGGACAGCGTCGAGACCACCCCTGACGGCGAGAAGAAGACCTCCGGCGTCGAGTCCGGTGCCGGCGCGGCCGGAATGAGCAGCAGCACCGGCACCGGCCCCACCGACACCCCCACCGCCAAGGACGGCGCGGGCTTCACCGGCAAGCGCTCCCTGCGCTACGCGGGCACCCACACCGCGAGCGGCCGCGGCTACTCCTACAACCGGGTCTTCGACGTCAACATCGAGGTCGGCGCCCGTACTTCCCTCGCGTACAGACTCTTCCCCGAACTGCCGGAGACCGACCCCGACTACCCGGCCACACACGCCTCCCTGGATCTCGCCTTCACCGACGGCACCTACCTCAGCGACCTCGGCGCCACCGACCAGCACGGCGCGGAGCTGACGCCGCAGGGCCAGGCCGCCGCAAAGACACTCTCCGCGAACCAGTGGAACCACCGCGAGTCGCGGATCGGCGCTGTCGCCGCGGGCAAGACGGTCGAGAGGATTCTCCTCGCCTACGACTCCCCGAAGGGCGGCAGCGACTTCCGCGGCTGGGTCGACGACGTCTCGCTGGCTCCCGAGCCCCCGGAGAAGCGCCCGGCGCACCTGTCCGACTACGTGGAGACCACCCGCGGCACCAACTCCAGCGGCGAGTTCTCGCGCGGCAACACCTTCCCGGCGACCGCGGTCCCCGGAGGCTTCAACTTCTGGACGCCGGTGACCGACGCCGGCTCCACGGACTGGCTCTACGAGTACGCGCGCAAGAACAACGAGGACAACCGCCCCACCCTGCAGGCGTTCAGCGCCAGCCACGAGCCCAGCCCCTGGATGGGCGACCGGCAGACCTTCCAGGTCATGCCGTCGGCCGCCCAGGGCGAACCGGACGCCTCACGCTCCGCCCGTGAACTCCCCTTCCGCCACGAGAACGAGACGGCCCGGCCGCACCAGTACGGCGTCGAGTTCGACAACGGCATCGAGACCCGGATCACCCCGACCGACCACGCCGCGATGATGCGCTTCACCTTTCCCGGTGACGACGCGAGCCTCATCTTCGACAACGTCGACAACCGGGGCGGGCTCACCCTCGACGAGAAGAAGGGCACGGTCACCGGTTTCTCCGACGTCAGGAGCAAGCTGTCGACGGGCGCCACCCGCATGTTCGTCCACGCCGAGTTCGACTCCTCGGTGACCGGCGGCGGCAGGCTCGGCGGTGGAGGCGGCAAGGACGTCACGGGCTATCTGCGCTTCGACCCCGGGTCCGACCGCACCGTCACCATGCGCATCGCCACCTCCCTGATCAGCGTCGATCAGGCGAAGGCGAATCTGGCACGGGAGATACCCGCCGGCGCCTCGTTCGGCGAGGTGCGCGACCGCGCCCGGAGCCAGTGGGACGACCTGCTGGGCCGCATCGAGGTGGAGGGTGCGAGCCGAGACCGGCTCACCACCCTCTACTCCAGCCTCTACCGCCTCTACCTCTACCCCAACTCCGGTTCGGAGAAGGTCGGTTCACGTACGCGCTACGCCAGTCCGTTCGCCGAGCCCACGGGCGAGGACACCCCGACGCACACCGGCTCGAAGATCGTCGACGGCGACGTCTACGTCAACAACGGCTTCTGGGACACCTTCCGTACCACCTGGCCCGCCTACTCACTGCTCACACCCGGGCGGGCGGGGAAGATGGCCGACGGGTTCGTACAGCAGTACAAGGACGGCGGCTGGATCTCACGGTGGTCCTCACCGGGGTACGCGGACCTGATGACCGGCACGAGTTCCGACGTCGCCTTCGCCGACGCGTACCGGAAAGGGGTGAAGTTCGACGCCCGCGCCGCCTACGACGCCGCGGTGAAGAACGCCACCGTCGCACCGCCGGACCCGGGCGTGGGCCGGAAGGGCATGAGCACCTCCCCGTTCCTGGGCTGGACCAGCACCGGGACCAAGGAAGGCATGTCATGGGCGCTGGAGGGATATCTCAACGACTTCGGCATCGCCCGTATGGGCAGTTCCCTGTACGAGAAGACCGGTGAGCGCCGCTACAAGGAGGAATCGGAATACTTCCTCGGCCGGGCCCGCAACTACGTGAAGCATTTCGACGACAATGTCGGATTCTTCCAGGGCAAGAACGCCGACGGCCGGTGGCGGCTTCCGCCGGGCGAATTCGACCCGCGTGTGTGGGGGCACGACTACACCGAGACGAATGCCTGGAGTTTCGCCTTCACCGCCCCGCAGGACACCAAGGGACTCGCCAACCTCTACGGCGGCCGGAAAGGTCTCGCGAAGAAGCTGGACACCTACTTCTCCACGCCGGAGACGGCCACGAAGGAGTTCGCCGGCTCCTACGGCGACGTGATCCACGAGATGACCGAGGCCCGTGACGTACGGATGGGGATGTACGGGCACAGCAACCAGCCCTCCCACCACATCGCCTACACCTACGACGCGGCCGGACAGCCCTGGAAGACCCAGGAGAAGGTCCGTGACGTGCTCTCCCGCCTCTATCTCGGCAGCGAGATCGGCCAGGGGTACCCCGGCGACGAGGACAACGGCGAGATGTCCGCGTGGTACGTCTTCAGCGCGCTGGGCTTCTACCCCCTGGTGATGGGGTCGCCCGAATACGCCGTGGGCTCACCGCTGTTCACCAAGGCGACCGTCCACCTGGAGAACGGGAAGGACCTGGTGGTGAAGGCTCCCCGCAACAGCGCCCGCAACGTGTACGTGCAGGGGCTGCGGGTCAACGGCAAGCCGTGGAAGTCCACTTCACTGCCCCACAAGCTCCTGGCCCGCGGCGGCACCCTGGAGTTCGACATGGGCCCGGAGCCGTCCGGGTGGGGCACGGGCGAGAAGAACGCCCCGTCCTCGATCACGAAGGACGGCCGGGTGCCCTCACCGCCCGGCGACCTGACCGTGCCGGACAAGGACGATCCTCTGCTGGACAACACTTCCGCGACTGAATCCTCCTTCTCCCGGGCCGCGTTGGAGATCGAACGCGACTCGCGGAGCAAGCGCGTCACCTCCTACACGCTCACCTCGGCGGACAAGGACGACGCACCGCGGGGCTGGGTCCTGGAGGGCTCCCGCGACGGGGAGAAGTGGCGGGAGGTGGACCGGCGCAGGGGTGAGTCCTTCAAGTGGGACAGACAGACCCGCGTCTTCGAGGTCCGCGACCCCGGCGCGTACAGGCAGTACCGGCTCGTGCCCGCCGGCGGTGCCACGCTCGCCCAGATCGAACTGCTCGGCTGAGACCGGCCCCCCCGGGGGCGGGCACGCGCCCCCGGGGCACGCGCTGCTGCATATGGCCGATACCGCGGCAGCGAATCGCACGCGCGGGAGGCATGCGGACAGCACGGGACGGGGACTCGGCCTCCCATGACGAAGCTGGGTCTGCCCCACGGCGTCCGCGCCTGCCTTTTCGACCTCGACGGTGTGCTCACCAGGACGGCCGTGGTGCACGCGGCCGCCTGGAAGGAGATGTTCGACGACTTCCTGCGGCGCCGGGACGGTGACGGCTACCGCCCGTTCGAGCGCGGCGACTACGACGAGTACGTCGACGGACGGCCACGGGCCGACGGCGTACGCACCTTCCTCGCCTCCCGCGGCATCGAGCTGCCCGAGGGCTCACCGGAGGACTCCCCCGGCGCACAGACCGTGCACGGGCTGGGCAACCGGAAGAACGAACTGCTCCTGTCGAAGATCCACAAGGACGGCGTCGAGGCGTACCCCGGCTCGCTGCGCTATCTGGACGCGGTGCGCGAGGCGGGCCTGCGTACGGCCGTGGTCTCCTCCAGCGCCAACTGCCGAGACATCCTCGCCGCGGTCGGCATCGAGCAGCTGTTCGAAGTTCGGATCGACGGTGTGGTGGCGTCCGAACGCGAGCTCCCCGGCAAACCCGCACCGGACACCTTCCTCGCCGCGGCACACGACCTCGGCGTGGAGGCCGCGGCCTGCGCCGTCTTCGAGGACGCCCTGGCCGGCATGGAGGCAGGCCGCGCGGGCCGCTTCGGACACGTCGTGGGCGTCGACCGCGCCGGCCAGGCCGACGCGCTCCGCCGGCACGGCGCCGACACCGTCGTCGACGACCTCGCCGAACTGATCGGACGCCGAGAGCCGGAGGACCGCACATGATCACCCAGCGCACCTACGCCTGCGAACCCTGGACGCTGCGCGAGACGGGCCTGAACCTGAACATGCTGCCGCAGAGCGAATCGGTCTTCGCCCTGTCCAACGGGCACGTCGGCTGGCGGGGCAACCTCGACGAGGGCGAACCGCACGGCCTGCCCGGCTCCTACCTCAACGGCGTGCACGAACTGCACCCGCTGCCGTACGCGGAGGCAGGCTACGGCTACCCCGAGTCCGGCCAGACGGTCATCAACGTCACCAACGGCAAAGTGATCCGCCTCCTCGTCGACGACGAGCCCTTCGACGTGCGCTACGGGCGGCTGCGCTCCCACGAACGCGTACTGGACCTGCGCAACGGTGTGCTGCGGCGCACCTGCGAGTGGACCTCGCCCGCCGGCAGCACCGTACGCGTGCACTCCACACGGCTGGTCTCCTTCACCCAGCGCTCCATCGCCGCCGTCGCCTTCGAGGTCGAGCCGCTGGACGACGAGGTCCGGGTCGTCATCCAGTCCGAACTCGTCGCCAACGAGCAACTGCCGCACGTCCCCGGCGACCCGCGCACCGCCGCCGCGCTCGAATCACCGCTCGACCCGGAGGAGGACCTCGCCTCGGGCGGACGGCTGCGCCTGATCCACTGCACGCGCCGCAGCGGACTGCGGGTGGCGGCGGCCGCCGACCACGTCGTCGACGGACCCGCCACGACCCGTACTTCGAGCGAGAGCGGCGAGAACGTCAGCCGGTTCACGATCACTTCCGTGCTGAAGCCCGGCGAACCGCTGCGGCTGGAGAAGATCGTCTCCTACGGCTGGTCGAGTGTCCGCTCCCTGCCCGCCGTCCGCGACCAGGTGGACGCGGCACTCGCCGGCGCCCGCAGCACGGGCTGGGACGGGCTGGCCGACCAGCAAACCTCCTACCTCGACGACTTCTGGGGCCGTTCCGACGTCGAGGTGGACGGCGACGCCGAGATCCAGCAGGCGGTGCGCTTCGGCCTCTTCCACGTCCTGCAGGCCGGGGCGCGCGCCGAGCATCGCGCGATCCCCGCGAAAGGACTGACCGGCTCCGGCTACGACGGCCACTCCTTCTGGGACACCGAGACGTTCGTACTGGGGCTGCTGACCTACACCTCCCCCCGCGCCGTCGCCGAAGCGCTGCGCTGGCGGCACGACACACTGCCCGCGGCGCGCGCCCGGGCGGAGCAACTCGGCCTGCACGGAGCCGCGTTCCCCTGGCGGACCATCGACGGCTCGGAGTGCTCCGCGTACTGGCCGGCCGGCACCGCCGCCTTCCACGTCAACGCGGACATCGCCGACGCGGTCGTGCGGTACGTCGCGGCCACGGGGGACGAGGAGTTCGAGCGGGAGACCGGCGTGCCGATCCTGGTGGAGACCGCACGGCTGTGGCACTCGCTCGGCCACCACGACCACCAGGGCGCGTTCCACTTCGACGGCGTCACCGGGCCGGACGAGTACAGCGCCGTCGCCGACGACAACATCTACACCAACCTGATGGCGCGGGAGAACCTGCGGGAGGCGGCGAACGCCATCGAGCGGCACCCCGATGCCGCAGCCGCCTTCGGCGTCGACGACGAGGAGGCCGCCGCCTGGCGGGACGCCGCGGACGCCGTCGCCATGCCGTTCGACGAGGACCTCGGCGTCCACGAGCAGTCGGCGGGCTTCACCGGCCACCAGATGTGGGACTTCAACGGGACGAAGCCCGAGCAGTACCCCCTGATGATGCACTTCCCCTACTTCGAGCTGTACCGCAAGCAGGTGGTCAAGCAGGCCGACCTGGTGCTGGCCATGTGCCGGCACGGGGACATGTTCGACGCCGAGCAGAAGGCCCGGAACTTCGAGTACTACGAGCAGTTGACGGTGCGGGACTCCTCCCTCTCGGCGTGCTGGCAGTCCGTCATGGCCGCCGAGGTCGGCCATCTGCGCCTGGCCTACGACTACTTGGGCGAAGCTGCCCTGATGGACCTCGCCGACCTGGAGCACAACACCCGCGACGGCCTGCACATCGCCTCCCTCGCGGGTACCTGGATGGCACTGGTCGCCGGCTTCGGCGGAATGCGCCACCACGACGGCCTCCTCGAGTTCGCGCCCAAACTGCCGGAACGGCTCAGCCGGCTCGCCTTCACCGTGCAGGTGAAGGGGCAGCGGCTGCGCGTGGAGATCAGCGACTCGGTCGCCACGTACACCTTGGTCGAAGGGCCGCCGATGCAGATCTGCCATTACGGCGAGCGGTTCACGGTGATCGCCGAGGAGCCCCGCGAACGAAAGGTGACCCGACCGCCCCGCCGCCCCGAACCGAAGCAGCCTCCGGGACGAAGGCCGGCGAGCCGGCATTAGGACCCCGGCGGGCGGTGACCGGCGCCGGCAGAGTGCCGGCCCGTCACCGCCACCGGAAGCGACGGGACATCGCGAGGCGGAATCCGGTGGAGGCGCCGCACGACGCGTGCTCCAATGCACGCCATGGTTACCGGAGAACTCGTACGCCTTCGCGCACTGGCGCCGTCCGACGCGGAGTCTCTGTGGCGGTGGAACAACGACCCCGAAGTGATGCGCTGGATGGATGCGTACTACGACCAGCACCTGGAGGAGGTGCGCAAACGTCTCGAGACCCGGGGGCCGAACACGTACGGGGACACGCTGTACGGGATCGAAGTGCGGGAAGACGCAGCACTGATCGGGCTGGTGCGCCTGCGGGATGCGCAACCGGAGGTGGGGTGCGCCGAGTTGGACATCTACCTCGGTGAGAAGGACCACTGGGGCCGCGGCTGCGGCACGGACGCGCTGCGCACCATGTGCCGATACGGGTTCGACACCATGCGGCTGCACAGGATCTCCCTGTCAGTGGTCACGGAGAACCATGCGGCGCACCACATCTACCGGAAGGTCGGCTTCGTCGAAGAGGGCCGGCTGCGACAGGTGTTCCACCGGGACGGACGGTGGTACGACCAGTTCGCGATGGGCATGCTGAAGGGGGAACTGCGCTAGTGGCCTGTCAGGCTGCGGGGGCGGTCTCGCGCGGTTGTGCGTGCGGCCGGACAGCCCCTTCCTGCGCTTTGCGGACGAGCAGTTGAACCTCCTGGAACTGCCGCCGGTCTGTGGGCTGAGGCTCGCGAACCATCCGCGCCACCTCGGCCAACCCGGACCTGCGCAGCATCGCGGCGAGATGATCAGGCCACCACCGGTAGGCCGGCGCGACTGCGTGATCGAAGACCTGCGTCGGACGGGACGGATCGTCGCTTGCCGAAACGCCGACCAGGAGGTGACCGCCGGGCGCCAGTACACGGTGGAACTCCGCCAAGATGACAGGCAGTTCCTGCGGCGGAGTGTGGATGATGGACCAACGTGAGAGCACGCCGCCCAGCACGCCGTCGGAGATGTTCAACGCGGCCATCGAGCCCACGTCGAACCGCAGACCCGGATAGCTCTGTCGAGCCAGCTTGATCATCGCCGGCGAGGCGTCAACTCCGAACGCCGTCAACCCCAACTCGTCCAGATGAGCGGTGATGTGGCCAGGCCCGCACCCCAGGTCCGCGACCTGACCGTCCCCGCTCGCACGTACGACTTCGGCGAAGGCGCCCAAGATCGCCCGGTCCAGGGGACTGTCACGCAGCGAGTCGCGGAACAGCTGTGCATAGGTGGGGGCAGCAGCGTCGTAGGCCTCGCGGGTGGCACTGAGGGCATCGTGTTCGACCATGTTTCGCGACAGTAGTTCCTGGCGCTGAGGCGAGCCGGGAGGATCACGATCCGGGCCGCACCGGCCTCGGCCGGCCATCACCGGTCACGGCCGCCGGCCCGCCGGCCCGGCGGCTTCAGGGCGCCGATCGCAGCCGGTCCAGTTCGCCGCCGATCGCATCTCGCAGCACGTCATGCTGCGGACCGAGCCTGAACTGCTCGTCACTCCAGCGCTCACGCGGATAGAGCCACACCGGAGCACCCACCACATCGGCCGGCTCCCACTCGAACCGGGGCCAGACATGCGCATGCAAGAACGGGTCGGTGTTCCCGAGGATCTCCAGGTTGACCCGTCGGAAGGCCGGGTCCAGCCGTCGGCAGGCACGCTCGACCGCTTCACCGAGCTGGTCCATGTCGGACAGGAACGACAGCCGCTTTGCCTTCGGCAGGTCCGACAACCGCCGCACATCGGGATCGTCGACGAGCAGCACCGAATACCCGGGCAGGAACTGGACATCCCCGATCACCGCGAATCCGGACGTCAGCCGTCGCAGCACGGTCGGGTTCTCGCCCCTCCGCGCAGTCCCGATCCGGTCCGTCCGCCAGTCACCGGTCATGGCCGGAACCTACATCCCTCCACTCAAGGACCGCTCTTCGCTCTCGGTCTTCCTCACACGGTTCGCGGTCCAGGCATGTGAGGCGGGGAGCGTCCCCTGGCCGCTTCCAGGAACCGCCGTCCACCCCCCCGGGGGTGACAGATCCGAGCCGCGACCCCTACAGTTTGGTCGTACGCCCAAATCATTCGCCCAAGGCGAATACCCAAGGCGAACGCCCAATGTGTGTGCCCCCGAGTTCCGAGCTGGAGTGCCAGTGACACCGACATCCGCCGAACGCGGCCACGAGACCCGGGAGCGGCTGCTCGACGCCGCCGCGCAGCTGATCGTCGAGGACGGCTGGGGCGCGGTGACCACACGGCGTGTGGCCGACCGGGCGGGGCTGCGGGCCGGGCTGGTGCACTACCACTTCCGCACGGTCACCGAACTGCTGATCGAGGCGTCCCTGGCTTCCGCGCGCCGTGAGTTGAACGCGGCCGTCGAGGCGCTCTCACACGCCGACGACCCTGCCGAGGGCATCACCGAGGTGCTGGAGATGCTCTCGGCCTACAGCTCCAGCGATCCGGCGACGGTGCTGTTCAGCGAGATGCTGCTCGCCTCGACCCGTCTCGAGCAGTTGCGGTCCGAGTTGTCGGTTCTGCTGGCCGAGTGGCGCACGACCGTCACCGACTGGCTGCGAGCGGCCAACGCCTCGCACGCCATGGACAGTTCACAGCCCCCCGGCCACGGCCGGGCGGACGACGCGGGCGACCTGGAGGGCACAGCGGTGCTGCTGGGCGCCGCTCTCGACGGGCTCGTCCTGCACCGGCTGATCGATCCGTCCCTCGCGGGGATCTCCGTCACACAGCCGCTGGCACGCCTGGTGGGTGCCCCGCAGCCGCGCAAGAGCTGACGCCCGAGCACCGTCCCACCCAGCCCCGCTCCCGGCCCCGCGCCCCGTCACCCGGCACTCCACATCCCGCACCACCCACCAGAGGAGGCATCCCGTGGCACGTACGAAACCCGCAGGAGAGGACGCCGCAGCCACCCCCCGCGCCCGGGGCGCCACGGGCACCCGGGCCGTCCGTGGGGGCGCCAGGCTGCGCGGCGCGTGCAGGACGTACGGGTCCGGCGAGGCCGCCGTCAGCGCGCTCGACGCTGTGGACCTGGAGATCGAGCCGGGCGAACTGGTCGTCGTGCTCGGCCCCAGCGGCTCCGGCAAGACGACGCTGCTGAACGTGCTCGGCGGTATCGAGTCGGCGGACAGCGGGTCCGTCGAGGTCTGCGGGGTGGATCTGGCCGGCCGCAGGCCGCGTGAACTCGCGGGCTTCCGGCGGGACCACATCGGTTTCGTCTTCCAGTTCTTCAATCTCGTGCCCACGCTGACCGCCCGGGAGAACGTGGAGGTCATGGTCGAACTCACCGGACGCGGCGAGCGCGGCCGCGTCGTCGGCCTCCTGGAGTCGGTCGGTCTCGGCGACCGCCTCGACTACTTCCCTTCGCAGCTCTCCGGCGGCCAGCAGCAGCGCGTCGCGATCGCCCGCGCCCTTGCCACCGATCCCGGTCTGCTGCTCGCCGACGAGCCGACGGGCGCCCTCGACGTCGCCACCGGCACATCGGTGCTGCGGCTGCTGCAGGAGACCAACGCGGAAGGGCGCGGGGTGCTCATGGTCACGCACAATGCCGCCGTCGCCCGGATCGCACACCGCGTGGTGACCATGCGCGACGGGCGCGTGGAGTCGGTGGAACGCAACGCCGAGCCCGCCGACGTGACGACCGTGGGCTGGTGAGGGGCGGTGCAGGGGATACTTCTCGCCAAGACACGACGTGATCTGCGGCGCCGTCTGCCGCAGTTCGCCGCGATCGGGGTGACGGTCCTGATCGGCGTACTGCTCTTCGTGGCCAGCTACGACGCCTACCGCAACCTCGGCTCCAGCTACGAACACACCTACTCCCGCATGCACTTCGCGGACCTGACGGCCTCCGGCGGGGACCCGGCGAAGGTCGCGGCGGCCGCCCGGGGCAGCGAGGACGTCTCCGCGGTGACCAGCCGCACCCAGGCGCGCCTGCCGGTCCGCCTCGGCGACGACGAACTGCTGGGCCGCCTGGCCGGAATGCCCCCGGCCGGGGATGAACGCGCCGCGGGCCGGGGCGTGAACGAGGTCGATGTGGTCTCCGGTCACCGTCCGCGCGCCGGCGACGAGGACGGCGTGCTGATCGAGCGGCACACGGCGGAGACCTTCGGTCTCGCGCCCGGCGACACCGTGAAGGTCTTCGACGGCTCGGGCTGGCGGTCCCTGGCCGTGCGCGGTGTCGCGGACTCTCCCGAGTACCTGTGGCCGGCCCTCGACAGGCAGCAGGTCATCGGCGACCCGCACAACTTCGCCGTGGTGTTCGCGCCGGAGGCGACGGTGCGCGAGCTCGCCGCCGGGGGTGGCGGCTCCACCGGCCAGACACTTGTGCGCCTTTCCGGCGGCGCCCGCGGTGACGGCGCCGCGGCGGCCGCCGTCACCGAACGGCTCCGGTCCGCGGGGGCGTCGCAGGTGGAGCCCCGCTCGCAGCAGCCCTCCCATTCCGCGCTGAGCGAGGACCTGAAGGGCTTCTCCCAACTCTCCGTCGCTTTCCCGCTGTTGTTCCTCTCGGCTGCGGCTGTGGCCGCGTACGTCCTCATCACGCGGCTCGTGCTCGCCGAGCGCAAGGTCATCGCCACCTTCCTCGCCGCCGGCGTGCCGCGCGGAATCGTGGCCCGGCACTATCTCGGACACGGAGTGCTCGCCGGTACGGGCGGGGCGGTGCTGGGCGTGGCGCTGGGAGCGGCGGCCACGACCGCGGTGACCCACGCGTACACCACCGAACTCGGCATCCCCTACACGCTGGTGGAGCACCGGCCGGGCGTCATGCTGGCGGGTGCGCTCTTCGGGACGCTGGTCGGGCTGGTCGGCGGCGCTGCACCGGCGTGGGCGACGACGAGGACGGCACCGGCCGAGGCCATGCGCGGTGACGGCGCCACCCTGCGCCCGCCCGGCAGGTGGGGCAGGGCCCTGGCCGGGATGCGGCGGCTGCCCCTGACGGTGCGGCTGTCGCTGCGCGAACTCGGCCGCAGCCGCCGCCGGACCCTCGCGACGATGCTGGGGAGCGTGCTGGCGCTGGTCCTGGTGCTCACCTCGGCGGGAATGGCCACCAGCATGAGCGCTGCCATGAACGTGCAGTTCGAGAAGGTCCAGCGGGAGGACGCCACCGTCACGGCCGATCCGCGCGCGCCCGACCAGCAGCGGGTGCTGCGCGGCATCGACGGCGTCACCGACGTCGAACCGGTCACCACGGCGCAGGTCACCGCAACCGCCCACGGCGGCTCGTACAGCACGTCGTTGACGGGATACGAGCGCGGGACGTCCATGCACGGCTTCCTCACGCCGGAGGGCGGCGAGCGCGGACTGCCGCCCGACGGCGGTCTCCTGGCGGGCAAGGCGGTCGCCGACCGTCTGGGCATCTCGCCCGGCGACCGGTTCACGCTGCGCACCGGCGGCGGCGAGGCCAGGACCGTGCGGCTGGCGGGTCTGCTGGAGGAGCCGATGGGTTCTGCGCTGTACGGCACCAGGGGCACCGTCGCCGAGGCCCTCGGCCCGGCCGCCGAGGAATCGTCCGCGGGCGGCCGGACCGAGGGCTACGCGCTGCGTTTCGCGCCGGGCGCGCCGGAGTCCGTCCACGACCGGGTACGGCAGGAGGCGACCGCCCTCGACGGTGTCGTGGCCTACGCCGGGGCGCGGGCGCTGGAGCGCCAGATCGACCAGTACATGGCGCTGTTCCGCGTCTTCGTGGGCGTGATGCTGTTCCTGGGCGCGGTGCTGGCCCTCACCGTCATCCACGTGACGATGACGGTCAACATCGCCGAGCGGACAGGTGAGTTGGCCACCCTGCGGGCAACCGGCGTGCCGTTGCGGCGCATCGCGGGGCTGCTCGCCGCCGAGAACCTCGCGGCGACGCTGATCGCCCTGCCGTTCGGTCTTCTGGCGGGGTTCGCCGCGGCGTGGCAGTTCCTGGAGTCGTTCAACAGCGACATGTTCGCGATGGACCTGCGGATCGGGTGGCCCGTGGCGCTGGGAGCGGTCGGCGCCGTGACGGGCGCGTCGCTGCTCTCGCAGATCCCGGCCGTGCGGGCGGTCCGACGGCTCGACGTGGCGCGAGTCGTACGGGAGCGGGCGGACTGAGCGGCCGGAGGGACCGGAGAGACCGGAGAGAGGGTCCACTTGCGCTCCGCCGTACGGTGTGACCCTTCTCTCCGGGTATCCCTCCCTTGGCCCTGTTGTCCGCTTCGCACCTATCGGGCTGACCTGCACTGATAGCAGCTTCGGGGTACTTTCCAGGGGCAGATGGACCACTCGTGTCGTTTTTTGCCCACCTGCAGGGGTGTGCTTACGGTCGCCACCGCTCGAGAAGTTCGCCGCCGAACGTGCGGCGAGCACCGCGACCGTTAGGAAGAAACACCATGCTGTTCTCCAGCAAGGGCCGCAACCGAGGGTCCGTGAAGAGCACCCGCCTCGCCGTCGTGACCGGCGTAGCAGGTGTCGCTGTCGCTCTCCCGATGGTGACGGCGCCCGGTGCGCAGGCTGCCCCCGTCGGCACCTGGGAGAAGGTCGCCCAGTGCGAGTCCAGCGGCAACTGGCAGGCCAACACCGGCAACGGCTACTACGGCGGCCTGCAGTTCTCGCAGTCCAGCTGGAAGGCGGCGGGCGGCACCCAGTACGCGCCCCGCGCCGACCAGGCGAGCAAGCAGCAGCAGATCGCCGCCGCGGAGAAGCTGCTCGCCCAGCAGGGCCCGGGCGCCTGGGCCTGCGCCGGTGAGGGCGGTCTGACCGCCGGAGGGGCTCCCGCCGAGGTCGACACCGGCAGTGGCGCCGACGACTCGGCCGAGTCCCGTCAGAACACCGGGAGCCGGTCCGACCGGTCGGACGGCCGGCAGGCGGGCGGCGAGGGCGAGTACACCGTGAAGGCCGGTGACACCCTCGGCTCCATCGCCTCCTCGCAGGGCCTCGACTGGAAGACGCTGTACGGGAACAACAAGTCGGTCGTCGGCGAGGACGCCGACCTGATCCACCCGGGTCAGAAGCTGCAGCTCGGCTGAGACGCGCTGCTCCGCGCCCGTCCACCGGGCCGGAGAGCGCGGGCCGATGCCCTCACCCCCGTCGAGGGCATCGGCCCGCGCCACCCCTGCCCGGTCCTTGCGGCGCAGACGTATCGTGACACCGGACGGGCCGCTCGCACATTGCCGGAACCCGGCAACAATCACGCCGTGTTGACGTCCTGTGAGCGCCGCAACCACGGCCGGTTCCAGGGACGTGGAACAACCCCGCCGCACGGCTGTCACAGTTCATCGCACGTCATCGCAGTTCACCGCGCCGTCCACCGCCACGGCCGGCCCTCGCGCACTGCTCTCCTCACTCACACGCGGAACTCACAAGCGGAACAACCGCGCCGTGCGGTGTCGCAGTTCACCGCCCGCGTGTCCCGGCGGGTTCCACAGGGCTGCGGGCACCCGGCCGGGGAAGCGTTGATCCGCGCGGAGTCACAGAGCCTTCTGCGGCCACCCCAGCAGCCGGGCACCCATGACCGCCGCCTCCAGCGTGAAGCGCTGCAGCGGCTGGTTCGGGGAGTAGCCCGTGAGGGTGCGGATGCGCTCCAGCCGGTAGGAGAGCGTGCGGACGCTCACGCCGAGCCGCCGCGCGGCCTCCGCGTTGACGTAGCCGGCAGAGGCGCACACCGACAGGGTCTCCAGCAGCGGGCCCGCACCGCCCCGCGCCTTCGTCAGCGGGCCGAGCACCGTCCGTACGAGATCCGCCATCGCGCCCCGGTCGCGCAGCAGGACGGGGAAGACGAGCAGGTCCGTCGCGCTCAGCCGTACGTCTTCGAGGCCCAGTTGCTCCGCCAGGTCGAGCGCCCCCAGGGCCTCCTCGTAGCTGCGCACCACACCGCCCGCGCCGGAGTGCTCCCGGCCGACCGCGACACGCTGCGCGGCCGGGTAGCCCGCGCCGGGGTTCTCGGCGAGCCGCGCGAAGTGCTCGAGCACGTCGCGGTCGCTGCTCGCCGCGATGCACACCAGCCGTCCCTCCTTCGTGGACAGCAGCACGTCCCTCGGCCCGAACCGGCCGAGCAGGTCACGTTCGATGCGCCGGACGGTGCGGTGGACGTCGTCGTACGCCTCCGCCCCCACGGCCACGGCCACGGCGTGCACGCCCGCGAGGCGCAGCCCGAAACGCTGCGCCCGCTCGGCCAGCCGTCCCAGGTCGCTGCGCCCGTAGAGGAGGTCGTCGACGAACTCCCGCCGTTCGCCCTCTTCCTGGCGCACGGCGAGCCTCTGCGCACGTTCGTGTCCTTCGCCGAGGGCGCTGACCGCGACCTGGACCGCGCCGAGGACCGCATCCCCGGTACGGGCGCGTTCGCTCGCGGTGGCGGCGCGGGCCACGCCCGGCAGGGTGCCCCACAGCCGTCGCGTCTGGCCGAGGTAGAGGCCGACCAGCTCACGCAGCGCGTAGCCGCGTTCGGCGGCGCGTTCCCCCAGGGCGCGGAAGGTGTCGAGTTCGTCACGGCGCAGCGAGCGTCCGGTGTTGGACACTTCGGCCAGCAGGTCCGGGTAGGCGCCGAGGAAGCCGTCCGGGCCGTCCGCACCGTCCACGTCGCCGTGGGTGCCGGGGCGGGGGCCGGTGCCGCCGTCCGTCGGGGCGCCGTCCTCGCCGTGCGGGCCGCTTCCCTGGCCGTCCTTCACCCTGCTCCCGTCCACCGCTCCCCCAGTCCCCCGTGCCAACCGGCCCACAGCGTATTCGAACAGTGCAGGCCCCCGCGCCGAGTCCGCTCTCACCCGGCGGGGTACGGTGTGACAATCACGTCAAGATCGATGCAATGATGGTGTGCCGGGAAGTCTGGTCGGCGGCGCTTACGAGCGTCTGGGCCCTTCCCGATCCCTGGAGCCGCTTCGATGCCCCTCTTCTCCTCCTCCGAGCAGACCTCGCTCTTCGCACGACCGTCATTGAAGGAACGCAAGGCGCTCGCCGAGGCGCTGCGCACCGAGACGGTCGGCGGCATGATGCTGCTCGCCGCCGCCCTGGTGGCCCTGATCTGGGCGAACACCCCGCTGAGCGAGTCCTACGAGGCCGTGCGCTCCTTCCACTTCGGCATCCCCACCCTGGGCCTGGACCTGTCGGTGGAGCACTGGGCCTCGGACGGCATCCTCACCATCTTCTTCTTCGTCGCGGGCATCGAACTCAAGCGGGAGCTGGTCGCGGGCGAGCTGCGCAAGCCCGCCGCGGCCGCGCTGCCGATCGTCGCCGCCGCGGCGGGCATGATCGTTCCGGCGGGTATCTACGTCGTCACCAACCTCGTCGGGGGCGGCGATCTCCACGGCTGGGCCGTGCCGATGGCCACCGACATCGCCTTCGCCCTCGGCGTCCTCGCCGTGGTGGGCACCAACCTGCCCTCGGGAATCCGCGCCTTCCTCCTCACCCTCGCGATCGTCGACGACCTCGGTGCCATCCTCGTCATCGCCGTCTTCTTCACCTCCACCCTCAACTGGGCGGCGCTGGCCGGGGCCCTCGCGGGACTCGTCCTCTTCCGGGTGCTGCACATCAACCTGCGGGTGCGCGGCTGGTACGTGTACGTGCCGCTGGCCGTCGTCATCTGGGCGCTGATGTACAACAGCGGCATCCACGCCACCATCGCCGGTGTGGCCATGGGCATGCTGCTGCGCTGCCTGCCCTGTGAGGCGTACAAGGGGCGGCCCCCGGAGGAGACCTCGACGGCGGAACGTGTCGAGCACCGGGTGCGGCCCGTGTCCGCGGGGTTCGCGGTACCGGTCTTCGCCCTCTTCGCCGCGGGCGTCGGCGTCTCCGGCTCCGCGCTCGGCGAGATGTTCCAGCAGCCGGAGGCGCTGGGTGTGCTTCTGGGCCTGTTCGTGGGCAAGATCGTGGGCGTCTTCGGCGGTACGTATCTCGCGGCACGCTGGACCCGCGCCCGCCTCGACCCGTCGCTCTCCTGGTCCGACGTGGCCGGCATCTCGATGCTCGCGGGCATCGGCTTCACCGTGTCGCTGCTGATCTCGGAGCTCGCCTTCACCAACGGCGAGACGACCGAGCACGTCAAGGCGGCGGTGCTCATCGGTTCGCTGCTGTCGGCGGCCGTCGCGTGCGTACTCCTCAAGTCCCGCGACGCGAAGTACCGGGCGCTGTGGGAGGCGGAGAACCGGGACGAGGACCTGGACACCGTCCCCGACATCGACCAGCCCGCCGACCCCGTCAAGCGTCCGGCGGAGGCCGCACGCCGGGCCAAGGAGCAGGAGCTGCGGTCGGCGGAGGAACAGCGGAGGGCCGGCCGGGACGACGAGGGACGCGACGGCGGACGCGAAGGCGGGCACTGAGATCGTCCTCGCACTTGTGGGCACGGCCCCGGCTGCCGGTACCTTCGAGTGGGTCGATTGTTCGGTGACCGGTACGACAAGGGGGCGATCGTGGACCTGACGGAGCAGATCGCCGCGGTACGGGCCGGGGTCGGCGACCCGGAGGAGATGATCGGGGAGTTCCGGCGCACTGCCGTGCTGGTACCGGTCGCCGACGGCGGCTTCATGTCGGGCGAGTACGGCGGCATCCAGTGGATCTACGCCTTCACCGACGAGGCGCCGCTCGCGCGGTTCGCCCAGGCGCGGGGAGCGGCCGCCGACGAGGCGTGGGACTTCGTGACGGTGCTGGGCGCGCGCCTGCTCGACGGGATCATCCCGGACCTGGAGGAGCCGACCGGGGTCGCGGTGGACGTGGCCGACCAGGGCGCGTCGATGATGTTCCCGCCGGTGGCGGGAATCGTTCCGGACGCGGTGGCGGTCGACATCGACGAGGAGGGCAACCGGATCACGGGCGACGGGGAGGCGTGAGGCTCACCGGGGCGCGTGACCCCTCACCGGGGGTGCGTCTCACCCGAGGCGTGCGTCTCACCCGAGGCGTGACGGGCGCGGGGAGTCAGCTCCGGTCCGGGAAGGAATGGTGCTCGTGCTCCACGAGCCAGCGTCCGGACTCCTTTCGCAGCCCGACCGTCAGGCGCAGCCGGTTGCCGGGGGCACGCTCCAGCTCGTCGGGGGTTCCGCAGCGCAGCAGCGCGTACGCGAAGGCGACGTCGGCGCCCGCCGTCACATCGAGGGAGACGATGTCGAAGCAGGCGCTTCGCTGCCAGGCGAAGAACGGCGGCCACGTCTCGCGGTAGCGGTCGATGCCCCGCACTCCGTCGTCGGGGGGCGGCACGTCGAACATCACGATGTCGTCGGTGTGATCGGCCAGCACGCCGTCCATGTCGCCGTCGTGCACCGCCTTCGCCCAGCGCTCGATCAGTGTCCGGATCTGCGTCCCGTCGTCGTCGGCCACGGCTGAGTCCGTCCCTTCGGGGTCCTGGTCCCGCTCCCGGTCCCGCCCCTGGTGGCGGGCCCGTGCGTGTGGATGCGGTGGTGACCGCGGTGGCTTGCGGAACTCATCGGCGCGTGGCGCTCCGCCACAGCGGTGGCGTGGGTGCGGCGGCGCGGCGTGGCCGCCGCCCGTGCCGGGGGCGGGCGGTGACGCTGGCGGTGTGAATGGTGCGCTCGCGGTGCGGCTGCCGGTGGAGCTGGTACGGCCGAAGGCGGCCGAGTCCGTCCCCGGCGGTCCGGGCTGGCACCACTCGGTCAAGCTCGACGGATGGCGCGTGGCCCTCGCGGTCACCGGGGAGGGTGTACGCGTCCACTCCCGCAGCAAACGCGAGGTGACCGGGCAGTTCCCCGAACTCACCGCCGCCGCGGCACCGTTGAGCGCGGGCACCGTCATCGACGGCGAGGTGGTGGTCTGGAACGCGGACGAGCGGCGCTTCGACTTCGAGGCCCTGCAGTCGCGGGGCCTGGCCCGGCGCCCCCGGCCCGGCGCGCCCGGTGCGGTCCTGGTCGCCTTCGACCTGATCGCCGCGCCGCACACCGACCTGCGCGCCGCGCCGCTGAGCACGCGCTGGCCCCTGCTGCGCGAGACCGTGGAAGAGGCCGGCCCGGAGATCCAGACGGTCCTGGCGACCGACGACGTGGAACAGGCCCGCGCGTGGATGCGCGAGTTGAGGCCGCGGGGCGTGGAGGGGATCGTCTCCAAGCGCTGGGACTCCCCCTACCGGCCGGGCGATCCCCGTGCCGCGTGGCGGAAAGTACGCAGCGCGGACACTCTCGACGCCTCGCTCGTGGGGATCACAGGCCCGGAACGGCGCCCGTGGTCAGCCGTCGTAGACCTTCCCGGCGGACGCCGGGCGGTGACCTCGCCGCGGCTGACGGCGGTGGCGGCCTCGCAGTTGGGCCGGGCCGTGGCGGGGCGGCTCGGTGAGAGCGTCCCGGAGGGCGAACTGGACGTGCCGTGGCGGAGGTTGACGCGGCCGCTGCCGGTGGAGGTCCGGGTGCGCACAGGACGCGACGCCCTCGTGCGGTACGTGCGCCTGCGTTCCGACTGACGACCGGAGACCCCCTCGCCCCGGGCCTTCGGTAAAGTGCGAGGACATGGGGACGGGACCGGGGAACGGGGCAGCGCACGCGGACGAAGCCAAGTCTTCGCGGGGTCGGGGGAGTTCACCGTCGGGACCGACGGCGTCGGTGACGGCGTACGTGCCGCCGCAGCGTGTGCTCCCGCCGGACGGCCCGTACGGCCCCGATCCGCACGGAAGGAACGGGCCGCGGCAGGGCAGGCGCGTGCGGAAGGCCGCCGGAATCACCGCCGCCGGTGTGCTGGTGCTGGGAGCGCTCACTCAGCTCACCTTCGCCGTCCTCCTCGACGGCGACGGCGACATGACCCCGTCCGGACCCGAACGCACAGTTGCTCTCCCCCGGTCCCTGGACGGCGGAGAGCTGACCCTGACCCGGGACTTCAGCGACGGGCCCGGTCTCGCTCTGCGGCGTGAGGTCTCCGACAGGCCGGGCGCACGCCCCCTGCGGCCGGTGGCCGGACGCTACGAGAACGACGCCGAGGGCGCGGACAGGGAGCGGTTCACCGTCCGCGGCTACAACGGCGGCATGCTCCGTCCCGAGTCCACCGTGCACGACCTGCTCAGCACGCTGGAGGGCGACGAATCCTCCGGCGGCGAGCGGAAGAGGATCACCCCTGCGGGTGCCGGGCAGCCGCTGCTGTGCGAGGTCATGCTCAAGGACGCACCGGCGGACGAGGCCGGCTCCCGGGGCGGTGACGGGGGCGAGAGCGCGGGCGTCGTCGAGGTTCCCGTCTGCGCGTGGGCGGACCGCGGCTCCGTCGGCGCCGTCCTCGACAACGGCCCGTCCGCGAAGGGCTCTTACCGCTCCGGACTGGAGACTTTCGCCAAGCGTGTCAGTTCGCTGCGCGCACAGGTCAGCGTCACGCCCGCGGGCGCGGTTCCCAGCCGGTGACGGGCACCGGATGGCAGGCGCCCACCGACATCGAACGGGCCCTGTACGAGGCCAAGTCGGCGGACGACTGGCCCGCCTACTTCGACGTGCTCGGCAACACCTGGCTCTACTACGCGGCCGACCGGTACTCCCTCGACACCGTCGGCCAGCGCATATTCAGCACCTACTGGAACGCGCAGACGGGCAGCCGGTGCCGCACGGTGCTGACCGCCGGGATGCTGCCCGCCCCCGTCGCCGACCCCGTCCACGTACGCAAGACCCTCAAGGGCTTCGCCTCTTCGTGGCCCGACGAGGAGACGTGGCTGGCGGTCAACCCGGGCACGCCCTGCGAGGGGTACTTCCCCGGCACGCTCGCCCACCGCACGGTGTGGCGGCAGCACTTCGAGCGGGCATGGCGGGACCACTGCGACAGAGTCCGCACCCTGAGCGTGGGCGGCCCGCTGCACGGGCCCGTCGCGCACGGGCTCGCGTGCGGGGCGCTGCTGTGCGTCGCCAACGGCTCGATCTGGAACGCCCTCGCCTGGCACGGGACCGGTTACGACGAGGAGCGGGACCGGCTGAGGGAGTGGTGGGGCATCACCGACCGCCCCGCCTGGCAGAAGTACCAGGAACAGCTCCTGAACGGGGAGATGAGCAGCGGTGTCTGGGAGTTCGTGCTGCGGGTGCGCAGGATTCTGGCACGTGCCTCCGACGACCGGACGGTGAGCATCTCCCGGTGGCGTGAGGTCACGGAACGCGTGGCCCGCGACAACCTCCGCAACGCCGCCCCGGAACCGCCCGACGGCGCGGGCCCCGACGTCGACGCCGCGGTGCGGCGCGTCCAGGACCTGATCGGACGCATCATGCGCTACGAGTCCCGCTTCCGCGCCGACGGGCTGCTCGGCGAGGGCCAGGTCATCCAGTCGGTGCTCGCCTGGGACTACGGCCGCGCCTCGAAGATGGCCCGTTGGGGTCTGGGGGCACGGTTCTGCGAGATGCAGGAGACGGAGGAGGCGGTGCTGCGTGCCGGGCACGCGAGCCGGGAGATGTACGACTCCTGGGGTGCCTTCTCCGCGGGCTACATACTGGGCCGCTGCCTCCACTTCGACGAGGAGAAGTTCGGCGACTGGTACGAGGACATGCTCGACGCCCACCGCCTGCTGACCTCGGACCCGGCGAGCCCCTGGCTCAACATCCCCTTCAAGTGACCCCCGTGCGGGGCGGATAGGCTTTCCCGCCATGGGGATGGGGATACCGCACAGGACGAGGAGGGGGCCCGGACCGGGAGCGGAGGCCGGAGCGGAAGCAGGCGCGGCCGGCGCTGTCGGCGCTGGGGGTATGTCCTGGGAAGCGCCGACCGATGTCGAACGGGCCCTGTACGAGGCCAAGTCGGCAGGCGACTGGGCGGCCTACTTCGACGTGCTCGGCGACACCTGGCTCTACTGGGCCACTCCGCGCCACCCGCTCGACGCCGTCGGTGAGCGCACCTACTCCCCCTACTGGAACCTGCAGACGGGCAGTTGGTGCGTGCCGCTGCTCACTCCGGGCATGCTGCCGGCGCCCGTCGCCGACCCGGTCCACGTCAGCGAGCACTTGAAGACGCACGCGGCGAACTGGCCCGACGAGACGTGGTGGATGGCGGTCAACCCGGGCACCCCCTGCGAGGCCTACTTCCCCGCGACGATGGCTCACCGCGCCGTGTGGCGGCAGCACTTCGAGCGGGCGTGGCGCAGCAAGCGCGGCCGGCTCCACACCCTGCGGGTCGGCGGTCCGCTGCACGGGCCGGTCGCGCACGGTCTGGCCTGCGGCGCGCTGATGTTCGTCAACAAGGGCCAGTACTGGAACGGCGTCGCCCACCACGGCCACGGCTACGACGACGAGAAGCGTCTGCTGGAGCGGTGGTGGGGCGTGACCGACCGGGCGACGTGGCAGGAGTGCACGGAGCAGTTGCTGCGCGGTCAAATGGTCAGCTCGCGCTGGGAGTTCGTCCTGCGCGTGAGGGACACGCTGCGCCGCAGCCCGGCCCACGCCGCCGGCCCCGTTCCCTGGCGGGAGGTCACGGAGAACCTCGCGCGCGAGCGCCTGGCCCAGATGTCCGGCAGCGCCGGCGAACCGGACGGCACCGGCCTGCCCGGCCCGGGAGGAGCGGGTGCCTGGACCGGGACCGGCGCCGAGGTGGACGCCGACGCCGAGGTCGCGGACCTGCAGAAGCTCATAGGCCGCGTGATGCGCTACGAGTCCCGCTTCCGCGCCGACGGGCTGCTCGGCGAGGGCGACTACGTACGTTCCGTGCTGTCCTGGGACCACGGCCGCGCCTCCAGCATGGCCCGCTGGGGCCTGGGCGCCCGCTTTTGCGAGTTGGCGGAGACGGAAGCGGCGGTCCTGCGTGCGGGACGCGTCAGCCAGGCCACGTACGACTCCTGGGAGGAGTTCTCCGCGGGCTACATACTGGGCCGCTGCCTCCACTTCGACGAGGAGAAGTTCGGCGACTGGTACCAGGACATGCTCGACGCCCACCGCCTGCTGACCACGGACCCGGCGAGCCCCTGGCTCAACATCCCCTTCAAGTGACCCGCGCGGGCGGCGCCTTCACTTCGCCGCCACCGCCTCCGCCAGGTCCTCCAGGGCGTCCGCGAGCAGGTCCGCGGTGCGCAGCGCGACCGACGGCGAGGGGGCTTCCGCCTCGATCTCCCACCACTGGGAGAGCGCCTCGTGGACGGGCCCCCAGTCCAGGGGCTCGTCCGCGCGCAGGGCGTCGGCCGCCGAGGGCACCGTGGCCTGGAGCGCGGCCGAGAACTCGGCCGCGCCCGGGGTGGGCCGGGCGTCCCGGTCGGGCAGGTGCGCCTCCAGGAGCATCGTCACCCGGCCCATGGTGACCAGCGCTGACTGCGCCTCGGAGCCGGAGCGTATGGACAGCCGGCCGCGGTGCCGTACGGGCTCGGCGCCCGCCCGCGTCGCCGTCTGGTCCCACTCCTGGCGTGCCGCGCGGGTGTCCAGCAGGGCCTCGCGGACCCTGCGTTCGGGATGGACGGCGTCCTCGGAGCTCCCGGCAGCCCCCGGGGTCCGGCCGGCCGTCCCCGTCCGGACCCCGGCACGGGCGAAGCAGTCCAGTACCGCCATGCTGTAACTCCCCGTCGCCGAGAGCCAGTCGGCGAGCCGGTCCCGCAGCAGCGGCGTCTCCCAGGCGGGGAAGACCGCGTAGCTCAGCATGGCCAGGGCCCCGCCCAGCGACGTCATCCAGATGCGTTCGAGCAAGGTCTGCGACCACAGCGGACCGGCGACGCCCAGCAGGAAGACGACGTACGCGCCGATGCAGGCCGAGGTGAGGGCGTAACCGGTGGGCATCAGCAGATACATCAGTCCGATGCTCACCACCGCCAGCCCGGCGCTCGTGTACGGCGAGGGATGCGCCAGCGCGATCACCGTGCCCGCGACCGCCACCCCGCCCAGCGTCCCCACGATGCGGGCCACGCCCCGCTCGTACGTGCGGGAGAAGTCGGGCCGCATCACCATCACGGCGCTCAGCGGCACCCAGTAACCGTGCTCCGGGGAGAGCGCCTTGCCCAGCAGATAGGCCACCGCGACGACCACCGCGACGCGCACCGCGTGCCGGCACACGTGCGAGGACCAGCGCATCTCGCGGCGGAAGGTGCGCAGTGCGACGGGCAGCAGCCCGGTCAGCGAGGGCCGGTTCAGGTGCCGCGGACCGCGCGCGCCGGAGGGCTGTGCTCCGGCGTCGGTGTCGACATAGACGTCGCTGTCCTCGGCGTTGTCGGGACGGGCGGGCATGTGGAACGTCGCGCGGGGGATCAGCGGTATGGAACGCGTGATCTCGACGGGCTCCTGCGCCGCGTCCACCGCGTCCTCCGTCAGCGCGATCAGCCGCATGGCTGCCTTGCGCGCGGGACCGTTCAGCACCGGCCCGCTCTCGGGGACCTGCAGTACGTCGAGAGCGTCCTCGGGGATGCGTACGCGCTCGCCGCGCCGGATCGCCCGCGCTGTCGCGTCCAGCACGGTCGCGGCCGCCGCGAGCAACTCCCGTACGCGGTCCCGCTCCCGCCCCACCATCGGCGCTCCGACGTAGGGGTCGGCGAGGGAGGCGAGGACGGGCCGGAAGCGTTCGGCCAGTCCCCGGTACCCGCCCAACTGGCGCGGACGGCGGCGTGCTTGGCGCGGGGTGACGGCGGCGGCGCTGCGTGCCGTCATCAGCGCCCCGGGGTCGAAGGGCGCGCTGGGGTCGTGGCGCAGACGGCGCGCGTAGTCGGCGACCCCGGCCAGCGCGTCGGCGAGCGCGTCGCGCCGCTCGCCCCAGCGCCGTACGGGCAGCAGCACGATCAGGGCGGCCTGTACGAGACCTCCGGCCGCGATGAGCGCGGCATGCGCGAGGGCGCCGAGGAGAGTGGTGGGCAGAGTGACGGTGACCAGCATGACGGCGACGGTCGACGCGGCCACCACACCGGCGGTCGGCCCGACCCCCCACGCCATGCCGGACATGAACGCCCAGGCACCGAGGAGCAGTACGAACACCACGGGCTGCCCCACGGCCAGGAACCCGGCGAAGGTGGACAGCGCGAGTCCGGCAGCGGCGGCCAGCGCCAGCACGGGGCGTGGGCGCCAGCTCCGCTGGAAGGTGGCCACACCGGCGGAGAAGGCGCCGAAGGCGGAGGAGACCGCCAGCTCCGGCGAACCGGCCCACAGCGTCAGCCCGATGACGATGCCGACACCGACGGCCGCACGGATCGCGATGAGCGGATGCATCGCGGCGCGCTCGATCGTCAGTCCGGACCGCGCGGTCTCACTGATCGCACGGAGCCAGGGCAGGACCTTCATGCCGTCGAGAATACGGGGAAGCCGAGGTCACAGGGACGGGGCGGGTGCGGGGCCCTCACCACCACGGGTCACCGCGGTCGACGCGGCGTGCCAGGGTGCCCTCGGCGGACCAGCCGGAGGCCAGAATGGAGAGGTGGACGACATCGCCGTTCGGCTCGCCCGCCCCGCCGATCTGCCCGACCTCGCCGAACTGCGGTGGCAGTGGACGGCGGAGGCCGGGGGCGAGCCCGTCGTCACGAGGGACGGGTTCGTACGCGCCTTCGTCGCGTGGGCGGAGGAGCACCGCTCCTCCCACCGGTGCGTGGTCATGCTCCGCGGGGAGCGGATCATCGGCATGGCGTGGCTGGCGATCACCGCACGCGTGCCCCATCCGGGTGCTCCGGCGCGGTCGTCGGGCGACGTGCAGAGCGTGTACGTGGTTCCGGACGAGCGCGACGGCGGCCTCGGAGGCCGTCTGGTCGAGGCTGTGGTGGGGCTCGCGCGCGACCTCGGGCTGGAGCGGGTGACGGTCCACTCCAGCGACCGCGCGGTGTCCGCGTACGCCCGCCGCGGCTTCTCCGTCTCGCCCCGGCTGCTCCAGACCGAGATCACGCCGTGAGACGCCCGGGCCCCGCCGGCCCCGTGTCGGCCGCGTGTCGGCCCTGTGACGGGCACGTGGCCCGGCGGGGGGGGTCAGCGCGCGCCGAGGCCGTCCGCCGCGACTGCGGTGACGAAGCCTTCGAATGCGGCGGCCGGGAAGGCCAGTTCGGGCCCGCCCGGGCTCTTGGAGTCACGCACGGCCACCTGCCCGCCCACGTCCGCGACCTCCACACACTCGCCGCCCTCGCTGCCGCTGTAACTCGACTTCCGCCAACGCGGCTGCTGACGCAGATCAATCCCGTTGTTCATCAAGATCCTCCAGGATCTGAGCGATCAACTCCGCCGAGTCGTCCGGAGACAGCGCGGCGGCTCGCACGAGATCGTATTTCAACGTGCACTCGGCCACCTCGCTCGTTTCGGTCAGACTCTGGGCGCCCCCGTAACCCTCCGAGTAGGCGATGTCGGGGCTGTCGCCGAAGGAGAAGAGAGTGAAGGAACCGTTGAGCCCCGCGTGAGCGCCCGTGCTGTAGGGCAGGACCTGGATGATGATCCTCGCCGACTGCCGGTGCTCCAACAGCACTTGCAGTTGGGGGCGCATCACCTGCGTGCCGCCCACGGTCCGGCGCAGGACCGCCTCGTCCAGCACCATCCACAGCCGGGGCGGTTCCGCCCGTGTCCACATGCCCTGCCGCTCCATCCGCGCCGCCGTCAGCCGGTCGAGGTCGGCGGGCCGGGAAGGCCGCAGCACTGCCCGGGCGTAGTCCTCGGTCTGCAACAGCCCGTGCACCACCTGCGCCTGATAGGTGCGCAGCTCCACCGCCCTGGCCTCCAGCTCCGCGTACCCCTGGAACCATCTGGGCAGGCCGCTCTTGTTCACCAGCGGCCAGAGCCGCACCAGAGCACCCTCCGCGCCCAGCGCACCGTCACAGCGCTCGGTGAAGTCGAGGCCGGGGTTGCGTTCGGCCGTCTCGACCAACCCGACCAGGGCGCCGGTGTAGTTGACGATCTCGCCGAGGCGTTCCTGGCTCAGGCCCGCCGCACGGCGCAGCCGCCTCAGTTCACTGCCGAAGTAGGCCAATGCCGAGGCCGAGGGGTCGAGTTCACGGGGAGCCACCATGGCGCCACTCCATCCAACCGTACGTACGTTGAGTCACGACTCATGGCGGAGCGTAGTCCTTCTCGGTCAGGCTCGTCCCATGGACGCCGAAATCCACGTGCTCGACCATGACGCACGCCAGCCGAAACCCGCGCACCACTACCGGATGAGCCTCACCCCGGGCCCGCACAGCGCCCGGCACCTGCGCCGCATCATCCGGGCCTACCTGACCGAATGGGGGCTGCCCTCACTTGCGGAGGAGGCCGAACTCGGCGCGACCGAACTCCTCGCCAACGTGGTCAGGCACGTCCCCGGCACGGTCTGCACCGTCCTGCTCCGCCGCTGTCCGGGCGGCGTCCGCGTCGAAGTCCACGACAGCGACCCGAGGTTGCCGGTGGTCCGCGACGCCGCCGATCTCGACGAGGGCGGTCGGGGCCTGCGGCTGCTCAGCGCCCTCACGGACGCGTGGGACGCCGAGCGGACGGGACCGTCCTCGAAGGTCGTCTGGTTCGAACTGCTGGAGCCCGGCCTCCCGGAGAGGGTGCCGTCCACGATCCCGACGGCAACCGGATCACCCTGACCGAGAACCCGGGGACGTAGCGGAGACGGCGGGTGCGGCCGGAACGAAGTGGGTGAGGTCCTCGGGCACTCCACGGTGTTCGGTGCCGTCGTCGTCGCGGTAGTGCCATTCGAAGGGCACACCGCGCGCCGTCATCACATCCGGGCCGTCCATGAGCTGGAAGTGCAGGTGCGGGTCGGAGGAGTTGCCGGAGTTGCCGCACTCCGCGAGTTCCTGGCCGGCCGTCACCCGCTCTCCCACCGCCACCCGCATGGAGCTCCGCCGCAGATGGGCGAGGACGGCGTGCACTCCGTCCCCGGTGTCCAGCACGAGGTGGTTGCCCAGTAAGTGACGCGGCAGGCCCAGACCGCGCACGAACCCTTCGAGGACGAGGTAGACCAGCCCGGCCGCCGACATGCGGGTGAGGTGGTCGCGCTGCCCGTCCGAGGTCGCCACGACCACGCCGTCGGCCGGTGCGAGCAGGGGTCTGCCGAAGGAGGGGTAGGCACGGGGGCTCCGGGCGACCGGCCACAGCCAGCTGAAGGGCGGCGTCGGCGGAGCGTCGCTGCCGTTGCCCGTACCGTCGTCCGTACCGTCGCTCGTTCCTGCCCGCGCGTCCGTGCCCTCCCGCTCCGGCGGGTCGTACTTCAGGTCGATGGCGTAGGTCTGCGCATGGCTGTGCATGTGGCTGGGGACTTTCGTGCCGGGCCCGTTGAGCGCCGTCAGGCGCCCGGCCGCGGGGACCCGCACCGCGACGGGCTCCCGGCCCACGGGCGGACGCTGGGCACGGGTGAGCGTCCAGCGCATGACGAGCGCCGCGGCGAGCAGTCCGACGCCGGTGAACCACAGCGGGCCCAGTCCCCGCCCGTTCACCAGGACGCACAACGCCCCGGCGCCGAAGACGAATCCGTGTCTCTTCCACACGGCCACCAGGGCCGACCGGGTCACCGGCATGCACACCTCTCGTCGCGTTCCGTCCGTCAACGGCCCGGTACGGGCCGATGGGTTCATCCTGCCCGGAATGCCGGGAGGTGACGCGGCGCCCCGTCGCCCCCGCGGCCCGCACGGGCCCGGGGACGGCGGGAGGGAGTGCCGGCGGACCCTACGAGGACGTGGGGAAGCCGAGGTTGATGCCGCCGCCGTCCGCGGGGTCGGGCCAGCGCGTGGTGATGACCTTGCCCCGGGTGTAGAAGGCGATGCCGTCGTTGCCGTAGATGTGCAGGTCTCCGAAGAGGGAGTCCTTCCAGCCGCCGAAGGAGTGGTGGCCGACGGGCACGGGGATGGGCACGTTGACGCCCACCATGCCCGCCTCGACCTCCAGTTGGAAGCGGCGGGCGGCGCCGCCGTCGCGGGTGAAGATGGCCGTGCCGTTGCCCCACCGGCTGCTGTTGATGAGGCGGACGCCTTCCTCGTAGGTCTCCGCCCGTACGACGCAGAGGACCGGGCCGAAGATCTCGTCGCGGTAGGCGTCCATCTCCGGGGAGACCTTGTCGAGCAGGGAGACACCGAGGAAGAAGCCGTCCGCGCACTCGGGGTGGCCTTCGACGCGGTGGCCGGTGCCGTCCACGACGACGTCCGCGCCCTGTTCGCGGGCGCCGCCGACGTAGGAGGCGACCTTGTCGCGGTGTTCGCGGGTGATCAGCGGGCCCATCTCGGAGGAGGGGTCCACGCCGGGGCCGATGCGCAGCTTGTGCGCGCGGTCGGCGATCTTCGCCACCAGTTCGTCCCCGGTGTCGCCGACGGCGACGACGACGGAGACGGCCATGCAGCGTTCCCCGGCCGATCCGTAGGCGGCGTTGATGGCGTTGTCGGCGGCGAAGTCGAGGTCGGCGTCGGGCAGTACGAGCATGTGGTTCTTGGCGCCGCCGAGCGCCTGGACGCGCTTGCCGTGCGCGACGGCCTCGGACTGGATGTACTTGGCGATCGGTGTGGAGCCGACGAAGCTGACGGCCGCCACGTCCGGGTGCGACAGCAGCCGGTCGACGGCCACCTTGTCGCCGTTGACGACGTTGAGCACGCCGTCCGGCAGACCGGCCTCGGCGGCGAGTTCGGCCAGCCGGTACGGCGCGGACGGGTCCTTCTCACTGGGCTTGAGGACGAAGGTGTTGCCGCAGGCGATGGCGAGCGGGAACATCCACATCGGCACCATCGCGGGGAAGTTGAACGGCGTGATGCCCGCGACGACCCCGAGGGGCTGGCGGATCGAGGAGACGTCGACGCGCGTGGAGACCTGCGTGGACAGCTCGCCCTTGAGCTTCTCCGGGATGCCGCAGGCCAGTTCCAGGATCTCCATGCCGCGGGCGACCTCGCCGAGGGCGTCGGAGTGCACCTTGCCGTGCTCGGCAGTGATCAGTGCGGCGATCTCGTCGCGGCGGGAGTCCAGCAGTTCGCGGTACTTGAAGAGGAAGGCGGTGCGCCGCGCGAGCGAGCTGAGAGACCACTCCTCGTACGCGCGCCGGGCGGCGTCCACGGCCGCGTCGACCTCTTCGGCGGAGGCGAGCGCGACCGAGGTGGGCTGCTCGCCGGTGGCAGGGTTGTAGACGGGGCCGGTGCTGCCGGAGCCGGACTCGACGGCCTTGCCGCCGATCCAGTGGCCGAGGGTGCTCATGAAGGGGCCTTTCTCGCGAAGTCGGTGAGCCGGGGCGGTGGCGTCCGGGCGGTTGCCGGCGGGGCCACGGGTGCCGGCGGGGTCACAGGTGCCGGCGTCTGGCCGACGAGTGGCGTTCGTAGTCCTCACGTGCCTCGCGTGCGGCCGGCCGCTCGGAGGTCTCCGCGACGACCACGTCCCACCAGGCAGACGCGCCGGGTGCGGCCGGCGCCGAGGGGCTGGTGTCGGTCTCGACGTACACGCACGTCGGACGGTCGGAGGCACGCGCCTCCTGCAGCCCGGTGCGCAGTTCGGCGAGGGTGTCCGCCCGGATGACGTCCATGCCCAGCGAGGCGGCGTTGGCGGCCAGATCGACGGGCAGCACCTCACCGGTGTAGGTGCCGTCCGCCGCCCGGTAGCGGTAGGCGGTGCCGAAGCCTTCGGCGCCCGTCTGCTCGGACAGGCCGCCGATGGAGGCGTAGCCGTGGTTGTTCAGCAGCACCACGTTGATGTTGACGCCCTCCTGCACGGCCGTGACGATCTCGGTGGGCAGCATCAGGTAGGTGCCGTCCCCGACGAGCGCCCACACGGGACGGTGCGGGGCGGCGAGACGGACGCCGATGGCGCCGGGGATCTCGTAGCCCATGCAGGAGTAGCCGTACTCGAGGTGGTACTGGCGCGGGGAGCGCGAACGCCACAGCTTGTGCAGGTCGCCGGGTAGGGAGCCGGCGGCGTTGACGACCACGTCCTCGTCGCCGACGACGGAGTCCAGGGCGCCCAGCACCTGTGCCTGGGTGGGCCGCACTCCGGCGTCCTTGGCCGCGTAGGCGGCCTCGACGGTGCGCTCCCAGCTCTCCTTGCCTGACGCGTACTCCTCTTCGTACGTGCCGGGGACCCGGTGGCCGAGCAGCGCGCCCGCCAGCGCCTCCAGACCGGCGCGCGCGTCGGCGACGAGCGTCGTCGCGGACATCTTGTGGGAGTCGGAGGGAGCCACGTTGATGTTGAGGAACCGCACGTGCGGCTGCTCGAAGAGCGTGTTGGAGGCGGTGGTGAAGTCGCTGTAGCGGGTGCCCACTCCGATGACGAGGTCCGCCCGGCGTGCCAGGTCGTCGGCCACGGCCGTTCCGGTGTGGCCGATGCCGCCCACGTCGCACGGGTGGTCGTGGCGCAGGGAGCCCTTGCCGGCCTGCGTGCTGGCGACGGGGATGCCGGTGGCGTCGGCCAGCGCACGCAGGGCGTCCTCGGCCTCGCTGTGGTGCACGCCGCCGCCGGCGACGATCAGGGGCCTGCGCGCGGCGAGTACGGCTGTCGCCGCGGCGGCGACCTCTGCCGCTTCCGGGGCCTGCCGCCGTACGTGCCAGACGCGTTCGGCGAAGAACTCCTCCGGCCAGTCGTATGCCTCCGCCTGTACGTCCTGCGGCAGTGCGAGCGTGACGGCTCCGGTCTCGGCGGGGTCGGCGAGCACGCGCATGGCCTGCAGCGCGGCGGGGATCAGCGCCTCCGGCCGGTGGACGCGGTCGAAGAAGCGGGAGACGGGCCGCAGCGCGTCGTTGACGGAGACGTCGCCCGCGTAGGGCACTTCGAGCTGCTGCAGCACGGGGTCGGCGGTGCGGGTGGCGAAGATGTCTCCGGGCAGCAGCAGTACGGGAATCCGGTTGACGGTGGCGAGGGCGGCGCCGGTGACGAGGTTGGTGGCGCCGGGCCCGATGGAGGTGGTCACGGCGTGGGCGGAGAGCCGGTCGCACTGCCGCGCGTAGCCGACCGCCGCGTGCACCATGGCCTGCTCGTTGCGGCCCTGGAGGTAGCGCAGCGGGGCACCGTCGCCCTGGCCGCTCTCCAGGAGGGCCTGGCCGAGTCCGGCGACGTTGCCGTGCCCGAAGATGCCCCAGCAGGCGTCGATGAGCCGGTGGCGGTGCCCGTCACGCTCGGTGTACTGGACGGACAGGAAGCGCACCAGTGCCTGTGCGACCGTCAGGCGCCTCGTGCGGGCGGGCATGCCGCCGCGGGTGCCGTCCGGTGGTGGTACGGAGCTCAATTGCCCGCCTCCCCTTCCACTGTCGGTGCGTGATAAAGCGGAAGCCTTGGATCGACAGGCTGCTGCTCCCAGGTACCTCGGATCCAGGCGTGATCTGGATGGTCGCAGATAAGCCACGCCCGCTCCAGACCCGGACCGGCCATCACGTTGAGGTAGTACATGTCGTGTCCGGGCGCGGCCATGGACGGGCCGTGCCAGCCGTCGGGGATCAGCACGGCGTCACCGGCGCGCACTTCCGCGAGCACGTCGGTGCCGCTGCCGGGCCCGGACGGTGACACCCGCTGGTAGCCCAGCCCCGGGATGCTGCCGTTCCCGGTGTGATGGGGGGCGATCTCGAAGTAGTAGATCTCCTCCAGTTCGCTCTCCACCCCGGGCCGCTGCTCGTCGTGCTTGTGCGGCGGGTACGAGGACCAGTTGCCGCCCGGCGTCAGCACCTCGACGGCGATGAGCTGGTCCGCCTCGAAGACACCGGCGGCGGCGAAGTTGTTGACCTGGCGGGAGCAGTTGCCGGTACCGCGCAGTTCGACGGGGACGGCCGGGGCGGGACCGTAACGGGCGGGCAGCCGCCGCGTGCAGCGCGCGCCGGTGAGGGCGAAGCGGCCTCCGGAGGAACTGGTGACGCTCACCTCGGCGTCGCGGGGGACGTAGGCGAAGTCGCTCACGCCCTCGAAGACGCTTGTCCGGCCGTGCAGATGGAAGGTCTCGCCCTCGGCGGCCACGGTGCAGCCGCCGCTCAGGGGGAGCACGATCCACTCGCTGTCGCCCGCGGCGAAGCGGTGCGATCCGCCCGGCTCCAGCTCCAGCACGCGCAGCGAGGAGTAGCCCCACCCGGCACGTTCGGGGTCGATGTCGAGGGCGTACGGGCCGGATGCGGCACCGCCCGCCCGTACGTGGAACCTCTCCCCCGCGCCGCCGGTGCCGCCGGTGCTGCGCGTGCCGCCGGTCCTGTCATTCGTGTTCGTCATCGTTGCACCCCTGCCACTTCAGACCCTCCGAAACCTTCCGACTTCCCGGCCGACCCGGCTCCCCGACTTCCCGGCTCCTCGGCCGGCCCGGCCCCTCACAGCAGCCCGACGGCGGTGTCCACGGCGGCGGCCACGTCGCCGTTCGCCGGGTAGAGCAGGGAGCGGCCAACCACCAGCCCCTGCACGGTGGGCATCCGCAGGGCCTTGCGCCACTTCTCGTACGCGCCCTCCTGGTCGCCGTTGGTCTCCCCGCCCAGCAGTACGACGGGCAGGGACGAGGTCTCGCACACCCACTCCATGTCGTCGGGGTCGTCGGCGACGGGGATCTTCAGCCAGCTGTAGGCGGAGGTGCCGCCGAGACCGGAGGCGATGGCGATGGAGCGGGTGATCGCCTCCGCGCTCAGGTCGTTGCTCACCTTCCCCTCCACGCGGCGGGAGATGAACGGCTCCAGGAAGACGGGCAGCCGCCGCGCGGCCATCTCGTCGACGGCACGGGCCGTGGAGTGCAGCGTGGCCAGCGAACCGGCGTCGTCGTAGTCGATGCGCAGCAGCGCCTTACCCGCGTCGAAGCGGAGCCGGTCGATGTCCTGCGCGCGGTATCCGGTGAAACGGTCGTCCAGTTCGTACCGGGCGCCGGCGAGACCGCCGCGGTTCATCGACCCCATGACGATCTTGTTCTCCAGGGCACCGAGGAGGAGCAGGTCCTCGAGTATGTCGGCGGTGGCCAGCACGCCGTCCACACCCGGCCGGGACAGTGCGAGCGTCAGCCGCTCCAGCAGCTCCGTCCGGTTGGCCATGGCCAGCTTCCGCCCGCCGATGCCGAGGGCGCCGCGCGCGGGATGGTCGGCGGCGACGATCATCAGCCGGCCGTTCTCCCCCACCAGTGGGCGCCGGGCGCGTCTGGAGGCAGCCTCCGCGATCGCCTCCGGGTTCCGGGCCCGTACGGCGGCGAGTTCACAGATGCTGATGGCGCTCAAGGAGTGCTCACTTTCGTGGCTGGTCGGAGTCGGGCGGGACGTGCGGACGGGACGGGCGGCCCCTGCGGTCAGGACCGGTCAGGGGCCGGTCGGGGCCGGTCGGGACCGGTCAGGGGCCGCACTGCGGCGCGTCAGCCCTTCATCAGCTCCTCGACCTCCGGGGCCGTGGGCATCGCGGCGGAGCAGGCGAGCCGTGAGGCGACGAGGGCGCCGGCGGCGTTGGCGTAGCGCATCACGTACTCCAGCCCCCAGCCTTCGAGCAGCCCGTGGCAGAGGGAGCCGCCGAAGGAGTCGCCGGCTCCCAGGCCGTTGACGACCTCGACGGGGTGCGGCGGGACCTGGGTCCGCGTGCCGTCCCGGTGCACGGCCAGCACGCCCTTGGGGCCCTGCTTGACGACGGCGAGTTCGACCCCGGCCTCCAGCAGGGCGTCGGCGCACGCCTGCGGTTCGCGGGTGCCGGTGGCGACTTCGCACTCGTCGAGGTTGCCGACGGCGACCGTGGCGTGGGCGAGGGCCTGGCGGTAGTACGGTCGCGCCTCTGCCATCACCTCGGACTCCGAGGCGGCAGCGCCGGACGGCGACTTGCCCCAGAACATGGGCCGCCAGTCCATGTCGAAGACGGTGGCCGTGCGGGCGGAGGTGCCCACCCCCTCCCGGCTGCGGGAGCGCGCTTCGAGGGCGGTGAGCGTCGCGGTGCGGCTGGGTTCGTCGCACAGGCCGGTACCGGTCACCCAGAAGACGCGGGCGGCCTCGATCGCCTGGAAGTCCAGATCCTCCGGACGCAGTTCGAGGTCGGGGGCCTTGGGCTCGCGGTAGAAGTACAGCGGGAAGTCGTCCGGGGGGAAGATCTCGCAGAAGGTGACGGGGGTGGGGTACTGCCGTACGGGCGTCACCCAGCGGTCGTCCACGCCGAAGTCACGCAGTGCCTGGTGGCAGTACTCGCCGAAGGGGTCGTTCCCGGTGCGGCTGATGACCGCGGCGGAGCGGCCGAGCCGTGCGGCGGCGACGGCGACGTTGGTGGCGGAGCCGCCGAGGAACTTCCCGAACGTCTCGACCTGCGGCAGTGGCACGCCCGTCTGCAGTGGATAGATGTCCACTCCGATGCGGCCCATCGTGATGACGTCGTGCGGCTCTGCCGTGGCGGCCATGGCGCTCCCTTCTGCGGCTTCCCCCGGCTTCCGGCGGACCGGCCCCCGGTCGGGCCGTCGGGCTGTGGGCTGTCGGGGCCGGTCGGCCTCCATCGTCGGCGCCGGTGGCGACACCTGTCAATGAATTGTCCTTACATACTGACGTCTCGGCGACAGTGGGCCGCGGTGCCACCATGGACGGAGCCCGCGAGGGCCACGTCCGTATGAAACGTTGTCCTAACAAACTCTTGACAGTGGCGTCGCACACCGAGTTGGCTCTGCCGTCGGGAGGAGCCCGCTTCGACCCCCCTCCTCCCGGGCACCGCACCCGCACGTACGCACACCGAGGAGCCCTTCCGTGAGTTCCCTGAGTTCCGCGACCCCTCCCCTCGACCGCATTCGGGTCGGCTCGGCGCCCGACTCCTGGGGCGTCTGGTTCCCGGAGGACCCCGAGCAGGTCCCGTGGAAGCAGTTCCTCGACGAGGTCGCCCAGGCCGGCTACGAGTGGATCGAACTGGGGCCGTACGGCTATCTCCCCACCGACCCCGCCCGCCTCACGGACGAGGTGCAGGCACGCGGACTGGCGGTCTCGGCCGGAACCGTCTTCACCTCCCTGCACCGCGGCCCCGAGGTGTGGGACGCGACCTGGGAGCACGTGTCCCAGGTCGCCGCCCTCACGAAGGCCATGGGCGCACGCAACCTCGTCGTCATCCCCTCCTTCTGGCGTGACGACAAGACGGCCGAGCTCATCGAACCGCGCGAACTGACAGCCGAACAGTGGCGCCACCTGGCGACCGGCACCGAACGCCTGGCCCGCGAAGTGCGCGAGCGGTACGGGCTGGAGATCATGGTGCACCCGCACGCCGACACCCACATCGACACCGAGGAACACGTCGAGCGCTTCCTCGACGCGACGGACTCCGGGCTGGTCAACCTCTGCCTGGACACCGGGCACTACGCCTACTGCGGCGGCGACAGCGTCAAACTGATCGAGACCTACGGCGAGCGCATCGGCTACCTGCACCTCAAGCAGGTCGACCCCGTGATCCTGGCCGACGTGGTCGCCAAGGGGACGCCGTTCGGACCCGCCGTGCGGCAGGGCGTGATGTGCGAACCCCCGCTGGGCGTACCCGCGATGGAGCCCGTGCTCGGCGCGGCCCAGGGGCTGGGCGTGGACCTCTTCGCAATCGTCGAACAGGACATGTACCCCTGCCCGCCCGACCGGCCGCTTCCGATCGCTGAGCGCACGCGCCGCTTCCTGCGCGGCTGCGGAGCCTGACCGGCAGCCTCCACGGGCCGCGCGTGAAGTGCGGCCCGGGAGGGCTGCTGTGAAAGGCCGCCCCTGGAAGAGCCGTTGAGGGAGCCCCTGAAACGGCCGCCCATGACGTCGGCGGGTTGTCACGAGCGTCACCATTACCCGGTCGGTACGTCACAGACCCTCAACAGGCCCTCCCTGATTGTCACTCAGTGTCGTTCACCAGGCACAGGCTGATGATCAACAGCCACTTCTGTGGTCCCTGTGGGAGGTGCCGACTTGCCCGATCGACGACTCTGGTCGTACAAGGACATCGCCGCGCACATCGGCGTCCAGACGGACACCGTGCGCTCGTACCGCAAGCACGGCCTGCTGCCACCGCCCGACCTCGTCGAGCGTGGCAAACCGTTCTGGTACGCGGACACCGTACGGGCCTGGGTCGCCCGCCGTCCCGGCCACCGCGGAGGCCGCTGACCAGCGGCGCTCCCTGCCGTTCCCAACGGCCCCGTCCCCTGCCTCCCGGCCGAAGCCGGGAGGCGGCGGACGGGGCCTCTGTCATATGCGGCGCCGCAGCAGAGCATCTCGGGAATACCCTTGGGGGGTATAGTGTTGACATCGGTTACAACCCGTCGGCCCCTGTCGGCCCACCATGGACGAGGAGCGAACATGAGCACCGTCACCACCACGTACAAGGTCAGCGGCATGAGCTGCGGGCACTGCGAGGGCGCCGTCACCAGTGAGGTCTCCGAGATCGAGGGCGTCACCTCGGTCAAGGCCGTCGCCGCCTCCGGCGAGGTGACCGTCACCTCCGCCGCCGAACTCGACGACGAGACCGTACGCGCCGCCGTCGACGAGGCGGGATACGAGCTGACGGGCCGCCTCCAGTGACCGGGAACGCTGACCGGCCACGGCACCGGCCGTCCCGCACGCGCCCTCCCGGCGCACCGCCCGCATCGGGACCGCTCCCAGGAGCAGCATGATGACCAGTACCGAAACACAGCCAGCAACGGCACCTGCGACGGGGACGGACACCCGCGGCAACGGGGTGGAACTGTCGATCGGCGGCATGACCTGCGCATCGTGCGCCGCCCGGATCGAGAAGAAGCTGAACCGGATGGACGGCGTGTCCGCCACCGTCAACTACGCGACGCACAAGGCGAAGGTCACCCGCGCGGACGCGGTGTCCGTCGACGACCTCATCGCCACGGTGGAACGCACCGGCTACACGGCCGAGTTGCCCCCTCCCCCGGCTGCGCGCCGCCCGCAACGGACCACCGGAGCGCGTACGAGCGTAGAGGGGGACGCCCAGGACGCAGACCCGAGAGGGCAGCGCGGCCAGGAGGACCACCGCGGCCAGGACGAGCAGGGCGACCCGCACGGCCCGCGCGACGGGAACGGCCCCGACGAACTGGCCTCCCTGTGGCAGCGCTTCCTCGTCACGCTCGTACTCTCCGCGCCGGTGGTACTGCTGGCGATGGTGCCGCCCCTGCAGTTCGACAACTGGCAGTGGCTCTCGCTCACCCTGGCCGCGCCGGTCGTCGTATGGGGCGGAATGCCCTTCCACCGCACCACCTGGAAGAACCTGCGGCACGGGGCCGCGACCATGGACACCCTGATCACGGTCGGCACCCTCGCCGCCTTCGGCTGGTCGCTGTGGGCGCTCTTCTTCGGGGACGCGGGCATGCCGGGAATGCGGCACGGCTTCGACCTCACACTCGACGCCGGTTCTGGCGGCGGCTCCTCCGCCCTCTACCTCGAAGTCGCCGCGGGCGTCACGACGTTCATCCTCCTGGGCCGCTACCTGGAGGCACGCGCCAAGCGGAAGACCGGCACGGCGATGCGCGCGCTGATGCAGCTCGGCGCGAAGGACGTCGCCGTACTGCGGGACGGCACCGAGAGCCGCATCCCCGTATCCGAACTGGCCGCCGGTGACCGGTTCGTCGTACGCCCCGGGGAGACCGTCGCCACGGACGGCACGGTCGCCGAGGGCTCCTCGGCCGTCGACGCGTCCATGCTGACGGGCGAGTCAGTGCCGGTCGACGTGGGCCCGGGCGACGACGTGACCGGGGCGACGGTCAACGTCTCCGGCCGTCTCGTGGTGACCGCCACCCGCGTCGGGTCGGACACGCAACTCTCGCGCATGGCACGGATGGTGGAGGACGCTCAGAGCGGCAAGGCGGAGGTGCAGCGGCTCGCGGACCGGGTGTCGGCCGTCTTCGTGCCCGTCGTGCTCGTGCTCGCGCTCGGTACGCTCGCGGGCTGGCTGCTGACGACCGGCGACGCCACCGCCGCCTTCACCGCCGCCGTGGCGGTGCTCATCATCGCCTGCCCGTGCGCGCTGGGGCTGGCCACGCCCACCGCCCTGATGGTGGGCACGGGACGCGGCGCCCAGCTCGGCATCCTCATCAAGGGGCCCGAGGTGCTGGAGTCGACGCGGCGCGTGGACACCGTCGTGCTCGACAAGACCGGAACGGTGACCACGGGCCGTATGGCGCTCCAGGACGTCTTTCCCGGCGAGGGCGTGGAGGAGGATGAACTGCTGCGGCTGGCCGGTGCGCTGGAGGACGCCTCCGAGCATCCCGTCGCACGGGCGGTGGCACAGGGCGCACGGGAGCGGGCCGGGGAGGGCGCTGCCGCGCTGCCGGTGCCGGAGCAGTTCGAGAACCTCGCGGGCGTCGGAGTGCGCGGCACGGTCGAGGGCCGCCGGCTCCGGGTCGGCCGCGCGAGTGAGGAAACACCTGTGCCGTCCGGCCTCGCCGCCGCGAAGTCCGAAGCCGAAGCGGCGGGCCGCACCGCGGTCACCGTGAGCTGGGACGGCGAGGTGCGCGGCGTGCTCACGGTCGCCGACACCGTCAAGGACAGCAGTGCGCAGGCCGTACGTGAACTGCGCGCTCTGGGCCTCACACCTGTGCTGCTGACCGGGGACAACAGGGCCGTGGCGGTCTCCGTCGCCCGTGCCGTCGGCATCGCCGAGGACAGCGTCATCGCCGAGGTACTGCCGGAGGACAAGGCCGGTCAGGTGCGGAAGCTGCAGGACGGGGGGCGGGTCGTGGCGATGGTCGGTGACGGCGTCAACGACGCGGCGGCGCTGGCCACGGCCGATCTGGGACTCGCGATGGGCACGGGCACCGACGCCGCGATCGAGGCCGGCGACCTCACGCTCGTACGGGGCGACCTGCGGGTGGCAGCGGACGGTATCCGCCTCTCGCGCAGGACACTGGGCACCATCAAGGGCAATCTCTGGTGGGCCTTCGGCTACAACGTCGCGGCGTTGCCGCTCGCGGCGGCCGGGCTGCTGAACCCGATGATCGCGGGCGCGGCGATGGCCTTCTCCTCGGTCTTCGTGGTCACCAACAGCTTGCGGCTGCGCCGCTTCAGGTGACTGCCGCCGCGCATGTGCCGCTCAGTGCTCACCTCACAGAGTGAAAACCACACCGGTGAGGAAGATGTGAAGAGGTTGTGCCCCCTGGCCGCCGTCGACCGGGCTCCTCCGGCGCTCTCGGCGGGGAATCCGGAACTTGATGCTCCGCCGGTCCCGGCCCCGCGGGAGCACCGAAAAGCGCCCCGTCGAGCAGGTCCCCCCACGGGCCTGTCGACGGGGCGCTCCCGTTTCCCGGTCACGGATTCCCCCCACGGGATCCTGGCCGGGTGCTTGCTGGCTGCACGTACGGTCGGGAGGGCCGCTCAAAGCTCCCCGGGCACGCTTGCCGATTTGCTCGCCGGGTCCGTCCCCCAAAGACGCACTCGGCGGTTGAAAGCGACTCCGCCGGGGGGCCGCCGTCACCCGGTTAGACAACCGACCCCGGGCAATGGTTACCCCCCAATTTCTGTGACCTACGTCTCTCGACGAACCCACACATGCGGAAGGCCCCATTCTAAATCGATGGGGCCTTCCTTGGACACCTCCGGAAGCCACGACCACGCTTGGTGCGGCCAGGATCACATGGCGTCAGCGCGATTCGATCGGCACGTACTCCCGCTCGACCACACCCGTGTAGATCTGCCGCGGACGGCCGATGCGCGAGCCCGGCTCCTTGATCATCTCATGCCACTGGGCGATCCATCCGGGCAGCCGGCCGATGGCGAAGAGCACGGTGAACATGCTGGTCGGGAAACCCATGGCCCGGTAGATCAGACCCGTGTAGAAGTCCACGTTCGGGTAGAGCTTCCGCTCGACGAAGTAGTCGTCGCTCAGGGCGTGCTCCTCCAGCCGCATGGCGATGTCGAGCAGTTCGTCGCTCTTGCCGAGGGCCGAGAGGACGTCGTGCGCCGCCGCCTTGATGATCTTCGCCCGGGGGTCGAAGTTCTTGTAGACGCGGTGGCCGAAGCCCATCAGCTTTACGCCGTCCTCCTTGTCCTTCACCTTGCGGATGAAGGTGTCGACGTCGGAGCCGGACGCCTTGATGCCCTGCAGCATCTCCAGCACGCTCTGGTTGGCGCCGCCGTGCAGCGGGCCCCACAGGGCGTTGATGCCCGCGGAGATCGAGGCGAACATGTTCGCCTGCGAGGAGCCGACCAGCCGGACGGTGGAGGTCGAGCAGTTCTGCTCGTGGTCCGCGTGCAGGATCAGCAGCTTGTCCAGGGCGCTGACCACGACAGGGTCGAGCTCGTACTCGGCGGCGGGGACGGAGAACGTCATCCGCAGGAAGTTCTCGACGTAACCCAGGTCGTTGCGCGGGTAGACCACCGGGTGCCCGATCGCCTTCTTGTAGGCGTAGGCCGCGATCGTCGGCAGCTTGGCCAGCAGCCTTATCGTCGACAGGTGCCGCTGCTCCTCGTCGAACGGGTTGTGGCTGTCCTGGTAGAACGTCGACAGCGCGCTGACCACGGACGAGAGCATGGCCATCGGGTGGGCGTCACGCGGGAAGCCGTCGTAGAAGCGCTTGACGTCCTCGTGCAGCAGGGTGTGGCGGGTGACCTCGTCCTTGAAGGCGGCCTGCTGGTCGACGGTGGGAAGCTCGCCGTGGATCAGAAGGTAGGCCGTCTCCAGGAAGCTGCCGCGCTCGGCCAACTGCTCGATCGGGTAACCGCGATAGCGCAGGATTCCCTGCTCACCGTCGAGATAGGTGATGGCGGATTTGTAGGCGGCGGTGTTGCCGTAGCCCGAATCCAGGGTCACCAGACCGGTCTCGGCGCGCAGCTTGCCGATGTCGAAGCCACGGTCACCGACCGTGCTGTCGACTACGGGGTAGCTGTACTCATCGTCCCCGTACCGAAGTACTACAGAGTTGTCGCTCACGTCTTCCCTCACCGACATAGTGCCTCTTCTTCGAGGTGCCCTGACCCTTTCAACTCTCCCCCACTTCGTGCAGTGCGGTGCACTCGGGGTCGGCCAATGGGCTGTTTGATGGCACGCAGTGCCGTCCTATTCAACATCCTGCCCCTTCTACCTGGCGGCGGTCACCCCCCGGTACCGCTCCCGCTGACGGGAACGCTTCCGGCGACCCGCGCAGCCGGTGATCCAGAGCGGTGCACCGGCGGCCTGCGGAGACCGAGCGAACGGCCTGGCCGATCGCTCTGCGCGAGCCCACCAGCACCACCAGCCGCTTTGCCCGGGTCACGGCCGTATAGAGCAGATTGCGCTGGAGCATCATCCAGGCACTCGTCGTGACGGGAATCACGACCGCCGGGTACTCACTGCCCTGCGAGCGGTGGATGGTGACGGCATAGGCATGGGCCAGCTCGTCCAGTTCGTCGAACTCGTAGTCCACCTCCTCGTCCTCGTCGGTGCGTACGGTCAGCCGCTGGTCGTCCGTGTGCAGTGCGGTGACGACCCCGACCGTGCCGTTGAAGACGCCGCACGCGCCCTTCTCGTAGTTGTTACGGATCTGGGTGACCTTGTCGCCCACCCGGAAAACCCGCCCGCCGAAGCGCTTCTCCTGCAGGTCGGGACGGGCGGGGGTCAGGGCCTGCTGCAACAGGCCGTTCAGCGCGCCCGCACCGGCCGGACCGCGGTGCATGGGCGCGAGGACCTGGACGTCGCGCCGGGGGTCGAGGCCGAACTTCGCCGGGATGCGCCGGGACACCACGTCCACGGTCAGGCGCCCGGCCTCCTCCGTGTCGTCCTCGGCGAAGAGGAAGAAGTCACTCAGCCCATGGGTGATGGGCTGCACGCCGGAATTGATGCGGTGTGCGTTGGTCACCACCCCGGACTGCTGGGCCTGCCGGAAGATCCGCTTCAGCCGCACCGCCGGGACGGGCCCGCCCTCGGCCAGCAGGTCCCGCAGCACCTCGCCGGCGCCGACGGACGGGAGCTGGTCCACATCTCCGACCAGCAGCAGGTGGGCCCCCGGGGGAACAGCCTTGATCAGCTTGTTGGCCAGCAGAAGATCGAGCATCGACGCCTCGTCGACGACGACCAGATCGGCCTCCAGCGGCCGGTCACGGTCGTAGGCGGCATCGCCGCCCGGCTTCAGCTCCAGCAGCCGGTGCACCGTGGAGGCTTCCGCTCCGGTCAGCTCGGAGAGCCGTTTCGCGGCGCGGCCGGTGGGCGCGGCCAGCACCACCTTCGCCTTCTTGGCCCGGGCCAGTTCGACGACGGACCGCACGGTGAAGGACTTGCCGCAACCGGGACCGCCCGTCAGCACGGCGACCTTCTCACTCAGGGCGAGCTGCACGGCCTGACGCTGCTCGGGCGCCAGCTCCGCACCCGTGCGCCGGGCGAGCCAGCGCAGCGCCGCCTCCCAGTCGACGTCCTGGAAGGCGGGGATGCGGTCCTCCCCGGTGCGCAGCAGCCGGTGCAGCTGGGCCGACAGGGACAGCTCGGCCCGGTGGAAGGGCACCAGATAGACGGCGGTGAGCGGCTGCCCGTCCTCCCCCGGCACCTTCTCCCGGACAACGCCCTCGTCCTCCCCCGCCAGTTCACCCAGGCAGTCGATGACCAGGCCGGAATCCACCTGGAGCAGCTTGACCGCGTCGGAGATGAGCCGCTCCTCGGGGAGATAGCAGTGGCCCTGGTCGGTGGACTGCGAAAGGGCGTACTGCAGGCCGGCCTTGACCCTCTCGGGGCTGTCGTGCGGGATGCCGACGGCCTGCGCGATGCGGTCGGCGGTGAGGAAGCCGATGCCCCACACCTCCGCGGCGAGCCTGTAGGGCTGGTTCCTGACGACGGAGATGGAGGCGTCGCCGTACTTCTTGTAGATCCGCACGGCGATGGACGTGGAGACGTCGACGCCCTGCAGGAAGACCATCACCTCCTTGATCGCCTTCTGCTCCTCCCACGCCTCGGCGATCTTCTTCGTGCGCTTCGGACCGAGCCCGGGCACTTCGATCAGCCTGCCCGCATCGGCCTCGATGACCTCGAGCGTGGAGGTGCCGAAGTGGTCCACGATGCGCTCGGCGATGCGCGGACCGATGCCCTTGATCAGACCGGAGCCGAGATAGCGGCGGATGCCCTGCACGGTGGCCGGCAGGACCGTCGTGTAGTTCTCGACGGTGAACTGGCGTCCGTACTGCGGGTGGGAGCCCCACCGGCCCTCCATCCGCAGGGACTCGCCGACCTGCGCGCCCAGCAACGAGCCGACCACCGTGAGCAGTTCACCGCCCCGGCCGGTGTCCACCCGGGCCACCGTCCAGCCGTTGTCCTCGTTGGCGTAGGTGATGCGCTCGAGCACGCCCGTCAGCTCGGCGAGGCCCGCCCCGCCGCGGAGCGGGGCGCGGGCGGATTCGGGCACCGGGGTCTGCTGGGACTGCGAGGACATGTGACAGACCGTAGCGCCGCACACCGACACAGCGGCAGTCCTGTGGACAACTCACCGAACCGGCCGGTCAGCCTCTTCCGCCGGGCGCGGTCACGATCATGTGTCGAACCCTTGTGCCGGGGGTGTGACGTCCCTTCTCATGGCGCATGTAATCGTTACCACAGCATGAACGACCCATCCGGGCAGGACAGTTGACCAGCATCAAGGACGTGGCCTCCGCGGCGGGCGTCTCCGTCGCGACGGTCTCACGGGTGCTCAACGACCACCCGGCCGTACGCCCGGACACCCGCTCCCGCGTGCTGTCCGCGGTCGACGACCTCGGCTACCGGCCCAACGCCGTCGCCCGGTCCCTGCGCACCCATCAGACGCGCACCCTCGGCCTCGTCATCAGCGACGTGCTCAACCCGTTCTTCACCGAACTGGCGCGCGCCGTGGAGGACGCCGCCCGCGAGCGCGGCTACAGCGTCATCATCGGCAACGCCGACGAGCGTGCCGCCCTCCAGGACCACCATGTGCGCACGCTCCTGGAGCGGCGCATCGACGGGCTGCTGGTCTCCCCGACGGACGGCGGCACTGCGATGATCCGGGACGCCGCCGCAGCCGGCACCCCGATGGTCTTCGTGGACAGGTGGATTCACGGCGTGGACGTGCCCGTCATCCACGCCGACGGGCGCGCGGCCGTGCACGACCTGGTCGGTCACCTCCACGCCCTCGGCCACCGCCGGCCGGCCATCATCGGCGGGCCGAGCGAGACGACCACGGGCAACGAGCGGGTGGCGGCCTTCCGTTCGGGGCTGGCCGCGCACGGGCTGCCGCTGCCCGAGCAGTACACCGGCGAGGGCGACTTCCAGACCGAGAGCGGCAGACGCGTCACCGCCGCGTTCCTCGACCTGCCCGAACCGCCCGACGCGATCTTCGCCACCGACAACCTCATGGCCCTCGGCGCCATGGACGAACTGCGCCGCCGGGGGCTGCGGGTGCCCGGGGACATGGCGCTCGCGGCCTTCGACGACATCCCGTGGTTCCTGCACACCGATCCCCCCATCACCGCCATCGCCCAGCCGACCAAGGAACTGGGACACCGCGCGGTGGAGGCGCTGATCAACGTCGTGGAGGGACGGAGCGCCGCCTCCGTCACCCTCACCGCCCGCCTTGTCACACGCCGCTCCTGCGGCGAGAGCGAAGGGAGCCGAAGTTGACTCCGCCCGACCCCCCACATCGCCCGACGCCACCGCAACGTCCCACGGCAGGACCGGAGTTGCTGCGCACCGAGGGCATCGTCAAGACCTTTCCCGGTGTGGTCGCCCTCGACGGCGTCGACTTCGACCTGCGCGCGGGCGAGGTGCACGTACTGCTCGGAGAGAACGGCGCGGGCAAGAGCACACTCATCAAGGTCCTCTCCGGCGTCCACCGTGCCGACTCCGGACGGGTCCTGCGCGACGGCAGGCCCGTACGCATCCACGCGGCCGGCGACGCGGAACGGCTCGGTGTGGCCACGATGCACCAGGAGTTCAACCTCGTGCCGCACCTCAGCGTGGCCGAGAACATCTTCCTGGGCCGCCAGCCGCGCCGCTTCGGGCTGCTGGACCGCCGGCGCATGAACGCGGACGCCGCCGAACTGCTGCGCAGCGTCGGCGTGGAGATCGACCCGGCCACGCCGGTGCGTGAACTCGGCATCGCCCGCTGCCAGATGGTCGAGATCGCCAAGGCGCTGAGCCTGCGCGCCCGCGTGCTGATCATGGACGAGCCGACGGCGGCTCTCACCGCCGACGAGGTGGTCAGGCTCTTCGAACTGGTGCGGCGGCTGCGGGCCGAGGGTGTCGGCATCGTCTTCATCACCCACCACCTCGAGGAGATCGCCGCGCTCGGCGACCGGGTCACCGTGCTCCGCGACGGCCGCAGCGTCGGCCAGGCACCGGCGGACACCCCGCGCGACGACCTCGTACGGATGATGGTGGGCCGCAGTATCGAGCAGCAGTACCCGCGTGTGACCGGCGAGGCGAACGCCGGACAGCGGCAGGGCGCACCGCTGCTGCGCGTCAGCGGACTGCGCCGCGCGGGCAGCTTCACCGACATCGGCTTCGAGCTGCGGGCGGGCGAAGTCGTGGGCCTGGCGGGCCTGGTGGGCGCGGGCCGTACGGAGGTGGCGCGCGCGGTCTTCGGCGCGGACCCCTACGACGCGGGCACCGTGGAGGTGGACGGCAGACGGCTGCGCCGCAACGACATCGGCGCCGCGCTGCGTTCCGGTATCGGGCTCGTCCCCGAGGACCGCAAGGGCCAGGGCCTGCTGCTGGACTCCTCAGTGGGCGACAACCTCGGCCTGGTCACGCTCCGCCGGGACACCCGCGCCGGGATCGTGGACCTGCCGGGGCAGCGTGAGGCGGCGGACCGCATCGCCCGCCGGCTCGGGGTGCGCATGTCGGGACTCGCTCAGCGCACCGGCACCCTCTCCGGCGGCAACCAGCAGAAGGTCGTCATCGGCAAGTGGCTGCTGGCGCAGAGCCGTGTGCTGATCCTCGACGAGCCCACCCGCGGCATCGACGTCGGCGCGAAGGTCGAGATCTACGAACTCATCAACGAGTTGACGGCGTCCGGCCACGCGGTCCTGATGATCTCCAGCGACCTCCCCGAGGTGCTGGGCATGAGCGACCGCATCCTCGTGATGGCCCAGGGCCGCATCGCGGGCGAACTCACCGCGCGGGAAGCCACGCAGGACGACGTGATGGCACTGGCCGTGGGCACCGCGCACCGGGAGAGCGCCCTCGCAACCGGGACGAAGGACAGGGAGGGCCTCCGTGGCCACTGACATCGACAGCAGCAGCGGCCCGGGCCAGGGGCACCGGCTGGACAAACAGAGCAAGCGGGCTCCCGCGCAGCCGGTGCTGCGCAAGGTGCTGCTGGAGAACGGCGCGCTCAGCGCACTGATCGTCCTGATCGTGGCGCTGACCGTCATGTCGCCCGACTTCCTCAGCACCCAGAATCTGCTGAACGTCGGCGTGCAGGCCGCCGTCACCGCGATCCTCGCCTTCGGCGTCACCTTCGTCATCGTCTCGGGAGGCATCGACCTGTCGGTGGGTTCCGTCGCGGCGCTCTCGGCGATCGTTCTCGGCTGGACGGCCACCACCCAGGGGCTTCCGGCGTGGATGGCGGTGCTGCTCGCCATCGGTACGGGCCTGGCCTGCGGCCTCGTCAGCGGCGGCCTCATCGCCTACGGCAAGCTGCCGCCTTTCATCGCCACCCTGGCGATGCTCTCGATCGGCCGCGGACTCTCGCTCGTCCTGTCGGACGGCACCCCCATCGCGCTCCCCGCCTCCGTCGCGACCGTCGGTGAGACGATGGGCGGCTGGTTCCCGATGCCGCTGCTGGTGATGGTCGTCGCCGGCGGCATCACCTCGCTGGTCCTCTCCCGTACGTACAGCGGCCGTTCGATGTACGCCATCGGCGGCAACGAGGAGGCGGCACGCCTGTCGGGCATCAGGGTGCGCCGTCAGAAGCTGGTCGTCTACGGGCTCTCGGGAGCCTTGGCGGCCGTCGCCGGGATCGTGCTGGCCTCGCGGCTGGCCTCCGCGCAGCCGCAGGCGGCGATGGGGTACGAACTCGACGCGATCGCCGCCGTGGTGATCGGCGGGGCGAGTCTCGCGGGCGGTGTCGGAAAAGCCTCCGGCACTCTGATCGGCGCACTGATCCTGGCGGTTCTGCGCAACGGCCTCAACCTGCTCGACGTATCCGCTTTCTGGCAGCAAGTCGTCATCGGGGCAGTGATTGCTCTGGCCGTGCTGCTCGATACACTCCGTCGTCGCGCATGATCCCTGCGCATCGGGTGGGTTCGCCGTCACGCTCGACCCTCGCGCCACGGGGGGCTCACACGCCGTTCGTTTCATCTGCCCTCGACTGCTAGGAACGCAGCAATGAGCAAGAGAAAGAGCACATATGCCGTAGTGACCGCCGCGGCACTGATATGCACGGCCGCGACAGGGTGCGGCGGCGGCTCGGCCAAGACCGGGGACGAGGACGGCATCAAGCTCGGCCTCGCCCTGTCCACGCTCAACAACCCCTTCTTCGTGGAGATGAAGAAGGGCGCCGAGCAGGAGGCCAAGTCGCACGGCGCCGAACTGAGCATCCAGGACGCCCAGGACGACGCCTCCCAGCAGGCCAACCAGATCCAGAACTTCACCAGCCAGAACGTGAAGTCGATCATGATCAACCCGGTGGACTCGGACGCCGCCGCCCCCTCCGTCAAGGCCGCCACCAACGCCGGCATCCCGGTCGTCGCCGTCGACCGCACGGTCAACAAGGCCGAGATCGCGACGACCGTGGCCTCCGACAACGTCTCCGGCGGCAAGAAGGCGGCGCAGAGCCTGGCGGAACAGCTCGACGAGCAGGGCAGCATCATCGTGCTGCGCGGTCAGCCGGGCACCTCCGCCTCGCGTGAGCGCGGCAAGGGATTCATGTCCGAGATCAAGAAGTACCCGGACATCGAGGTAGTCGCGAAGCAGCCCGCCAACTTCGACCGGGCCAAGGGGCTCGACGTCGCCACCAACCTCCTCCAGTCCCACCCGGAGGCCACCGGCATCTTCGCCGAGAACGACGAGATGGCGCTGGGCGCCGTCAAGGCGCTGGGCAGCAAGGCCGGCAAGCAGGTCAAGGTCGTGGGCTTCGACGGCACGCCGGACGGGCTCAAGGCCGTCAAGAAGGGCACGATGAACACCACCATCGCCCAACAGCCCGTCGAGCTGGGCAAGATGGCGGTGCGCAACGCGATCCGCGAGGTCGAGGGCAACGACCCGGACAGCGAGATCAAGGTGCCTGTGGTGACGGTGAACAGCAAGAACGTCGACCGGTACTCCTGAGGCGCCCGCCCGTCCGCCCGGCGGCCCACCGGCCACGCGGCCGCAGCCGGGCGGGGGCAGGCAACTCCGTGAGCACGGAAGGCGGCGGCGGCCGCGCCGAGGGCCGGCCGCCGCCGCACCGCCCTCCCGCCCGACCCGCGGGAGGCAGGGCACGCAACGCAGCAGAAGGAGTCGGCCGGATGAAGAAGTCGGGAATCCTCAACCGTCACCTCGCGGGGGCCCTCGCCCTCCTCGGCCACACCGACCGGGTCGTGGTGTGCGACGCGGGACTGCCCATCCCGGACGGGCCGCACGGCCCCCACGTCGTCGACCTCGCGTTCCGCGCGGGTGTCCCGCGCTTCTCCGAGGTGCTCGCCGGTCTGCTCGACGAACTCGTGGTGGAGGGTGCCACCGCGGCGAGCGAGGTCAAGGACCGCAACCCGGAGACGGCCGCCGAACTCGAGGGCCTCTTCCCCGCCCTGGAGCTCGTCCCGCACGAGGAGTTGAAGGACCGCACGCGCGGGGCCCGGCTCATCGTGCGTACGGGCGAGGTCCGCCCGTACGCGAACGTGCTGCTGCACTGCGGGGTGGCGTTCTAGGGGCGTGCCGATCCAGCGGTGCTCCGGCCGGAGTTCCGGTGCCGGGAGGGCACCCGGCGCTCAGCCCTTGCGGGGCGGGGAGGCCGGGACGAGCCCGTCGGCGACGAGCCCCTCCAGGACGGCCTCTCCCACCGCACGCACAGCGGACTCCGGACGGACCATCACAGTAAGCTCCTTGATCCTCCCTTCCGGGCCGGACTGCAGCAGGTCGATGCCGTGCACCTGCCTGCCTCCCACGGTGGCCCGGAAGAGCAGCACAGCCGACGGGGCCTGGCTGCCGTCGGCGCACGTCTCCGCCGTGCCGTCCAGATGCCCGACGTAGCGCAGGTCCTCGAAGGTGCGCAGCAGGACACCGAAGAGGCCCAGCACTGTCTCCCTGCCCTCGAAGGGTGTGAACTTCACCGGGCTGTAGAGGCGCACGTCCTCGGTGAACAGGTTCTCCAGAGCGGTGAGATCACCGCTCTCGACAGCGGCGCGGAAGAGCCCGGCCGCGGTCGTCGACTCGTCGTTCATGAACTGCTCCCGGATGTCTGGCTTCCCGGTACTCGCCGGTGCTCACGGTGGCCACCGGTGCTCACCGCCCCGCCCGTGGTACTCAGAAAACTGAATAGTCACTTTCTTGAGTATCATGACGGAGGTCCGGCCCGACAGAGGCGGAACCGGAGAGACCGATGAGAGGGGGCGGCATCCCGATGGCTCTGCGTCACGCCGTGCTCGCGGCACTGCTCAACGAGGAGCTGAGCGGATACCGGCTGGCCAAGGCGTTCGACAAGGGCGTGGCGAACTTCTGGCACGCGCTGCCTCAGCAGCTCTACGCCGAACTGGCCGCGCTGGAGAAGGACGGGCTGGTCACAGGCCGCGAAGTCGTACAGGACACCCGTCCCAACAAGCGCCTCTTCCGGGTCACCGACGACGGCCTCGCCGAGATGGAGAAGTTCGCGGCGGCCACCGCCAAACCCTCCTTCATCCGTGACGACCTGCTGGTCAAGGTCCAGACCGCCGACCACGTCGAGACCGGGGCGCTCATCGCCCAGCTCACCGAACGGGCGGCGTTCGCCGAAGCCAAGATCGAGCTGTTCGAGGCCCTGCTGCGCGGCTTGCGCGGCGAGTGCTCCGAGGAGCAGTTCCTGCGCCACGGTGCGCGGATCGGGCCGTATCTGACCTGTCTTCGCGGCCTCGCCTTCGAGCGCGGGAACCGCGACTGGTGCGAACGCAGCGCCGAGGTCCTGCGGGAGAGGCGGGCGGCCCGTGCCCCGCGGTGAGTATGTGCGCTACGTCGCCCTGGGCGACAGCCAGACCGAAGGGCTGGGCGACAGCGGCGCGGGCCTGCCCGGCTGGGCCGGGCGGCTCGCCGAGCAGCTCGCGGAGACGAGTCCCGGACTCCTCTACGCCAACCTGGCCGTGCGCGGCCGTCTCGCCGGCCAGGTCCGCGCCGGACAGCTCGCTCCCGCCCTCGCGCTGCGCCCCGACCTGGCCACCGTCGTCGCCGGGGTCAACGACCTGCTGCGGCCCCGGTTCGACGCGGACGGGGTCGCCGGTCATCTGGAGGCGATGTTCGCGGCGCTCACCGCCCAGGGCGCACATGTGGCGACGCTGACCTTCCCCGACATGGCACGCACGATCCCGCTCGCCCGGCCCCTCGGCTCCCGCATACGCCTTCTCAACGACCGCATCCGCGACGCCGCACACCGCCACGGCGTCGCCGTCGCCGAGACCGCCCTGCACCCCGTGGCCGTCGATCCGCGCCTGTGGAGCCCGGACCGCCTCCACGCCGGCCCGGTCGGTCACGCACGCATCGCCGCGGCCGTCGCCCACGCGCTGCGCCTGCCCGGCAGCGACGAGAGCTGGACGCACCCGCTGCCTCCGGCCGAACCGGGCGTCCCCGCCGGGTTGCCGGGCGCCGGGGCGCTGAGCGCCGCCGCGAACGAGATGCGGTGGGCGGCGGCCTTTCTGGGGCCCTGGCTGGGAAGGCGCCTGCGCGGCCGCTCCTCCGGCGACGGCCGTACGGCCGCACGGCCGGAGCTCCTTCCCGTCCGTGCGCCCGGAGCGCCGTGACACTTCGAGGGGCCCGGCCTCCACGGCCGGGCCCCTCGTACCCCCTCGGCCTCCGGCTCCCCAAGGAGGCCCGAGTACTGGAGTAGACCCACGGCGCCGCCCAGCGGTTGCGCGAGTTGCGGAATTTCTCCTTCAGCCCCTCGGCTCCGGCTCCCGGCCCCCTTCCGGCAGTACGTGCCGCACGAACCGCCGGACCGTCTCGGCCAGCACCTCCGCGCCGTCCCTCGCCCACAGGCCGGGATTGAAGATCTCCACCTCGACGGGGCCCGAGTAGCCCGCCGCCTCCGTCGCCTCGCGGAACCCGCGCAGGTCGACCGAGCCGTCGCCGAGCTGGCCGCGTCCCAGCAGCACGCCCTCCGGCAGCGGGGTCACCCAGTCCGCGACCTGGAACGCGGCCAGCCTGCCGCCCCGGCCCGCCCGCGCGATCTGCGCCGGGGCCCGGTCGTCCCACCACACGTGGTAGGTGTCCACGACGACGCCGACCTCGGCGGCCGGGAAGCGCTCCGCCAGGTCGAGGGCCTGCGCGAGGGTGGAGACCACGCAGCGGTCGGAGGCGAACATCGGATGCAGCGGCTCGATTGCCAGCCGTACGCCCCTCTCCCTCGCGTACGGGGCCAGTTCGGCCAGGGCGTCCGCGACGCGTTCCCGCGCACCGTGCAGGTCGCGGCTGCCGGCGGGGAGGCCGCCGGAGACCAGTACGAGCGTGTCGGTGCCCAGGATCGCGGCCTCGTCGACGGCGGCGCGGTTGTCGTCCAGAGCACCGGCGCGCTCCCGCGGGCCGGTGGCCGTGAGGAACCCGCCCCGGCACAGGGAGGTCACCGTCAGGCCGGCGTCACGCATCAGCCGGGCGGTGGCCTCCGGACCGTGGTCCCGTACGGGGCCGCGCCACAGCCCGGCCCGGGTGACGCCCAGCTTGCCGCAGGCAGCGGCCAGTTCGGGGAGGGAGAGCTGTCTGACCGTCTCCTGGTTGACCGCGAAGCGGGCGGGCGCGGCGGTCACTCGTGCACCCCGTGGACGGCGAGGAGCTGCCGCATGCGCGACCGCGCCAGCGAGGGGTCCGGGAAGAGGCCCAGCCCGTCGGCCAGTTCGTAGGCGCGGGCCAGGTGCGGCAGCGGACGGGCCGAGTGCAGACCGCCGGGCATGGTGAAGTGCTCCTGGTGTCCGGCGAGCCAGGCGAGCAGTACCACGCCGGTCTTGTAGTAGCGGGTGGGCGGCTCGAAGAGGTGACGGGCGAGCGTCACGGTGGGATCGAGCGCCGCCCTGAACCCGGCGGTGTCCCCGGCATCGAGGCGGCGGACGGCGTCCGCGGCGAGCGGCGCGAGCGGGTCGAAGACGCCCAGCAGGGCGTCGCTGTGGCCGAGTCCGTCCCCGGCGATCAGTTCGGGGTAGTGGAAGTCGTCTCCCGTGTAGCAGCGCACTCCGTCCGGGAGGCGGCGGCGCAGGGCCACTTCACGCTCGGCGTCCAGCAGGGAGACCTTCACCCCGTCGACCTTGCCGGGGTTCTCGGCGATGATCCGCAGGAAGGTGCCGGTGGCGGCGTCGAGGTCGTGACTCCCCCAGTAACCCTCCAGCGCGGGGTCGAACATGGGCCCGAGCCAGTGCAGGACGACCGGCTCGGCGGCCTGGCGGAGCAGCTTCCCGTAGACCTCCAGATAGTCCTCGGGGCCCCGGGCCGTGGCGGCCAGGGCGCGTGAGGCCATGAGGATCACCTGGGCTCCGGCCTTCTCCACCACCTCGCACTGTTCCTCGTACGCGCCGCGCACCCTTGCCAGCCCGTGTACTCCGGGCGGTAGTTGATCGGTTCCCGCACCGCAGGCGACACGCCCTCCCACGGCCCGTGCCTCGGCGGCGGAGCGCCGGGACAGCTCGGCCGCCACGGACCAGTCCAGGCCCATTCCCCGCTGCGCGGTGTCCATGGCCTCGGCGACACACAGGCCGTGCGACCACAGGTGACGGCGGAAGGCGAGAGTGGCGTCCCAGTGGAGGACCGCCGGAGCACCGGCCTGCGCCGCCCTGAAGGGATCGGCGACGACGTGCGCCGCGGCGAAGACCGTGCGGGAGGCGGGCCGTTCACCGCCTGCGCCGGGGCCACGGCTCCCGCCGGCCGCGGCGCTGCCGGCAGCGTCCGGTGGCCTCACGACCGGGTCCGCGGGCTCGGTCCGCGGCTGGTACGCGCGCAACGTCCCGTTCTCGTCGGGCAGTCGGATCACTGAGCTTCTCCCTGGCACGTCAGAGGGACAGTTCCGGAACGGACAGACGCCGGCCCTCGGCCGAGGACCGCAGGCCGAGTTCGGCGAGCTGCACGCCGCGCGCACCCGCCAGCAGGTCCGATTCCCAGGGCGTGCCGAGGACAACGTGCCGCAGGAAGTGCTCCCACTGCGCCTTGAAGCCGTTGTCGAACTCCCCGTTGTCCGGCACCTCCTGCCACTGCTCGCGGAACCGCTCCGTGGCCGGCAGATCCGGGTTCCACACGGGTTTGGGCGTGCCCGACCGGTGCTGTGCGCGGCAGCGGCGCAGCCCGGCGACGGCCGAGCCCTCGGTGCCGTCGACCTGGAACTCGACGAGTTCGTCGCGGTTGACGCGCACCGCCCAGGAGGAGTTGATCTGCGCGATGACGCCGCCGTCCAGCTCGAAGATGCCGTACGCGGAGTCGTCGGCCGTGGCGTCGTACCCGCGCCCCTGCTCGTCCCAGCGGCGCGGAACGTGCGTGGTGGCCCGCGCCGTCACGGACGTGACCCTGCCGAACAGCCCGTGCAGCACGTACTCCCAGTGCGGGAACATGTCGACGACGATGCCGCCGCCGTCCTCCGCACGGTAGTTCCAGGACGGCCGCTGCGCCTCCTGCCAGTCGCCCTCGAAGACCCAGTAGCCGAACTCGCCGCGCACGGACAGGATGCGCCCGAAGAAGCCGCCGTCGACGAGGCGCTTGAGCTTGAGCAGCCCCGGCAGGAAAAGCTTGTCCTGCACCACTCCGTGCTTGACACCCGCCGCGTGCGCGAGCCGTGCGAGGTCCAGGGCCCCGTCGAGCCCGGTGGCGGTGGGCTTCTCGGTGTAGATGTGCTTGCCGGCGCCGATCGCCTTGCGCAGTGCGCCCTCCCGGGCGCTGGTGACCTGCGAGTCGAAGTAGACCTCGATGCCCTCGTCCGTCAGTACGGCGTCCAGGTCGGTGCTCCACTCGTCGAGCCCGTGCCGCAGGGCGATCTCCTTCAAGGCGTGGTCGCGGCGGCCGACGAGCACGGGTTCGGGCCACAGCACACTGCCGTCGCCGAGGCCGATGCCGCCCTGCTCACGGATGGCGAGGATCGAGCGGACGAGGTGCTGGCGGTGGCCCATGCGTCCGGTCACACCGTTCATGGCGATGCGCACGGTTCTGCGTGTCACGTGGATCGTCTCCTTCGGGGTCCGCTCCTGGGAGGGCAAGATGGACAGCAAGCGCTTTCATTCAAGGATGGCCGAGCGCACTTCTCCCCGGGTCCGCGAGGCCCCGCCCGAGGGCCCGCACACAACGGTGACCGTAATGGGCCGCGCCGGGCGGCGGCCCGGCTCAACTCCGCAGCTCCCGTCGCAGTTCGACGGCGGTCAGGGCCAGCGCGAGCGGTCCGGGCAGCAGAAGGAGCACGGGCGGCAGAGCCCAGGCGCACACGGCCGCCGTGCACAGCGCGAGCACCACCATGCCGCTGCCCGGGAGGTCCGCCGCGGTGCGGCCGGCGCCCGCCCGCACCGCGGCACGCCAGCTGCCCGGCAGGCCGCCCGACAGGCCGCCCGTCACGTCGTGCTCGGCCTCGGGCGACGCGGCCGCACGCAGCCCGACGACCGCGGCCGCGCCCGCCACCACCGCCAGCACCAGGGCGAAGGGCACGGCCCCCGGCAGGCCCGCGGTCGCGAGCCCGGCGTCGGCTGCCACCAGGGCGGCGAATCCGAGCACGCACGCCCCGGCCGTCCACTCGCCGCGCCGCGCCACGCGTGTGCGCAGTGCGGCGAAGTAGCGTCCGGCCGTGCACGGTTCGGCGAAGAGCAACCGGCGTCTGAGCAGCGTGCACGCGGTGGCCAGCGCGGCCGGAAACGTGACCAGCGGCAGCGAGGCGGCCCAGACCGCGAGGCCGACCGCGAGGACGTCGGCGAAGAGTTCGAAGCGCGCCCCGAACAGGTCGCCGCGGTCCTCTCCGGCTGTCCGCGAAGTGCTCATCCTGGTCAGCCTTTCAGCCCGGAGTTGGCCATTCCCTCGACCAGCAGCCGCTGGAAGGCCAGGAAGAACAGCACGATGGGCAGCAGCGCGAACACCGACATCGCGAACATCGGCCCGTAGGCGGACTGGCTGGAGGTGTCGACGAAGGTGCGCAGCGCCAGTGTGAGTGTGTACTTCTCCGGCTCGAAGAGATAGATCAACTGGGTGAAGAAGTCGTTCCACGTCCAGATGAAGGTGAATATCGCGGTGGTGATCAGCGCGGGCCTGGTCAGCGGAAGGACCACGCGCGCGAATATGCGGAACGGTCCGCAGCCGTCGATCTTCGCCGCCTCGTCCAGCTCGCGCGGCAGCCCCCGCATGAACTGCACGATGAGGAAGACGAAGAAGGCGTCGGTGGCCAGGAATTTCGGCAGCACCATCGGCCAGAAGGTGTTCACCATGCCCAGTTGGTTGAAGACGATGTACTGCGGGATCAGCACGGCGTGGTGCGGCAGCATGATCGTGGCGATCATGAAGGCGAACAGCGGCCCGCGCATGGTGAACCGCAGCCGCGCGAAGGCGTACGCGGCAAGCGAGCAGCTGAGCACATTGCCCAGAACGGCACCGAGCGAGATCGTCAGCGAGTTGCCGAACAGCTGGAGCAGCGTGACGCCTTCGATGCCTTCGGCCGCGGTGCCGTAGTTCTCGGTGGCCAGCCGGGAGGGAAGCAGCGTGAGGCTGGCGAGGACTTCGTCCGCCGGCTTGAACGACGTCGCGACCAGCCAGGCCAACGGGTAGAGCAGCACGAGCAGCACAGCAAGTGCACCCCCGTGGAGGGCGACGCGGCGCCGGCCGGTCCCCCGGCGCGGCGTGCGGACGGCGGTGACGGACATCAGGCGGCCTCCTCGTTCGCGTAGAAGACCCAGGAGCGGGAGGTGCGGAACAGCACCGCGGTGACGATGCCGATGGCGACCAGCAGCACCCATGCCATCGCCGAGGCGTAGCCCATGTGCGAAGCGGTGAAGCCCCGGTCGTAGAGATAGAGCGTGTAGAACAGCGTGGAGTCCGCGGGCCCGCCCCGGCCGCCGCTGACCGCGAAGGCGGGAGTGAAGACCTGGAACGCCTGGATGGTCTGGAGCACCAGGTTGAAGAACAGCACGGGAGAGAGCATCGGCAGTGTGATCGAGGCGAACTGCCGCCACGGGCCCGCGCCGTCCACGGCCGCGGCCTCGTACAGCTCACGCGGGATCTGCTGGAGCCCGGCCAGGAAGATGACCATCGGCGCCCCGAACTGCCACACGGTCAGCAGCGCCACGCTCAGCAGCGCCCAGCCGGGCCGGTTGACCCAGCCGCCGATGTGGATGCCGAGACCGGACAGCAGATTGTCCACGGTCCCGCCGTCGTTGAAAATCGCCCGCCAGACCAGCGCGACGCTCATGGACGCACCGAGCAGCGAAGGGGCGTAGAAGGCGGAACGGTAGAAGTTCCTGCCGCGCCTCATCGACCTCAGGGCGACGGCCACGGCCAGTGCCAGGGCGAGTTGCAGCGGCACGGCGACAAGCACGTACAGCAGGGTGTTGCCGACCGAGCGGAGCAGCCGCGGGTCCTCGGTGAACATCTGCGCGTAGTTGCGCAGACCGATCCAGGAGGGCGGATCGAAGAGGTTGTAGTCGGTGAACGAGAGGTAGAGCGAGACCGCCATCGGAAGCAGGGTGAGCACGGCCGCACCCAGCACCCACGGCGAGAGGAACACCCAGGCGGCGCCCTGGCGTTCGCGCCTGGGCGGGCGGCCGGACCGTCGCCGGCGCGTGCCCGGTGCGCCGCTGCCCGTGCGGGCCGCGGCCTGCCGGGCCCTTACGGGCGCGGTCGCCGTCGGGGAAGGTGCCTGCTGTGTACGGGAAGTCCCCGGGAACGCCATCAGGGCCTCAGCTCCGCCCGTGCCTCGGTGATGAAGTCCTCCGCGGCCTCACGTGGCGTGAGCTTCTCGAAGGAGACCTGGTCGTAGTCGCGCTGGAAGGTCGACTGCAGCCCGTTGTCACCGCGTGGAGGAGCGGTCGGCGGCTCCTCCAGCTTGCCCTGCAACGAGGTCTGCAGCCGGGCCACTTGCTTCTGGAAGCCGGTGACCGTGGAGAGCACCCGGCGGCGCTGTGTGCTGTTGACCGGGGTGCCGCGGTCGACGCCGAGGATGTCGGCGGCCTTGTCGGAGTTCAGCAGGAAGTCGATGAACGACGCGGCCTCACGGGGGTGTTCGCTGCTGGCGGCGATGCCGAGCAGCATCGACGGCTTGTAGTACTGACCGAACGTGCCGTCCTCACCCGTGGGGGTGGGAGCGATGGCGAGCCGGTCCCCGTACATCGCCTCGTAACCGGCGGAGGGCGCGTCCCAGTTGAACTCCGCGATCGACCTCTTGCGTCCCATCGGAGCGTCCTCCACCGACCCGGACATCTGGGTGGTGTCCGTGGCCGGACTGACCAGCCCCTCCTTCCGCAGCGCCGAGGTGAAGGACCACCAGCGAGCCAGGTCGCCCGCGGTGAAGGCGATCTGCCCGTCGTCGGTGTAGAGCTTCTTGCCCTGTCCGCGCAGCCAGATCTCGAACTGGTCCTCGGCTGCGCCGGGATCGGTCATCACGTACGAGCCGCGGTCCTCCTTCACCTTGCGCAGCGCCCGCACCCAGTCCTGCCAACTCCAGCCGGGCTGCGGTGTCTTCACCCCGGCATCACGCCATGCCTCCTTGTCGTAGGCGACCGTCTGGGTGCCGACACCCATCGGCAGGGCGTACTGCACGCCGCCGACCTGCCCGGTCTGCAGCAGGTCCGGGTCCATCCTGTCGGTGGAGAGGGCGGCGCGCTGCCGGCCCAGGTCGAGCATCACGTCGGAACCCGCGTACTGGCTGATCTGCCGGTAGTCGAGCTGGATGAGGTCGGGCACGTCACCGCCCGCCGCCTGGGTGGCGAGCTTCTGCTTGTACGCGTCGTAGGTGGAGTAGGAGGTGCGGATGTCGATGCCGGGATGCGATCTTTCGAAGGCGGCCACGGCCTTCTCGGTGCGCTCGGCCCGGTCGGCGTTGCCCCACCAGGTGAAGCGGAGGGTGACCTTGCCGTCGGCGGCTGCCGGGGCTCCGCCGCCGCAGCCGGCGAGCGTCGCGCACAGGGCGATCGCCACGGCTGCCGCGCAGGACGCCCTCGTCCTGGGTCCGGGCATGCGATGAACCTTTCCGGTGCGTGCGGTGCGGGTCGGGGCGGTGCGAGTCGGTGCGGTGCGGGACTGCGGTCGGGTCGGCGCGGTGGGTGCTATTCGCCGTGGTAGGGCAGCGTGGTGCCGGGCAGTTCGTACTCGTCCCTGCGTCCGCACATCCCGTAGCCGCGGCGCCGCGTGGGCTGGGCCGAGTGGGCGCGGGCACCGGAGAGGTGGGCCGCGTCACCGTCGGCGAGCGCGTCGAGGTGGCTGCCGGTGCGTTCGGCCGCGGCCAGCGCACCCTCCCGCCAACGCGGGCGCCAGGCAGCCACCTTGGGGGCGACAAGGCGTGCGGCGGCCCGGTGGAACGCGTGCAGGGGCCCGGTGTCGCCGGCCTTCAGCGCCGCTTCGATGACCAGATAGCCCTCGACGGCCAGATCGCGCCGCTCGCGTGCCGCGCGGCCGGCTTCCGCGCCCTCCTTGGCGGGCAGCGCCGCAGCGGCGGCGTACGCCCCGGGGTCGGCCAGCACCTCCGGCGGAAACGTGAACACCGCGTCGCCGGCCTCCGGCAGCCCGCTGTTCTGCATCAGCACGGTCACCCGCAGGCCCGCGCCGTCCACCATCCGGTGCACGGTTCCCGGTGTGAACCAGGCGATCACGCCCGGCTCCAGCGGCGTCTCGTTGAAGCCGCCCTCGGGGGTCAGCGTCCGGACGGCGCCCTCGCCCGCGGTGACGACGTACGCCTCGGTGCAGGCCAGGTGGATGTGGGGACTGCCGCCGCACACCCCGTCGGCGGCCTCCCAGTCGTAGGCGGTGATGTGCGACAGGCCGATCCCGCCCGGCAGTGGCGCGTCCAGCACGTGCGGTCTCCTTCGACTCGGTGTACGTGGTTCGGTGTCCGTGATCCGGTGTTTCGTGATCCGGTGTCCCTGGTTCGGTGCTCGGTGCTCGGTGTTCGGGTCGGGGCCCGGGCCGCCGCCCCGGGGCCGCTCACCAGGGGATCGACTCCAGCTGCCCGGCGATGGCGTCCGCGTCCCGGGCACCGTCCGCCACGAGCATCCGGTAGCCGTAGGTGAAGGAGCCGCCGGGCGGCAGGGCGAACTCCTCGAAGAAGGCCCAGGAGAAGGCGACGGTGGGAACGGGCTCGGAGCGCACGAACCAGTGCGAGGCGTGCACGGACTCCTCGTTGCCGGGTGCGTGCGCGAAGACGAGGGTCGAGTACCCGTCCCTGCCGTCGTGTTCGCCCACGAAACCGATCCAGGGGTGCTTCGCGGCCGGCTGCCCCATCATCTCCCCGTCGGTGCTCGGCCCGGCCGGGGTGAGCACCCTGCCCCCGGTGAAGTCGCGCGGGCCCCGCCACTGGAGGCCGGTGTAGCCGGCCATCTCACGGCCGTGCGTGGTCGGCGAGCCGAACTCCAGCGGGCGGTCGCGGATGTTGGTGAGCTCGATGCGCCAGTCGATCGCGTACGTGCCGCTGCCCGCGTCCGCCGAGTGGAGAGCCACACCGCGCCGCTCGTGCGCCCACTCCTCGCCGCCGTTCTCGACCCAGGTGAGCAGTTCGGTGAAGTCGAGTCTGTCGTCGGCCACTTCGAAGGTGTCGAAGCCGTCGTGCCGCATGGAGCCGACGAGTTCGTGGCGCGGCTGGTAACCCTCGCCGCGGACGTAGGAGTTGCCGCCCCAGAAGTTCTGGCCCGACAGGTGGCTGGCGGTCATCTGGAGGCCCTTGTGCCAGCGGTGGTCGTTGGGCCGGTATCCGGTGACCGTGGCTCCGGCGAGGGTGCGCAGCGGATGCGCGTACGGCTTGCGCGACTCGAAGGCCACGGGGTCGGGGGCGTAGACGTAGCGCATCACTTCGGTGCCGTTCACGGTGACGCCGATGCGCTCGCCGTGGACGTGATCGACGGTGACGGGCAGGTGACCTCGGGGGTCGGGGGCGTTCATGACTGCGTCAGTGCTCCTTCGGTGCCCAGTCGGGGTGATCGCCGTGCATGGTGCGGTAGAAGGGGTCCTGCGGTGTGATTTCTCCCCGGTGTACGGGTGCCGCCGTGAAGGCCGACTTGTAGAGGGCGGCGAGGAATTCGAGGGTGTCGCGGGCGTCCCGGCCGCTGCCCGGGGGGCGTTGGCCCTTCTCCATGGCGTCGAGGAAGCCGCTGAGCTGGGCGGCGTGCGAACTGGGGACGTCGGCCGCGGGAGTGCGCCAGTGCGATGTGCGCTCCGGCTGCCGGCGAGCGTGCGGCGCGGGGGTGTAGGCCCAGTCGTCGTTGCCGTACCCGTAGAGATGCGTCAACTCCACTGTGGCGTCGGCGCAGTCGATGCGTATGCGGCTGACCTCGTCAGGGCTGAGCACGCTGTTGACGACGGTGGCCATGGCACCGTTCTCGAAGCGTACGAGGGCTGTGGAGACGTCCTCGCTCTGCACGTCGTGCACGAGCCGGCCGGCCATGGCGCGTATCTCGCTCCACTCCCCCAGGAGATGCAGCAGCAGATCCATCTGGTGGATGCCGTGGCCCATGGTGGGCCCCCCGCCCTCGGTGGACCAACGGCCGCGCCACGGAACGGAGTAGTACCCGGCGTCACGGTGCCAGGTGGTCTGGCAGTGGGCGACCAGGGGCGTCCCCAGGTCCCCGGCCCGCAGCAGTTCGCGGGCGTGTGCGGCCCCGGAGCCGTAGCGGTGCTGGAAGACGGCGGAGGCGTAGGGGCCCTCGTCGCCCTCCTCCGCGGCGATGGCGTCGCACTCGGCGAGCGAGAGGCACAGCGGCTTCTCGCACAGCACCCACGCTCCGGCACGCAGGGCGGCGACGGTCTGTTCGGCGTGGAGGGCGGGCGGCGTCCCGATCAGGACCAGGTCGGGTTCCTCGGCCGCGAGCATCTCGGCCACTCCGGGGTATCCGCTCACGCCCTCCCCGGCCTGGGCGAGGAACCCGGCGAGCCGGCTCTCGTCGACGTCGACCGCGGCGGTCAGACGTACGCGGCCCGACTGGGCACGCAGCGCGGGCAGGTGGCTTCCGGTGACGATGCCGCCGGTACCGACAACGGCGACGCGTGGGGGAACTGACTCGTCCGGCATACAGCAGTGGCTCCTTCGAAAGACAGAAAGCGCTTGCTGTCGAAGGACAGTAAGGGTGCTTGATAAGACAGGACAAGACCCCGTGCACGACGGGACCGGAACGCACGGCCGTGAACCGGCCGGGGAGCCGGTTGCGGTCACAGGAGGACACGCGGAGTGAGAACATGGGCGCGCCGGCCGCCGACGAACCCGACTGTGCCGTGTGCGCTGCACTGATGCACTTTCGCGTCAACCGCGCCGCCACGTCACCGCACCAGTGCGCGACCGTCCGGTGAGGGCGCTGCCCGAGGTAGTTACGTGGACTGTGGAAATCGGAGGACTGGATGGCAGTGACTCTGGCCGATGTGGCGACGCGAGCAGGGGTCTCGGCGGCGACCGTCTCGCGCGTGCTGAGCGGCAACTACCCCGTCGCGGGCGCCACCCGCACACGGGTCATGCGCGCGGTCGAGGAGCTCCAGTACGTCGTCAACGGCCCGGCCAGCGCTCTGGCCGCCGCCACCTCCGACCTCGTCGGTGTCCTCGTCAACGACATCGCCGACCCCTTCTTCGGCATCATCGCCGGCGCCGTGCAGAGCGAGATGGGCGAGAGCGGCCCGGGGACGTCCGGCCAGAAGCTCGCCGTCGTCTGCAACACCGGCGGCTCCCCGGAGAGTGAACTGACCTACCTCACGCACCTGCAGCGCCAGCGCGCGGCGGCCGTGGTGCTGACGGGCGGTGCCGTCGAGGACGAGAAGCACAGTGCGGCCCTGGCCACGCGGCTGCGCCGTCTCGCGGCCGGCGGCACCCGCATCGTGCTGTGCGGCCGTCCGCCGCTCGGCCCGGAGGAGGCGCGGCAGGCAGCCCCTCCGGAGGGGACACCTCCGGAGGCAGCCCCTCGGGAGGGGACAACTCGGGAGGGGAGACCGGAAGACCCCGCGTCCGGCGGGCAGGCCGCGTCCGGCGGCCACGGCATCGTCACCGTCGCCTTCGACAACCGCGGCGGCAGCCGGCGTCTCACGGAGCATCTGCTGGCCCTGGGCCACCGCCGCATCGGCTACGTGGCGGGCCCCGCCGACCGCACCACCACCCGTGACCGCCTGGAGGGCCACCGCCTCGCGCTGCTGGAGCGGGCGCCCGGGCTGCTGGAGGACGCCGACCGCTTCACCGTCCACGGCGGCGCCTACGACCGCTCCTCGGGCTACGACGGCGCCCTCGAACTGCTGCGCCGCGTCCCCGACCTGACCGCCGTCCTCGCGGCCAACGACACCGTCGCCCTGGGCATCTGCGCCGCGCTGCGCGACCAGGGGCTGCGCATACCCGAGGACATATCCGTGGCGGGCTTCGACGACCTGCCGTTCAGCGCCGACGCCTCCCCCGCGCTCACCACGGTCCGCATCCCGCTGCACGCCGCGGGTGCGCGGGCGGGACGGCTCGCGCTCGGCCGGGAGACGCCTCCTCCCGGCGGCGTCGCCACCGTACGCTCCGAACTCATGGCCCGCGCCTCGACGGCGCCGCCCGCCGCCTCACCGCGCGGCTGAGGCTCCGGCTCCCGGCACCGCCCCCGCTCGCCCGCCCGCACTCTGCGGTGTGCGCCGCCGGCTCCACGGGGGTGCGCTGCCGGTACCGCCTCCGCTCCGCATCTCCTCCGTCTGAGCGCCCCCCGGCGGGGCACCCGAACAGATGACGGACGGACACCCCGGGGCGGAGGCACAAACGGGCAGTTGACGTTCGGAGCTTGTCCGACACCACCGACATCTGGTCCGCTGTGCTCATGCGACTCGCTTTCTCCACCCTTGGCATCCCAGGTCTTCCCGTTTCCGACGCCGTCCGGCTCGCCGCGGACAACGGCTTCGAGGGCCTGGAACTGCGTGCGCATCCCGAGGAACCGGTGCACCCGGGGCTCTCGATCGCCGAGCGGGTCGACGTGGTGGAGGAGTTCAAGGCCGCGGGGGTGGAGATCCTGACCGTCGCCGGGTACGCGAAGGTCGCCGAACCGGGTGACGACGAAGCAGTACTCGCACGGACGCGCGCCCTGCTGGAGCTCGCGCGCGACCTGGGCGCGTCCTACGTACGGGTCTTCCCCGGCGGCGGGGACAGCGGCCCCGAGGAGGCCGACGCGACGGCGGCCCGGCGGCTGGCCGCCATGGCACCGGTCGCCGCGGACCTGGGCGTGCGCATCCTGCTGGAGACGCACGATTCGCACAGCACCGGCGAGGACGCCGCCCGCGTCCTGGCCGCCGTGGGACATGCCTCCGCGGGCGCGCTGTGGGACGTGATGCACACCTGGCGCGGCGGGGAGGACCCGGCCACCAGCCACCGTCTGCTCGCGCCGTTCCTCGGCTACGTGCAGGTCAAGGACATCGCCTCCGCCGAGGACACGACGCCGCTGCCGCCCGGCGAGGGCGTACTGCCGCTGCGTCAGGTCATCGGACTGCTGACACACGCGGGCGAGGCGGGCGACCCGATCGGGGCCGTCGGCACGGCGGGGACGCCGTCGGCGGGAGCCCGGGCGGACACCGCCAGGGGGTGGCTGTGCTGGGAGTACGAGAAGCGCTGGTACCCGGAGATTCCGGAACTGCCCGCGCTGCTGCCGGGCGTACGGGACCACCTGCGGGGCCTGCTCGCGCAGTCGTCAGGCGGGACACCCGACGACATGCAGGTGCCCGGCCCGGGCTGAACGCGCCCGGGCCGGGCACCTGTTGAGCGCTACGACCGGCGGACCCGGCCCGCCCCGACCCGGCCCGCCCCGACCCGGCCCGGCCCGGCCCGGCGGCCGGACCGGCAGCCGGGACGTGCCGGCGGTTCACGCTCCTACGGGCGCAGCACCCGCTCCTGCTCGACCGGCCGGTCCAGCTCGGCGTCGCGCTTCGTCAGCCGCTTCGGCTCGGCACCCTCCGCCGGTTCCACGCCTGCCCACTTCAGCAGGGCACTCGTGGCGGCGGCACGGTCGTCCTCGTTCAGCTTGGCGATGTTCGCGCCGTGGTTGGCTCCGGGGGCCACGTACACGTGGGAGTCCTCGGTGCCCTTGCCGACGGTGAACGGCTCCGCGCTCCAGGGGTCGTTCTGACCGTTGACGAAGAGCATCCGGGAGGCGTTGGAGCGCACCCACCTGTCGATGTCCTTCATCGCCCTGCGGTCGAACTTCATGGGGATGTCGCGGGGCACGTACGTGCGCGGCGTGTTGAGGCCCGGGTACTTGCGCACGTCGTCCAGGAGGGGCGACTCGTAGTCGGGCGAACCCATCTGGGTGCCCGCCTGGTAGTAGTACGGCGTGTAGTACTCGATGCCCTGGTCGGTGCCCGCGCTCCAGCCGCCGACCTCGTCGGCCCAGGTCCACAGCTCCTCGGTCCCGGCGTCCTCGGAGGGCACGTCCGCGCACTCCTCCTCTTCGAGGTGGTACTGCCAGAAGCCCCACACCAGGTCCTGCGCGACGAGTTCGAACGCCTTGTCCGCGCTGCCGGCCAGCTTGAAGGTGTAACCCTCCTCCTTGGCCCACTTCTTCAGCCGCGGCACCATCTCGTCGCGGCGCTCGAAGATCTCGTGCTGCGTGGAGTTCAGACGGTCACGGCACTTCTTGGAGCCGACCTCCTCGAAGAAACGGTAGTAGGCCGAATCCTCCTTGTTGTTCACGTCGTTGGGCGCGACGTAGGCGACCGTGCCGTCCATGTCCCGGGGGTGGAAGCGGCGGTAGTACGTCGCCGTCATGCCGCCCTTGCTGCCGCCGGTCGAGATCCAGCGCTCACCGTAGATCTTGTTCAGCGCCTTGAAGATGCGGTGCTGGTCGTCGGCGGCCTGCTTGATGTCCAGCTTCGACCAGTCGGCCGGGTCCGGCCGGGACGGGGTGAAGTAGCGGTACTCCATCGACACCTGGTTGCCGTCCACCATCTGCGTCGGCTCGCTGCGCGAAGGGTTCTCGCTCAGCCCGTACCCGGAGGTGAAGAAGATCGTGGGGCGGTCCTCGCCCTTGTGCAGCAGCGAGATCCGCTGCTTGAAAGTGCCCTTCGAGGGCTTGCGGTGGTCCACCGGCTGTTCGTAGTCGAGGAGGAAGAAGCGGTAACCGTCGACCGGCTTCTCCTCGATGAGGCTCATCCCCTTGACCGCGAGTATGCGGTCCTTGATGTCGGTCTCCGCCGCTGTGGCGGCGTTCACCGACCCTCCGCCGACGCCGACGGTGCCTATCAGCACCGTGAGCGACAGCAGCCATCTGAGGGTTCTTCGCATGCGCTCTCCCCTGGATACGGCAAAGGTCGTGGCGAACCTACCGGCGCGGATGCCCCACCGCCAGACCTGATCGCCCGTACGTGAGACGCGGCATAGAGTGCTGCGCATGACGGACTCCGGGAACACACCCCTCGTCACCGGGCCCCGCGGGATGGCGCTGCTCTCCTTCCACGACGCCCGCCAACTCCCGGAGGACGCACGGTTCGAGGACGCCCCCACGCGATACGTGCTGGTCGTGCTCCGGCACGGGGGACGTGTGCTGATGGTCTGGGAGCGGGCCCGGGAGTGCTGGGAGCTGCCCGGGGGCGGCATCGAGCCCGGTGAGTCGCCGCGTGCGGCTGCCGTACGGGAGTTGCGGGAGGAGACCGGTCAGCGGGTCGCGCCGGAGGACCTGCGCTTCGCCGGGCACACCCGTACCGCCCTCGGAGCCGCCGGACGGGTGCTCTACGGCGCGGTGTTCACGGCCGAGGCGACCGATCCGTGCGAGTTCACCGCCAACGACGAGGTCTCGGCGGTGCACTGGCGGGCCGGCACGGAACCGCTGCCGGGCGGCGGCACGGTGCAGACCGTCGACGAGTACATCGTGGAGCTGTGCCGCACGGCGGCCCCCTGACGCGCGGGGCCGCCGTCGGTCCGCCCGTCAGACTTCCGACCCCTGGGTCTGCGCCGGGACCTTGCGGAGTGAGGCCGGGCCTCCCTCTCCGGCGAAGGTGCGCCACAGCCGCGCGTAGTGCCCGTCCTGCCGCAGCAGTTCGGCGTGTGTGCCGTCCTCGACGACCCGTCCGTGGTCGAGGACGACGATCCGGTCGGCCCGTGCCGCCGTCGTGAGCCGGTGCGCGACGACGAGAGTGGTGCGCGTGCCCGCCAGCCGGTCGGTCGCCCGGTTGACCATCGCCTCGGTGGCCAGGTCGAGCGCCGCTGTCGCCTCGTCCAGCAACAGGACGTCCGGGTCGACCAGTTCGGCGCGCGCCAGCGCGATCAGCTGCCGCTGGCCGGCCGAGAGGTTGCGCCCCCTCTCGGCGACGGTGTGCAGATAGCCGCCGCTGAGCGTGGCGATCATCTCGTGGGCGCCCACCGCCCGTGCCGCCGCCTCCACTTGGGCGTCCGTGGCGTCCGCACGGCCGTAGGCGATGGCGTCGCGCACCGTGCCAGGGAAGAGGTAGGGCTCCTGCGGCACGACACCGAGCCGGTGCCGGTAGGCCGGCAGGTCCAGCGTGCGCAGGTCCGCGCCGTCGGCCAGCACGGCGCCCGAGGTGGGGTCGTAGAACCGGGCGACCAGCTTGACCAGGGTCGACTTGCCCGCGCCGGTCTCACCGACGAAGGCGACGGTCTGGCCGGCCGGAACGGACAGGTCGATGCCGGTCAGCGCCTCCTCCTCATGGGTGCCCCCGTCCGCCGTGGCGTAGCGGAAGTGCACGTTCTCGAAGGTGATCTCGCCGCGCAGCGGGCCGGGATCGCGGGGGTTCCCGGGTTCCGGCGTGGTGGTCTCCTCCCTCAGGAGCTGCTGGATGCGGCCCAGCGACACGGACGCCTGCTGGTAGCCGTCGAAGACCTGGGAGAGCTGCTGCACGGGCGAGAAGAACAGCTCGATGTAGAGGAGGTAGGCGACCAGTCCGCCCGCCGTGAGGGTTCCCGCGTCGATCCTGCCCGAACCGACGACGAGCACCGCCGCGGTGGCCAGCGAGGCGAGGAGCTGGACGAACGGGAAGTACACGGAGATCAGCCACTGACCGCGCACCCGCGCCTGCCGGTAGCCGTCACTGCGCCGGGTGAACCTGTCGGTGCCCCGCTCCTCGCGACGGAACGCCTGCAGCATGCGCAGCCCGGCCACCGACTCCTGAAGGTCGGCGTTGACCACGCTGACCCGCTCCCGCGCGAGCTCGTACGCCTTCACGCTGTGCCGCCGGAAGTAGACCGTGCCGACGATCAGCACCGGCAGCGTCGCGAAGACGACCAGGGCGAGCTGGAGGTCGAGCACGAGCAGCGCGACGAGGATGCCGAGGAAGGTGAAGACGGAGACGACCGCCGTGACGAGCCCGGTCTGCAGGAACGTGGAGAGGGCGTCCACGTCGGTGGTCATCCGGGTCATGACGGCGCCGCCCAGGTGGCGCTCGTAGTAGTCCAGTCCGAGTCGCTGGAGCTGCGCGAAGATCTTCACGCGCAGCGCGTACAGGACACGTTCTCCGGTGCGGCCCGTCAGCCGCATGGCGACGTACTGCGCCGTCCACTGGCCGAGCACCATGACCAGCGCCACCGCGGACGCCGTCCACACCGCGCCGAGGGCTGACTTCTGGACGCCGTCGTCGATGCCGTTGCGGATCAGTACGGGCAGCGCCAGCCCGAACGCCGCGTCGAGCGCGGCGAAGAGCAGCGCGAAGGTGAGGGCGGCGCCGAAGCCGTGCAGCAGGCGGCGCAGACCGTAGGACCTCTCCGCCTGCTCCGCGCGTTCCTCGTCCACTTCGGGGACGTCGTCGGCGGGTGGCAGCGCGGCCACCCGCTCGAGGAGTTCGGGACTCCCGGGCATCGCGGCCAGTTCGGCGGCGAAACCTCCGGGACGTCCGGACTGGGCGGCGCCGAGGTCGGGACGTCCGGACGGTCCGTCGGCACTGCCGCCCTCGTCCTCCCCGCGCACCCACAGCTCTGGGGTGACACCGCGGTCCGCGGCGTCGCCCTCCCCGGGGGAGGCGGCTGCGGCGGAAGCGGGCGCGACGGGAGCGGCTGCGGCGGAAGCGGACGCGACGGGGGCGGCCGGGCCGGAGGCGGCGAGGCCCGCCGGGTCCCGCTGGACCTCGCCCAGTTCGTCGGGGTCGGTCAGCAGCCGGCGGTAGAGGGCACAGCGCGCGTCGAGTTCCTCGTGGGTCCCCACGTCGGCGAGCCGTCCGCCGTCCAGTACCGCGATCCGGTCGGCGAGAGCGAGCGTGGACTGCCGGTGCGCGATCAGCAGGGTGGTCCGTCCCGCCATCACGCTGCGCAGCGCCTCGTGGATCTCGTGCTCCACATGGGCGTCGACGGCAGAGGTCGCGTCGTCGAGGAGGAGCAGCCGCGGATCGGTCAGGACGGCGCGGGCGAGCGCGATGCGCTGGCGCTGGCCGCCGGAGAGGGTGAGTCCCTGCTCGCCGACCGTGGTCCCGTAGCCCTCGGGCAGCTCCGCGATGAAACCGTCCGCCTGTGCGACGCGTGCGGCGGCCTCGATCTGCTCGCCGGTCGCGTCGGGGGCGCCGTAGGCGATGTTGTCGCGGATCGTCTCGGAGAAGAGAAAGCTGTTCTCGGGTACGAGCCCGATGGCGGAGCGCAGCGAGCCCAGGCTCAGATCGCGTACGTCGTGCCCTCCGACCCGGACGGCGCCGCCCGTCACGTCGTAGTAGCGGGGCAGCAGCAGCGAGAGGGTGGACTTCCCGCTGCCGCTGGAGCCGACGACGGCGACCGTCTCGCCGGGCTCGACACGCAGCCGGAAACCGTCCAGGACGCGTCCGGCGGTCTCGTGCTGCTCGTAACCGAAGGTGACGTCGTCGAACTCCACGGACGCCTCCGCCCCGGCGGGCAGTTCGTACGCGTCGGGGCGCTCGCTGATCTGCGGCTCGGTGTCGATCAGATCGTAGACGCGCTCGACGCCCGCGCGTGCCTGCTGCCCGACGGTCAGCATCATGGCGAGCATCCGTACGGGCCCGACGAGCTGTGCGAGGTAGGTGGAGAAGGCGACGAACGTACCGAGTGTGATCTCGCCCCGCGTCGCCATCCAGCCGCCCAGCGCCAGCATGCCGACCTGACCGAGGGAGGGCACGGACTGCAGGGCCGGGGTGTAGCGGGCGTTGAGGCGCACGGTGCGCAGCCGGGCGGCGAACAGCTCGCGGCTGATGTCGCGCAGCTTGCGCTTCTCCTGCCGCTCCTGTCCGAACCCCTTCACCACCCGCACGCCGGTGACCGCCCCGTCGACGACGGAGGCGACGGCGCCGGCCTGCTGCTGGGCGTACCAGGTCGCCGGGAAGAGGCGTTTGCGGCTGCGGTCGGCGATCAGCCACAGGGACGGGAAGACGGCCAGCGAGACGAGGGTCAGCAGCGGCGACAGCGCGATCATCACCACGAGGGCGACGGCGAACAGCAGCACGTTGCCGATCATCATCGGCAGCATGAACAGCAGGCTCTGCACGAGCTGCAGATCGCTCGTTCCCCGTCCGACGACCTGTCCCGTCGACAGCTCGTCCTGGCTGCGCCCGTCGAGCCGGACGATGGCGCGGTACATCTCGGTGCGCAGGTCGTGCTGCACGTCCAGGGCGAGCCTGCCGCCGTAGTAGCGGCGGGCCCAGGTGAGTACGTAGACGACGAGTGCGGCGGCGATCAGCAGGCCGATCCACAGCACCATCCGGGAGTCACCGCCCACCACGACCTCGTCGATGATGAACTTGGTGAGCAGCGGCACGAGCGCCATGACGCCCATGCCTGCGAGCGAGGCGCCGACCGCGAGCACGACGGCGCGCTTGTAGCGCCAGCAGTATCCCGCCAACCGCCGCGCCCACCTCTGCTGTCCGGCCGCCGCTTCCGTCCCCGTCACCCTGTCTCCCTCGCTCTCCGGCCGCACACGCTGCCGCCGAAGGCTCAACGTCCCGGCGAGAGGAATTCATCCCGCCGGGCGCGACGCGCGGCGAAGACCCGACCTGAGACCTAAGTCCTGTCCGGCACGAGGGCGGCGTCCGCCGCGAGCGGAGCGGGATCTGCACGCGGCGGGGCCCGGAGGGTTACCGGCAGTCCCGTGACGCTGCGGATAACGGTTCTTGTTGAGTTGGCACGAAGCTTCGACGAGATCCTCACACACCCGTTAACGTCCCAGGCACCTTGAACATGTGTGCGGAGAGGGGGGCGGATGCAGTCCGCCATCACGTCGGGGCGGACGATCGGCACAACGCTGGTCGTTCTAGCGGTCGTAGCCACGCTTTCTGCTCTGCTGCTGCCCATTCATTTCTTCGACGGGAACCGGACCATCGCGATCGCGCGGTCGGGCTGGGAGGACGACGGCAAGGGAACCTGGAAGACCGAGTACGGGCCGCTCACCGCACTCGACCGCGACTTCGTGCAGAAAGTGCGGACCTCGGCGATGTGGGAGGTGCCCGCCGGCCGTTCCGCCAAGGAACGCGGAACGCGCAAGTCGGTGAAGGCTGTGGGCGACGAGCTCGTCGAGGACTACACGGACCTGGACAAGCGCGCCATCGACGTGGGCCGCACACTGGGTGTCTCACTGCCCGCGAAGCCCGCCGGCCCTCAGCAGGAGAACCTGGACGCCCTGCGCCAGGCCCGGGGCGAGAAGTTCGACGAGGTCTTCGTCAACCAGGTGCGCAAGCAGGCCGGCCAGGATCTCTCCCTCATCGCCCTCGTACGTGACCAGACCCGCAACTCCCTGATGCGGACGCTGGCGACCCGGGCCAACGCCGCCGTCCTCAGTCACCTCACGTCCGTGGAGGAGACGGGGCTGGTCGACTTCGAATCCCTGCCGCAGGTCGAGTAGCGCCCCACCGGGGGCACCGTGACCCCGCCGCGCGGCCTGCCGCGGCTGAGCCGCGCCTCCGGCACCGGTCCGGGTACGGGTGCCCGGTGCGTACAACCGGGACGGTCCTGGGAGCGCGGAGGCTCTCCCGGACCGTCCCGGCGGGAACGTCCATGGAATCGCTGACAGGTTGGCACCCCCCACAGGGCCGGCCCTGTCGCCGTCATGTGACGTTCCCATCCCGCGGGACCGCACTGCGGAGTCTGTCGGGATATCCCGCTCGATGCACGGCCGACCGACCAGAATCAGTAACGTTTCGTGTTAAACCAGACTCATACAGTTACCGCTTACTGTGTGTGGCCGCCGTCACACGCACCGCTCCCACCAGCCACGTTCCACGGACCGAACGCCGCACTGATCGGCACTTTGTGCAAGCAAGCGCATACACTCCGTTCCGAATACGGCTGGAAACAACCCCGTGTCCGCTGCTCGAACCGCTTCTCGAAGCTCTCCGGGAGGAGCCGGAGGCACCTCTACCCGCCGGTTCCCGACTCCCCGCCGGCCCGCTGCCCGGCGATCTGCCGAGCCATGACCGTCGTCAGCTCGTAGGCGGTGTGCGAGGCGGCGACCGAAGTGATCTCCGCGTGGTCGTAGGCGGGGGCGACCTCCACCAGGTCGGCGGAGACGAGCCGGCAGGCGGCGAGCCCGCGGATGATCTCCAGCAGTTCACGGGAGGTGATGCCGCCCGCCTCCGGCGTGCCGGTTCCGGGCGCGTGGGCGGGGTCCAGGACGTCGATGTCCACCGAGATGTAGAGGGGCCGCTCGCCGATGCGCTCGCGCAGCTGCTGGGTGACCTCGTCCACACCGCGGCGCATCACGTCGGCCGAGGTGACGATCCCGAAGCCCATCTTCGCGTCGTCGTCCAGGTCCTTCCTGCCGTACAGCGGCCCGCGCGTACCGACGTGCGAGACGGCGGAGGTGTCCAGCAGGCCCTCCTCGAAGGCCCGCCGGAAGGGCGTCCCGTGCGTGTACGCGGCCCCGAAGTAGGTGTCCCAGGTGTCCAGATGGGCGTCGAAGTGCAGCAGGGCCACCGGCCCGTGCTTCCTGGCGACCGAGCGCAGCAGCGGCAGGGCGATCGTGTGGTCGCCGCCGAGCGTCATCATCCGGGCGCCGCTGTCGAGGATTCCGTCCGCGGCCTCCTGCACGGTCTCGACGGCCTCGTCGATGTCGAAGGGGTTCGCGGCGATGTCCCCCGCGTCCGCGACCTGGGCCAGCGCGAAGGGCGAGGCGTCCTGCGCGGGGTTGTAGGGGCGCAGCAGGCGGGACGCCTCACGGATCGCGTTGCCGCCGAACCGTGCGCCGGGACGGTAGGAGACCCCCGTGTCGAAGGGGACGCCGACGACGGCGACGTCCGTGCTGCCGCCCACCTCGTCGAGGCGCGGGAGCCGCGCGAACGTCGCGGGACCCGCGTAGCGCGGAACCCGTGAGGAGTCCACGGGTCCGGCCGGTTCGCTCAGGGGGCCTCGGGCGGGCTGCTGGGACTGTTCGGGCTGCTCCGCAGTGTTCATGAGGGCGAGCGTAGGCGGCCTGTTCGCCACTCTCGTTGGACGTATCTGAGGACGCCGGGCCGGCTTTTGTCCGTCACGTACACAACGTGCGCCGGGTGGCGAAGGCAGGACCGGCGGCCGGCCGCGCCGGCCAAGGGTGACAATGGCGTCATGCCCATATTCGCCGCCGCCGCACCCGCCAGATCCGAACTGATCGACCACCTGGTCCGCACCCGCATCGCGGGCGACGTGGCCACCCCCCGGGAGAACAACCTGTCCCACTACCGCAAGCTCGCCAACGGCGACCGGCACTACTGGCTCGGCCTGGAACTCGGCGACCGCTGGGGTGACGAGCAGGACGTCCTGGCCGTGATGGCCGAGCGCTGCGGCGTCGTCGACGATCCGGACCACCGCCGGGGCCAGGACACCATCGACCCCGAACTGACCGTCGGCGCGCTGGACCGGGCGGCCGCGGAACTGCGCAAGGCGGCGGAGGGACAGCGGCGCGTGCTGTTCGCGACCGGCCACCCCGGCGCGCTGCTCGACATGCACGGCGCGCTCGCCCGCGCGCTGCACGACGCCGGGTGCGAGATCGTGCGCGTACCCGTGGGCACGTACGCGGACGAGGGCGTGGTGGTGCAGTTCGGCGGGGTGTCCGTGTGGGAGCGGGGCGCGTCCCTGTGGCACACCCACTCGCCGGAACCCATGGCCCAGGTGCTGGCCGGGCTGCGGCGGGCGGGCGAGCCCGTGCCGGACCTGGTGGTGGCGGACCACGGCTGGGCGGGCCGCGCGGCGCAGGAGGGCATCGAGGCGGTGGGCTTCGCCGACTGCAACGACCCGGCGCTCTTCCTCGGCGAGGCCGAGGACACGCTCGCGGTGGCGGTACCGCTGGACGACCACGTCCCCGACCCCCGCTTCTACGAGCCGATGACGGCGTACATGCTCGCCGCGGCACAGCTCGACGGGGCCTGAAAGCACCTCACCCGCCCCACGGCTCCCACCCCGCAGCTCCCGCCCCGCGGCACCGACTCCACGGCACCACTCCGCAGCCCCCTCCGGGGACTTCCGCCCCGGGTGTCACCCCTGCGGAAAAACGGTTTGCCGCACCACGCCCAGCGGCATAGCGTCACGGCCATGTCCGCAGCCTTCCAGGCGATCATCAACGGTGTGCACGCCGCCGCGCGGTGCACCGGCTGGGGCTTCCCCCAGCGCGAACTCCGCCCGCGCGACCGGCGCCAGGCCCTGGCCGTCCGCCAGGACGCCTGAAGCGTCCCGGTCCCCGCGCTGCCGCATCGCGCCCCGCGAGCGAATCCGCGCACTCCGTCCGGCCTGACGGCTTCCCCTCCGATCACCCCCTGATCCGAGACGCGTCCCGCGCACGTGCACAGGGCCTCCGGTGTCCCTTTCAACCGGACAGGCCCGGCCACGCCATGCCCGCCGGCGGCCACCCGGCCGTGCGGCACACGCCCCTGCCCCGGGTGCGCCCGGCGCCGCGCCGCCCCGCCTGTCCTTCACCAGAGGACTTCGCCGTGGCACACCGCCGCAAGACGCTCTCCCAGAACTTCCTCCACGACCCCGCCGTCGTACGCCGCATCATCCGCTGCTCCGCGCTTCCCCCCTCCGCCCTGGTGGTCGAACCCGGCGCCGGCCAGGGGATGCTGACCCGCGTCCTCGCCGACGGACGGCGCCGGGTCATCGCCTACGAACTGGACGCACGGCTGGCCCGCCGGCTCTCGGGCCGGCTCGGCGGCCTGCCGGAGCTGCGCCTCGTCCACGGGGACTTCCTGCGCGCACCCGCGCCGCGCGAACCCTTCTGCGTGGTCGGCAACATCCCCTACTCCCGCACGACCGGCATCGTCCGCTGGTGCCTGGCCTCTCCGTGCATGACGTCCGCGACGCTGCTGACCCAGTTCGAGTACGCCCGCAAGCACACCGGCGGATACGGACGCTGGCCGCTGCTGACCGTACGCACCTGGCCGGAGCACGAATGGCGGCAGCTCGGGAGGGTGAGCCGCAGCGCGTTCACCCCGGTTCCGCGAACCGACTCGGCGGTGCTGCGCATCGAACGGCGGCCCCGGCCACTGGTGCCCTCCAAGCTGCTGCCCGCCTACCGCGACTTCGTCGAGTGGGGCTTCACCGGCGTGGGCGGTTCGCTCGCGGCGACGCTCTCCCGCCGGTACCGCACGGCGCGGGTGGCTGCGGCGCTGCGGCGGCAGGGTCTGGAGGTGTCCGTGCCGGTGGGGCTGGTGAGCCCGCGCCGGTGGCTGGGGCTGTTCGAGGAGCTGGAAGGCTCCTGAGCCGGTCGGCCGTTCGTACGGGCGGCGCGCGAGCCGCCCGTACGGGGCCGGGCGGGGGCACCGCCCGTACGAGCGGCCGCGCGTCAGCGGGCCGGCGCGTCAGCGGGCCGGCGGGTCAGCGCGGAACCCTCAGCACACCCTCCTGGATGACGGAGACCGCCAGCCGGCCGTCACGGGTGAAGATCTGGCCCCGGCCCAGGCCCCGCCCGTTCTGCGAGGTGGGGCTGGTCTGGTCGTAGAGGAGCCATTCGTCCGCGCGGAAGGGACGGTGGAACCACATCGCGTGGTCCAGGCTCGCCCCGACCACGTCGCCCACGGCCCATCCGCCCCTGCCGTGCGCCAGCAGCACGGAGTCCAGCAGCGTCATGTCCGAGACGTAGGTGGCCAGGCAGATGTGCAGCATCGGGTCGTCGTGCGGTCCGTCGAGCTTGCCGTTGGTGCGGAACCACACCTGGGAGCGCGGTTCGCGCGGCTCTCCCCTGCTGGCGAACGGGGGCTCACGCACGTACCGCAGATCGACGGCCGCGCGTGCCTTCATCAGCCGCTGCGGCACGTCCGAGCCCCGGAAGAGCTCCTCGTACCGCGGCAGCATCTCCTCGGGTGTGGCGAGCGTCTCCGGATCGGGCGCCGCAGGCATCGGTTCCTGGTGATCCAGCCCGTCCTCGTGGCACTGGAAGGAACTCGAGAGGTGGAAGATCGGCTGGCCGTGCTGGACGGCGACGACCCTGCGGGTGGTGAAGGAACGTCCGTCCCGGATGCGGTCGACCGTGTAGACGATGGGGGCGCCCGGGTCGCCGGGGCGCAGGAAGTAAGCGTGCAGGGAGTGCGGAAGGCGCCCTTCGGGCACCGTCCGGCAGGCGGCGACCAGTGCCTGCGCGGCGACCTGCCCGCCGAACACGCGCGGTACGACCGCTTCCCTGCTGTCGCCCCGGTAGATGTCCTGCTCGACCCGCTCCAGATCGAGCAGGCCGAGCAGGGAGGTCAGTTCATTGCTCATGCGGGCGATTGTGCACGTCGAGGGCTACCGGCGGTTACGGCACAGATCACAGTCCGGGCCGAAGCAGCGTGCCTCACAGCGGGCGCGTTGGACACCGGGGTCACAGGCCCATGGACTTGGCCACGATGGAGCGCATGACCTCGCTGGTGCCGCCGTAGATGCGGGAGACCCTGGTGTCCGCGTACAGGCTTGCGATGGGGTATTCCAGCATGTAGCCGTACCCGCCGTGCAGCTGCAGGCACCTGTCGATGACCTTGGCGGCCAGCTCGGTGGTGAACAGCTTCGCCGAGGCGGCGTCCGCCGGCGTCAGCTCGTCCGCGTCCAGCGCGTCCAGGGCCCGGTCGCACACGGCCTGCATGGCGTCCACGTCCGCCTTGCAGTCGGCCAGCACGAACTTGGTGTTCTGGAAGGAGGCGACCTCCCGGCCGAAGACCGTGCGCTCCTTGACGTACTCGTGCGCGAACCGCACGGCCGCCGCCGACATGGCGTACGCGCCGACGGCGATGCCCAGCCGCTCCTGCGGCAGGTTGTGCGTGAGGTACGAGAACGCCTTGCCCTCCTCGCCGAGCAGGTCGCCGACGGGGACCTTGACGTCGGTGAAGGAGAGTTCGGCGGTGTCCGAGGAGCGCAGACCGAGCTTGTCGAGCTTCCTGCCCACCGCGTAGCCCTCGCTCGTGGCGTCCACGACCAGGATCGAGATGCCGCCGCGGCGGTCCTCGGGGTCGGGGGGCGAGGTGCGGCAGCACACCAACACGCGGTCCGCCTGCACACCGCCGGTGATGAACGTCTTCGCACCGTTGAGCACGTAGTGGGTGCCGTCCTCGGAGAGCCTGGCGGTGGTCTTCATGCCCGCCAGGTCGGAGCCGGTGCCGGGCTCCGTCATGGCGATGGCGGTCATCATGTCGCCGGAGACGAAGGAGGGCAGCCACCGCTGCTTCTGCTCGTGCGAGCCGTACTTGAGGATGTAGGGGAGGCACAGCGCCGTGTGCACGCTGGAGCCGCCGAAGCTGACGCCCGCCCGCGCGCACTCCTCGGTGATCACGGCGTTGAACTTGAAGCTCTCCTCCCCCGCGCCGCCGTACTCCTCGGGGACCTCGATGCCGAAGACACCCAGCTCGCCGAGCTTCTTGTAGAAGTCCCGCGGCACGTGGCCCTGTTCGGCCCACTCCTGGTAATGGGGAACGACCTCGGCCTGGATGAACTCCCGGATCGTCCGACGGAACGCCTCGTGGTCCTCGTTGAACACCGTGCGACGCACTGGCACGCCTCCTCATGTCCGGCTGTCGTGCGCCAGCCGCCCCGGTCGCCGGCTCCCCGGCCGGCGCCGCCTATGGCTAAGCGCTTGCTCAGCTTTCAAGCTACCCACGAGTCACCTCACCTGTCCAGTGGTGACGGCCGCACCCGCACGCCCGGACGGCGCCGGCGGCGCGGACGGCTGGACGGCCTGCCCGGCGGCCCGCACGGGGGCCTGCCCGGCGGGCGGGGACGCCGCAGGCGCTGCGGCCAGGGCCCCGCGGGCGAGCCTGTGCAGCAGGGCGGCCGTCGTCGCACGGTCGGGCAGCGCGGAGGGACCGCTCAGGTGGGGCGTGGAGTTGAGCAGCCCGAAGACCGTGTGCACGGCGACGCGGGCCTCCAGCTCCGTCAGCTGCGGATACACGGCCTGCACAGCGGCGACCCACAGCTCCACGTACTGCCGCTGGAGCTTGCGCACCTGCTTGCGGTCGCTGTCGCGCAGCCGGTCCAGCTCACGGTCGTGCAGCGTGATCAGCGACCGGTCGTCCAGCGCGAAGTCGATATGGCCCGCGATCAGGGCGTCGAGGGCGGCCTCCGGTGCGAGGCCGGCGGTCGCCGACTCCTCCACGCGCGTGCGTCCGCCCTCGTGCAGCCGCTCGCTGATGCCCACCAGGAGCTCGGCGAGCATCGCGTCCTTGCCCGCGAAGTGGCGGTAGAGACCGGGGCCGCTGATACCCACGGCGGCCCCTATCTCGTCGACTCCGACACCGTGGAAGCCGCGCTCGGCGAAGAGGCGGGCGGCTTCCCGCAGGATCTGCTCACGGCGGGTCGGGGCGGACCCCTTCTGGGTGCTCATGGCCTCCATTCTAGACAGGCGGGTTAGCGAGCGTTAACCTGAAGAGGCCGGTTAATAACCGTTAACCGTTTCCGTGATCGGGGCGTCCTGGCGGGCGCGGGTCCAGGAGCAGAGGGGCGAGGGGGCGCGGCGTGAGGAACGAGCAGTCGCAGTCGGCACAGGCACCGACCCCGGCGGAGCTGTCCGCGGAGGTACCGGCAGAGGTGGCCGCTGCGATGTCGGCGGAGGCCCCGGCGCTGAGCAGCGGGATCGATCCCGCTTCGGAAGCCTGCCGGACCAATGAGGCCGCCCACCGGGAACTGGCCTCCCGGCTGCGCGAGACGCTGGCCACGGCCCGGCTCGGCGGCGGTGAGCGCGCCCGCGCCCGGCACACGGCCCGGGGCAAGCTCCTCCCGCGCGACCGGGTGGACGCGCTGCTCGATCCGGGCTCGCCGTTCCTGGAGCTGGCTCCGCTCGCCGCGGAGGGAATGTACGGCGGCGCTGCACCGGCGGCGGGCGTGATCGCAGGCATCGGGCGGGTGGCCGGCCGCGAGGTGGTCGTGGTCGCCAACGACGCCACCGTCAAGGGCGGTACGTACTACCCGATGACGGTGAAGAAGCATCTGCGCGCCCAGGAGGTCGCGCTGGAGAACCGGCTGCCGTGCGTCTATCTGGTCGACTCCGGCGGCGCCTTCCTTCCCATGCAGGACGACGTCTTCCCCGACCGGGAGCACTTCGGCCGCATCTTCTACAACCAGGCGCGGATGTCGGGCGCGGGCATCCCGCAGATCGCGGCGGTGCTGGGTTCGTGCACGGCGGGCGGCGCGTATGTGCCCGCGATGAGCGACGAGGCGGTGATCGTGCGCGAACAGGGCACGATCTTCCTGGGCGGCCCTCCGCTGGTGAAGGCCGCGACGGGCGAGGTCGTCACCGCCGAGGAGCTGGGCGGCGGCGAGGTGCACAGCAGGGTCTCCGGCGTGACGGACCATCTCGCCGAGGACGACGCCCACGCCCTGCGCATCGTCCGCCACATCGCGAGCACCCTGCCCGAACGGGGGCCGCTGCCCTGGTCGGTTCGGCCCCCGCAGCCGCCGGCCGTCGATCCCTCGGGGCTCTACGGCGCGGTCCCGGTCGACTCGCGGACGCCCTACGACGTGCGGGAGGTCATCGCGCGCGTGGTGGACGGCTCCCGCTTCCAGGAGTTCAAGTCCGAGTTCGGCACGACACTGGTGACCGGCTTCGCCCGCGTCCACGGCCACCCCGTCGGCATCGTCGCCAACAACGGCATCCTCTTCTCCGAATCGGCCCAGAAGGGCGCCCACTTCATCGAACTGTGCGACCAGCGAGGCATCCCCCTGCTCTTCCTGCAGAACATCTCCGGCTTCATGGTCGGCCGGGACTACGAGGCGGGAGGCATCGCCAAGCACGGCGCCAAGATGGTCACGGCCGTGGCCTGTACGAGGGTCCCGAAGCTGACCGTCGTCATCGGCGGCTCGTACGGCGCGGGCAACTATTCGATGTGCGGCCGCGCCTACAGTCCGCGCTTCCTGTGGATGTGGCCGAACGCGAAGATCTCGGTGATGGGCGGCGAGCAGGCCGCCGCCGTCCTGGCGACCGTCAAGCGCGACCAGATGGAGAGCCGCGGCGAGGAGTGGAGCGCCGAGGAGGAGGCGGACTTCCGCGCCCCGGTCCGCGCGCAGTACGAGGAGCAGGGCAACGCCTACTACGCGACGGCCCGCCTGTGGGACGACGGCGTGATCGACCCGCTCGAGACCCGGACGGTCCTGGGCCTGGCGCTCACGGCCTGCGCCAACGCACCACTGCCACGCAAGGACCCGGCGGATCCCGCCTTCGGCGTCTTCCGGATGTGAGGGGACTGGACTGTGACCATGTTCGACACCGTGCTGGTGGCCAACCGCGGCGAGATCGCCGTACGGGTGATCCGCTCCCTGCGAAAGCTGGGCATCACCTCCGTCGCCGTCCACAGTGACGCGGACGCCGACGCACGGCACGTGCGGGAGGCGGACACGGCCGTGCGCATCGGGCCGGCGGCAGCCTCCGCGAGCTATCTCTCGGCGGAGCGGCTCCTGGAGGCCGCGGCTCGCAGCGGCGCACAGGCGGTGCATCCGGGATACGGCTTCCTCGCGGAGAACGCGGCCTTCGCGCAGGCCGTCACCGAGGCGGGGCTGGTCTTCGTCGGCCCGACGTCCGCGGCCATCGAGCTGATGGGCGACAAGATCCGCGCCAAGGAGACGGTACGGGCAGCGGGCGTGCCGGTCGTGCCGGGCTCGTCCGGCGGCGGGCTGAGCGACGGCGAACTGGCCGGTGCGGCACGGGAGATCGGCATGCCGGTGCTGCTCAAGCCCTCCGCGGGCGGCGGCGGCAAGGGCATGCGGCTCGTGCGCGACGAGGCGGCGCTGCAGGAGGAGATCGCCGCCGCGCGGCGCGAGGCCCTGGGTTCGTTCGGGGACGACACCCTCCTCGTGGAGCGCTGGATCGACAGCCCGCGCCACATCGAGATCCAGGTCCTCGCGGACGGGCACGGCAACGTCGTGCACCTGGGCGAACGCGAGTGCTCCCTGCAGCGCCGCCACCAGAAGATCGTGGAGGAGGCGCCGAGTCCTCTGCTGGACGAGGCGACCCGCGCGTCGATGGGCGAGGCGGCCGTGGAGGCTGCCCGTTCCTGCGGCTACCGCGGCGCGGGCACCGTCGAGTTCATCGTCCCGGGCGGCGAGGCGGCCGCTCCCCGCGAGGGCGGCGCCCGTCCGTACTACTTCATGGAGATGAACACCCGTCTCCAGGTCGAGCATCCGGTCACCGAGCTGATCACGGGCGTGGATCTGGTCGAGTGGCAGCTGCGGGTGGCCGCCGGCGAGACGCTCCCCTTCGACCAGTCCGGCATCACCCTCTCCGGACACGCGGTGGAGGCGCGGATCTGCGCGGAGACCGCTCTCCTGCGCCCGGCCCCGCGCGCGGGGAGCGGCCCCGGCGCCGAGAGCGACCGCGTGGACTTCCTTCCCTCCGCGGGCAGGGTCCTGCTGCTGCGGGAGCCGGGCGGCGCGGACAGCGCTCAGGTGCGCACCGACTCCGGGCTCCTGCCCGGCACCGAGGTCGGCACGACGTACGACCCCATGCTGGCCAAGGTCATCGCGTACGGTCCGGACCGTCCCACCGCGCTGCGCCGGCTGCGCTCCGCACTCGCGGAGACGACGGTGCTCGGTGTGGAGACCAACACCGGCTTTCTGCGGCGGCTGCTGGCGCACCCCGACGTGGTCGCGGGCGCCCTCGACACCGGGCTGGTCGACCGTGCGGCGGCGTCACTGGTGCCGCGTGAGGTGCCGGACGAGGTGTACGCGGCGGCCGCGTTGCTGCGCCAGGCGGCGCTGGAGCCAGACGGTCCCGCGACCGGCTGGCAGGACCCCTTCTCCGTACCGTCGGGCTGGCGTCTGGGCGGCGAACCGGCGTGGACGCCGCACCACTTGCGCGTACCGGGACACGACCCGGTCACCGTCCGCGTGCGGGGGCGCCTCCACGACGCGCAGGTCCGCGTCGGCGACGGCGATCCGCGTACGGCCCGGATCGGCGAAAGCCCCCAGGACCGGATGCGGCTGGAATGGGACGGGGTCACGTTCACCTTCACCCACGCCGCCGAGGGCGCGGGCCACTGGCTCGGCCGCGACGGCGACAACTGGCACATACAGGACCACGACCCCGTGGCGGCGGCACTGCGCGGAAGCGCGGGCGCCCACGGTGCCGATGCGCTGACGGCGCCCATGCCGGGCACCGTCACCGTGGTGAAGGCCACCACCGGGGAGAAGGTCACCGCGGGTCAGAGCCTGCTCGTCGTGGAGGCGATGAAGATGGAGCACGTCATCACAGCCCCGTACGACGGGACCGTCACGGAGCTGGACGTCAGCACGGGCAGCACCGTCGCCATGGACCAGGTGCTCGCCGTCGTGGAGCCGCACGCCGCTGTTCCGGAGCCCGGCACCGGGAAGGAGGAGCAGGCATGACCGAGGGGCTGCCCATGTCCTTCCCGGCGTCCGGGCTGCCGTCCCGGGTGCGCATCCACGAGGTCGGCCCCCGGGACGGCCTGCAGAACGAAAAGGCGACCGTGCCGGTCGAGGTGAAGGCCGAGTTCATCCACAGGCTGCACGGGGCCGGGCTGACCACCGTCGAGGCCACCAGCTTCGTGCGCCCCGAGTGGGTGCCCCAACTGGCCGATGCCGAGGCGCTGATGCCGCTCATCGGTGATCTCCCGCCCGAGGTGCGCCTGCCCGTCCTGGTGCCCAACGCACGAGGGCTGGAGCGGGCCGTGGCCCACGGCTGCCGCGACATCGCCGTGTTCGCCAGCGCCACCGAGTCCTTCGCCAAGGCGAACCTCAACCGCACGCTGGAGGAGTCCCTGGCGATGTTCGAGCCGGTGGTCGCCCGTGCCGTGAAAGAGGGACAGCGGGTACGCGGCTATGTCTCGATGTGCTTCGGCGATCCCTGGGAGGGCCCCGTACCGCCCGCCCAGGTCGTACGGGTCTGCCGCGCGCTGCTCGACATGGGCTGTGCCGAGCTCAGCCTGGGCGACACGATCGGCACCGGCACGCCCGGACACGTCTCCGCGCTGCTGTCCGCGCTGGACGGGGCGGACGTGCCCGTCGAGCGCATCGCCGTGCACTTCCACGACACCTACGGCCAGGCACTCTCCAACACGCTCACCGCGCTCCAGCACGGCGTCACCACGGTCGACGCCTCCGCGGGCGGCCTCGGCGGCTGCCCGTACGCGAAGAGCGCCACCGGAAACCTCGCCACCGAGGACCTCGTCTGGATGCTGCAGGGTCTGGGCATCGCCAACGGGGTCGATCTCGACCGCCTGACGGCCACAAGCGGCTGGATGGCGGACCGGCTGGGCCGACCCAGCCCCTCCCGCACCGTGCGCGCGCTCACCGGCGCGGACGCCGGTCAGGGCTCCCGCCAGCACTCCCACAAGGAGCAGTGACCATCATGTCCCTCGACCACCGACTCTCCTCCGAGCACGAGGAACTCCGCCGCACCGTGGAGGAGTTCGCGCAGAAGGTCGTCGCGCCGAAGATCGGCGAGTTCTACGAGCGGCACGAGTTCCCCTACGAGATCGTCCGCCAGATGGGCGAGATGGGCCTGTTCGGACTGCCCTTCCCCGAGGAGTACGGCGGCATGGGCGGCGACTACCTCGCCCTGTGCCTGGCCCTGGAGGAGCTGGCCCGCGTCGACTCCTCGGTGGCCATCACCCTGGAGGCCGGGGTCTCCCTCGGCGCCATGCCCGTCTTCCGCTTCGGCAGCGAGGAGCAGAAGCGGGAGTGGCTGCCCCGGCTGTGCTCCGGCGAGATGCTGGGGGCCTTCGGCCTGACCGAGCCCGACTGCGGCTCGGACGCCGGCGGCACCCGTACGACCGCCGTGCGGGACGAGAAGACCGGGGAGTGGGTGATCAACGGCACCAAGTGCTTCATCACCAACTCCGGTACGGACATCACGGGCCTGGTCACCGTCACCGCCGTCACCGGGCGCAAGGACGACGGCTCGCCCCTGATCTCGACCATCATCGTGCCGTCCGGCACTCCCGGCTTCACTGTCGCCGCGCCCTACTCGAAGGTCGGCTGGAACGCCTCCGACACCCGGGAGCTGTCCTTCGCCGACGTGCGCGTCCCGGAGTCCAACCTGCTCGGCGAGGAAGGCCGCGGCTACGCGCAGTTCCTGCGCATCCTCGACGAGGGCCGTATCGCGATCTCGGCACTCGGCACAGGTCTCGCCCAGGGCTGTGTCGACGAGTCCGTCGCCTACGCGAACACCCGCCACGCGTTCGGCAGGCCGATCGGCTCCAACCAGGCCCTGCAGTTCAAGCTGGCCGACATGGAGATGCGGGCGCACACCGCCCGGGTCGCCTGGCGCGACGCGGCCTCCCGGCTGCTGCTGGGCGAACCATTCAAGAAGCAGGCGGCGCTGGCGAAGCTGTACTCCTCGGAGATCGCGGTCACCAACGCCCGCGAGGCCACCCAGATCCACGGCGGCTACGGCTTCATGAACGAGTACCCGGTCGCCCGGATGTGGCGGGACTCCAAGATCCTGGAGATCGGCGAGGGGACGAGCGAGGTCCAGCGGATGCTGGTCGCCCGGGAGCTGGGCGTCGGATAATCGCCGCATGGCGGAAATCATCCAGCACACGGGTACCTGGACCTTCGACGGCGAGAAGCTGCGCATCGTGCCCGCCTCCGGGAAGCACATGCATCCGCTGCGCAAGGCCCTGGGAGAAGTGGCCGTGCCGCTCACCGCCCTCGCCTCCGTCGCCCACGAACCGGGCAAGAAGGGCGGCCGGCTGCGGCTGCGTCTGCGGGAAGGAGCCGATCCGCTCGCCCAAGTGGCGGGCGGGCGGCTGCCGGACGCCTCCGACCCGTACCAACTGGCGGTGGAGCGGGACCGTATGGGCGTCGCCGAGTACTTCGTCGACGAGGTCCGTCACGCCCTGCTGCTGGACGAGGTCCCCGACACGCCCTGCGACCGCTATCTGCTCCCCGGCCCCGCCGTCCCGCTGACCGCCAACGGCAGCGACGGCACGGCCTCCTTCGACGGCGAGCGTGTCCAGCTGGAGTGGAACTGGCTGGCCGAGGACAGCAAGTCGCACGGCGGCCCGGGCGTCCTGACGCTGGAGGAGCTGGCCGGGGTGGAGTGGACGCCCGCGATCGGCTGGGAGAACGGCAGCCTCCGTTTCCTTCCGAAGGGCAGGTACCCCGTCCTCAAGCCGCAGCACGACCCCCACTGCCTGACGCTCTGGGGCGTCAGGCAGGCGCGGGAGACGGGCGGCGCGGTGCTGCTGGCCGCCGCCGTCGTCGCGCGCCTCCCGCACCCGCTGGCTCCGCCCGGCTCCCCCCGTACGGACGCTGCCGCCGCGCGGCAGGGCGCGCTCAGGAAGAGCCCGGGCGGCGAGCCCCCGCAGGAGACGGGCCCGGAGGACCGTGCCGATTCCGGCCATGACGTACTGCTGCGGCGCCTGCGCGAGCTCGGCGAGCTGCACGGGGCGGGCGTCCTGACCGACGAGGAGTTCACGGCCGCGAAGAAGGCCGTCCTGGCCCAGTTCTGACGTGCCGTCCCGGCCCGCCCCCCTGCCGTCCTGCCGCCCTGCCGCCCTGCCCCGGCTCACTCCTCCCAGGGCACCTGCGGCGACCGCCAGTAGTCCATGCCCAACTGCTCCCAGCGCGGCCCCTGCTGGGCCAGCCGCACCCGGTACGTCTCCCAGTCCAGGCTCGCCTCCTGCGACCAGCCCAGCTCCGCGATGCCCGGCAGCCGCGGGAAGGCCATGAACTCGATGTGCCGGCTGTTCTCCAGGGTCTCCGACCACAGTGGCGCCTCGACCCCGAGCACGGCCTCGGACGGCGCACCCTTGATGTAGCTGCCCGGGTCCCACTCGTAGGACTGCTGCGCCTCCACATAGCCCGCCCAGTGCAGCCCGAGCGGGGTGTCCTCGTTGTACTGCATGTCGAGGTAGGCGCGGTCGGCCGGGGAGAGGATCAGCCTGGTGCCCTTCTTCGCGGCCTCGACGACCTCGCTCTCCTCCCCCGTCGTGCCCCAGTACTGCGCGACGGCGCCCTTCGCGGGCGTCGCACCGGTGAGCTGGTGCCAGCCGATGACGGTCTTGCCGTACTTGGCGACGGTCCTCTGCGCCCGGTCCATGAAGGTGACGTAGTCCTCGTGGCTGGTCTCGTGGGCCTCGTCGCCGCCGATGTGCAGATAGGGGCCGGGGGTCATGGCGGCCAGCTCACGCACCACGTCGTCGACGAAGTCGTAGGTCCGCTCCAGCGGTACGCACAGCGAGCTGAAGCCGACCTCGATGCCCGTGTATCGGGGCGGTGCGACGCCGTCGCAGTTCAGCTCGGCGTAGGAGGCGAGGGCGGCGTTGGTGTGGCCCGGCATGTCGATCTCCGGTACGACGGTCAGCTTCCGCTCGCCCGCGTAGCGCACGATCTCCCGGTAGTCGGCCTTGGTGTAGTAGCCGCCCGGCCCGCCGCCGACCTCGGTGCCGCCGCCGTACGTGGCCAGTTTCGGCCAGGAGTCGATGGCGATCCGCCAGCCCTGGTCGTCGGAGAGGTGCAGATGCAGCTTGTTGACCTTGTAGAGGGAGAGCTGGTCGATGTAGCGCTTGACCTCCTCGACGCTGAAGAAGTGCCGGGAGACGTCGAGCATCGCGCCGCGGTAGGCGTAGCGCGGCCTGTCGGTGATGGTGCCGCCCGCGACGCGCCACGGTCCGGGCTGTTCGGTGCGCGACTCGACCTGCGCGGGCAGGAGCTGACGGAGGGTCTGGGTGCCGTGGAAGAGTCCCGTGCCGGTGGGGGCGCTGATGACGGCAGCCCGCTCGGAGACCTTCAGCCGGTAACCCTCGGCGCCGAGGCGGCTCTTGGCCTCGCTTCCGCGCTCCAGCCGCAGTTGGATGCCGTCCCTGCCGGGCTCGGTGGTCACGGGGAGCCGGTAGCCGGTGGAGGGGCGCAACAGCGCCGCGAGCTGGCCGGCGACGTGCCGGGCCTCGCCGGAGGAGCCGGTCACGCGGATCACGGTCCGCTCGCCGATGGTGAAGGGCCGGCCTCCCGGCTGTACGGACTCGGGTGCCGGAATCACCTGTTCGAGGGGCCTGGTCCCGCGTTCCCCCGCGCCGGACGCGGCCCCGGAGGGCACCGGCTGCGCGGCAGCGGCGGCTGCGGAGCCGGGCAGGGTGGTGGCGAGGAGGGCGGCGCAGAGCAGCAGCGGCCGGATTCGTCTCACGAGCGATCCCTTCGATGGGCTTCGTCCATGGGGGCGCGCGCAGGGGCGGCTGCGTGCGCCGTGGCATGTGCGTGGTGCGACCGAACGGTCACACTCGTATCGCGCCCCCCGGGAGCGGTCAAGGTGTAGACCATTTCTCCCGGGGCGCTCGGCCGCGGAGCAGGAGGCCGCATCCGGAACCGGGCCGGGTCAGGGCCGGTCCGTCCGACGCTCCGGAGCTGCCCCCGTGCGGCCACCCTGGGCGACCATTCGATGACTCTCCGCAATACACCGACACGCTTGCCCGAAACCGGGCAGATTTGTTGCGTTCCCTCGACCGACCCTCCAATATCAGGGGTGTGCTCGAAGTCCGTACGCCGGTCCACGACGACCTCGTCGATCACCTGATCCGCACGACGCCGCTGCAGCGCGGCGAGGCGGTCCGGATCGTCCAGGACGTTCTGGCGTATTTCGACGAGTCGACCGAGGATTACGTACGCCGCCGCCACCGCGAGCTGCAGTCCAGGGGGCTGACCAACCCGGAGATCTTCAGCCGGATCTCGTCCGAGCTGCCGCGCCGCGCGGTGGCACCCCCTGATCTCTCACTGCGGCAGCTCCGCCGCATCGTCTACGGATGACGCCCCTGACGGGGCACGGCGCCGACTGCGGGCGACGACAGGCGAACCGGCCGCCGGGCCGGAGCGCGGCGGCTTCGGGCACACGACAGCACGACGACCACCAGCGAGTGGACACGGACGAGGAGAGGCGACAGCCAGTATGTGCGGAATCGTGGGATACATCGGCCAGCGTGACGTTGCCCCGCTCCTGCTCGAGGGCCTGCAGCGGCTGGAGTACCGGGGGTACGACTCCGCGGGCATCGCCATCCACAGCAGCGGCACGGGCAGGAACGCGGGACTGAAGACCGCCAAGACCAAGGGCCGCGTCCGCGACCTGGAGGAGCGCGTCCCCGCACGGTTCGCCGGCACCACCGGCATCGCGCACACCCGCTGGGCCACCCACGGCGCCCCCAACGACGTCAACGCCCACCCGCACGTCGACCCCGACGAGAAGGTCGCTGTCGTCCACAACGGCATCATCGACAACGCCTCCGAGCTGCGTGCCAAACTCACCGCCGACGGCGTCACCTTCACCTCCGAGACCGACACCGAGGTCCTCACGCACCTGATCGCCCGCGCGCAGGCCGAGCGACTGGAGACCAAGGTCCAGGAGGCACTGCGGCTGGTCGAGGGCACATACGGGATCGCCGTGCTGCACGCCGACTTCCCCGACCGCATCGTCGTGGCCCGCAACGGCTCGCCGGTCGTGCTCGGCATCGGCGAGCACGAGATGTTCGTCGCCTCCGACGTCGCCGCGCTCGTCTCCCACACACGCCAGGTCGTCACCCTGGACGACGGCGAGATGGCCACGATCAAGGCCGACGACTACCGCACGTACACCACGGAGGGCTCGCGCACCTCGACCTCGCCCGAGACCGTGGAGTGGGCCGCCGAGTCCTACGACATGGGCGGTCACGACACCTACATGCACAAGGAGATCGCCGAGCAGGGCGACGCGGTCGACCGGGTGCTGCGCGGCCGTATCGACGAGCGCTTCGCGACCGTCCACCTGGGCGGGCTCAACCTCGACGCCCGCGAGGCACGCAGCATGCGCCGGGTGAAGATCCTCGGCTGCGGCTCGGCGTACCACGCGGGCATGATCGGCGCGCAGATGATCGAGGAGCTGGCGCGCGTCCCCGCGGACGCGGAGCCGGCCAGCGAGTTCCGCTACCGCAACGCGGTCGTCGACCCCGACACCCTCTACATCGCGGTCAGTCAGTCCGGCGAGACCTACGACACCCTCGCCGCGGTGCAGGAGCTCAAGCGCAAGGGCGCGCGTGTGCTGGGCGTGGTGAACGTCGTCGGTTCCGCCATCGCGCGTGAGACGGACGGCGGCGTGTACGTGCACGCGGGGCCGGAGGTGTGCGTCGTGTCCACCAAGTGCTTCACCAACACGGCGGTTGCCTTCGCCCTGCTCGCCCTGCACCTCGGCCGCATCCGCGATCTGTCCGTCGCCGACGGCAAACGGATCATCCAGGGCCTGCGGCGGCTGCCCGCGCAGATCGAGGAGATCATGGGCGCCGAGGACGAGATCAAGAAGCTCGCGGCGGACTACGCGGAGGCGAAGAGCATGATGTTCGTCGGCCGGGTCCGGGGCTACCCCGTGGCACGTGAAGCCTCGCTCAAGCTCAAGGAGGTCTCCTACATCCACGCCGAGGCCTATCCCGCCTCCGAGCTCAAGCACGGCCCCCTCGCGCTGATCGAGCCCGCCGTGCCGACGGTCGCGATCCTCCCCGACGACGAACTCCTGGACAAGAACAGGGCGACGCTGGAGGAGATCAAGGCCCGCAGCGGCAAGATCCTCGCCGTCGCCCACCAGGAGCAGGAGAAGGCCGACCACACGATCGTGGTACCGCGCAACGAGGTCGAACTCGACCCGGTGCTGATGGGCATTCCGCTGCAACTGCTGGCGTACCACACGGCTTTGGCTCTGGGCCGTGACATCGACAAGCCGCGGAACCTGGCGAAGTCCGTCACGGTCGAGTGAGCCCGCTCCGTCCGTGAGGCCACGGGCCTCCCCACCGGCCTCCGGATCTCCGCCCGTTGGCGGATGTCCGCCCGTTGGCGGATGTCCGTCCGTTGGGCGCCCGGCCTCCTGAGCCGGTGAGCGGAATCCCGCGCGGGCCACCAACCACGCGGGATTCCGCCTCCCCTGTACCGGCGTCGCCCATAACGCCGGCAGGGTGCCGTCCCACGGGACCGTCACCTCCCGCGCGGCGGCACGCCGTCCAGTCCGGACGTCCCGTGCCACCTATATGCCCCTCACAAGCGCACAATCCACCTGTCGGAGTGCGAAGATTTAGCGTTGGACAACTGCGAACTCGCGGCTCACAAAGGGCATTTGGGGCCGGAGAAAGCGTCGCGGCGTCACGGGATCACCACGACGGGACGCTCGGCCCGCCGCGCGAGACGGCCCGCCACCGAGCCGAAGATCCGCCCCGCCAGCCCGTGCGTCGAGCCGACGACGATGGCGTCCGCCTCGTACTCGTGCCCGACCTCTTCCAGTTCGTGGCAGATGTCGCCACCGCGCTCGACGAGTATCCAGGGCACTTCGGCGAGGTGTTCCGCACAGGCGAGTTCGAGGCCCAGCACCTCGGTGCGGTGGTCGGGCACGTCCACGAAGACCGGCGGCTCGCACCCCGCCCACACCGTCGTCGGCAGCCGGTTCGCCACATGGACGATGATCAGGCCCGAGCCCGAGCGGTAGGCCATGCCGATCGCGTACGCGAGGGCGCGCTCACTCGACATGGAGCCGTCGAAGCCCACCACGACGCCGTGCCTGAACGCGGGGTCGCACGAGTGGCGCGCTTCTTCCGCCGCCTCAGAAGTCGCACTCGGGTCTGCGACCTGCTTGCGGTCCGCGGGTTCGGGGATCTCGTGTCCGGCCATCGGTGTCTCGGCGAAGGGAGTCCTCTGTGCGGAGGGAGCGGCGGTTGATGGTGGGCTTCCGTACGGACTGGGAAGAGCTGAAGGGTCCGCGCCCGGGAGCCGGCGGCCCACAAGGGACCTGCCGGGGCCTCTGGCGCCTCTTCTACCCGCAAGGGTACGACCAGACACCCCCCTTGCCCAGGCCACCGGGAGGCGCCCGGGCCCTCGCGGGCTGACCCCGGAGCATGCCTGAGCGAGAGACATCACGCAACGTCGCGCCACGCCCCTTACCGCGCCTCACCGCATCTCCTGCCACCGCGGCCCGCGACATCCACCCAACGTGCCCGTGCGGACACTTCGGGTGACCACCGGTCGCGGGCGGCGTTAGCAGAGCGTGTCCACACTCACCCATGGAACGGGCGGAGGCCGCCGGCGTCCGCCCGGCACCCCACTTCTCCTCGACAGCCGTATGGATCCGGCCACCGGCGCCGACCCGGACGACGAAGCGGAACCCGGCGCCGACGCCGCCGCGCGCGCCTCCGCGGCAGGGGCCGAGATCGTCCGTTGGGGCGCATTCAGCTGTGTACTGGCCCCCTTGACCCTTTTGACCTGCGGGTCCCCTCCAGGAGGCGTGCTCGTCACGGCAGTTGGGCTCGCCGCGGTCACCGCCGCGTGCCGTACTCTGTTGCGCCGGTCGGAGCGCGCCTGTCTCCAGCAGGCCTACGCGCGGATCGCCTCCGAACGGCCCGGGCCGCACCGCGGCCGGCACAGCCGCACGGGCAGTGGCCTGCACCGCGGCGGCCGCCACACCGGTCACCCCGGGCAGTCGTAGCGGCCGGGGTCACACCGGCGCACGGCAGGTGACAGGGGCGCATGGTCGAGGGGTGTCCGAATCCCATGTGCGACCCCCGCGTTTTTCAGCCAACTTTGCCACCCCTCTTGGCTGTTGACGCCGCAACTTCACCACCCCTCTCCACCTGCACGGAAAGGACCGACGGGCACGTGTGGGTCATACGGCGGCGGGGCAGAGACGGCATGCGCACTACCCAGTGGCATCACCGAATGGAACGCTTAGTGATCGATTGCTTCACGCCAAGTTGCCTTGTCGACATAGCGCCGGGTGCTGAACTTGTCCCGGCGACCTCGTCCGACACAGTAGATTCGATCTTGGCTATCGCCGCGGGGGAAAAGTGCAGGACCGAGAGGACGCGACGATTGAGGGGGGCTGACTTCCGGTGAGCGTTCCAAAGAGCCATCAGGACTCGACGAACGGCCCGGCGACCCGCAAGCTGGCCGCACGGCGGCGCCGCGAGATCGTGGCGGTACTGCTCTTCAGCGGCGGACCCATCTTCGAGAGCTCCATACCGCTCTCCGTGTTCGGCATCGACCGCCAGGACGCCGGGGTCCCCCGCTACCGGCTGCTGGTGTGCGCCGGAGAGGACGGGCCGCTGCGCACCACCGGCGGCCTGCAACTGAGCGCCCCCTACGGGCTCGACGCGCTCTCCCGTGCCGGCACCGTCGTCGTCCCGGCCTGGCGCTCCATCACCCAGCCGCCGCCCGCCGCCGCCCTGGAGGGCCTGCGCCGCGCGCACGAGGAAGGGGCACGCCTCGTCGGGCTGTGCACCGGAGCGTTCGTACTGGCCGCCGCCGGACTGCTGGACGGACGCCCCGCGACGACCCACTGGATGTACGCGCCCACGCTCGCCAAACGCTACCCGTCCGTCCACGTCGACCCGCGTGAACTCTTCGTCGACGACGGCGACATCCTCACCTCCGCAGGCACCGCCGCGGGCATCGACCTCTGCCTGCACGTCGTGCGCAACGACCACGGCGCGGAGGCGGCAGGCGCCCTCGCCCGCCGCCTCGTCGTACCGCCGCGCCGCGGCAGCAACGCGGAGACCGGGGGGCACCCACGACACCTGGACCGCTCCTTACCCGAGGAGATCGGTGCGGACCCGCTCGCCGAGGTCGTGGCGTGGGCCCTGGAGCACCTGCACGAACAGTTCGACGTGGAGACCCTGGCCGCACGTGCGTACATGTCACGCCGGACCTTCGACCGGCGGTTCCGCTCCCTGACGGGCAGCGCCCCCCTGCAGTGGCTGATCACCCAGCGGGTGCTGCAGGCACAGCGGCTGCTGGAGACCTCCGACTACTCGGTCGACGAGGTCGCCGGACGCTGCGGCTTCCGCTCGCCGGTCGCGCTGCGCGGTCACTTCAGGCGCCAACTCGGCGCCTCTCCGGCGGCCTACCGGGCCGCCTACCGGATCCGCCGCCCGGACAGCGCGGAAGGAGCCGGGCACGCACACGGACACGGGAACGGGCACGGGAACGGGCACGGCCACGAGGCGCGCCCGGAAGACCCGGGAGCCGGCGGCGCGGGACCGGTCGGCGGCACCGTCACGGGCGGCACGGGTATCGCCGGACCGGCGGCGGGCGGCACCGACCACGGCATCGTGCCCGCACCGGGCCCGTACCCTCCGCGCGAGATCAGGGACGGCGCCCGCGCACACCGTGACCACCGCCCGGAGACGGCGGAGCAGGGAAAGCCGGAATCGGACGCCTGGACGGCCAGGGTTCCCGGGCAGCGAGGCCGCGGCTGAGAGTGTCGACGTAGGGTGAAGCGCATGAATGACCGCATGGTGTGGATCGACTGCGAGATGACCGGCCTCTCGCTGTCCGACGACGCGCTCGTCGAAGTGGCCGCCCTGGTCACCGACTCTGAGCTGAACGTACTCGGCGAAGGCGTGGATGTCGTGATCCGCCCTCCGGCAGCGTCCCTGACGTCCATGCCGGAGGTGGTGCGGGAGATGCACACCGCTTCGGGCCTGCTGGACGAACTCGACGACGGCACGACGCTGGCCGACGCCGAGCAGCAGGTCCTGGACTACGTGCGGAAGTACGCGCCGGAGGCGGGCCGTGCCCCGCTCTGCGGCAACTCGGTCAGCACCGACCGGGGCTTCCTCGCCCGGGACATGGCGGACCTGGAGGCATACCTGCACTACCGCATCGTGGACGTCTCCTCGATCAAGGAGCTCGCCCGCCGCTGGTATCCGCGCGCCTACTTCAACAGCCCGCCGAAGAACGGCAACCACCGCGCCCTGGCGGACATCCGCGAGTCCATCGCGGAACTGCGCTACTACCGCGAGGCGGTCCTGGTCCCCGCGCCCGGCCCCGACTCCGAGACGGCGAAGAAGATCGCGGCCAAGCACGTGGTCCCGCCCTCGCCCTGACGGCGCCGGGCGGCCCCGTCCCCGGAGAACAGGTGAGCAAGCACCCCGGCCGAGGCTGTACACTCTTTCTCGGCCGCTCGGAAGAGCGCGCCCGTCGTGGTGGATGTAGCTCAGGCGGTAGAGCACCTGGTTGTGGTCCAGGATGTCGCGGGTTCAAGTCCCGTCATTCACCCTTGAAGGCCGAGGCCCTCACCCGATGGACCGGGTGGGGGCCTCGCCGCGTGCTGCACCCGGCCCGGAGCCTGACGGCAGGTCGTCGTGTGCCGCGATCTCTTCGGCTCGTCGTGGGCCTCTTGCGGTGTCAGCTGAAGGTACGGCGGTAGGTGTGGGGGCTGACGCCGGTGGTCCTCTTGAAGCGGTCGCGGAAGGCGGTGGGTGAGCCGAAGCCGACCCGGGCGCCGATGCGTTCGACGGAGAGGTGTGTGGTCTCCAGGAGGTGCTGGGCCTGGCGGATGCGGGCGCGGTGGAGCCACTGGAGCGGGGTGGTTCCGGTCTGTTCGCGGAAGCGGCGTATCAGGGTCCGGGTGCTGGTTCCGGCGTGGGCGGCGATGTCGGCGAGGGTGAGGCCGGAGCCCAGGTTGTCCTGCAGCCAGGCGAGCAGGGGTTCGAGGGCGGAGCCCTGCGGAGTGGGCGCGTGGTCGTGGACGATGAACTGCGCTTGTCCGCCCTCGCGTTCCAGGGGCATGACGGACAGCCGGGCGGCGTCGGCGGCGACGGCCGAGCCGTAGTCGCGGCGGATCATGTGCAGGCAGAGGTCGAGACCGGCTGCCGCGCCGGCGGAGGTGAGCAACTGGCCGTTGTCGACGTACAGAACGTCCGGGTCGACCTCGATGTCCGGGTGGGCGGCGGCAAGGAGATCGGCCGCGATCCAGTGGGTGGTGGCACGCAGGCCGTCGAGCAGCCCGGTGGCGGCCAGGGGGAAGGTGCCCGAGCAGATGGAGGCGATGCGCGTGCCGTCCGCGGCGGCCGCTCGCAGCGCGTCACGGACGGCGGGGGCGAGCGGCGCCGTGGGAGCGGTCGTACCGGGAACGATGATCGTGTCCGCTCCCCTGAGCCCGTCCGGCCCCCAGGGTGCGCGCAGGGTGAAGGCACCCGCGTCGACTTCCGGGGTCTCCCCGCACACGCGGATCCGGTAGCCGGGGCGGCCGTCCGGGAGACGGGCGCGGGTGAAGACCTCGATCGGGGTGGACAGATCGAACGGGACCACCCGGTCCAGGGCGAGGACGGCGACGGTGTGCATGGCTGGAAGATACCCCTTCACCGGGGGTCCGACATGGTCTCGGCACCGTGTGATCCCTGCTTCGACCAGTTCAGAGCTTTGCCACGGGCTGTGGCGGTATTCCGTTGAAAGGTGTCACTACTGCCACTGGGACGGGGGCCGGCAGCCGGTTAGCGTCGGAGCGACCCGGCACGGACCGGACCTGCCGACCCCGGAGGAACCCCCATGCACGCCCAGATCATCCTGTTCGACGGCTTCGATCCGCTCGATGTCATCGCGCCCTACGAGGTGCTGTACGCCGGCGGCACGGCCTCCGGCGGCACGGTGAGCGTGGAACTGGTCTCCGCAGAGGGGCCGCGCGAGGTGGTCAGCGGCACCGGGGGTCTGGTGCTGCGTGCCACCGGCACCTTCGACCCGGGCCGTGCGGGCCTTGCTCTGGTTCCCGGCGCCTCGGGCCGCGTCGGGGAGCCCGGCGAGGTCCCCGAGCATGACGCGGGGGCGGGACCGTGGCAGCAGGACGAATTCATCCCCGTGGTGCTGGGCCGCACCCTGACCACCGAACTGCCCGCGCTGCTGAAGGCGGCGATGGACAACCCGGAGGTGACGGTCAGCGCGGTGTGCGGCGGCTCACTCGTCCTGGCCATGGCCGGCCTGCTGGAAGGCCGGCACGCCACCAGCCACCACCTGGGTCTGGACATGCTCGATGCCACCGGAGTCCACGCGGTGAACGCCCGGATCGTCGACGACGGCGGTCTCGTCACCGGCGCCGGCGTCACCTCCGGACTCGACCTGGGCCTGTACCTGCTGGAGCGCGAGGTGGGCCCCCGGATCGCTCACGCCGTCGAAGAACTGTTCGCCCACGAACGGCGCGGCACCGTCTGGCGCAATCAGGGCCCCGCGCCCGCCGGCCTCTGACCGCACACCCCTCGCCCCGTACCTCTGACTCATTACCTCTGTCCCGCACGCACGTCAGGAAGAACAGCGCATGTCCGTGGAAGGCACCTGGGACCTGTCCGTCTCCACCCCCATCGGCAGGATCAAAGCCGTGGTCGAACTCCGGCGGGAGGCCGGCGTCCTGACCGGGACCGCCCACGGGGCGGGGGAGGAAGTCCCGCTCAGCGACGTCGCCCTCGACGGCGACCGGCTCACCTGGAACCAGGCCGTCACCGAGCCCATGCGCCTGCACCTGGCCTTTTCCGTGACCGTCGACGGGGACGCCCTGAGCGGCACGTCCAAGGCCGGACGCCTCCCGGCCTCGAAGGTCACCGGCCGGCGCCGGGTCGTCCGGGCGGCCGCGGAAGACCGACTGTGACGGCGGTGGCCCCACGCCGCCCGCGCTGAGGATGCGGCCCGGGTGACGTGCCCCGAGCCTGGGGGGAGGTTGGCTCCGGTCCGCGGGCCGGGGCAGGCCGGGCAGGTCCGCCGGCCGGTCAGGCTGAGGGAGAGGACTCGACATGGCAGGTCCACGCGATCCGTACGGCCCGCGCGACCCGCACGACGCGGGGGACCCGCGCGGCGGGGGCGGCCCGCGGGGCGGGCGCGGCCCCCACGGCACCGGTGACCCCTACGGTCCCCATGACGCCTCCGGCGGGGACGGGCCCTTCGAACCCTTCGAGCCGGTGACCGGCTACGGCCCCTCGAAGCAGTACCCGTACTCCGACCCGTACGGCGACCCGTACTCCGATCCGTACGGCGGCCCGGAGGCGCGGGCGCAGGAGCCGCACGCCAACGGCTTCGACCACGAGCGCCCGCCCGGACGCATCCGCCGATTCAGTGCCGTGCGGCTGTGGGCGGGCGGCGTGGCCGTGGCGCTGGTGGCCGCGCTCGCCGCCGCCGTGGCCATGCTGCTGGTGCGCGGCGTGCTGGAGATTGCCGTCTTCGCGCCGGAACGCCAGGGCACGATGGCGCTCGCCTCCACGGGGCAGCTCGCGCTGGGAGCCGCCCTGGCCGCCCTGCTGACGACGGCGGTCGTGCAGCTGTTGCTGCTGGCGACGCCGCAGCCGGGCCGCTTCCTGGCGTGGATCATCGCGCTGGGAACGGCGGCGATGATGCTGGTGCCCTTCACCTACGAGGCGAGCTGGGAGGCGAAGGCCGGGACGGCGGGCGTCTACCTCGTGATCGGAGTGGTCATCGGCACTCTGATGCCGACGGTGGCGCGCAGCGCCTCCCGCGGCTGACGCCTCCGCCGCGCGGCCCATGGCAAGGCCCCCGCCGGGACGCCTCTCCGGTGGGGGCCTACTGGCTCGCGGGGTGCCTAGGCGATGCGGACACCGTGCCGAGCCAGGTACGTGACGGGGTCGACCTCCGTGCCGTAACCCCGCTCGGCGCGTACCTCGAAGTGCAGATGCGGACCTGTCGACCGCCCGCTGTTCCCGGACTCCCCCAGCACGGTGTTCGCGCGTACGGCTCGCCCCACCCGCACCGTGATCTTCGACAGGTGTGCGAAGAGGACGTGTGTGCCGTCCCTCATATGGACGATGACGGCCTTTCCGTACGAGCCCGCCTCACCGGCGAGCTCCACCGTGCCGGTGCCCACGGACCGTACGGTCGTGCCCGTGGGGGCCGCGAAGTCCACGCCTGTGTGGTGGCCCGCCGCCCAGCCGCCGGGGATGCCCCATCGCGCGGAGACGCGGGCGGCTTCGGAGATGGGCCGCGCGTAGCCGGCCGCCTCGGGGGTGCTCTGCGGGTGGAGGTTCTTGCGGGAGCCGCCGATGTTGTCGGCCACCGGCTCCATGTGGCCGGGCTCCGTGCCGGGTCCGGTCCCGGTGCCGGCTCCGGTTCCTGCCGTCGGGGCCGATCCGGCGAAGCCGCATATGGACAGGGCGGCCGCGACCGCGCCGGTCACTATCCGCCGGGCGATGCCGGCCTCACGCCACGTGTCAGGTGTCATACCTGGCAGCAAAGGGCAGCCGGTGTGCCTCCGCACTCCGGAGTTGTCCGGAGGGGTGACCATCTCACCTTCCGTCAATCTCTGGGGTTCGGTGCGGGTGTTGCTGCGCGGCGCCCGCCGGGCGGGCTGCGAACCGGCGCCCGCGGCACTCCTCTTGCCCGCGGCCGCGGGGTATGCCGGAGCTCAGGAGGAGCCGCGCCGGATCAGCTCCGTGGGCAGCACCAACCGGGACGGTTCCTGTGCCGCGCCCGTGGAGCCGCCGCCCGCGCGGCCTCCGCCGACGGCACCGGACGCCGACTCCCGCTCGCGGGCCATCAGTTCCAGCAGGGTCCGGGCCATCGCGCGTCCCATCTCCTCGATGGGCTGCCGGACGGTGGTGAGCGGAGGGTCCATGTGCCGCGCCACGGCCGAGTCGTCGAACCCGACGAGCGCCACGTCGTCCGGCACCGTTCTGCCCGCCTCGCGAAGCGCCAGCCTCGCGCCGGACGCCATCACGTCCGACGCGCAGAAGACGGCGTCCACCTGCGGGGCCCGGCGCAGCAGCTCGCGCATCGCACGGCGGCCGCCGTCCTCGGTGAAGTCGCCGTGCACCACCAGGCGTTCGTCCTCGTCCCGGCCGGCGTCGCGCAGCGCCTGGCGGTGGCCCTCCAGCCGGCACTGCGCGACGTACATGTCGAGCGGACCGGTGATGGTGGCGACAGCGCGGCATCCCCGTCCGATCAGGTGCTCGACGGCGAGCTGGGCGCCGCCGACGTTGTCGGAGTCGACGTAGGGGACGGTCTCCGCGCCGCTGCGCCGCCCGTTGAGCACCGTCGGCATGCCGACTTCCCGGACGAGGTCGGGCAGCGGGTCGTCCGCGTGCACGGAGACCAGCAGCACGCCGTCGACGCGGCGGGCCGCGGCGTACTGCACGAAGCGGTCCCGCTCGTGCTGGTCGCGGATGAGCGTCAGGAGCAGCTGCATCTCGCTGTCGGCGAATTCGGCGCTGACGCCGCGCAGGATGCCGGAGAAGTAGGGCTCCGCGAACAGCCGGTTCTCGGTCTCGGGGACGACGAGCGCGACGGCGTCCGCGCTGCCGGCGGCGAGCGCACGCGCGGCGCCGTTGGGCACGTAGCCCAGTTCGGCGACGGCGGCCTCGACCGCGGCGCGCGTACGGTCACTGACCCGCGGTGAGCCGTTGATGACCCGGGAGACGGTGCCTCTGCCGACGCCCGCACGGGCGGCGACCTGCTCCAGAGTGGGCCTGGGTTTGCCCGCGTGCCCCGTGCAGCCGGCGTCGGAGCGCCCGCGTTCGCGGCGGACTGCTGTCATGGATGCCTCCCCTCCCCTGCCGGCCCGGACGGGCCACCACCGGCGTCCCGGCCGGTTCACGCCCCGCCGGGATCATTCAACTACACGTCAAGCGGGAGACGTTCACGCCGGATGCCTTGACACCCCGCTGGGTCTCGTGGACTCTTCAACTCATCAAGTATGGGAGCGCTCCCATGGTACCCGCTCCATACACAACCCGTAAGTTCGGGAGGGGATGGCAAAGCCATGCACTTCAGCAGGAACACTTCCCCGCTTCACCACCCGCAGCACCTCCGGCGCCACCGCCCCGGACGCCACCGCCTCGTCGCCTCCGGCCTCACGGCCGTACTCGCGGCGGGCCTGCTGGCAGGCTGCGCGGAGGACAGCGGGGGCACAGCGTCCGGAAGCAGTGAGGACGGGAAGACCACCGTCTCGGTCGGTGTCTTCGGCGTCTTCGGATACAAGCAGGCGGGGCTCTACGACGAGTACGAGAAGCTCCACCCGGACATCAGAATCAAGGAGAACTCCACCGAGCGGAACGAGGACTACTACCCCGCCCTGCTCAACCACCTCACCTCCAACAGCGGTCTGAGCGACATCCAGGCCGTCGAGGTAGGCAACATCAACGAGGTCGCCGGTCTGCACTCCGAGAAGTTCGTCGACATGGCCAAGACGGACGGCGTGGACAAGTCCGGCTGGCTTCCCTGGAAATGGAACCAGGCCAAGGCGAAGAACGGCAGGGTCGTCGGCCTCGGCACGGACATCGGGCCGATGGGCATCTGCTACCGCAAGGACCTCTTCGAGAAGGCCGGACTGCCCACGGAGCGCGACAAGGTCGGCGAACTGTGGGCGGGCGACTGGGGCAAGTACGTCGACGCGGGCGAGGAGTTCATGAAGTCGGCGCCGGAGGACACCACGTTCACCGACAGCGCCGCCGGCCTCTACAACGGCTCCGTCTCCAGCTACGCCGTCAAGAACTACAACAAGGACGGCGAGCTCATCTACAAGAAGAGCAAGGCCGTCAGCGAGTCCTGGGACCTGGCGATGCGTGCCGTCGAGAGCAAGATGACGGGCAAGCTCAAGCAGTTCGACAAGTCGTGGGACCAGGCGTACGCCAACGGCACCTTCGCCTCCGTCATCTGCCCGCCCTGGATGCTCGGCTACATCAAGGAGAAGTCCGGCGAGAAGGGCGCCGACGCCTGGGACGTGGCCGCCGCGCCCAAGCCGGCGAACTGGGGCGGCTCCTTCCTGACCGTCCCGGAGCACGCGAAGAACAAGGAGCAGGCGGTCGAGCTCGCCAAGTGGCTGACCGCGCCCGAACAGCAGGCCAAGCTCTTCGAGAAGCAGGCCAGCTTCCCCAGTTCGAGCAAGGCGCTGACGGCCCCGGAGGTCAAGAGCGCCGAGCACGAGTACTTCGACGACGCGCCCATCGGCAAGATCTTCGCCGATGCCGCCAAGGGCATCCCGACGGCCGTGCTCGGCCCGAAGGACCAGGCCATCCAGGAGCACATCGGCAACATCGGCATCCTCCAGGTCGAGCAGCAGGGCAAGTCGCCCGAGGAGGGCTGGAATTCCGCGGTGAAGAAGATCGATGACACTGTCGAGGACTGACCCAGGGCCCGGCCTGCGGGCAGCCGGGCGTCCCGTGAAAGGGAGCGGGGGCAGCCGCGCCGACGAGCGCCGCAGCCGCCGCTACCGCAGGGACGCCCGGTGGAGCCCGTACGCCTTCATCGCACCGTTCTTCCTCTTCTTCGCCGCCTTCGGCCTCTTCCCGCTGCTCTACACGGGCTGGGCGTCGCTGCACAACGTCTCGCTGCACGACCCGACGCACATGGAGTGGGCCGGGCTGCACAACTTCTCCCGGCTGCTGGAGGACGAGTTCTTCTGGAACGCCCTCCGCAACACCCTCACCATCGGGATCATCTCGACGGTGCCGCAGCTGGCGATGGCGCTCGGCCTGGCGCATCTGCTCAACTACAAGCTTCGCGGCTCGATGTTCTTCAGAGTCATGATGCTCACCCCGTACGCGACGTCCGTGGCAGCGGCGACGCTGGTCTTCGCGCTGCTCTTCGGGCGCGACTTCGGGATGATCAACTGGGGTCTGGGGCTGGTCGGTCTCGACGGGGTCGACTGGGAGAACGGCACGTGGACGTCGCAGATCGCGGTCTCCACGATCGTGATCTGGCGCTGGACGGGCTACAACACGCTGATCTACCTCGCCGCGATGCAGGCCGTCCCGCACGACCTGTACGAGTCGGCGGCGCTCGACGGGGCCTCCCGCTGGCAGCAGTTCGTGCACGTGACGATCCCCTCGCTGCGTCCGACGATCCTCTTCACGGTCGTGGTCTCCACGATCGGGGCGACCCAGCTCTTCGGTGAGCCACTGCTGTTCGGCGGTTCGCACACGGGCGGCAGCTCCCACCAGTACCAGACGCTCGGGCTGTACCTGTACGAGCAGGGCTGGTTCAACTTCCATCTCGGCCGGGCCTCCGCGATCGCCTGGACGATGTTCCTGATCCTGGTGGTGATCGGCCTGGTCAACTGGCTGATCGCCCGGCGGCTGCAGAAGAGCCAGAGCCGATGAGGGAGACCGGCATGCTGCAAACAGCGACAGACGACCGCCACACGCCGCCTCCCGCGGACGGGAGGGACGCCGGGCCCGGCCCCGGGAAGAAGGGCGGGCCGGGCGGAGGCCCGTCCGGCGAGGCCGGCGGGAAGAAGCGGTCCGGCGGGGCGGGCAGGCAGCTCTACGCGGGACGCCTCGCCTACACCATCCTGGCGCTCTTCACGCTCGGTTCGCTCTTCCCGCTGGTGTGGACGGCGATCGCCGCTTCCCGCAACAACCAGCGCCTGGCCGAGACCCCGCCCCCGTTCTGGTTCGGCGGGAACCTGCTGTCGAACATGGCCACCGCGTGGAACGACGCCAACATGGGCAAGGCGCTGTTCAACACGATGATCGTCGCGGGCACGGTCGCGGTCAGCACGGTCCTCTTCGCCACCCTGGCGGGCTACGCGTTCGCCAAGCTCCGCTTCCGGGCGCGGAACGCGCTGCTGCTGCTGGTGATCGGCACCATGATGGTGCCGCCCCAACTCAGCGTCGTGCCGCTCTACATGGCCGTCGCGAAGCTGGAGTGGGCCAATCAGCTCCAGGCGGTCATCCTGCCGATGATGGTCAGCGCCTTCGGCGTCTTCTTCATGCGGCAGTACCTGCTCAACGCCCTGCCGACCGAACTGATCGAGGCCGCACGGGTGGACGGGGCGCACAGCCTGCGCGTCGTGTGGCACGTCGTCTTCCCGATCGCACGGCCGGCGATGGCGGTGCTGGGAATGCTGACGTTCGTGATGGCCTGGAACGAGTTCTTCTGGCCGGTCATCGCACTGACCCAGGACAACCCGACCGTGCAGGTGGCGCTGACTGGCCTCGGCCGCGGCTACATCCCCGACGAGTCGGTGATCATGGCGGGCGCGTTCCTGGGCACGCTGCCGCTGCTGATCGCCTTCGCGCTGTTCGGCAAGCAGATCGTCGGCGGCATCATGCAGGGCGCGGTGAAGGGATGAGCGCGCCCGTGTGAACCGGCCCCGGAGTCCCGACCGTCCGCCTTCCCTGCGCACCTCGCGCGTTTCGCCACGTCTTGAATGGGAGCGCTTCCATGACCTTGTCCCCCACGTCCTCCGACACCGCGGCGCAGTCGTCACCGCAGTCCGCCGCGCCGCCCTCGCCGCACACGGAAGCCGATCCGAGCCAAGTGCGCTTCCCCGCCGGCTTCATGTGGGGCGCGTCCACCTCGGCGTACCAGATCGAGGGAGGCGCGCGGGACGGCGGACGCACCCCCTCCATCTGGGACACCTTCTCCCACACCCCGGGCAGGACCGAGCGCGGCGAGACGGGGGATGTGGCCTGCGACCACTTCCACCGCTACCGCGACGACGTCGAGCTGATGTCCGGACTCGGCCTGGACGCCTACCGGTTCTCCGTGTCCTGGTCGCGCGTCCAGCCCACCGGACGCGGCCCGGCCGTCCAGCGCGGCCTGGACTTCTACCGCGCCCTCGCCGACGAACTGCTGGAGGCGGGCATCACTCCCCTCCTCACGCTCTACCACTGGGACCTGCCCCAGGAGCTGGAGGACGCCGGCGGCTGGCCCGAACGGGAGACCGCCCACCGCTTCGCTGAGTACGCGCACATCGTGGCCGACGCCCTCGGCGACCGCGTGAAGATGTGGACCACGCTCAACGAGCCCTGGTGCAGCGCCTTCCTCGGCTACGCCTCCGGTGTGCACGCCCCGGGACGCACGGAGCCCGCCTCGTCACTGCGCGCCGCCCACCACCTCAACCTCGCCCACGGCCTCGCCTCCATCGCCCTGCGCGACGCCCTCCCCGGGGACGCCGAGATCTCCGTCAGCCTCAACCCCGCGGCTGTACGCGCCCGTTCGGACGCACCCGCCGACCAGGACGCCGCCCGCCGCATCGACGCTCTCGCCACCCGGGTCTTCACCGGCCCCATGCTGCACGGCCGCTACGACGAGGACCTGATCGCCGACACTTCGCGGATCACCGACTGGTCGTTCGTACGGGACGGCGATCTGGCGTGCGCGCACCAGCCCCTGGACGGGCTGTGCGTCAACTACTACACGCCGTCGGTGGTTTCGGCAGTCGGCGAGGCGGAGTCCGCGGAGCGCCGTGACGGCCACGGCGCCAGCGAGCACTCGCCCTGGCCCGGTGCCGACCGTGTCGCCTTCCACCAGCCTCCCGGGGAACTCACCGAGATGGGCTGGAGCATCGACCCCGGCGGCATGAGCGACCTGCTGCTCCGCTTCCACCGCGAGGCCCCCGGAGTACCGCTCTACATCACCGAGAACGGTGCCGCCTGCGCGGACGAGCCGGACGGCGAGGGCCGGGTGCACGACCCGGAACGCATCGCTTACGTGCGCGACCATCTGGCCGCCGTGCACCGGGCGATGGAGCAGGGTGCCGACGTGCGCGGCTACTTCCTGTGGTCGCTGCTGGACAACTTCGAGTGGTCCTACGGGTACAGCAAGCGATTCGGCATCGTCCACGTCGACTTCGCCACCCAGCGCCGTACGCCCAAGTCGAGTGCCCACTGGTACGCCCAGGTGGCGCGCACGGGCCGGCTGCCGGGCTCATGAGGCGCCGCGCGGACCCGTCCAGCGCCGCACGGGGCGTCCGTCCGGGTCCGCGCGGTCTCCCGTGGGGGGTCAGTGGCCGGGGGCCGGGGGGACCGGGGGAAAGAGGGGGAAGAGGGGTGGGACGCAGCGGGTGTGGGGGGAAGGCGCTGCGCCCCACCCTGTCGGGGTGCGGGCACGGGGGCGTTCAGCCGGTGAAGACTCTGGCGAACTCCCCCGTTCCCGTCCTCAGGCTCGAACACGTCGCCTGCGCCTCGCGCCGTGCGCCGTCCGGGCACGCCTTGTCCCGGGTGGCCGACCACATCGACAGCCAGGCCAGCTGCTTCTCCTCGGCGAACTTCTTCAGTTCGGCGGCGTCGCCGGGCCTGAAGACCTCCACCTCGACGTCGTTCACACCGATCATCGGCGTGACGGCCACGGTCCGCCACGCCTCGTCGTCGTCGCGGATGCCCAGTGCGGGCTTGACCTGCTTCTGGGTGGCGGTCGCGGCCTGGACGGCGTACTCGCCCATGTCGCCGTCGTAGTAGGTGCCGTAGTCCATGGCCATGATGTTCACGGCGGACACCCGCGCACCGTGCTTCTCTGCGTTCTCCAGCACCGCGACGGCGTCCCGGTTCAGCCCCGAGGGGAGCGCCGGGAGGGTGAAGGAGACGTCCAGGTCGCCGTGCTTCTGCTGGAGGCGGGCGATCGCCCGGGCGCGGAGGGTGTTGGCCTTGGTGTCCTTCAGCGCGGGCCCCTCGATGTCGAAGTCGGCCTTCGTCAGGTCGTAGGTGTCGATGACCTTTTCGTAGGCCTTCGTCAGCCTGTCCACCGAACCGCAGACGCGGGCCAGTTCGTTGCCGCTCTGGCCGCCGAAGGAGATCCGCACGTCGCCGCCCTCGGCGCGCAGTTCGTCCGCCTGCCGGGCGACCGGGTTGTCGGTCAGTTCCTGTCTGCCGCCCCACTTGGGCGTGCAGCCGCCCCCGGGGGAGACGAAGGCGAGGTTGTACTCCTTCACGCCGGTCTTCGCGGCGCTGCCTGCCAGGTCGTAGGGGGGATTGAGCATGGTGTCGACGTAGGGCGAGAAGACCGTCTCCGCCGGCGGGCCCTCGCTCTCACCACCGCCGTTCCCCTTGTCCTCGTCCTTGTCCTTCTTCTTGCCGCCGTCGCCCCGGTCGTCCTGCTGCTCACCGCCGGCCTCGGAGCCGCCCGAACCTCCCCCGAGGACCGTCTCGCCCGCGAGCGCGAACACCGTGCCCGCCACGGCGGCGACCGCCGCGACGGCACCGGCCAGCACCAGGCCGCGCCTCGGCTCGGAGGGCTTTCGCCGCGAGCCGCGTGCCGGTGAGTCGTTCGTCATCGCCTGCCTGTCCTCGTTCGGTGCCGGAGGTGAGTTCGGACGTACACCAAGCTAGCGACAACGGTCTGGGAATTCCCCCGGAAGTCAGCGGCGGCGGTGCGACTTAGGACGCACTTAAGAAGAGGGAAGGGTCCGGTTAGGGAAGGTTGCCCGGCCGTATCCCGGGGCCCGTACCGCCCGTACCACCCTTCCCTGCCGTACCGCCCGTGCCGCGGGCGCAGACCCGCGCACCGCGCGCATATGATTCATTTCACCCTGCGCCGTGGATACTTCAGCCTCCGCTGCGAGCGGCGGCGGGTTCGCCGGTGTTCGCCGCCCTCGGCGCCGTCCAGCGTGAGCCAGACCCGTATCTCGGTCCCTCCGAGCACCGAAGGGCCGACGCGCACGTCCCCGCCCGTGGACTCGGCCACTCTGCGCACGATGTCCAGGCCCAGCCCCGTGGACCCGGGCCTCCCGTCACCGTGACCACGGCGCAGGGCGGCGTCCGGGTCGGCGATGCCGGGGCCCGCGTCGGAGACGAGCACGATCACCGAGTTGCTGGCCGGGCCGCCGTGGTGGACGTCGACGGAGAAGTCGGTGCCCTGGGGGGTGTGCCGGAAGACGTTGCCGAGCATCGCGTCGAGCGCGGCTGCCAGTTCACTGCGGGCGACCGGCACCCGCACGGGATGCTCCACGCCGGCCAGCCGTGCCTCGCGGCCCTCGTCCTCGGCGAGCGCCGACCAGAAGGACATCCGGTCGCGTATCACCTCGGCCGCGTCGCAGGCCGATTCGAGCCCGCCCGCCGGATGGGCGCGCTGCTCGCGCTGTTCCCGTGCGGTGCTGATGACCTGGTCGACCTCGCTCTCCAGCTTGGCGACCGCCTCCCGGGTCTGTTCCGCGGCGTCGCCGTCCCCGAGCGAGGCGGCGTTCAGCCGCAGCACCGTCAGCGGCGTGCGCAGCCGGTGCGAGAGGTCGGCCACGAACTCCCGCTCGTTGGCGAGAAGCTGGACGACCTGATCGGCCATGGCGTTGAACGCCGCCGCGGCCGAACGCAGTTCGCTCGGCCCGTCCTCGGGCACGCGCACACCGAGTTTTCCCTCGCCCAGGGCGTGCGCGGCGGCTGCCAGCCGCCCGGCGGGGCGCACCATCAGGGTGCCGAGACGGTCGGCGACGACCACCGAGCCGAGGATCAGCGCGATGCCCACACCCGCGATGACCATCCAGGACGTGGTGACGTTGTGGGTGACGGACTCGTCGGAGATGAAGACCTCCACCACCGCGAACTCCCCGCTCGCGACTGCCGTCGGCCGCAGCAGCGTGTAGCCGCCGGGCACAGTGACGGTGGAGGCGCGGCCCATCTTCCGTGCGGTCGCCAGCTGTTCGTCGGTGGCCCGCTGCCGGCCCACCTCGACTGCGGCCTGCCGGCTCCCCCCTGCCTGCGCGGCGACTCCGGGCGTGCGCGGCGAGAACGGCACATGGACGGCCAGACGGTCGTCACCGCCCGCCTCGGTGCTGGCCACGGCCTTCTCCAGTTCCTGCCGATCCGTGGTGATCGCCAGCACCGGCCCGACCGTCGCCGCCTGCCGCTCCGCGTCGGAGAAGGCGCGGTCCCGTGCGGTCTCCTTGACGACGAGCGCGAGAGGCACGGCGAAAGCGATCACGACCATGGCGGTCACGGCGAGACACACCTTCACCAGTGCCCATCTCATGCCGTATTTCCTTTCTCAGGGCCGCGGTTGCTCCGGCGCTTCGAGCTTCACTCCCACACCGCGCAGCGTGTGCAGAAACCGGGGCCGCGCGGCCGTCTCGCCCAGTTTGCGGCGCAGCCAGGACAGATGGACGTCGATGGTCTGGTCGTCGCCGTAGGACTGCTGCCACACCTCCGCCAGCAGCTCCTTGCGTGCCACGACGACACCCGGCCGTCCGGCGAGGAAGGCCAGCAGGTCGAACTCGCGGCGGGTGAGGTCCAGCAGTCGTCCGTCCAACTCCGCCTGCCTGCGCAGCGGATCGATGGCCAGCCCGCCCACGCGCAGCACCCTGTCCGCGGACTCGCCCGCTCCGGCACCCGGCGAGGCGGACGCACCGCGCGAGCGGCGCAGCACCGCGGCCATGCGTGCCGAGAGATGTTCCACGGAGAACGGCTTGACCAGATAGTCGTCGGCGCCGTCGTTGAGAAGGCGCACGATCTCGGTCTCGTCGTCGCGGGCCGTGGCGACTATCACCGGCACGTCCGTGATGCCGCGCAGCATCTTCAGCGCCTCGCCGCCGTCCAGGTCGGGAAGGCCGAGGTCGAGGATGACGACGTCGAATCCCACCTGCGCGACCTCGCGCAGCGCCTCCAGGGCCGTGCCGACGCTGCGCACCGCGTGCGAGGCGTCGCTGAGGTGCCGGATGAGGGCGGAGCGTACGAACTGATCATCCTCGACCACGAGCACACGAGCCATGGCGCGCACGTTACGCCATACTCCGATCCGGGTGAGCGGGATGCCGCTATGGTGGCCGGGATGGGACGATCACTCGTGCACGCGGCAGCGTGGGTACTTGCCACGAGCGCGGCGGTGACTCTGTCCTGGTTCGGGGTTCACACGGTCCTGAACGGGACCGAGTACGACCCGCCTCGCACACTGCCCCTGTCCGGCGGGGCGTCGGCCTCCGAGCCCCCTCCGTCCCCGTCGAAGAAGCCCCCGGAGCCCTCCCCTTCGCGCACCTCACCCCCGCCGTCCAAGACGCAGAAGCCCAACCCCCCTGATTCCAGGCCCTCTTCGGACGAAGAACGGCCGGACCCGCCCGACGAGAGCCACCCGCCCAGCAGTCAGGCACCGGACGGCGAGGTGCGCGGGGTCAGCATCACCGGCGGCCGTGCCGTCTTCGACATGGGGCAGTCGTCGGCCACTCTGGTGTCGGCGACCCCCGAGGACGGCTGGGACACCAGGGTCTACAAGGACTCGACCTGGATCAGGGTCACCTTCTCCAACGAGGGCACCGAATCCTCGGTCTTCTGCCGCTGGGACGACGGACCGCCGCGCGTCGAGACGTACACGCGCTCGCAGTATCAGCAGTGAAGTCCCCCCGGCCGCGCGGCACTTCACCACACCCGCAGCTGACGGGTCCCGGGTTCAGCGGAAGGCGTCGCCGGGAGGCAGCGGCGAGGGACGCGCGTTCGCGTCGGTGACCGGTCGCGCGCCGCCGGCGAAGGCGGTCAGCGGTTCACCCGTCTCCATCCGCCCCGGGTGCGGGTCCGATGCCGCGCGCCGCGTCAGCTCCGCGACGGGCAACTCCCCGTCCGTGGCCAGCAGTATGGCGTTGCCGAAGCGCCGACCCCTCAGTACCGCGGGGTCGGCGACCAGCCCTGTCCGGCCGAACGCCGCCTGTGCGGTCGCGACTTGGGAACGCAGATGGTCGAGGGGCCGCCGCGGGGGCAGTCCTGGCCCGCCGGGCGGCCCGGACGCCCCCGGCCCGTCCGCGATGTTCGCCGCGTACAGCCCTCCCGGGCGCAGCACGCGCCGTATCTCGTGGAGGAATTCGACGCTGGTCAGATGCGCGGGCGTACGGGCGCCGCCGAAGACGTCGGCGATGACGAGATCGGCCCACTCCCGTTGGAGTCCGGACAGCCCCGCGCGGGCGTCCGCGCCGCGTACCCGTATCCGCCAGCCGCGCTCCAGCGGCAGGACGGCGCGCACCCATCCGGTCAACTCCGTGTCCTGCTCGATGACCTGCTGCTCCGAGCGCGGCCGGGTGGCCGCCACGTAGCGGGGCAGGGAGAGCGCGCCGCCGCCCAGGTGCAGGACCCGCAGCGGCCTGCCCGGCGGCGCGGCGACGTCGATGACATGGCCGATTCTGCGCTGGTACTCGAAGCCCAGATGAGCGGGTTCGTCGAGATCGACGTAGGACTGGGGCGCTTCGCCGATCAGCAGTGTCCAGCCCCGCGCACGGTCCGGGTCGGGCAGGAGGCTGGCCGTCCCGGCCGAGACGCCGGCGGTGAGCACTTCCCGCGCTTCCCGCTCCCGGCGGCCCCGGGCGCGGCCGCCGCGTCCCCGGCCTTCGTCCTTGCGGGAGCCCCGCTGTCTCGCCTTCGCCACACGGTCCATTGTCGCCGAGTGCCGAGCGCTCTCCGCGGCGTCCGGGGCGGCGCCCCGGACGGGAACCGTTTCCTCACAGACAGTTGTCGGCGGCCTCGATGGTTCGGGCGGCCTCTCCCAGCGCCGCCCGCAGCAGCGACGCGTCCGTGGCGACCCCGAACGCGCCCTCCGGCGGCACCAGCCAGCCGCTGCCCGGCTCGGGCAGTTCCTGCGCGACGGTGCGCGGACGCCCGGGGGTCTGGGTGCAGGCGCTGCCCGGCAGGTCCCAGCAGGCCGCGGTGCCCGGGGGTACGAGAAATCCGAGCGTGTCGCCGGCGCCGTCACACAGCAGCACCGGGCCCAGCCCGTCACGCAGCCGCAGGATGTCCACGGCCTCCAGTCCCTGACGGGCGGGAACAGTCACCAGGTCACAGGGCACACCGCCGCCGGCGGTACGCAGTCCAGGGCCGGTGTCCAGCATGGGGACCCCTCCTCCGAGCTCCTCCGCAGTGGTCATACAGGGCTCAACGGCACACGACGTCAACGGGGTACGGCACGGGGCGCCGCAAAGGATGGCACTTCATGGCAGATCGTGGGCGAGATATCCGTTTTGCAGCCGAACACTGCGTGTTGACCTTGTCACAGCCTGTACGGTCCCGGCATGGCGTCGTCACCTTCCGCGTCACGGGGCCCGCAACGCGTGCCCAACAGTGCCTTCCGGCGGCTGCGCGGCACGCAGTCGCCCGCCGAGTTCGCCGCGGCCGTACGCCGCGCCGCACGGGCGATCGGCGAACAGGTCGCGTGCGACGCGCGCTACATCGGGCGGGTCGAGGCCGGCGAGATCCGCTGTCCCAACTATGCCTATGAACGGGTATTTCTGCACATGTTCCCGGGCCACACGCTCACCGACATGGGCTTCGCCGCACGCGAGACCGTCCGCGGCCACGCGGCTCGCCTCCAACAGGCGCACGGGGGTGACAATCCGCCGCCGTACCTGACGCACCGTCAAGCGGAATCCCGTACGCTCTTCGGCCACAACAGCCCCACGGGCAACAGCAGTCACGGCAGTCCCACCCTTCCCCCGGCATTCCTCGTCTGCCCCGACTCGCCCACCTGCACGATCTGTTCAGACTGTCCCGAGATCCACGAGGAGAGCGACGTGCTACGTCGCGCGTTCATGATCAGCGGCCCGGCGGCCGTACTTGCCGCCGCACCACCGGCCGCAGGCGCACCCGCTTCCGAGAGCGGGCACATCCCGTCCGCACACGCACCACGGCGCGTCGGCGCCTCCGAGGCCGAAGCACTCGAAGAGGCGGTACGGCGCATCCGCCTGCTGGACGACCGGCACGGCGCCGACAGCCTCTACCAGCGCGCCGGCGCCTCCCTCCGCGCCGCCTACGAACTCCTTGACACAAGCACCCCGCACCGCCGGTCCGTCACCGAACGGCTGCACCACGGAGCCGGTGAACTCGCCATCTCGGTGGGCTGGCTCGCCCACGACTCCGAGCGCTTCGACGACGCCCGCTCGCACTACGCCGAAGCGCTGGCCACCGCCCGTGTCGCCGGCGACTCCGCGCTGGAGGCGCACGCCTTCTCCAACGCCTCCTTCCTCGCACGTGACGGCGGACGCCCGCGCGAAGCCGTACGGGCCGCCCAGGCCGGGCAGCAGGCGGCCGGACGCCTCGGCTCCGCACGGCTGTTGTCGCTGCTCGTCATGCGCGAGGCCGGCGGCTGGGCCGCCCTGGGAGACCGCTCCGCGTGCCGGCAGTCGCTGAGCAGGGCGCACACGCTCTTCGAGCACGGAGAGGCGGACGCCGACCCGGAGTGGATGAGCTTCTTCGGCGAGGCCGAACTCGCGGGTCTGGAGGCGCAGTGCTGGTCCGCGCTGCGGGACTGGGAGCGGGCGGCGGACCGGGCGGGCCTGGCAGTCCGGCTCCAGGACCCCCACTTCGTACGCAACAGGGCGCTGTTCACAGCCGAGTTGGCCTGTGACCTGGCCGCGCTGAAGCAACCCGGGGAGGCGGCGGAGGCGGGCAGCCGCGCGCTGGCCCTGCTGGGCCCGGTCCAGTCCTCGCGCATCCGGGCCATGCTGGAGACGACGGCGCGGCAGCTGAGCCCGTACGCCGGCGAGGAGGGTGTCGACGCCTTCCTGGCCGACCGGGGCCGCATGGTGCCCCGTCCGCGCACGGCCTGACGGCACGGGCCGCCCGGACGTCTCCCGTTGTGCGAACTGGCCCTGCAGGGCGGGGAGTCGGCAGCCCGCACGGACCGTCGCAGGCGTGTGCGGGCGAGGGGCCCACGGGCGGTCCGCCACCTGTGGGCGCACCGGGACGGCGCGCCAGGGGCGGCACACCAGGGGTGGGCGCGCGAGGCCGTCAGTCCAGATGCCCCGTGTCGTTCCAGCGTTCGATCGCGGGTTCGCCGTACGCCCAGCCCAGCACCGACAGCGACGCCGGCGAGAGGGTGAGGCAGCTCCCGAACGGCGTCCCGCGCCCGAGCCAGCGCGCCCCGAGGACGCGCAGCACGTGCCCGTGCGCGAAGACCAGCACGTCGCGGTCCGAGGAGCGCACGCGTTCCACGATCGTGTCGGCGCGTGCGGCGATGGCGCTCATGCTCTCACCGTCCACGACGCCGTCGCGCCAGATCACCCAGTCCGTCCCGGTGTCCTCCCTGATCTGCCGGGTGGTCAGGCCCTCGTACGCGCCGTAGTCCCACTCCCGCAGCTCCTCCCACTCCTGCGCCCGGTCGCCGAAGCCCGCCAGTTCGCACGTCTCACGTGCGCGGGAGAGAGGGCTGGTGCGTACACCGGCTCCCGGCAGTCCGTTCCAGGGAGCGCTGTGCAGACGCTCACCGAGACGCCTGGCGCTGCTGCGTCCTTCGTCGAGAAGCGGGATGTCGGTCCGGCCCGTGTGCGCGCCGGTCGTCGACCACTCGGTCTGCCCGTGCCGGACCAGCAGGATGCGCGCTGCCATGAGTTACCTCTTCAGCCGTCGGAGGGAGGGCGGTCGGGACGGGGACGGTGCACCGGACCGCGCCCGGGGCGCGTTCGCGGCAGCCGTGTGTCCATGTCCGCCATTTTTGCCCTGCTGCCGTCGCACACCGCGGCGGGCGCGCGGGCGCGGGGCGTCTGTGCGCGCCCGGACGCCGGGGAGGACCTCCGGGACGCGCGCGGCCGCCGGCGCCGCTCGTCCCGCTCGTCCCGCTCGGACGAACCCGCCGGACCGACTCCGGGGCAACGCCTGTCGGTCCCGGATGCCAGACTTCCGCGAGTACTGCAGTCTTTCCGCGAGGCGAACGCCGATGACCCACTCCCACGGCAGCGGCACCGCGTCCGGCTCCGGCCGTGCGGCGTCCCTGCGCCGTCGCCTGGCCGAGCTGCGCGGGGGCCCGGACGTCCAGCCGCGTCCGCTGGACGCGCGTGCCCTGGCCGCGCTGGCCGCCAACCCGGGCTGTCACCGGCGTGCGCTGCTCGACGGGGCGGGGGTCGACAAGGCCGCCCTGGCACAGGCGTTGGGCGCGCCCGCTCCCTTCGGCCAGTCGCAGTTCGCGTTCGCTCGCGGCAACTCCTTCGAGGCCAAGGTCAAGGCGGACGGCGGGGCCGAGCTGATCCGGCTGCTGTGCGAGTCCACGGGCGAGACACCGCCCGAGCCGGAGCAGGTCGCCGTCCCCGACCTGCGGGCCGACGGGCCCGAGGGCCGCACCGCGCGCACACGCCTCGCGCTGGCACCCGGCCGGGCCGGCGCGGCGGACACCGCAGCTGCGGACGCCGGGGCGGCGGGAGCCGGCGCAGAGGCAGGCGCAGAGGCGGGCGCAGGTGCCGCGGGGGTGTGGACCCTGCTGTACCACCCGATGGTCGCCCTGGACGTCGCGGGCTCGGCCGCCTATCTGGAGCCCGACGTGATCGCCCTTCACCCGGACGGCAGTTGCACGGTCGTCGAGATCAAGTCCTTCCCGATACTGGACGGTTCGGCCGACGCGGCGAAGGTGGGGGCCGCCGCCCGTCAAGCGGCCGTCTACGCACTCGCGCTGGAAGAGTCGGGCTGCGCGGGCCCCGTACGCGAACAGGCCCTGCTGGTCTGCCCGAAGGACTTCACCAACCTCCCCACGGCCCACGGTGTCGACATCCGCAAGCAGCGCGCCACCACCCGCCGCCAACTCGCCCGGCTCACACGGATCGAGGAGATCGCCGCGGCCCTCCCGGCGGAGACCGTCTTCGACCCGTCCCGCCCCGCGAGCGAACTGACCCCCGCGGTCGAGTCCGTACCGGCCGCCTACGCGCCGGAGTGCCTCTCCAGCTGTGAACTGGCCTTCCACTGCCGCGCGCGGGCACGCGAGACGGGGGCCGTGGAGTCCCTGGGCCGTTCCGTGCGCGGCGAGCTCGGCGGCTTCCGGACCATCGGGGCGGCTCTGACGGCAGCGGCGGGAGCCGGAAGCCACGACCCCGGCGAGGAACCGGCCGGCACCGAGGACCCGGCGGCGGCGGCGCTGCGGCGCGCGGCCCGGCTGCGTGCCGAAGCACTGGGCGGTTCGGCTTGCTGACCACGAAGTCCGACGGCCGGGAGGCACCGTGTCGCTGATGGCCGCCCTCGCCCGCATGGAGGCCGCCCAGAGCGGACGGGCACAGCCCAGGGCCACTGTGCGCCACCGCCGTCTGGCCGAACGTCCGCTGGTCCTCGTCCCGTTGACCACCGCCGGCGAGACCGGTGCGCCGCTCGGCGCGCTGGTGGGCAGCAGCCGCGAGACGCCCGAACTGCTCGTCGTGCCGCAGCCGCGCGACCGCGACCGGCGCTTCGCCTTCCTCGCCCGGCTCGCCGACGCGGTACTGCCGCACGTGGAGGCCGCGCAGGACGACGTCGAGTGGGAGGAGCGCAAGGAGACGGACCCGCAGACAGGGAAAAAGGTCGCCGTACAGGTCGAACTGTGCGTGGACGCGCCTCAGTTGCTCGTCCCGAACGCTCCCGGCATCGAGTTCGTGCGGCTGCTGGGCCGCTCCATGCGCTTCCGGCGCACCGCCGAGGAGGAGCCCACCGCGCCGTATCCGGCTCCGCCGCGCGTGCCGCTGCTGGGGCGCTGGCTCACGCACTACGGGGAGCGCGCCCGCGTCCCCGGCTCCGCGCTGCTGCTGTCGATGACGGACCTGCTGGCACGTCACTGGGCCACCGGCCAGAGCGCCCTGGAGGACCAGCACCTGGGCGCACTGCTCGCGTGGATCGACCCGCCCGAGGGGCTGACCGGCTCCGAGGCGGCGCTGCGCGCCGAGACGGAACGTGACGCGGCGGGCCGGCTGCTCTGCCCGCCCGCGGGCCCGGCCACCGACCCCGCCTTCGACAACAGGCTGCTGGCCCCCGCCGTCGCCCGCTTCGACGCGGACGTCCCGGGCGCCGAGGAAGAGGTGCGCGAGCTGATCGCCTCGCAGCTCCGCCCCGTGTGGGAGTCGATGTGGCACGGCGTCGACCTGCTGCGCACGCTGCCGGAGGGTGAGCACGTCGCCGAGCGCTTCAAGCGCGACCGCTGGTCCTACACCGGTCACCGCGACCGTGTGCGCACCGGCGAACCGCCGCAGCCCCGCCGCGACGACGCGGTCACGGCCGCCTCCAAACTCGCCGTGCGCGAGCAGGCGCAGGCACGCCTGGAGGCACAGGAGGCCCTGGACGATCCCCTGGTGATGGCCGAACGGCGCCTGGCGGGCGAGGCGTTCACCGGTGAGGTCGTCGAGGTGCGGATGGCCTGGTCGGACGGCAGACGGCCGATGCCGCGCCCCCTCGTCACGCTGCGCACCGGCGACCGTCCGCAGCTGGCGGAGGGAGGCCGGATGCACCGGAAGATGCCCGAAGGCTCCGCTCAGAGCGCCGAGTTCGTGGACGGCCTGGCGCCGGGGCTGGTGACCGTACGGCTCGTGAGCGGCATGGGCCGGAGCAAGGAGCCGGCGCCCGCCACCGTGCCGGAGCCGGGCGAGCCGCTGTGCTGGACGCTCTTCGAGCACGCCCCGCGAGGCGGCCCGGGTCTGCCCGACGCCGACGACACGCCCTGGACGCACGGGGGCCCGCCCGCGGAGGCCGGTGCCCCCGCCGGGAACGTCGCCGCTACCGTCGCCCCCGCCGGCAGCGGTACCTCCGCCGGGACCGGTACGTCCGCCGGGCAGGGCCTGTCCGGACTGCCGTCCCAGCGGCCCACGCAGCCCGCCGGGCAGCCGCCCGCGCCCCTCGCCGCTGAGCTTCCCGACCCCGTCACCAGTGAGGACCTGCTGTGAACGCGCCCCCTCGCCACCGCGGCTCCCACCCGTCAGGCGGGCCCCTCCCGCCCGGCGACGAGGCCGCGCCCGGGGAGGCGGCCGCGCCCGGGGAGGCGGCGGCACGGGCCACGGAGGCGATCCTCCACGACACACTGCACAGCCCGCACCGGGGCGTCGTCGTCGACTCGCCCCCCGGTGCGGGGAAGTCGACGCTCGTCGTCCGCGCCGCCCGCGAACTCGCCGCCGCCGGGCGTCCGTTGATCGTGATCGCGCAGACCAACGCACAGGTCGACGACCTCGCCGTGCGGCTCGCCACCGCAGATCCGTCCCTCCCGCTGGGTCGCCTGCACAGCAGCGAGGCCCGCCCCTACGACCCGGCGCTCGACGACCACTCCGGCATCGTCACCTCCGCCAGGATCGCGGACCTCGAAACGCTCCCGGTCGTCATCTCCACCGCCGCCAAGTGGGCATGGGTGAGTACACGGACGCCGTGGCCGCACGCGATCGTGGACGAGGCGTACCAGATGCGCTCCGACGCCCTGCTCTCCGTCGCGGGCCTCTTCGAACAGGCCCTGTTCGTGGGCGACCCGGGCCAGCTCGACCCCTTCAGCCAGGTCGGCTCCGAACAGTGGGCAGGCCTGACCCACGACCCGTCAGCGAGCGCCGTCACCACACTGCTGTCCCACAACCCCGGCCTCCCGCAGCACCGCCTCCCCGTCTCGTGGCGGCTTCCCGCCTCGGCGGCGCCGCTGGTGTCGGCGGCCTTCTATCCCTTCACCCCCTTCCGCAGCGGCACCGGGCACAGCGAACGCGGCCTGACCTTCGCGGCTCCCGCGGACGGTTCCCCGGCGGACCGCGTCATCGACGAGGCAGCGCGCTCGGGTTGGGGCCTGCTTGAGCTGCCCGAGTGGATCACCCCGCGTGCCGATCCGGAAGCCGTCGCCGCGGTCGCAGGGCTCGTTCAGCGGCTGCTCACCCGCGAGGGTTCCACGACGGACGAACGCACCTCCGCACCCGCAGCGCTCACCGCCGACCGCGTCGCCGTGGGCACCGCCCACCGGGACCAGGCGGCAGCCGTACGCTCCGCCCTGGCCGGCCTCTCCCTGCCCGCCGCCGTGGACGTCACCGACGTCACGGTCGACACGGCGAACCGCCTCCAGGGACGGGAGTTCGACGTCACGGTCGTGCTCCACCCGCTGTCCGGACGCCCGGACGCGACGGCCTTCCACCTGGAGACGGGACGGCTGTGCGTGCTGGCCTCACGCCACCGGCACGCGTGCATCGTGGTCTGCCGCGCGGGCGTCGCCGGACTGCTCGACGACCACCCCAGTACGGAGCCGGTCCAGCTCGGAGTTCCGGTGAAGTTCCCCGACGGGTGGGAGGCGAACCACGCCGTTCTCTCCCACCTCTCGGCGCACACCGTTTCCTCGCCCCCTGATTCCGCGTATCCGTGAGCCGTGAATCCGTGCGCCGAGGGCGTGCCGGGAGCCGTCCGTACGCCGTCCTGCACACAGCGCCCGTGAAGCGGGACAATGGGCGAGGCCGCTACAGATGGAGGTAGGCACATGCCCGAGCCGCATTCGGCTCCGGACCCGCGCGGAGACGCACCCCGGTTCCGCCGTCCCGCGCCCCTGCTCTTCGAGCCCTCGGAGAGCAAGGAGGACTCCGAGCAGTTCTTCGACCTGGACACCATCACCGATCCGCGTGAGCTGCTGGAGCGCTCGACCGAGCTCGCGCTGGCCTTCCGTGCCGCCGCCGACCGCGCGGTGGAGTTCCAGGCGATGGCCGCGGCTCAGCTGGCCGACCCCAAGCGCTTCGACCGGCTCTCGGACGCGGCGGTCGCGGAGCGGGGCGACTGGGCCGAGGACTATGCCCGGAAGATGATCGAGTTCGGCCGGGAGCTGCTCGCGGACCGCGGGCCGCAGTAGCGGCGGGTCGCGGAAGCGCGGACCGGGCCCGCGGGCCCGCTTCCGCAGCACGCTCGCCCCTCCTCGCACCCGCCACTGGGCGTCGTTCTGGCATATGCGCGGGGCGTAAGATACGCGAAATCACCCGCTGTTGTCCGTTTTCCCACCGAGGGCTACATTCGCGGCGCCGGTTCCGGTACATCTGTATTCATGGACAGGCAGCGGCACACCACCCCAGAGCCCACCCTTCCCGCCGGCGACCCCGGCCTTCTCGAGTTCACTCCCGTGCCCCAGCGCCTCACCCCGGCCGCCGCGGGCCCGTCATGCGTCACCGCCGACGGCGCCGCGTGGCTCGCCGGCGCCAGCGTCTTCCCCGACAGCGTGCGCGCGCTGTGGCGGCACCGGCCCGCCTCCCCCAGCGTTCTGCCGTGCGGCCGGGCGTTCGACGTGGTGAGCGCGGCGCCGCTCCCCGGACGCCGGATTCTCGACCGCTTATGGACGACGGGCCCCGGCAGCGGTCCCGTGGCCGTGCACCGGGGCCGCGTCCTGATCTTCGCCGCTCCCGGCACGGCCCGGCGGCTCTCCTCGCTGCTGCGCTGGGAGGAGTGGCGGCAGTATCGGGACGAGGACGGCGAAAGCCCGCACGGCGATCTTGCCGAAACGTTACCCCCGCTGCTCTGCCATGGCCCGGGTGACTGTGTGACCGTCCCCGCCCTCGTCCCGCCGGCCCCGGACGTCCACAGGACCGGCGAAGGGAACGCCCCCTTCACGATTCCGGGCCGCCACTCGCGCTGGCTCGTCGGCCCGGACCTCAGGGACCCGTGGCTGCCGGGCCCCGGCGCCCTGCTGCGCGCCTGCCTCCAAACGGCCCGTGACGGGCGGCGCCGAGCGTCCGTACGCGCAGGTCGCAGCTCCGGCGGTCCCGGACAATCGAATTTCGGCACAGCGGATCGTGATGCTAAGGTCTACGACGTCACCAAGCGCCGCTAGCTCAGTTGGTTAGAGCAGCTGACTCTTAATCAGCGGGTCCGGGGTTCGAGTCCCTGGCGGCGCACAGACAGCCGGAGGCCCTCTCGCCGAGCGAGGGGGCCTTCGTCGCGCCCGGCCGCCTGCGGCCGGGGCGGACGTCCGAACCCTGCCGCCTGCCGCCTGCCGCCTGCCGCCTGGAAGTTTGCCGGGCGTCACGAGCCGGTGAACCTCCCGGCACAGCGCTGCTAGACCGCCCCGTCCTTCCGGGTGACCCTCACTCGCCACCCTTCCTTCTCGCTCTTCCCGGTGACTTCCACCCGCACCCCGCCCCCGCGGTCCGTCGTATAGCTCTCGCCCACCCCCAGCGGAGCGTCCGCCAGCGAGGGGTAGACCGAACCGTTGGTGCAGGCGTGTGTGCCGGGATGACCGTCGATGACCTTGATCGGGCCGTAGGTGGAGGCACGGTCGCTGCGCACCCAGTACATGAGCACCCCCTCCGCGCACAGCCCGCGGTCGTTGCCCCTGGAGTCGCGGGCCTCTATCGCCAGCGCCTCGTGCTGTCCGGTGCGCACGACCGCCAGCCGCCGGTCGCGCGGACCGCCCAGCGGGGCCCGGGCGAGCGGGCGCAGCGCGTGCGAGGTGGCCCCGGCGTCCGACGGTACGCAGCTCACGTTGCGCCTGCCGAGCCAGCCGAGCTTCCACTTCTCCCAGGCGAAGATGTCGGGGGCGAGGCCGAACTGGCTTCCCATGAGATCCCAGTCCCCCACATGGGTGTCCCAGTCGGCCGTGCCCGAGGCAGGCCGCCGGTAGAGGTCCGGCAGGTCGAAGACGTGACCGGTCTCGTGGGCGAGGACGTGACGGTCGGGCGGGCTCTGCTCGAAGACGGTCACGAGGCGGCGCAGTTCGGTGCCGTCCACCTCGATCGGGGCGTCGAAGTTGACGACCTTGGTGGCGTCCGAGTCGACGCCGCGGGCGTCCGGATCGGCGACCAGATAGACGAGGTCGTAGCGGCCGAAGTCGAGCTCCGGGTCGGCGGCGGCGATGGCGTCCCTCAGGTACTCGGTGCGCTCGGGCGTGCTCCAGTCACGCTCTATGCCGTACGAGCGTGACCTGGAGGGCATCTCGATCCAGCGCTGCAGCGGATGGACGTGGAGCTTGAACTTCCCGTAGGAGGCGCGGGAGAAGAAGTCCGAGGTGGCCGGGAAGTGGTCGGCGGCCAGTTCGCGCGGGGTGACCTGCGGCCGGGAGTCGGGGAAGGAGAGGAAGACCATCGCGGCGTCTATGCGGTTCCGGGGCCTCGGGTAGGCGGTGTCCCAGCTGTCGACGCCGAGGGAGTGATGGGCGCCCGTACGCGGGAGGGCACAGGGAGCGGCTATGGCTGCCGCGGTGACCGGGCCCGCGAAGAGCGCCATCCCTATGAAGGCGACCAGGGCGGTGAGGACGGCTCCCGCGCGCCGCCATCCGCAGCGCACGGAGAACGCCCTCCACCCGTCGTACATCCGCGAATCCGCCACGAGTGGACCTCATTGGGCCGGGAGTAAGGACCCTTCAACCCTTGCCCGAAATGTCTGTGAAGTCCTGTTCCGTTAGACCATGCGCGTGAGCGGCAATATGACTACCGTGTGTGATGCGCAGCGGTACACGATCAGACTCGTTCCCGCACCTCTGCAGGAACGGTCACACTCGTGCGCGAGCTTTCGCCCCACGCGTACCAACGAGCCGGTGGGACGCCGTGGATGCTGGCTCCACTCACGCCTGAACCTCTATGATCGGCACATTTCCAGCGCGGATCGCCCCATATCGCCTCGGGCCGAACGGCCGGACGATTCGCACGCGACGAGCCCCCCGGCGGGAGCGACTGGTGAACGGACCCATCGAAGGACCGGGCAACGACTCCGGCTATGCCACCGGAACTCCACCGCAAAATCTCACGGAACGTAGTCGCCTACGCGGCGGCCGGACCGGCAGGGTCGAGTGGCGGGGGCGGAAGCGGGAGAACGACTTCCGGGCCGCGTTCAACGCCGCGAAGCTCGCCATGGCCATCATCGACCGCGACGGGCGGGTGGTGAGCGCGAATCAGGCACTCGGCTCACTGCTGGGCGCCGCGCCCGAATCACTCGTGTCGACCTCCGTCACGGACCTGCCCGCACTCGGCCTGGACGGCAGTACGCTGCGGAGCGGTTCCGGCCGCGTCTCCGCGCCGCACACCGGCGCGCACGCGGGCGCACTCACGTCACGGGGCGGCGCCGACGGCGGCACCGGCACCTCCGAGGCACAGCGCGTCAGCTGCACCAGGCGACTGAAGAACCCCGACGGCCACACTCTCTGGGCGGAGATCACCCTGATCCCCACCGCACACGACGGTGAGGCCCTCCTGTCGGTCGCCGACGTCAGCGAACAGCGCGACCTGCGCGAGCGGCTGCGCCATCTGCAGATGCACGACCCGGTGACCCGGCTGCCCAACCGCACCCTCTTCTTCGAGCGGCTGGCGGCGGCGCTCTCCGAGACCGCCACGGGCCGCGTCGGGCTCTGCTACCTCGACCTCGACGGCTTCAAGGCCGTCAACGACGCCCTCGGGCACCGGGTCGGCGACGAGTTGCTGGGCGCTGTGGCGCAGCGGCTCACCCACTGCGCCGAGAGCAACGGTCACCGACACCTGGCCGCCCGGCTCGGCGGCGACGAGTTCGCGCTGCTCGTGGACGGCTCGACGGGTACGGAACAGCTCACCGCTCTCGCGCAGTCGGCGCTCAGAGCGCTGGAGCAGCCCTTCGACCTCGGCGGGCAGCGGCTGACCGTCTCCGCGAGCATCGGCGTCGTGGAACGCGAGGCGGCGGGGACGGGGCCCACCGAGCTGATGCAGGCCGCCGACACCACGCTGTACTGGGCGAAGGCCGACGGAAAGGCGCGCTGGACCCTCTTCGACCCCGAGCGCAACGCCCACCGCATGACCCGTCAGGCCCTCTCCTCCGCCCTGCGCGGCGCCGTCGAACGGGGCGAGTTCGTACTGGACTACCAGCCGATCGTGGGCTTCGGCGACGACGCGCTGCGCGGCGTCGAGGCCCTGGTCCGCTGGCACCACCCGCAGCTGGGCAAGCTCGGCCCGAACCGATTCATCGGACTCGCCGAGGAGAACGGCGCCATCGTGCCGCTCGGCCGCTGGGTGCTTGAAGAATCGTGCCGTCAGGCCAGGAGCTGGATGCTGGCCCACCCCGGGCCGCCGCTCTACGTCAGCGTGAACGTCGCCGTACGGCAGGTGTGGGACTCGGATCTGGTGGCGGACGTCCGCCGCGTCCTGCAGGAGACCGGGCTGCCGTCCGGGCTGCTGCAGCTGGAGCTGACCGAGTCGGCGGTCATGGGCTCGGCCGGGCGGCCCCTCCAGGCGCTCCAGGCGCTGAGCGACATGGGAGTGCGCATCGCCATCGACGACTTCGGGACCGGCTACTCCAACCTCGCCTATCTCAGCCGTCTTCCGGTGCGTGCGCTGAAGCTGGACGGCTCATTCGTTCGGGGCTTCCGTGCGGCACAGCACCCCAATCCGGCTGACGAGACGATCGTCACCGCGCTGGTGCAGCTCGCGCACGAACTCGGTCTGACCGTCACCGCCGAGTGCGTCGAAAGCCCGTCCCAGGCGGAACGCCTCAGACGCATCGGATGCGACACCGGCCAGGGCTGGCACTACGCCAAGCCCATGCCGGCGCACTGCATCTCGGCACTGCTGCACTGAGCACGGGGCGGCAGCACGGGGAACCGTCTGGGGGCGGCGGCTCGGGGCGGCAGCTCGGGGCGGCAGGTCGGGGCGGCGGCTCAGGGCATGGCGTAGGCGTCGGCGACGAGTTCCACGGAGCGGACGCGGGCCGAGGGGGTGTGGACGTTGGCGGTGAGCATCAGCTCATCGGCGCCGGTGCGCTTGGCCAGGGCGTCGAGACCGTCCCGCACGGCGTCGGGCGTGCCGTAGGTGACGTTGCCCAGCCAGCCGTCGAGGAAGTCGCGCTCCACTGCGCTGAAGGCGTACTCCTCCGCCTCCTCGGGGGTGGGCACGAGCCCGGGCCGGCCCTTGCGCAGACGCAGCATGGCGAGGGCCCCTGTGAGCACCTGCCGATGCGCCTCCCGTTCGTCCTCCGCGGCCAGGGCGGCGGCACCGATCACGACGTAGGGCTCCTCCAGCACCGCCGAGGGGCTGAAGGTCTCCCGGTAGAGCTCCAGGGCGGGAAGGGTGTTGGCTGCCGAGAAGTGGTGCGCGAAGGCGAACGGGAGCCCCAGCCGGCCCGCGAGCTGGGCGCTGAACCCGGACGAGCCCAGCAGCCACACCGGCGGCCGGGAGACCTCCCCCTGCACCGGGCCGGGCACGGCATGGATACGGGAGTAGCGGTGCCCGTCGGGAAAGCCGTCGTCGAGGAAGCGGATCAGCTCGGCGAGCTGCTGGGGAAACTCGTCCGCCCCCTCCTGGAGCCGGTCCGTACGGCGCAGGGCCGCCGCCGTCGCGCCGTCGGTGCCCGGTGCACGCCCCAGGCCCAGGTCGACACGGCCGGGCGCGAACGCCTCCAGCGTGCCGAACTGCTCGGCGATGACCAGCGGCGCGTGGTTTGGCAGCATGACGCCGCCCGAGCCGAGCCTGATGCTCTCGGTGCGGGCGGCGAGGTGGGCGAGGATCACGGCCGGGGACGAGCTGGCGACACCGGGCATCGAGTGGTGCTCGGCGATCCAGTAGCGCGTGAAGCCCCGCCGCTCGGCGAGACGCGCGGTCTCGACGGTGGCCCGCAGAGCGTCGCCGGAGGTGTGTCCCACTCCGACGTTCGCCAGGTCCAGGACGGACAGCGGCACGGGCGCTTCGCCCTTCGCCTCGCCCCGGATGTTGTCGCTGCCGGTGCTGCCTGTGGCGCCTGCGTCCTGCACGGGTGCCGCCTCTCCGCTCGACTGCTGGTACCCCCGGCAGTCGTCAACGGAGAGCGGCGCCCTTCTCTTCCCGCGGCGGGCGGGCTCAGCTGAAGAGTTGCCCCAGTGCGGGGCAGCGCACCGTCAGCTCCAGCAGGCGCAGCCCTTCCCATGCGGTCACCTGGTTGGCGGTGAGGACGGGCTTGCCCAGCGCGTCCTCGATGTCCCCGATCCAGGCGGCGGTGTGCAGCGCCGTGTCGGGCAGCAGGACGGCCTGGGCCTCGGGGTGGTCGCCGCCCCGTGCGAGGGCCAAGACCTCCTCCTTGCCCCAGGTGCCGACCTCCGCCGCGGTGATGATGCCGCTGCCGCGCATCGAGACGACCTCGCTCCCGGCCGCCTTGAGGAAGCCGGTGAAGAGTTCGCCCACGTCCTCGGGGTAGGTCGCCGCGATGGCGACGCGCTCCGCGCCCAGCTCCCGTACGGCGTGGGCGAAGGCGAAGGACGTGCTGGAGGCGGGCAGTCCCGCGGTGGCGGAAAGCTCCCGCACCTGCTCGTGCGCACCGTCCCAGCCGAAGACGAAGCTGGCGCTGGTGCAGGCCCACACGACGGCCTGTACGCCGTACTCCTTGGCCTCCTCGACCTTGGCGGCGAGCCGCTTGGCCGAGCCCATCTCCAGCAGGGCGTCCGCCCGGTGGGCGTCCTCGCCGATGTCGGTGTGCACCAGCGGCAGCCGGACGTCGGTGCCGGCGTCGGCGAGGATGCCCTCCAGCCGCGGGTAGTCGTCCTCGGCCGAGAAGCCCGGGTAGAGGAATCCCACCGCCTGCGACTGCGCTGCCGCCTGTGCCATCTGAACGCCTCCCGGTCTTTCTGGGTGAGTGGTGGTGAATGGTGGTGAATGGTCGAGCGATGTGCGGTGTGTGCCCTTGCTGAGTGTGGCGCACCGCCGCCCGTATCTGCGGGTCGCACAGGAGGAGGCGGGAGCGTGCGGGCACGGGCGGGCGCCGGACTCTTCGTCCGGCGCCCTTGTTGTCGGCTGCTTGTCGGCTGCTTGTCGGCGGCACGGGGGTGCCGTGCGGGGTGCCGTGCCTCACACGGCGGGTCCGTCACACCGGGGGCTGACTGCCGCCCCACTCGTCGGTGTACGCGGGGCCCTGCTCGTACCCCTCCAGCGGCTCGCCGCTCTCGGCGCCCGCGCTCGCCAGCGCCGCCTCCGGCTCGACGGGCCGGGGCGCCTCGACGGGCTCGGCCACCGCGGAGGGCATCGCCGCCCAGCCGCGGCGTGCGACCGGGTCGATCAGCGCCTGGTAGGAACCGACCGCTTCCTTGCCGATCCTGCGCAGCGCGTCCCAGACGGTGACCTGGTTCGCGGAGAGGACCGGCATCCGGAACTCCGCTTCGAGCTGCGGGATGACGTCGTACGTCGGCAGGTTCGTACAGCTGATGAAGAGGGCGTCCGGCGAGTCCGCGACGGCGTCCCGCGCCATGTCGACGACGTCCCGGTAGGGGACGCGCCAGATCTCGCGGGTCAGCCCGAGGTAGCTGCGGCCGGTGACCGCGATGCCGGCCTCGCCGAGATAGTCCTCCAGCGAGTCGGTGACCGACTTCGTGTAGGGGGTGACGAGTGCCACACGGCGCGCGCCGATCTCCTGCAGCGCGGCCAGCAGGGCACCCGAGGTGGTCAGCGAGGGGATCTCGCCTGCCTGCTGCATGGCGGCGGTCATGGACCGCTCACCTGCGGTGCCTCCGACGAAGCTGCCGGACGTGCACGCGTACGCCACCACTTCGGGGGCCACGGCGCTCAGAGCTTGCACACCTTCGCGCAGCGTCTGGTGTTCGCTGACGAGGCGGGCCTGGTCGAGACTCACCTCGACGGGAACGAAGGGGGTGCGGGTCAGGTGCAGGGACACGTCGTCGGGCACCCAGCGCCACAGCTCACGGTCGAGTGCGAAGTCGAACGGGGCGACAATTCCGACACCGCGTTGCGGCTGCGGTCCGCCGAGGAAGGAGACATCCATTGCTGAGCCCCAAAGAACGGAGGGGTGGCCTGCGGCCAGATTGGAAAATGAAAGCCGGTCATTAGCCGGAACGCCGGTTCAGATGCCTTCATTGACGACGGTAGTTTGCGCTCCCTACCGTGGTCAATCCTCCCATCTGAGCGGGCATCGCGCCGATGAGCCGGGCCAACTCGACCAGCCAACCGCCCCCTCGTTTCGAAGTGGTTTCCTGCCAATGACCGAGACCTGTCTTCTTGTGCTCGACGCCGACCCCCTGCCCCGTCTCGACCGGCTCGCCGGCCGTGCGCGCGTGGTGCACGCGGACGGGAAAAACCTGGCCGAGCACCTGCCCCACGCCGATGTGCTGCTGGTGTGGGACTTCCTGTCGGATGCCGTCCGGCACGCCTGGCCGGGCGGGGGACCGCGGCCGCGCTGGGTCCACACACCGAGCGCGGGGGTCGACCGTCTGCTGCCGGAGCTGGCCGGTTCGCCGGAGACGGTCATCACCAACGCGAGGGGGGTCTTTGACCAACCCATTGCCGAATACGTGGCGGGACTCACCCTAGCCATGGCCAAGGATTTCCGGGGCAGCTGGGAATTGCAGCAACAGCGGGTCTGGCGGCACCGAGAGACAAAAAGAGTCGGAGGCACTCGTGCGGTTGTGGTCGGCTCCGGCCCAATCGGCCGGGCAATTGGCCGCACACTGATGGCACTCGGTGTCACCGTGGACCTCGTCGGGCTCACGGAGCGCGCCGGCGACCCCGATTTCGGACGGGTCCACGGCAACGACGCACTGGGCGGCCTGCTGGGCCACGCGGACTGGGTGGTGTGCGTCGCGCCGCTGACGGAGGAGTCACGCGGGCTTTTCGACGCGGCGGCCTTCGACCGTATGAGGCCCGACGCGCACTTCATCAACGTCGGACGCGGTCAGCACGTGGTCGAGGAGGACCTGGTGCGGGCACTGAGGGAACAGCGGATCGCGGGAGCGGCACTCGACGTCTTCGCCCGTGAGCCGCTGGAGGGGGACAGCGAGCTGTGGGACGTGCCGGGGCTGCTGGTCTCACCCCACATGAGCGGGGACACGATCGGCTGGCGGGACGACCTCGCCGAGCAGTTCCTGGACAACTTCGACCGCTGGGAGGCGGGGGAGCCGCTGCTCAACGTGGTCGACAAGGGACTCGGATACGTTCCCTCCGGCTGAGGCCCCTCTCACACCCCTCTCCCCTCCCCGCCCCGGAGCCCCGGCTCCGGGGCGGGGTGTGCACACGGACAGACTCCCCGGACCGACCACCGACACCGTCGGCCACAACTCGAAAGGCTCCGCCATGTCGGATCTCAGCAGCCTCACCGCAGCGCAGCTCGCCGCCGGATACGCCGCCGGGGACTTCTCCCCCGTCGAGGCCGCACGTGCGGTGACCGAACAGGCCGAGAAGGTGCAGCCGCATGTGAACGCGTTCGTACGCATCGACGGCGACGAGGCCCTCGACCAGGCCCGGGGTTCGCAGGAGCGGTGGCGGCGCGGTGAACCGCGCGGCCCGCTGGACGGGGTGCCGGTGACCGTCAAGGACATCCTTCTGCAGCGAGGAGGCCCCACCCTCCGGGGCTCGTGGGCCTCCTCCACGGAAGGCCCGTGGGAGGAGGACGCTCCTGCCGTGGCACGCCTGCGGGAGGGCGGCGCGGTCTTCCTGGGCAAGACCACGACTCCCGAGTTCGGCTGGAAGGGCGTCACGGACAGCCCCCGGCACGGGATCACCAGGAACCCCTACGACACCTCCCGTACGGCCGGCGGCTCCAGTGGCGGAGGCTCGGCCGCGGTGGCGCTCGGGGCGGGTCCGCTGACCCTGGGCACCGACGGGGGCGGCTCCGTGCGCATCCCCGGGGCCTTCTGCGGAATCTTCGCGCTCAAGCCCACCTACGGGCGGGTGCCGATCTATCCCGCCAGCGCCTTCGGCACCCTCGCGCACGTCGGACCCATGGCACGGGACGCGGCGGACGCCGCGCTGCTGATGGACGTGATCACCGGGCCCGACTCCCGGGACTGGTCCCAGCTCGCGCCTCCGACGGCCGGCTTCCGTGAGGCGTCGCTCGGCGGCGTGCGCGGACTTCGTGTGGCCTACTCGCCGGACTTCGGCGGCCGGGTGGACGTCGCCCCCGCGGTGGCCGCCGGCGTGCGCCGCGCGGTGGAGCGGCTGGAGGAGCTCGGCGCGGTCGTGGAGGAGGCCGACCCGGGATTCGAGGACCCGGTCGAGGCGTTCCACACGCTGTGGTTCGCCGGAGCCGCCCGCGTGACGCAGTACTTCACCGCCGGGCAGCGCGAGGCGATGGACCCGGGGCTGCGGGAGATCTGCGAGGACGGCGCGTCACGCAGCGCCCTGGACTACCTCGCCGCCGTCGATGTGCGCATGGCCATGGGCAAGGAGATGGGCCGCTTCCACGAGACGTACGACCTGCTGGTGACCCCGGCCACACCGGGCACCGCCTTCGGGGCCGGCCTGGAGGTGCCGGAGGGCTCGGGCCTGAAGCGCTGGACGGGCTGGACGCCCTTCAGCTACCCGTTCAACATGACGCAGCAGCCGGCGGCTTCGGTCCCCTGCGGGGTGGACGGGGACGGGCTGCCCATGGGTGTGCAGCTCGTGGCCGCGCGCCACCGGGACGACCTCGTACTGCGGGCGTCGCACGCCCTGTACGAGGCGGGGGCCGCGGCCGTTCCGGCCCCCGCGCTCACGGGCGTCAGGCCCGCCGGAAGCTGAGGGTCTCGCCGAGCGCGCCGGCGCGCCACAGGTCCTGGCACGCCTCGGCCATCCCGTCCAGGCCGTCGACGACCGCTCCCCACACGATGCCGGGGACCCACCCGGCGTCACCGTTGATGAGGAGGTTGTTGCGCTCGTAGAAGAGGGCGAGGTCGATGACGGTGGAGCGGGTGGCGTGCGCGGCCTGGGCGCCCTGCTGCTCGGCGGCGGCCTCGTACCCGTAGGACGCCGTGCCCAACTGGGTGTTGGTGAAGGTGAAATAGCACAGGTCGCCCGGAATGGGGGTGATTGTCGGATTCTCCAGGGGCGGTTCCTCGGGAGCGAAGGGCGGGATCAGCGCGTAGATCTCGTTGCGCGCGTACTTCGCGTGGTAGACGTCACCGCCCAGCGGCAGCGCGTTCCACACGGCCTCACACGTGATCGGTGCGCGGTCGTCGAGCAGCTTGGCGGTGCAGCTCACCCCCCGCTTCTCCAACGACACTTCGATGAAGCGGTCGGCCATCGTGCCTCCTTCTTGTGAACGTCAGCCCCATGGTGCCCTGAAAGATCAGCGGTACGCGGATTGCTCTCGCCCCTCGGACAGCACTCGCGTGAGGACCGCGTGAGACGCGGGGCCGCGAGGCGTGCGGCGGCGTTTGTGCGCCGGGCCGGGCGCGTACGAGCCATGCGGACGCGCAGGCACCCGCCGCCGCACGGGAGCAATTCCGCGAATCCCGTCGGCGGCACAACACCGGAACCCCGCGCTGCATTCGCGACTTCGGGCGCCGGAGGCCATTCCACGCGGCAGTGGCGGGCGCGTCGAATTCCCGTCGCAAGGGGAGGGGAAGGCTCCAGATGAAGAACCTGCGCACTCCGTGACCGGACGCGCACATGGAGCCCCGGCAGCAGTCACATCAAGGGCTGGAAACGATCGGCATACCATCTTCGAAGATGGGTAGCTGCGGGCGCATGGCTCCACCACAGGGGAACAACCACGACACAGGCAGAAAAATCCGACGTCGCTCACTACTCATGGGAGCCGCCTCCCTTGGAGCAGTGGGCGCCCTCGGTGCCGCGGGCTGCAGCCGCGCACCGGGAGAAGGCGAAGTGGAAGGCGGTGATCTGCTCAGCCGCCTGCGCGAGAGCGGAACGGCGAGGATCGGCATCGCGAGCGAGCCGCCGTTCGGCTACGTGGACAAGAACGGCGAGGCCACCGGCGAGGCCCCCGAGATCGCCAAGGTCATCTTCAAGCGCCTCGGCGTCGCCGACGTGAAGGCGATCCCGGTGGAATTCGGTGCGCTGATCCCCGGGTTGAAGGCCCAGCAGTTCGATGTGGTGTCGGCGGGGATGTACATCAATGCCGACCGCTGCGCACAGGTTCTCTTCTCGGACCCCGACTATCTCATGCTGGACTCCTTCATCGTGAAGAAGGGGAATCCGCACGGCATCAAGACCTACCAGGACATCGTCGACAAGAAACTGAAACTCGCGAGCGGCAAGGCGTACGCGGAAATCGACTACGCCAAGGACGCGGGAATCAAGGATCTGCTGATCCTCCCCGACCAGGTCGCCGGACTCGACGCGGTGGTGCAGGGCCGCGTGGACGCGTTCGCCGGAACCAACGTCACCGTCAAGACCGTGGTGCAGAACTCCCCGCGGGCCGAATCGACCGAGGCGTTCCAGCCGGAGGTGGGCGGCGAACCGGCGTACGGCGCCGGCGGATTCGCCTTCAGGCTCTCCGAGAAGAACTTCCGCGACGCCTTCAACAAGGAACTCCTCAAGCTCAAGGAGAACGACTACGAGGAGCTGCTGGAGATCGTCGAACCCTTCGGGTTCGGCAAGCGGGAGATGACCGACAAGACGGCGAAGGAGCTGTGCTGATGATGACTTCGGGCATGTTCAGCAACTGGTTCCTCCCGGGAATCTGGGTCACCATCCAGGTGACCGTCCTCAGCTCCGCGCTGATGGCGGCCGTGGCCTTCACCGTCGGCACCCTGCGCACCTCGAACATATGGGTGGTCCGCTTCCTCGCCGGGGTGTACTTCGAGGTCTTCCGCGGCACCTCCGCACTGGTGCTGATGTTCTGGATGTTCTTCGCTCTCCCCCTCTTCGGCTGGCAGCTGGTCCCCATGTGGGCCGGCGTGAGCGCCCTGGGCCTGACCTACGGCGCGTACGGGTCGGAGATCGTACGGGGCGCGCTCGCCGCGGTCCCCGTGGCGCAGCGCGAGGCCGGCGTCGCGCTCAGCTTCACCAAGATGCAGCGGCTGCGCCGCATCGAACTCCCCCAGGCATGGCCCGAGATGGTGCCGCCGTTCAACAACCTGCTGATCGAGCTCCTCAAGGGAACGGCGCTCGTCTCCGTCATCACCGTCGCCGACATGACCTTCGCCGGAAACCTGGTGCGGCTGGGTGACAACGAGAGCGCCCCGGTCTACACCCTGCTGCTGGTGCTGTACTTCGTCCTCGCCTTCATCCTCACGCGCGGCATGCGCGTTCTCGAGCGGCACGCGAAAGCCGGTATCGGACAGGAGACGCCGAAGAGCGGCTTCATCACCCGCAAACTCGGTGCCCGCGACGAGAGCGCACAAGCCGCCAACCAAGGCGCTGGAGGTATGGGATGAATTGGGACTGGACAGTCGTCGATGACTTCATGCCCCGCTTCTGGGACGGCGTCGTCGTCACGCTGCAGGCACTCGCCATCGGTTCTCTCATAGCCTTCAGCCTCGGCCTGGTGTGGGCCATCGCGCAGCGCTCGACGCTGACGTGGGTGAGATGGCCCGTGACGGCTCTTACGGAGTTCATCCGCAACACCCCGCTGCTCGTGCAGCTCTTCTTCCTCTTCTACGTGGTGCCGGAGTGGGGGCCGTCGATGTCTCCGCTCACCACCGGAATCATCGGTCTCGGTCTGCACTACTCCACCTACACGGCCGAGGTGTACCGGGCCGGGATCAACGGCGTGCCGGACGGCCAGTGGGAGGCGGCCACCGCTCTCAGCCTGCCCAAGTCCCGCACCTGGGCGGCGGTGATCCTGCCGCAGGCCATTCGCCGTGTCGTCCCCGCGCTGGGCAACTACGTGGTCGCGATGCTGAAGGACTCCCCGATGATCGCGGTCATCGGTGCGTTCGAAATGCTCGGCGAGGCCCAGGCATTCAGCAACGAAACCTTCACCACCGAGGCCCTCACGGTCGTCGGCGTGGCCTTCATCGTCATCGCCTACCCGGCTTCCCTTCTGATTCGAGCCCTGGAGCGTCGTCTTGTCAGCTGACAACAGCACTTCGAACGAGAGCCGGAACCCTGCCGTCGACGGCAGCGAGCTCATCCACTTCGACAACGTCACCAAGCGCTTCGGCAGCAACGTCGTTCTCGACAATCTCTGCTTCGACGTCGCCTCCGGCAAGCACGTCACCCTCATCGGCCCTTCGGGCTCGGGGAAGACCACGATCCTGCGTCTGCTGATGACGCTGGTGAAGCCGGAAGAGGGCACGATCAAGGTCGCCGGTGAGTACCTCACGCACGAGAAGAAGGACGGCAAGCTGGTGCCCGCCGGCGAGCGTCACACGCGTGAGGTGCGCAAGAACATCGGGATGGTCTTCCAGCAGTTCAACCTCTTCCCCAACATGAAGGTGCTGCGCAACATCACCGAGGCGCCCGTCCACGTCCTGGGCATGTCCAAGGACGAGGCGGAGCAGCGCGCACGCGAGCTGCTCGAACTGGTGGGCCTGACCGAGCACATCGACAAGTACCCGAGCCAGCTCTCCGGCGGTCAGCAGCAGCGCGTGGCCATCGCCCGCGCGCTGGCGATGCGGCCGCAGGTGCTGCTGCTGGACGAGGTCACCTCGGCGCTCGACCCGGAGCTGGTGGCCGGCGTGCTGGACGTCCTGCGGGACATCGCGCACACCACGGACATCACCATGCTGTGCGTCACCCACGAGATGAGCTTCGCCCGGGACATCTCCGACGACGTGCTGATGTTCGACGCGGGACGGGTCATCGAGTCCGGCTCGCCGGAGAAGATCTTCAGCGACCCGGAGCACGAGCGCACAAGGGAGTTCCTCAGCGCGGTGCTGTGAGAGCGGGCGGCACCTGGAGCCTGCGCGGGGCCGTGGCCGGAGATGTCCGGCCACGGCTCCGCGCGCGTGCGGCAGGCACACGCCCGCGCGAGGACGCATATGCCAAATAGGCGCAACGCCCTCCGGCGGCGGACCTGTTGAGCGCTATCGTGAGTCCTACCCGTGACCGTGACCGCACACGACGGTCGTGAGACGAGCGGTCACACCTCCGAGGAGGCCCGTCGTGGCGTTGAAGCCGGAGCAGTCGGCCCCGTTCCACTCAGTGCGGTACGCGCTGCGTGTGCTGGAGGCGATCGCCGGCCACAGCGACGGCGTCACGGAGGCGGACCTCTCCCAGGAGACGGGGCTTCCCCCGGGGCACCTGGCTCATCTGCTGGCGATGCTCTGCCGCGAGAACTACGCGGAACAGCTCCCGGACGGCACGTACACCGTCGGCGAGTCGCTGGTCCTCCTCGGCTCCGGCGGTGACCGCGAACGCGCCCTGGACGAACGCCTCCAGCGCACCCTGGCAGACCTGCGTGACACGATCGGCGCCGCCGTCTACCTCGGCCGCTACGAGAACGGCGAGCTGGAGGTCACACGCCACGCGGACGGCCCGGCGACGCCCGCGGTCAACGAATGGGTCGACTTCCGCTCGGCCCTGCACGCGACTGCGATCGGCAAGTGCCTTCTGGGGCAGCTCGATCACAACGGCCGCAAGGACCACCTCTCGCGGCACAGGACTGCCCGCCTCACCTCCCGCACGATCACGGACGAACGGCTGCTGCTGAACGCGCTGGACCGGCAGCCGCCGACCGTCCCGGTGCTGGATCTGCAGGAGTACGCGGTGGGCACGGTCTGCGCGGCCGTCCCCGTCACCGCCGGCTCGTCGGTCGGGTGCCTGGCGCTCTCGCTGCCCGTGGAGCACGCGCACCGGCTGCGCGGTGCAGCGGAGACGCTCAGCCGCCGTGCCGCTCCGGTCATGCTGTCGCTGACGATCTGATCATGGTCATGAGCACCCTCGCGCAGGAGGTAGTATTTCCCGTGCCGGTTCTCGCAGACCGGCGGGCGCCGCTAGCTCAGTTGGTTAGAGCAGCTGACTCTTAATCAGCGGGTCCGGGGTTCGAGTCCCTGGCGGCGTACTTCGAAGTGAACGGAAGGCCCTCCGCGCAAGGCGGAGGGCCTTCCGCATTTCTGCGTGCCCGCTCACGGCCCGGCGCCCCCATCGCCCCCATCGCCGCCGGCTCCGCCCCCGCGCCGGGGCGTCGAGGTCCTCTCCGGCGCACCGTCGCCCGCCGAAACCACGGCCAATTGGTCTGGACATGATCCGGTCGCGCACGCTAGATTCGCGCTTGGTCTAGACCGATGTAGCACGCGCGTACTCCGATCCCCCACGATCTGCCAGGAGCGACATGCGCAACAAGATCACAGCGGCCGTCCTCGGACTCGGACTCGCCGGCACGGTCATGTTCGTGACCGGGGGCCCCGCCCAGGGCCACGGCTTCAGCACCGACCCCGCCAGCCGCCAGGCGAACTGCGCGGACGGCACCGTCACCGGCTGCGGCTCCATCGAGCACGAACCGCAGAGCGTCGAGGGCCCCAAGGGCTTCCCCGAGGCGGGTCCCCAGGACGGCTCCATCTGCTCCGGCGGCAACGAGGGCTTCAAGGAGCTCGACGACCCACGCGGCGGCGACTGGCCCGCCACGCAGCTCGACGCCGGCCAGAACCACACGTTCAAGTGGTCGATGACGGCGATGCATTCCACGACGGACTTCAGCTTCTACGTCACCAAGGACGGCTGGGACCCGAGCGAGCCGCTCACCCGGGCCGACCTGGAGCCGGAGCCGTTCCTGACGGTCCCCATGAACAACGAGAAGCCCCCGGCGGAGTGGACCGGCGAGGGGAAGCTCCCGGAGGGCAAGTCGGGCAGGCATCTGATCCTGGGCGTGTGGACGATCGCCGACACGGCCAACGCGTTCTACGCCTGCTCCGACGTCGAGTTCTGACGCCCGGACCGCAGGACGGCACACCGTCGCCACCGCCCGGGTCACCGCCCGGAGCACCGGACCGGGTCCGGTCCGGCCGCGCCCCACAGCGGCCGGGCCGGACCTCGCTCCACCGGAACGCCCCAGCCCGGCACGTGCGGGCCGACGGGACGGGACGGCGCGGTACGGGCGGGCCGCACGGGACCGCACGGGACGGACGGGTCGCACGGGACGGGCGGGCCGCACCTGCCGTGCCGGCGTCCGTGCACATGCACACGCGTACGGCTCCGCCGCGTGGCGCCCCCGCACCCGATCGGCGAGACTCCCCCCATGCACCCCGCAACCCTCACCGACAGGGCTCTCGGCCGTGCCCTCGTCGCGCGCCAACTGCTCGCCGAGCGGACACGGATGACCGCCCTGGAGGCCGTCGAGCATCTGGTCGGCCTCCAGGCGCAGGCCCCCAGGCCGCCCTACTTCGGTCTGTGGTCCCGCCTCGACGGCTTCCGGGCCGGGGAGCTGTCGGCGCTGCTGCAGGAGCGGCAGGCTGTACGGGTCAGCGCGATGCGCGGCACCGTCCACCTCGTGAGCGCCGCCGACTGCCTGCAGCTGCGTGCGCTGACCCGGGGGCTGAACGAACGCCTGCTGCGCTCCGGTTACCGCAGCCGGCTGAGCGGTCTGGACATGTGGGAAGTGGCCGGCGCGGGGCTGGAGCTGATGCGGCAGCAGCCGCGCACCCCGGGCGAGTTGGGCGTGCTGCTCGGTGAGCGCTGGCCCGGCCACGATCCGCACGCGCTCTCGCAGGTGGCGCGCTACCTGTGCGACGTCGTCCAGATCCCGCCGCGCGGCGTGTGGGGACGCTCGGGCCGGCCGACGTACGTGACGGTCGAGTCCTGGCTCGGACGCCCGGTCTCAGCCGAGCCGTGCGTGGAGACGGTTCTGCTGCGCTATCTCGGTGCCTTCGGACCGGCGTCCGTGATGGACGCGCAGGCGTGGTCGGGTCTGACGCGTCTGGGCGAGGTGATGGAACGCCTCCGTCCGCAGCTGCGGGTCTTCCGCAGCGAGAGCGGGCGGGAGCTCTTCGACCTTCCCGAGGCCCCGCGCCCCGATCCCGGACTGCCGCTGCCCGCACGCTTCGTGGCCGAGTACGACAACCTGATCCTCTCCCACGCGGACCGTGCACGCGTGATCGGCGACGCGGCACGCAGGATCATCGCGAGCCGGAACGGCCAGGTCCCCGGCACCGTCCTGCTCGACGGAACGGTGCGCGGGACGTGGAAGGTGCAGCAGCCGCGCAGAGGTACGGCGACCCTGACCGTGACGCCCTTCGCCCGCCGGCTGAGCGGCGACGAGGAACGGGCGCTGGCGTCCGAGGGCGAGCGGCTGCTGGCGTTCGCGGTGCACGGCGGCGAGGACTCGGCCACCCGGCGGCCGGGCTCCGAGCAGTACACGGTCACCTTCGGGGAACCGGCCGGCGGCTGATCCGCCCTCCGTCCCCTGACGGGCGGGCCGCCGCCGGCCGGCGGTCACCGGCCGGACGGACCGGTCAGTCCTCCGCCGACGGGGACTTGCCGGTCGGGGTCTCGCCGGAGCCGGACTCCGGGCCGTATGCGGTCAGGAAGCGGTCGCGGAACTTGTCCATCCGCCAGACCGGGCCCTCACGGCCGGGATTGAGGCCCTCCTTCCACTCCCACTCGTCGGTCCGCTCCATGACGTCCTCGTCGCGGGAGATCACCGAGATCGGCACGTCCCGGCTGGCGTTGTTGCCGGTGATGACCGGCGGCGGCTGGTGGTCTCCGAGGACGACCATCACGGTGTCGTCGTCGCCGTACTTCTCCATGTAGGAGATGAGGCTCTTCATCGAGTACTCGATCGAGCGCCTGTACTCGTTGCGCACCGTCGCGGAGTCCTGCCACACGTCCCGCGGGCTCTTCCCCTCCTTCTTGATGGAGTGGTAGACGGAGCCGTCGCCGACCTCGTCCCAGCCGATCATCCTCGGCAGCGGCGACCAGGGGTTGTGGCTGGAGGCGAGGACGATCTCCGCCATCACAGGCTTCTTCCTCTCCTTGCCGTGCTCCAGGCGTTCGAAGGCCGCGAGGCTGTACTGGTCGGGGATCGGCGCCCAGCTGAACTTGGGGCCCTTGTAGCCCATGTCACGGGAGTCGTAGACATGGTTGAGGCCGTAGAACTTCCCCTCCGGCCAGGACTTGGTGACGCCCGGCATGATGCCGACGGTCCGCCACGCGTCCGTGCGTCCGAACGCGCCGGTGAGCGTCAGGCGGTTGCTGGAGGTGACGGTGCGGTAGCGCTGCTGGTTGGCGACCCACAGGCCCGACATGAAGGTGGCGTGCGCCATCCAGCTACCGCTGCCGGTGATGGGCGAGCGGAGGTAGCCCGTGCGGGAGGCGAAGCCGTCCTTCTCCAGCCGCTTGTTGCCGTCCTGAAGCAGTGAGCCGACCTTCGGCGCCATCGTCGGGTCCTCCAGAGCGGTACGGCCGTAGCTCTCGACGAACGCGAAGATGACGTCCTTGCCGCGCAGTCCGGTCAGCAGCTTGTCGGAGGGAGTCTTCTTGAAGGCGTCTACCGCGGCCGCCTTGGCGAACGCCTCCTCGTCCTCGATGCCGGACGTCACCTGGTGCGTGCGGTTGTGGATCAGCGTGGTGTTGCTGCTGGAGGCGACGTCGACACCGGATATCTGGAGCCCGAACGCCAGGAAGGTGATCCACACGGTACCGAGCACCAGCGTGGTGCGGACCGTGGCCGTGTGATGCCTCAGCATCAGATTGCACAGCCGCACGACCGCCAGCGTCATGGAGACCAGCAGGAGCAGTACCAGGAGCACGACCCCGACGAGCGCGGCGACCGCCCCGGCCTCACCGGCCGAGTCCTTGAGGAAGGAGTGGGCGTCGTCGAAGAGGATCCAGTCGAGCACGAGGTCGAAGGGCCGGTCGAGGAAGGAGTAGAAGCCCATGTCGAGGAACTTCAGGACGGTCAGCAGGGCGACACTCACTCCGGCGAGCACCGTGGCCACCCGCCGTGGTTTCGGCTTGAGGATGAGCAGCAGGCCGCTCACGAGTATCGCCTCGACGGGTATGCGCAGGAACGCGCCCGGCGTGAGGCGGTTGACGTGGTTGGGCAGCATGAGGGCCAGCAGCACGAGGACGGCGGCGAGGATCGTGGTGGCCCACGTCAACGTCCGTGCCACGGTGGGGTACTCGGTCCGCCAGCTCCCCCTGCCCCGCCGGCGGAACCGGGCCCATCCGAAGCCGGACTGTTCCCTCTGGTCCTGCGCCGCGGCGGTGCCGGCGCTCGCGGTGCCGGCGTGGTTCTGCGCGCCCTCCTCAGGAGTGCCGTCCCCCGGAGTTCCGTCCTCGGGAGTGCCGTCCTCGGGGGTGCCGTCCTCGGGGGTGCCGTCCTCCTCCGGCGCGCTGCCGGCCGCGCCGTCGTCCCCGGCGGTGTGCTGCCCCGTGGCGTCCCCGTCCCGTGGCGCGCCCTCCTCGGCGGACGTCCTGTCCGGTTCCGGTGACTGACGAGACCTCGTGAAGAGCGACAACTCGAGGGTCCTTCCGTGCGGTGCTCCGGCACGGCGGGCCGGGCCCGTCGGGCCGTGACCGCCGCTGTCTGTACGGTTGGCCGGCGGCGTCAGCAATCACATCGGCCGCCCGCGCGGGCAGCGTACGCCGCCGGGAGCGCCCCGGTCGGCGAGATCGCCTTTGTTGCTCAGCACTCGCCAATCACCGGCCGCACTCCACCGTGCTCACACAACTTACTCATCCCGGTGACACCTCCGTCACAAAGAACCCGGACAGCAAGCCGCAATGGGCACGAACTCCCCCTTTTTGTCCTTGCGTTCGCGACAGGAGTCCGGGAGCCTACCGACGTCTCCGAACACCCCGCAGCCCAGGCCGGGACCACGCGGACGGCGAACCACACCGCTGACCGGACCGGGCCCGGAGATCCGTCCGGACGGCGAAGAGGAGACCGACCACACGGAACCGGGCGTCGGCCGTGGGGAGTCTCAGTACGAAGCAGCCGACGCCTGCCGCGCCCGGGGCCGCGGGGAAGGACGCGGGCAGCACGACCACACGCAGCCTTCTGCGTTCAGGGGGACCGAGCATGACCTCTACCGGGGCCGGCGACCACCAGCCCGAGCCGGGGCAGGCATCCGACGACGACCCGACGCGGACGGCGCAGCTGCGCATACCCCGCCACTTCGGGCAGAAGAACCGCGGCACCCTCGGCCGCGGACTGCGCTGGACGCCCGCGGAACTCCCGCGCTACGACTACGAGCACTACAGCCGTCTCGCCGGCCCTCTGAGCCGCCCCGACCCGGACAAGCCCTACCGGGTCGCCTACCGCAGCCTCCTGTCCGACGAGCCGCACCGCTTCAGGGCCGCCGTGCTGCTGTGCATGGCGCCGCTGCTCTCCGCGGGCCTGCTGGTGTGGCTGATGCAGCCGCAGCACTGGACACAGCGCGACGAGGGCGCCGTCTCGGACCTGGTGCTGAAGCTCGACATCGTGATGCTGGTCTCCATCGGGCTGATCGAGCTCTTCCGCACCCTCAACGTCCTCTCCAACGCGCACGCCACGCTCGTGGCGAGGGATCCGGTGCCGGTGGTACCGGAGCCGGAAACCCGCGTTGCCTTCCTCACCTCCTTCGTTCCCGGCAAGGAACCGATCGAGATGGTGACGAAGACGCTGGAGGCGGCCGTGAGGATACGCCACCGCGGTCTGCTGCACATCTGGCTGCTCGACGAGGGCGACGACGCGGAGGTCAAGGAAGTCTGCCGCCGTCTGGGCGTGCACCACTTCTCCCGCAAGGGCGTCGCCCGCTGGAACAAGAAGAAGGGGCCCCACCGGGCCAAGACCAAGCACGGCAACTACAACGCGTGGCTCGCCGCCCACGGCGACCACTACGACTACTTCGCCTCGGTCGACACCGACCACGTCCCGCTGCCCAACTACCTGGAGCGGATGCTGGGTTACTTCCGTGACCCGGATGTCGGCTTCGTCATCGGCCCCCAGGTGTACGGCAACTACGACAACTTCGTCACCAAGGCCGCCGAGAGCCAGCAGTTCCTCTTCCACGCCCTCATCCAGCGTGCCGGGAACCGCTACAGCGCCCCCATGTTCGTCGGCACCAGCAACGCCGTCCGCATCAAGGCCATCAAAGGCATCGGCGGGCTCTACGACTCCATCACCGAGGACATGGCCACCGGCTTCGAGATGCACCGCGCGCGCAACCCGGAGACTGGCCGCAAGTGGCGCTCGGTCTACACCCCGGACGTTCTCGCGGTCGGCGAGGGCCCCAACGCCTGGACGGACTTCTTCACCCAGCAACTGCGCTGGTCCCGCGGCACGTACGAGACGATCCTCAAGCAGTACTGGAGGGGCCTTTTCACGCTGCCGCCAGGGAAGCTCTTCAACTACACGATGCTGATGATCTTCTACCCGATCTCGGCACTCAACTGGATTCTGGCGGCGCTGAGTTGTGCGCTGTTCCTGGGACTGGGCGCCTCCGGCGTGCAGATCGACCCGACGGTCTGGATGGCGCTGTACGGCAACGCGTCCGCCCTCCAGATCGGGCTGTACGTCTGGAACCGGCGGCACAACGTCTCCCCGCACGAACCGGAGGGCTCCGGCGGACTCGCCGGGATGCTCATGTCCGCGCTGTCCGCGCCGATCTACGCCCGCTCCCTCTTCGACACGGTGCTGCGCCGGAAGAGCAAGTTCGTGGTGACGCCGAAGGGCGACTCGGCCAGCCCGGACACGCTCTTCGGCACCTTCCGCATCCATCTCTTCTTCATCCTGGTCTTCGGCGGCTCCCTCGGCGGTTCGTTCTACCTGGGCCACGACCACCCGGCGATGATCACCTGGGCCGCCCTCGCACTGCTCATCACCGCCGCACCGGTCATCGGCTGGCGGTTCACGGTGCGCGCGGAGAAGAAGAAACGGAAGCAGCGCAAGCACCGGCACCGGCAGGGCCGTCCGCTCCCGCCGCCGGAGGCCGGCTCCGACGACCACGCGCCGGCACAGCCCGTACCGGCGCAGACCGCCCCTGGGGGACGAGAGAGATGAAGTACCGCCCGAGCCGTCGGACGCGCCGCACGGCGATAGCCACCGGTGTGGTCCTCGTGATCGCGGGGTTCAACGGCCCCGTGCTCTACGACTTTGCCTCGGAGGAATACCACCACTACAAGATCAACAAAGCGGAGTACAAGGCGGAGAACGGCCACTGGAAGACCGTCGACGTCCCCCGGAAGTACCGGATCAACACGATCCACGCCGCGCTGCTGCACACCGGCAAGGTGCTCCTCGTGGCCGGTTCGGGCAACGACGCGAAGCAGTTCGACGCCAAGACGTTCCGCTCGGTGCTGTGGGACCCGGAGAAGAACACCTTCAAGAACATCCCCACCCCCAACGACCTCTTCTGCGCCGGACACACCCAGCTCCCCGACGGCAAGCTGCTGGTGGCGGGCGGCACCCGGCGCTACGAGAAGCTCGGCGGAGACGTGAAGAAGGCCGGCGGCCTGATGATCGTCCACAACGAGAACCCCGACCGCGCCAAGACCATCAAGGCCGGCACCCGCTTCACCGGCCGTAAGAACGGCAAGACCTTCGAGGCGAAGGACAGCGTCCTGGTGCCGCGCGCGAAGAAGAAGGCCGACCCCGCCACCGGACAGGTGAAGGTCACCGCGAGCGTCGCCCGCGTGTATGTGGAGGCCGCAAAGCGGGGCAAGAAATACCAGACCGGCACCGAGGACAACTACCGCGTGCACGGGCTCCGCGGCGCCGAACGCAAGAACATCTACGGCATCGCCCAGAAGCTCTCCTTCGACAAGAAGGACTTCCAGGGCATCAAGGACACCTACGAGTTCGACCCCGTGGCCGAGCGCTACATCGAGGTCGACCCGATGCACGAGGCCCGCTGGTACCCGACGCTGACCACGCTGGAGGACGGCAAGGTCCTCTCGGTCTCCGGGCTGGACGAGATCGGCCAGGTCGTCCCCGGCAAGAACGAGATCTACGACCCGAAGACGAAGAAGTGGGAGTTCCTGCCGCGCACCCGGTTCTTCCCCACCTATCCCGCCCTGCACCTCACCGACGACAACAAGGTCTTCTACTCGGGCGCCAACGCCGGTTACGGCCCCGCCGACAAGGGCCGCACACCGGGCCTGTGGGACCTGGAGACCAACGGCTTCCGCAAGATCCCCGGCATGAGCGACCCGGACGCGCTGGAGACCGCGATGTCCGTGCCGCTGCCGCCCAGCCAGAGCCGCAAGTTCATGGTGCTCGGCGGCGGCGGCGTCGGCGAGTCGAAGAAGGCCACCGCCAAGACCCGCGTGGTGGACCTGCGGGAGGACTCCCCGCGCTTCAGGGACGGGCCCGACCTGTACGCGAAGGCCCGCTACCCCAGCAGCGTGATCCTGCCCGACGACACGGTGCTGACCACCAACGGCTCCGGCGACTACCGCGGCCGCAGCGACACCAACGTCCTCAAGGCCGAGGTCTACGACCCGCGCACCAACACCAAGAAGTCCGTCGCCGACCCCCTCGTGGGCCGCAACTACCACTCCGGCGCGCTGCTGCTGCCCGACGGCAGGGTGATGACGTTCGGCTCCGACTCGCTCTTCTCCGACAAGGCCAACACCAAACCCGGCGAGTTCCAGCAGCAGATCGACCTCTACACGCCGTCCTACCTCCACCAGAAGGGCGAGCGCCCGGAGTTGAAGGCCGCCGGGAAGGGTGAGCAGACGGTGCGCCTGGGCGGCTCCGCCTCCTTCAGGACCGGGGACGCCAAGTCCATCAGGAAGATGCGGCTGATCCGCCCGGGCTCCTTCACGCACGTCACGAACGTCGAACAGTCCTCCGTCGAGCTGGAGTTCACCAGGACGGCGGACGGGGTGCGGGCGACCCTGCCCGAGGACCCCTCGCTCGTACCGCCCGGCTGGTGGATGGTCACGGCGGTCGACAACATGGGGGTTCCCTCGAAGTCGGTCTGGGTGAAGGTCCCGCGCACGGCGTCCGCCGACGCGCCCACGACGACGCCGGTCTCACCGTAGGAGTGGGCCGGGCCCGGGGCCCGGGCGGTGCCGCCGGACGCGTCCGGGTGCCGTCAGGTCCGGCCGGGTGCCGCCGGACCCGGCCCGTTCCGGGCCCCGACTCCCCCGCCGTCAGCTCTTGTTGCGCGCCAGCCCCAGCGCGTACCGGGGCCACCACTGCCCGGCCTTCGGCCCGCCCTTGCACTCGCCGTCCGACTCACCCGGGCGCTTGATCCACAGATAGCCGTCGATCAGCTCGTCACCGGTCTTCACGGTCGGTGACTCACCCAGGGCGCGGCCGGGCGGGTTACACCAGGCCTCCTCGTCGCCGCCCCCGCCCTCGACCGGGCCGTTCCCGTTCCGGCTGGTGTCGATGACGAAGTGCTTGTTGCCGACCATCGGCGAGAACTTCTTGCCGTAGGCCGCGTTCGACGCCGTGGTCTGGTAGTTGGAGACGTTCAGCGAGAAGCCGTCGGCCTTGTCGATGCCGGCGCGCTTCATCGGCTCCACCAGCGCACCCGGGTCCCGCACCCAGTCGGGGTTGCCCGCGTCCAGATAGACCTTGGTGCGGGGCAGCTTCTTGAGCTTGGTGACCGCCTCGTTGAGGAGCTGGAAGCGCTCCGGCCGGTACTGGGCCGGCGTGCAGCCCTCCATCAGGACGTGCGGGATGGCGTCCGGCTCCACGATCACCGTCGCGGCGCGGCTGCCGATGCCCTTGATCACCTGATTCAGCCACTTGCGGTACGTACCGGCGTCGGCGGCGCCGCCCTTGGAGTACTGGCCGCAGTCGCGGTGCGGCACGTTGTAGAGCACCAGCAGCGCCTCACGGTCCGCCTTCGTCGCCGCCGTGGTGACTTTGCGCGTCTGGCCCCGCGGATCGTCCGTACCGATCCACTCGGCGACCGGCTGGTCGGCGATCTTCCGCATCAGCGAGGCCTGTTCACTCTTCCCGCTCTCCCGGTAGGCCTCCGCCTCCCGTGCGGCGTTGCCGCGCGGGTCGACCCAGTACGGCGTGGTCGACTTCGGCCGCTGCCCGCCACCGCTCCCGGCCTCGCCGCCGCCCTTGTCGCCGGATTCGGAACCGGAGTCGGCGGAACACCCGGCCAGCAGCAGTCCCGCCGCCAGCACGCAGGCACCGCCCACGGCGGACCGGGGCCGGGAGGCGGTGCGCCGCCCGCCGTCACGGCGCTCGCGGGCACCCCCCTGGAGACCGTCGCTGTCGTTGCCGAACATCCACTCCCCCTTGTGGGCCTGCTCCGGCGGGTACGGACCGGATCGCCCATCGTGTCACAGCGCCCCCACGCCCGCCGGGCCACTCGGAACGCCGTTACGCGCCCGTTCCACTGCGTCGGGGCACACGGCCTTCCGCCCGCCGCCGGGCTGTACGGGCGCCGGCGCACGCGGGCCAACCACGCGGCGCACAGCAGGCGTCGGCCCCGCGCCCCTTCAGACTCGGTCGACCAGATCCGCGATGGAGTTGACGACCTTCGACGCCCGGTAGGGGAAGCGGTCGACCTCGTCGGGACGGGTCAGACCGGTCAGCACCAGGAACGTCTCCAGCCCCGCCTCCATCCCGGCCCGCACGTCGGTGTCCATCCGGTCGCCGATCATCGCGGACGTCTCGGAGTGCGCCCCGATCGCGTTCAGCCCCGCCCGCATCATCAGCGGATTGGGCTTGCCCACGAAGTAGGGCTGCCGTCCGGTGGCCTTGGTGATGAGCGCGGCGACCGATCCCGTCGCGGGCAGCGCGCCCTCCGCGGACGGGCCGGTCTCGTCCGGGTTGGTCGCGATGAACCTGGCGCCGTCGTTGATCAGCCGGATGGCCTTCGTCAGCGACTCGAAGCTGTAGGTGCGGGTCTCGCCCAGCACCACATAGTCCGGCTCGGCGTCGGAGAGCACGTATCCGATGTCGTGCAGCGCCGTCGTCAGTCCGGCCTCGCCGATGGCGTAGGCGGTACCGCCGGGCCGCTGGTCGTCGAGGAACTGGGCGGTGGCCAGCGCCGAGGTCCAGATGTTCTCCGTGGGCACGTCGAGACCTATGCGGCCCAGACGGGCGTGCAGATCCCGGGGCGTGTAGATCGAGTTGTTCGTGAGTACGAGGAAGGGGCGGCCGGACTCCTTCAGCCGCCTGATGAACGCGTCCGCCCCGGGCACCGGGACGCCCTCGTGCATGAGCACACCGTCCATGTCGGTGAGCCAGGACTCGATCGGCTTGCGCTCTGCCACGTGACGGCTCCTGCCAGGGTCGGTTCGGCTGCACAGAGTTGGCGTACGGTCTGACCAGCTGCCGCTTTCACCCTAACCGGCAGCCGGTGGAGCACCGTGGGCGCGGCCGAAGAGGGGCGCCAGGACGAGCTGCGCCGCGCCGTCCGCCACCGTCCGCGTACCCTCCGGCGCGATCTCGACGCGCACACCGCCACCACCGCTCGCGCCCGCGCCCCTGCCCGCTGCGCCGCGTTCGTCCACGCCCGGCGGCGTCCCGCGGATCTGCTCCGCGACGCCGTCGGCGAAGGTGTCCGGGTCGGCCAGCACCGTGCGCCCGCCCAGCAGCACCCGGTCGATGTCGAGCAGGCTCACGAGGTTGGCGGCGCCGACGCCGAGCACGCGGGCGGCCTCGCGGGTGTCGCCGCGCCGTACGGCCTCCAGGCACAGGGCCTCGACGCAGCCGTGCTTCCCGCACCGGCACAGCGGGCCGTCCAGCTCCAGCACCTGGTGACCGAACTCGCCCGCACCGTTCCGCTTGCCCCGGTGAAGGCGCCCCTCCAGCACGAGGCCCGCGCCCAGTCCCGTACCGAGGTGGAGGTAGGCGAGGGTTTCCGGACCCCTCAGCGCGAGGCCGAGGGCGGCGGCGTTGGTGTCCTTGTCCAGGGCGACGGGCATGCCCAGCCGCCGTGCCAGGGCGTCGCGAAGCGGATACCCGGCCCAGCGCGGATGCCCGGTCACGCGGTGCAGCACGCCGCGTGCGTGGTCCAGCGGACCGGGTGCGGCCACACCCACGCCGAGGACGCTTCCCCAGCGTCCGCCCAGGCCGGCCGGCTCGTCCGCCTCGGGCTCGCCGGCGTCCTCGGCCTCCCCGGCGTTCATGTCGCCGCCGTAGGCGTCTCCGGCCCAGGCTCCGGTGTCCGGTCCGGCTCCCGCCCGGGGCGCACCCGCGGACTCCGCTTCCTGCCTGCTGGCGTTGTCGGTGCCGGTGCCGCTGTCGCGGTCGGCGTCACGGCCAGTGTCCCGGTCGGTGTCACGGTCGGTGCCCGCCCACAGCTCGCCCTCCTCCGCCACGGCCTGACGCACGTCGCGCTCCGTCTCCGTGTCCTCCACCGGCTCCCGCCCGCCGCCCGCCGTATACGTTCCGCTCCACAGCTCCCCCTCTGCCGCCCCCTGCCACAGCTCCCCGCCCGTGGCCCCCTCGGTCCCGGTACTGCCCGAGGCGGCGGCCAGGGCCGGAAGTCCGGCGGCGATCAGGCCGTGCACCGCCGATTCGACGGCTGTCAGCAGCGCTTCCTCGTCCGAAGCCAGATCGAGCGGTGCGGTACGGCCGGCGACGACGCTGCCGGAGAGGTCGACGAGCACGGCCGTCAACTGGTCCCGGTCGAGCTGTACGCCCACCGCGTGACGCGCGCCGGGCGCCAGCCGGAGCACCGTGCTCGGCTTGCCGCCCGTCGAGGCACGGCGGCCGGCCTCCGCGACCAGCCCGTGCGAGCGCAGCCGTGCCGTGATCTTGCTGACGGCCTGCGGTGTCAGCCCGGTGCGGACGGCCAGCTCGCTGCGGCTCGTGCCCTCCTGCCCCGCACGGCGCAGCAGACCGAGGACACGTGCGGCGTTCGTCCCGTACGGCACGACGCGTTCGCTGCCGCCCGGCCTGGCGGCTTCACTGGTCATGTGTCCCATTGTCAGCACGGCTTGCAGTTACGCAACCGCGTTGCGAAAGTGGTGTCATGGACCGTACGGAAGCACCTTCCCCACCACCCCTCCGCGTCGGCCTCATCGGCTACGGCCTGGCCGGTTCCGTCTTCCACGCGCCCCTCATCTCCACCACCGAGGGCCTCACGCTCGACACCGTCGTCACAACGCACCCCGAGCGGCGCGCCCAGGTGCACGCGGAGCACGGCGCCGACATGCGCACCCTTGCCACCACCGACGAACTCTTCGCCCGCGCCGGCGAACTCGACCTCGTGGTCATCGCCTCCCCCAACCGCACCCACGTCCCGCTCGCCCGCCGCGCCCTGGAGAGTGGACTCCCCGTCGTCGTCGACAAGCCGCTGGCGCGAACCGCCTCCGACGCCCGGGAACTGGCCTCCCTCGCCGCCGAGCGCGGGCTCATGCTCTCCACCTTCCACAACCGCCGCTGGGACAACGACTTCCTGACCGTCCGCGCGCTGCTCGCCGACGGCGCGCTCGGCAGCCGGGTCCACCGCTTCGAATCGCGCTACGAACGCTGGCGGCCCGACCTCAAGGGCGGCTGGCGCGAGTCGGGCGACCCCGCCGAAGTCGGCGGCCTCCTCTACGACCTGGGCAGCCACCTCGTCGACCAGGCGCTGGCTCTCTTCGGGCCCGTCACGTCCGTCTACGCGGAATCCGACGTGCGGCGCGCGGGAGCCGAAGCCGACGACGACTCCTTCATCGCCCTCACACACGCCAACGGCGTCCGCTCCCACCTGTGGATGAACGCGGTCTCGGCCCAACTCGGGCCCCGCTTCCGGGTGCTGGGCAGCGAAGCGGCGTACGTCAAGGACGGGCTCGACCCGCAGGAGAGCGCACTGCGCGAAGGCGCACGTCCCACTCCGGGCCAGCGCTGGGGCGTGGAACCGGAGTCCGCGTGGGGCACGCTCGGAGACCTCGACGCACGACGTCCCGTACCGACGCTGGACGGCGACTACCCCGCGTACTACGCGGGCATCGTCACCGCGCTGCGGGAGGGGACCGCCCCGCCCGTCACGGCACACGACGCCGTCACGACGATCGGCGTGCTGGAGGCCGCGCGCACCTCCGCGCTCGAATCACGCGTCATGACGACGAACCTGCCCTGAACGCCCGGGCTCGCGGACGCCCGGCTTCGCGGACGCGCGGGCTCACCGACGCGCGGTGCCGGGGTGCCCCGGGGCACCCCGGCACCGCGCGTATTCGTGCGTCGCTGTGCCCGGAGGCCCAAACGCCCGGACGCCCGTGCGCGCACGCGTACATCCGCACGCGTACGGCATCCCGCCGCCGGGGCGCCTCAGGCGTCCCGCAACTCCTGGCGCTGCCTGCCCAGTCCGTCGATCTCCAGCTCCACCACATCACCCGCACGCAGATACGGCTTGGGCTCCGCCGCCCCCATGGCAACACCCGCGGGAGTACCCGTATTGATGACGTCGCCCGGGTAGAGCGTCATGAACTGGCTGAGATACCGCACCACTTCGGCCACGGGGAAGATCTGTTCCGCCGTGGTTCCGTCCTGCTTCAGCTCGCCGTTTACCCACAGCCGCAGACCGAGGGCCTGCGGGTCGCCGGCCTCGTCCGCCGTCACCAGCCACGGCCCCAGCGGATTGAACGTCTCGCAGTTCTTGCCCTTGTCCCACTGCCCGCCACGCTCCAGCTGGAAGGCACGCTCGGAGACGTCGTTGGAGACCGCGTAACCGGCCACCGCCGCGCGAGCCTCCTCGTCCGAGGCCAGATAGCGCGCCGTCCGGCCGATCACGACCGCCAGCTCCACCTCCCAGTCGGTCTTCTCGCTGCCCCGCGGCACCAGCACCTCGTCGTGCGGGCCGACGACCGTGTCGGGGGCCTTCATGAAGAGGATCGGCTCCTGCGGAACCGGCGCGCCCGTCTCCCGTGCGTGATCGTGGTAGCTGAGCCCGATGCACACGACCTTGCCGATACGGGCGACGGGCGGCCCGGCACGCAGACCCTCCGGCGCCCGCTCGGGGAGCCGGCCGGGCGAAGCGGCCGCTTCACGTACACGATCGAGGGCCGCCTCGTCCGCGAGCAGCGCTCCGTCGATGTCGGCAACGACATCCGACAGGTCACGCAGGACCCCGGAACCGTCCAGCAGTGCCGGGCGCTCCGCGCCCACCGGTCCGACGCGCAGCAGCTTCACGATTCAACTCCCGAGGTCGTGGGCCCGCGGAGAAACAGCCGGCCAGGTGTCCTGAACAGGACGGCTGATCCTCCAAGAGGGCGTTCAGATCCACAACCCCGTGTTCATGTAGTGGACCGCGTGGCCGGTGCCGGGCGCCCCGCACCGAGCGCCGCACGCTCCACCGCCGTCCACGTCGTACTGGTGACCACGTACAACGCGGCAGCGAGCGGCACGACCGCCACCGTGATCAAGGTCGCGAACGACAGCAGCGGCATCAGCCGCGCCACCGCCGCGGAGCCCCCGGCACCGGCAGGGCCGGCCGGAGCAGCGGACCTGGACGCCCCGGCTGCCCCGCCCCCCGAACCACCAGCCCGGCGCGGCCCGCCCGAACGCCCCGGCCGGGCGGCGCCGGCCGCGTCCGCAGCCTCCGCCGCCAGTCGGCGCGTACGCACGTACGTCCAGGTCGCCACAGCCCCGACCAGCACGAACAGCCCCGCATAGACCAGACCCGGGGCACCGAAGAGACCACCGGATGCCCACACGTCCCACCAGCGCCCGCCCAGAGGCGCACCGGCCAGCGTGTGCCCGAGCAGCTCGTCGTCCGAGGTGAAGAGGTGGTACATCGCGAAGAAGACCGGAAGCTGCAGCACCATCGGCAGACACCCCGCCAACGGAGAAGCCCCCTCCCGCGCCTGCAACTCACCCATCGCGCGCCGCAACCGCTCCGGGTCTCCGCCGTGCCTGCGCTGCAACTCCGCCATGTGAGGCGCCAGCCGGGCCCGTACACGCTCACCCTTCACCGCCGCACGCGCCAGCGGATGCAGTACGAGCCGCACCAGAAGCGTGCACAGCACGATCGCGGCAGCCGTGGCGGAGGCTCCGAGGAGCGGATCGAGAACACCGGACAGAAAGGTGAGAAATGAACTGAAAACAGACATGGATGGAGCCCTCCACGGGTCTCGCTCGTCGTGCCGGGTCGTCAGGTCGTCAGGTCGTCGTCGCCGGTCGCACAGGAGGTGACCGGCGGAAGGGATCGGCATGACGGACCGCGCGCAGGCTCGAGCGGGATCATGCGCCACAGACACAGAAGGCGCAGAAAGCCCAGGAGGCGCAGAGGGCGCAGCAGACTGGGGAATTCACCCGCCGCCAACCGCAAGGAAGCAGAAGGAACGGGCAGAAGGAGCCGAGCGCTACGCGGCCGTCACCGGACGCCGGCCCGGCGCCCTGGGACGCGGACGGCCCGCGGCATCCGGATCACGCTGCGGCAGGAAGGCCGTACGCAGTTCACGGTCCCGGATCGCCGTACGCACCCGGCCCGGCGGCACCGCCGGAGCAGCGAGAGCCAGAGCACCGACGACGGAGCGGCACACCAGCAGTACGGCCGCCGACGTCGCGGCAGCGGTCAGCGCCGTACTCAGCCCCGCCTCGGCGAGGAGGAAACCGACGAAGCAGAACAGCACGGAAGAGAGCGACATGCGCCAAGCGCTGACCGTACGGTGCACCACGCCCGGCCTCCTCTCCGCACACGCCCCCGGCCGAGTCTGCCCACCGGCTGCGTACCGGCCGGCCCGGACCGGGGCGAACTCCGCCCGTCCGTAAGAGAATAACGCGCCGCCACCGCCACCGCCCCCGCTCCCGTCCCCGGCGCCGTGCACCACCCGGACCCGCCCGCGAACCCCGCCCCCACCACAACCGGGCACGCGCGATAATCGGCGCATGAGCAGCAACTCCCCCGCACACCCCGGCCGACTGATCCTCGCCACCCGCAACGCGCACAAGGTCACCGAACTCCAGGCCATCCTCTCCGACGCCGGCATCGGCCTGGAACTGCTCGGCGCGGACGCCTTCCCCGACATCCCCGACGTCAAGGAGACCGGCACCACCTTCGCCGAGAACGCCCTCCTCAAGGCCCGCACACTCGCCCACGCCACCGGCACCCCCGCCATCGCCGACGACTCCGGACTCTGCGTCGACATCCTCGGCGGCGCCCCCGGCATCTTCTCCGCCCGCTGGGCCGGCCGGCACGGCGACGACAAGGCCAACCTGGACCTGCTGCTCGCCCAGCTCGCCGACATCGAGTCCGGGCACCGCGGGGCCCACTTCATGTGCGCGGCGGCCCTCGCCCTCCCGGACGGCACGGAACGCGTCGCGGAAGGCCGCCTGCACGGCACCCTGCGGCACTCCCCCTCGGGCACGGGCGGCTTCGGCTACGACCCGGTCCTCCAGCCGGACGGGGAGTCCCGTACGTGCGCGGAGCTGTCGCCCGGGGAGAAGAACGCCGTCAGCCACCGCGGTCGCGCCTTCCGCGCCCTGGCACCGGCGGTACGCGAGCTGCTGGCCTGAACGGGACGGGGATGATCCCCGCCCCCGGATGGCCGGAGCGGGGATCGCTGGTGCGCGAGGAGGGACTCGAACCCTCACGCCTCGAAGGCACCGGGACCTAAACCCGGCCTGTCTCACCAATTCCAGCACTCGCGCGTCGCCCGGACATCCTACTGCCGCGTCCGGTCCACTGGCCGCGAGCCTCGTCGCCTGTTGCGCCCGCACCACGTGTCGGTGGTCGCATGGCAGTTGGGGCAGAGATAGCGCAGGTTCTCCCTGCGGTTGTCGCGCCAGTCACCGTTGATGTGATCGATCTGCAGAGTGAGCGGCCTGCCGTTCCAGACACCGGGATTGCCGCAGCGCACACATATGTACGCCACACCGATCTCATCGAGTGCCCTGCGCAGGCGGTCGTGATTGACGCGGGGCGAACCCTCGGGGCGCGGCCGGAGCACCTCGGCGGCAGTCCGCCGCTGCGGAGACCGGTGCGCCCTCCGATGACTCCTCCTGGTGAAGTGGCTTGTGTCCAGGCCGAGTTGTTCGGCACGACGCTGCACCTTCCGACGGTTCGAGTCGTCCACCGGCATCCCCAGCGCACGCAGAACCCCGGCGTAGTGGGAACTGCGGCCGACGGCTCGGCGCAAGCTCTCCTCCGGCACCGCGACCCGGGCATGGGCGAAGTGCGTGACGTCGACCCCGGCGCCGTGCAGCATCCGCCGCAGCGCCGCACGGGAGCGGCCGTCGTCCGGCACCTCCAGGGCCCGGGCCAGAGCGCGGAGCGAGCGCGCCGAGGCGGCGGCCTCTCTCAGCTCTTCCACGGTGACCGGCAGTTCACATTCCGGCCTGTTCAGTGCGGGAAAGTGACCGACGTCCAGCCCCGCCTCGGCGATCCGGCGCCGGATGTGGGAGAGCGTGCCGGTCGAGGGCTCAGCACCGAGTTTGCCGACCACTTCCCTGAGGACGGTGGACGACGCCACGGCCTCGGCGATGGCCTCGTCCGTGTACTTGCGCCACGGACTGCGTCTGATGAAGTGGTCCGTGGCGATGCCGTACCGCGTCGTGGCCTTCTGCACTGCGCGCCGCTGTCCTCCGCTGATCCGCAGGCCCAGCGTGCGCATCACATCCGCCCAGGTCGACGCCCCCGCCACCGCCTCCTCCAGCCGCTCCCTCGTGTACCGGCTGCTCATCGAACCGCCGCGCCCCCTTCCCGCATCCCGCGCCCCCGCACACGGCCGGTTCGGACATCCGTCGCGGCCTCGTACACATCAACGAGGGGGAAGGGCCGGCGGTTACGCCTTCCCTTCCCCCTCCGTCGGCGGACGCCGCTCAGACGCCGAGGTCCTTGATGAGCTTGGCGACGTGCCCCGTCGCCTTCACGTTGTAGAACGCCTGCTCCACCGTGCCGTCCCCGCCGACGACGACGGTGGAGCGGATGACGCCGGTCACCGTCTTCCCGTAGAGCTTCTTCTCGCCGAAGGCGCCGTACGCCTCCATCGTCTCCTTCGACGGGTCGCCCACGAGCGTGACCTTGAGGTTCTCCTTGTCGCGGAACCTGGCCAGCTTCTCCGGCTTGTCCGGTGAGACACCGACGACGTCGTAGCCGGCTCCCGCCAGCAGGTCGAGGTTGTCGGTGAAGTCGCACGCCTGCTTGGTGCAGCCGGGGGTCATGGCTGCGGGGTAGAAGTAGACGATGACCTTGCGGCCTCCGCGGTCCGCGAGCGAGACCTGATTGCCGTCCGCGTCCGGAAGTGAGAAGTCGGGTGCGGTGTCGCCGGGCTGCAGTCGCTCACTCATCTGTGCTCCTCGGGGTGTCTGTCGTACGCCCTGAGCGTAGCCGGGGCCCTGCGCGCCGGGGGTGCCGCGGGGCACGGGGGCGGGCAAGCTGACAGACTGTCCGCCAGGCCCTGCCCGTTCGGCCTGCCCGGTCCGTCTCCGCCCGCGCGGCTCCGCCCGTTCGGAACGGCCCGATCGGGGAACGCGGAACGGTGCGTGTGTCCCGCGCGGCCCCGGTGGCCGACTGACGCGGGCCCGGCCGCTGTTGGCCGGAGTAGTGACGGAATGAGCGACGGATGAGCGACGGAGGCAGCGCGGTGTCGGAAGCCAGGACTCCCGCGGACATCGAGGCGGGCATTGCCAGAAGGCGGCGCGAACTCGCCGAGACGCTGGACGAGATCGCCGTACGCGTGCACCCGAGGACGATCGCGGGGGACGCCAGGGCGAAGGCCGCCGACGCGGTGGACAGGACGGCGGGCCGGGCGTATGTGGCCGCCAACCGGGCGGTCGCGGACGTACGGGCGCAGCTGGTGGACGAGAAGGGCGCCCCGCGCCTTGAGCGGGTGATCCCGGTGGCGGTTGTCGCCGTGGCGCTCGTGGGCGGGCTGTTCGCACTCTCGGCGCGGCGTCGGCGCGGCTGAGGCGCTGATATACGGTCTAGCCGTGAGTTCCAAGACGCCTACCGGCCATGCCGCCCCTGGTGCGAACACCAGCGCGGGCGCGGGCACGCCGGAACACGACAAGCTGCCGATCCGCATGCTGCACGACCGTGTGCTGGTACGTACGGACATCGAGGAGGGTGAGCGGCGTTCCTCCGGCGGGATCGTGATTCCCGCGACGGCGGCGGTGGGACGGCGGCTGGCGTGGGCGGAGGTCGTGGCCGTCGGGCAGAACGTCCGTACGGTGGAGCCGGGTGACCGGGTCCTCTTCGATCCGGAGGACCGGGCGGAGGTCGAGGTCCGGGGCGTGGCCTATGTGCTGATGCGGGAGCGCGATCTGCACGCGGTGGCGGCGGAGCGGCTGCAGGGCTCCGAGGACTCGACGGGACTGTACCTGTAGACGCCGCCGGTGGACCCGCGTCCGTACAGGGCGTCCACACGGCGTCCGTGCACGGCGTCCGCGGGCGGCTGGGGCAGCGGGCCCGCGGCCCCGTTCCCCTTCGTCAGTGCCGGGTGAGCGCGTTGGCCGGCGCCGAGCGAGCGCAGACCGGCCCCTTCCGCCGCTCTTCCGGCCGTGAACTCCCCCAGGCCGTTCTGCTCCGGCTCCGCCTTGGCTCAGCTCCGGCCCGTACTGACGTGTTCTCCCCGGCCCCTCAGGGGAATTGAGGGGCCAGGAGAGGACTGTGGGGGCTCAGTGAGGGGTCATTCCCACTGCGGTTCCTCTTCCGTACGGGCGGCCGCGGGCCCGGCGGCCGTGTTGCCGCCCTGCCAGCCCGCGTCACCGCCGGGGCCGGTCGTGGTGTCGCCTCCGTCGGTGCCGCCCTGGTTCCCTTCCGTGTTTCCGCCTTCCTGGCCGCCGGTGGGCGGGGTGCCCGGCCCTGTGGGGGGTTCGGAGGGCGGTGTGCTGGGGGTTCCGGGGTCGGTGGGCGGTGTCGTCGGACCGGATGTCGGGGGCTCGGACGTACTGGGGTCGGCCGGCGGCTCGGAGGTGCTGGGGCCGGCGGACGGGGAACTGGGGATGTCGTCGCCGCCGTCGGTCTTGAGGTCGAAGTCGCTGACGGGCCGGCCTTCGAGGGCGGCCTTGGTGTAGTCGCCCCAGATCTCGGCGGGGAAGCCGCCGCCGTTGATGCGTGGAAGTCCCGCGGCTCCGTACAGGGGCTGCTGCACGCCGGTCTCTGAGTTCTGGCCCATCACACTGATGACGGTGGCCAGTTCGGGCGTGTAGCCCGCGAACCAGGCGGCCTTGTCCTCCTCCGCGGTGCCGGTCTTGCCCGCCGCGGGGCGTCCGGCGCTCTGCGCGGCGGTGCCCGTGCCGCCCTGAATGACCTTGCGCAGTACGGCAGTCGTGGAGTCGGCGGCGTCGCGCGGCACCGCCTGTTCGACCTCCCGCTCGGGCAGTTCGACGGCTTCGCCGCCGTGGGTGGCCTTCTCCACGAGGCGGTAGTGGCCGTGCTTTCCGTGGTTGGCGAGGGTCGCGTACGCCTCCGCCATGTCGGTGGTGGAGGCGGTGGCGACGCCGAGGGAGATGGAGCCGTCCTCGGGCATGTTGGGGGTCTCCTCGGGCAGGCCGAGGTCGATGGCTGTCTGCTTGACCTTCTTGGGCCCGACGTCGACGCCCATCTGCGCGAAGACGGAGTTGACGGACTTGTTCATGGCCTCGGAGACGGGGATCTGCCCGTAGGACTTCTGGTCCTCGTTCTCCGGGGCGTAGTCGGTGCCGTTGCCGTCGCTGACGACCTCGCGCTTGTTGGTGCCGTCGTAGACGGTGCCGGCGGTGATGCGGCGGCCGTCCTGCGTACGGGAGTCGTTCTTCAGGGCGGAGGTGAAGATGAACGGCTTGAAGGTGGAGCCGACCTGGTAGTCGCGGCGGGTGGCGTTGTTGACGTACTGCTCGGTGTAGTCGATGCCGCCGTACATGGCGACGATCTTCCCGGTCTTCGGATCGACCGAAGTGCCGCCCGCGCGCACGTACTTGTCGACCTTGCGGTCCTTGTCCAGCTTGGACATCAGCCGCTCGTCCACCGCTTCGCGCATGGCCTTCTGCCGCTTGGGGTCGAGGGTGGTGGTGATGCGGAAGCCGCCTGCGGCGAGGGTCCGTTCCTCGATGATGTCGTTGCCGATGAGGTAGTTCTTGACCGCTTCGACGAGGTAGCCGCGCTGGCCGGACATGCCGGTGGAGGGCTTGGCGGGACCGGGCTCGGGGAACTGCATGCGCTCAGCGGCGGCCTCGCTGAGCCACCCCTTCTCGATCATGCCGTCGAGGACGTAGTGCCAGCGGGAGACGGCCCGTTGGCGGTTCTCGGGGTGGGCCCGGGTGTCGTAGGCGTTGGGCGAGTTGACCAGCGCCGCGAGGTAGGCGCCCTCCGCGGTGGTGACCTCGGAGATGTCCTTGCCGTAGTAGGCCTGGGCGGCTGCCTGGATGCCGTAGGCGTTGCGGCCGAAGTAGCTGGTGTTGAGGTAGCCCTCGAGTATGTCGTTCTTGCTGACCTCGTTGTCCAGCTTGAGGGCGATGAAGAACTCCTTGCCCTTGCGGGTGAGGGTCTGGTCCTGGCTGAGGTAGTAGTTCTTCACGTACTGCTGGGTGATGGTGGAGCCGGACTGCTTGCCGCCTCCGGTGAGCATGTTCCAGCCGGCGCGGATCATGGCCTTCGGGTCGACGGCCGACTCCTGGTAGAACTCGCGGTCCTCGGCTGCCAGGACGGCTTCCTGGGTGCGCTTGGGGATCTGCGCGAGGTCGACGTTCTCCCTGTTGATCTCGCCGTCGCGGGCGATCTGGCTGCCGTCGGAGTAGAGGTAGACGTTCGTCTGTGCGGCGGCGGCCTTGTTCGGCGTGGGAATGCTGACGAGCAGGTAGCCCGCGATGAGCGCGCCGCAGACGAGTACGAGTCCGAGCACGGTCACGCCCAGCAGGAAGCGCCAGGTGGGAACAAGCCGTCGCAGTCCGGTCCTGGACTTCGGGGGCCGTGACGCGCCCTTCGACGCCGCGGAATCGGAAGCTGAGGCGGCGGCCGCGGCGGGCTCGGGAGCGGGATCGGGATCGGGGTGGGGCTCCGCACCGGAGGCAGACTCGGGACCGGATGCAACAGCGGGCTCAGGCGCGGACTCGGGCTCGGGCTCGGGTACGGACTGGGGCAGAGCCCGGGTCGCGGGTTCCGGAGCAGGTTCGGTTCCGGGTTCGGGCCGGGGTACGGCTTCGGTGCCCGCCTCGGGCTCGGCCTCGGCGACGGGCTGCGCAGCGGACTCGGTCTCCGCCGCCGGCTCGTCCACGGGCGCCGGTCCTGGAACGCTCCCGGCCTCGGGACGGGAAAGGCCCTCGGCCTCCGGCTCGGGCGGCTCAGAAGAAGCACGCTCAGCTTCTTCGGACTCGGACTCGGACTCGGACTCCGCCGCGGACCGGGGCGGAGTCACCGGCTCCTCCCCCGAAGCCGCCTCGGGCACGGGCGCGGCCTCCGGCATGGGCTGGGCCTCGGTGTCCGCCCCGGGCTCGGTCTCCGTCACGGACTCGCGCTCTGCCCCTGCGTCGGCAGCACCCTCCGCCGCCGGCCCGGTCTCGGCCGCCGGCCCGGTCTCCGCCGGCCCGGCCTCGGACCCCGATTCAGGACGGGGAGCGCTCTCGGCCTCGTGCTGCGCGGCATTCCCGTGCTCAGCTGCATTCTCGTGCTTGGAAACGGGCTCGGACTCGGCCGCGGGAACGGGGTCGGACTCGGTGCCCTCGCCCGTGTTTTTCGGCTCGTCGCTCATCTCTTCCGGAACCCCTCGTCCAAATCCGGGCGAATAACCTCGTGCGCCCCATAAGACACCGTTGCCTCGATCGTGCTGCTCACCGGGGTCGGCCTTACGCGAGGAGCGGCCCCGTCACTGTACGTGCCGCCGTCGGCGGCCGTGCACGCGAATAACCCTTGGCTGCCCGCTCCGCCGGTGAGCTAGGCTCCCTCGTTTCGCAATCGTGAGGAAGCACTACAGGGGAAGACGGAGAAAGGCTTCAAAAGGATGCGCCTTCGCGGCGTCTATTTCACTGTGGCGACCAGCGGTTTCCGCCGATATGCCACGTACCGGATCGCGACCGTCGCCGGCGTCTTCACCAACACCGTCTTCGGCTTCATCCTCGCCTACACCTTCGGGGCACTGTGGAGTGAGCGGCCTCACCTCGGCGGGTACGACCAGGCGCAGGCGCTGACCTTCGTCTGGATCGGCCAGGCGATGCTCGCGGCGGCGGCGCTGATCGGCGGCGGCTTCCAGGAGGAGCTGCAGGAGCGCATCCGTACGGGCGATGTGGTCGTGGATCTCTACCGTCCCGTCGATCTCCAGCTGTGGTGGCTGGCGGCCGATCTCGGCCGGGCGGCCTTCCACCTCCTGGGGCGGGGCATCGCACCGGTGGCCGTCGGTGCGATCTTCTTCGAACTGGCCCTGCCCACCTCGCCGTTGGCATGGACCGCTTTCCTGGCGTCGGTGACTCTGGGCGTCGTCACCGGCTTCGGGCTGCGCTATCTCTTCGCGCTCAGCGCCTTCTGGCTGCTCGACGGGGCGGGGCTGAACATGCTGAGCACCCTGCTGAGCATGTTCTTCTCCGGGATGCTGCTGCCGCTCACCGTCTTCCCCGGCGTCTTCGGGGAGGTGGTGCGCCTGCTGCCGTGGGCGGCGACGCTCCAGGTTCCGGCGGACGTGCTGCTGGGCGAGTACGAGGGGGCGGGTCTGCTGAGCGCTTTCGGTTTCCAGGCGGTGTGGGCGGTGGTGCTGCTGGCGGCGGGCAGGGTGCTGCAGTCGCTGGCCACCCGGAAGGTCGTGGTCCAGGGTGGCTGAGACGCGGTTGCCGGGCGGATCGCCGTGGCGGGGGCAGGAGCACGGCTCGCGGGCTTCGCCGCGGAGGCGGACGGACGTCGGCGCGGAGGCCGTCCCCGGGTCGGAGGCCGTCGCCCGGTCGGAGGCCCTCCCCGCGGAGGGCCCGTTCGCACGGGTGTGGTGGGGCGTGCGCGCGTACGGCTTCATCGCGGCGATGTGGGTGCGCTCGACGATGGCCTACCGGGCGTCGTTCGTGATGATGCTGGTGGGCAGCTTCGCGATGACGGCGCTCGACTTCGTCGCCATCATGATCATGTTCTCGCACGTGGACACCCTCGGGGGCTTCTCCCTGCACGAGGTGGCCTTGCTCTACGGCACCTCCTCCGCCTCGCTGGCCCTGGCGGATCTGGTGCTGGGCTCCTTCGACCGGGTGGGCGTGCGAGTGCGGGACGGCACGATGGACACCATGCTGGTGCGTCCGGTGCCCGCTCTGGCGCAGGTCGCGGCCGACCGGTTCGCGTTGCGGCGGCTGGGGCGGGTCGCCCAGAGCTTCCTGGTGCTGGGATGGGCGCTGAGCGGCGTGGATCTGGACCGGTCGCCGTGGACGCCGCTGCTGCTGGCGGCGACGCTGCTGAGCGGCGCCGCGATATTCGGGGCGGTCTTCGTGCTGGGCGGCGCGTTCCAGTTCTGGGCGCAGGACGCCGCCGAGGTGCAGAACTCCTTCACCTACGGCGGCGCGACCCTGCTGGAGTACCCGCCGACGATCTTCGCCAGGGACCTGGTGCGCGGGGTGACGTTCGTGGTTCCGCTCGCCTTCGTCAACTGGCTGCCGGTCCTGCGGCTGTTGGGCCGGGACGATCCTCTGGGGCTGCCGGGCTGGGTGGACTTCGCCGGTCCCCTGGTGGCGGCGGTCTGCTGTGCGACGGCGGGCCTGGCGTGGCGGGCGGGGCTGCGCGCGTACCGGAGTACGGGCAGCTGAGCGGCCGGTGCGGCGGGAGGCGCGACCAGTGGGACCGGTGGGACCGGTGGGACCGGTGGGACCGGTGGGACCAGTAGGAGGGGAAGTGGGGAGATGAGCGAGGGCGAGGGCTTCATCGTGCTGGAGGACCTGCGGAAGGTCTTCCAAGTGCGGCGCCGCCGGCGTGGGCTGCGCCGGACGCGGCAGGAGGTGCGTGCCGTGGACGGGATCTCCTTCACCGTCCGGCGCGGCGAGATGGTCGGGTACATCGGGCCCAACGGCGCGGGCAAGTCGACGACCGTCAAGATGCTCACCGGCATCCTCACCCCCAGCGGGGGGCGGCTGCGGGTTGCGGGGATCGATCCGTCCCGTGAACGCACCAGGCTGGCCCGCCGCATCGGGGTGGTCTTCGGGCAGCGCACCACGCTGTGGTGGGACCTGCCGCTGCGTGACTCCTACGGTCTGGTGCGCCGTATGTACCGCATCCCGGAGGGCCGTTACCGGGCGAACCTGGAGCGCTGCGTCGAACTGCTGGAGCTTGAGGCGCTGTTGGACGTGCCGGTTCGGCAGCTTTCGCTGGGGCAGCGGATGCGCGGCGACATCGCGGCGGCGCTGCTGCACGACCCCGACGTGCTCTACCTGGACGAGCCCACGATCGGGCTGGATGTCGTCAGCAAGGCGACGGTGCGCCGTTTCCTGCGCGACCTGAACGCGGAGGAGGGCACGACCGTGCTGCTGACGACGCACGACCTCACCGACATCGAGCAGCTGTGCGAGCGCGTGATGGTCATCGACCACGGCCGGCTGATGTACGACGGGGCTCAGGCCGGGCTGCACGAGGTGGGCGAGAGCGAGCGGACCCTGGTGGTGGATCTGGAGCGGGAGCTGCCGCCGATCGAGGGGATCGCGGGTGCGCGGACCGTACGGACGCAGGGCCCGCGCCAGTGGCTCGCCTTCCCGGCCTCGGCGAGCGCCGCGCCGATCGTCGCCCAGGTCGCGGACGGTTATCCGCTGGTGGACCTGTCGGTGCGGGAGCCGGACATCGAGGACGTCATCGCGCGAATGTACTCGGGCCGTTGAGCGCGGCCCGCGTGCCCGCTCAGGTCTTGGCCGGTGAGGAGCCCTTGAGGAGTCGCAGGTCCAGGGCCTCGGCCATGGCGCGGTAGCCGTTGTCGCTGGGGTGCAGGTGGTCGCCGGAGTCGTAGGCGGGGCGCAGCCTGCTGGGGTCGGCCGGGTCGCGGAGGGCGGCGTCGAAGTCGACGACGGCGTCGAAGACCTTGCCGGAGCGGATCTGCTCGTTGACCTGCTCGCGGGTGGCGTCCAGCTGCTGCCGGTAGCCGCGGTGGCCGCCGAAGGGTGTGAGTGTGCCGCCGACGACGCGCAGGCCGCGGGCGTGCGCGTCCCGTACCAGCTGACGCAGCCCGGCGACGATCTTGTCCGCGTCGCGCTGCCGCGGCGGCTTGATGATGTCGTTGAGGCCCATCTCGATGACGACGGCCTTCACCCCGGCGCGGGAGAGGATGTCGCGCTCCAGGCGGGACAGGCCGCTGGGGCCGTTGTTGGGTGAGTAGCGGCTGCCGTCGACGAGGACGCGGTTTCCGCTGATGCCGCCGTTGAGGACGCTGTAGCGGGGTGCGTCGCGTTCGGTGCGCAGCCGTTCGGCGAGGAAGTCGGTCCAGCGGCGGTTGGCTCCGGGGCTGGAGGTGATGCCGTCGGTGATGGAGTCGCCGAGCACGGCGACGGCGCCGCGGGTCTCGTTGCTCCACACGTCGACGGAGGTGAGGTAGCGCCAGTAGGGGCTCTGCTCGGTGAAGCCGGTTCCTGAGGTCTCGCTGGCCTTGTCTCCCTGGGCGACGTAGCTGGTCTGCCGGGCGTAGGGGTGGTAGGTCACCGGCCCGGACGGTGTCGGGGAGTAGGTGGTCACGAGGAGGTCGGCGGCGTGCGGGACGTTGAGCCGTACGGCGTCGCTGGTGGCGGCGCGGCCCGGGGGGATGGTCACGGTGTGGGAGTTGCCGAAGGTCAGCCGTTGCATGGTGCCGGTGGCGGCGGTGGGGTTGCTGGGTGCGGCGGCGAGGGCGACGGTCGCGTGGGTGACGGTCAGCGGCTTGGTGCCGTAGAGGTTGGAGAGGGTGATACGGGCGCCTGTGCCACCGACGGAGGTGTGCACGACGTTCCGTATCGACATCTTGGCGAAGCCGTCCTTCGTGTTGGGCTCGGCCGCGACGGCGGGGGCCGACCATGTGCCCACCCAGTTGCCGGAGGAGGCGGGCGCCGCGGAGTCACGGCTGCTCTGCGAGGTGCCGTCGAGGCTGCCGTCGTCGCTCCCCACGCCGATGAAGACAGCGGTGGATACGAGGACGACGATGGCCGCCAGTCCGGCCAGCAACGCATAACCCATGTTTCTGGTCACGCTCGGTGTAACTCCTCGGGCAGGCGGAGCCCGGGGCTCCGAGTGGTCGCGGTGGCATGATCCCACGATCGCGGCGCGGGTCTCCCGCAGGGGCCCGGCCGCAGGGGACATCGTCGTCACCCGCTCGGACAGACGCCGAATTGCCGGGCTCCGTTCCACCTGCCGGGCACATTGGGACACTGTAGAGGGGGCCGGCCGAACGGTGGAGTGGATGGATCGGGCAAAAGCAGGCGAGGTCACCGCCGGAGACAACGGCGGAGTGAGGTCAGTCACAAGCGGGACCGCTCAGCGGTCCGGTCACGCCAACGGGCGTACTCCGGGAGGCACTTCGGGCAAGGACGGCGAGCCCTCGGGGCCTCCGCGGCGGCCCGGGGGCAGCGGTGCGCGGCTCGGCGGACCTGGCGGCATGGGCACCTTCACCGCCGCGGACGAGGAGAAGCGCCGGGGCGTACGCCGGATGAAGACCATCGCCACCGGCGCGCTGGTACTCATGGCGACGGTCTTCGTGCTGGCCAAGTGGGCGCAGCACGAGGGTGCGGGCGGTTGGACCGGTTTCGTGGCCGCCGCCGCGGAGGCCGGGATGGTGGGCGCCCTGGCGGACTGGTTCGCAGTGACGGCGCTCTTCCGCCGGCCGCTCGGTCTGCCCATCCCGCACACCGCGATCATCCCCACCAAGAAGGACCAACTCGGTCAGAGCCTGGGCGACTTCGTCGGTGAGAACTTCCTCTCCGCCGACGTCGTCCGTACGCGGCTGCGCAGCGTGGGCATCGGCAGCCGGCTGGGAGCCTGGCTCGCCGAGCCGGAGCACGCGGACCGGGTCACGGCCGAACTGGCCACCGCCCTGCGCGGCGCGCTGGCGGTGCTGCGGGACTCGGACGTGCAGGCGGTGGTGGGCGAAGCCATCACGCGGCGGGCCGACGCCCAGGAGATCGCACCCGGCCTCGGCTCGATGCTGGAGCGGGTCGTCGTGGACGGCGGCCACAGGCGGCTGGTGGATCTGGTGTGCGCGCGGGCCGCCGACTGGCTGGAGGCGCACAGCGACTCCGTGATGGACGCCGTCACCGGCGGCGCGCCGGGCTGGACGCCGCGCTTCGTGGACCGGCGGGTCGGCGACCGCGTCTACCGCGAACTGCTGCGGTTCGTCACGGAGATGCGGGACATGCCCGAGCACCCGGCCCGCGGCGCCGTCGACCGCTTCCTCACCGACTTCGCCTCGGACCTGCAGTCGGACGCGGAGACACGTGCGCGGGTCGAACGCCTCAAGAGCGAGGTCCTCGGCCGTACGGAGGTGCAGGATCTGATCGCCTCCGCCTGGAACGCGGTGCGCACGATGGTCGTCGCGGCGGCCGAGGACGAGGGCAGTGAACTGCGCGTGCGGGCGCGGGCGTCGCTGCTCTCGCTGGGGATGCGGATGGCGGGCGACGACCGTCTGCAGGGCAAGGTCGACGGCTGGATCGAGGACGCGGCGGTGTACGTGGTGACGACCTACCGGGACGAGATCACCTCGCTGATCACCGAAACGATCGCGAGCTGGGACGCGGAGCACACGTCGAAGAAGATCGAGGCGCACATCGGCCGCGATCTGCAGTTCATCCGGCTGAACGGCACCGTGGTGGGCGCCCTGGCCGGACTGGCGATCTACACCGCGGTGACGCTGATCTCCGGCTGAGGAGCCGGGCGGGGGAAGCCGCCCGGCAGGCGGGTGCCCCGCCGCGGGTGCGCCGGCGCCGCGGGCGGCCCCGGCCTCCGAACCTGCGGCGGCGCGGCGGGGGTTCGGCGGCAGGGTGCGTCAGTTCTGCGTGCAGACCTTGGACAGCTCGTCCGCGGCCCGGCCCACGGGACGTATGTCCGGGTCACGCCCCTCGTCGAGTGCCTTGGCGGCGTCCCCGACGGCGGCGTCCATCTCGTCGACGGCCTTGCCGACGTCGGCGTCACCCGTGCTCTCGTCTATCTTCCCCAGGTTCTTCTCGATGCGGTCCAGCGACTCCTGGGCCTGCTGAGGGTCCTCCGAGGCACCGGCCAGCGCCTGTTCGAGGTCTTCGGCCGACTCGGCGACGGTGACCGCGGTGTTGGCACAGCTGACGGCCTTGTCCACCGCACTGCATCCGGTCAGGGCCAGGGCCGCGAGGGCGGTGGTGCCGAGCGTGGCGAGCACGGGGGAACGTCGCACTGGGGGCCTCTCTCCTTGTCAGTGGACGGGCCGCGCGATATGACTCGCGCGGCCCGTACTGACTATGACGCGTAAAGCACGCGCAAAGTTTCCCGTTCCGGCGGGAATTCTCACCGCCTCTGCGCACCGGGTGCGGCGGCGGTCCCCAACCGCCGCCCGGACGGGGCCGGTTGCACCTGTCCGGCCGAAAAGACGCCTCAGCTGCCGATCGCCTGCCGCTGCGTGCCGTCCAGCTGGGCACAGCCCTTGACCGCGAGATCGAGCAGCCCGTCGAGTTCGGAACGGGCGAACGGCTCGCCCTCCGCGGTGCCCTGGACCTCGACGAAGCGCCCGTCGCCGGTGCAGACCACGTTCATGTCCGTCTCGGCCCGCACGTCCTCCTCGTAGCAAAGGTCCAGCAGCGGCACGCCGTCGACGATGCCGACGCTGACGGCGGCGACCGTTCCGGTCAGCGGCTGCGCCTTGCTCTTGATCAGCTTGTTCCGCTGCGCCCAGCCGACGGCGTCGGCCAGCGCCACGTAGGCGCCGGTGATGGCGGCGGTACGGGTGCCGCCGTCGGCCTGGAGGACGTCGCAGTCGAGGACGACGGTGTTCTCACCGAGCGCCTTGGCGTCCACGACGGCGCGCAGGGAGCGGCCGATCAGGCGGGAGATCTCGTGCGTACGTCCGCCGATCTTGCCCCGCACGGACTCGCGGTCGCCGCGGGTGTTGGTGGAGCGGGGAAGCATCGCGTACTCGGAGGTGACCCATCCTTCGCCGCTGCCTTTCCGCCAGCGGGGGACGCCTTCGGTGACGCTGGCGGTGCACAGGACCCGGGTGTCGCCGAAAGCGATCAGCACCGATCCCTCGGCGTGCTTGCTCCAGCCGCGATCGATGGTGACGGGACGCAACTGGTCGGCCGTTCGGCCGTCGATACGAGTCATGGTGCGAGCCTAGTCCGTACGGCGCATTGCCCCGGTCAGCCGGGGTGAACTGCCGCGGCACAAGGGTCACATCATGTCTTCGATCTCTCCCGCGAGAGGGTCGGCGTCGGTGCCGATGACGACCTGTATGGCCGATCCCATCCTTACGACTCCGTGCGCGCCGGCGGCCCGGAGGGCGGCGTCGTCCACGAGCGAGGGGTCGGCGACCTCGGTGCGCAGGCGTGTGATGCAGCCCTCGATCTCGGAGATGTTGTCGAGACCGCCGAGCCCGGCGACGATCTTTTCAGCCTTGGTGCTCATGTCGCTCTCCTGATCTCCCGCGCTCCGGCCCACGCCCCCGGTGGAGGTCTACACCAGTATGGGGGAATTGTCCCGAGCCGCCTCCCGGGCCACGGGTGCCGTGAGGCTCCCCCTCGACAGGGGTACACATGCGGGCCCGGCAGGCGGAACGGCCTCCGGTTTCCGCCCCGTCCCAGCCGTGCTACAAGAGGTCTAAACCATTAGGGGTCAGCTCCGCACGTCCGACCTCCCGCAGACCACTGGAGGAAGCTGATGACCACGGCAAGCGAAGCCCGGAACAAGGGCCGTGGCTCTGGCGCGATGGCCGTCGCCCAGCGCATCGGCCGCAGCCTCATGCTGCCGATCGCCACCCTGCCCGCCGCCGCGCTGATGGTCCGGCTGGGCCAGCCGGACATGCTCGGCCGCCCCGACTTCCCGGCCTCCGTCAAGCGCGTCGCGGAGTTCCTCGCCGCAGGCGGCGGAGCTTTGATCGACAACATGCCGCTGCTGTTCGCCGTCGGCATCGCCGTGGGCTTCGCCCGCAAGTCGGACGGGTCGACCGCTCTCGCGGCCGTCGTCGGCTACCTCGTCTTCAAGAACGTGCTGGAGACCTTCACCGACGGGAACCTCCCCAAGGTCGAGGAGGTCGTGGACGGCGAGGTGGGCACGGCCGCCCCACCCGTGGACGCCGGAGTCCTGGGCGGCGTGGTGATGGGGCTCGTGGTCGCCCTCCTCTACCAGCGGTACTACCGCAAGAAGCTGCCGGACTGGCTCGGCTTCTTCGGCGGGCGACGGCTGGTGCCGATCCTCTCGGCCTTCGCCGGCCTGTTCATCGGCGTGATCTTCGGCTACATCTGGCCCGTACTGGGCACGGGCCTGCACGGGTTCGGCACGTGGCTGGTGGGCTCGGGCGCGGCGGGTGCCGGTGTCTACGGCGTCGCCAACAGGGCGCTGATCCCCATCGGCATGCACCACCTGCTCAACTCCTTCCCGTGGTTCCAGGCCGGCTCCTACAAGGGCCAGCACGGCGACATCGCGCGCTTCCTGGCCGGTGACCCCAGCGCGGGCCAGTTCATGACCGGCTTCTTCCCGATCATGATGTTCGCGCTGCCCGCCGCCTGTCTCGCGATGTACCACTGCGCCCGCCCGGAGCGGCGCAAGCTCGTCGGCGGGCTGATGATCTCCCTCGCGCTCACCGCCTTCATCACCGGAGTGACCGAGCCGATCGAGTTCAGCTTCATGTTCATCGCGCCGGTGCTCTACGCGATCCACGCGGTGCTGACCGGCATCTCCATGGCGCTGGTCTGGGCGCTGGGCATGAAGGGCGGCTTCGGCTTCTCCGCCGGCGCCATCGACTTCCTGCTGAACCTCGGAATCGCCACGAACCCGTGGGGGCTGGTCGTGGTGGGCCTGATCTTCGCCGTTGTCTACTACGTGGTCTTCCGCTTCGCGATCATCAAGTTCGACCTGCCCACACCGGGCCGCGAGGCACCGGACCCGGAGGGTGAGGAGCGAACGGCCGGCAGGGACTCCCTGGCAGACACGGTCAAGGTCACCACCGCCACCGAGACGGTCGCCGACAAGACCATGGACAAGGAGGAGCACCGGGCCGCCGGCGAAGCAGGAGAGTCCGGCGGCGGAGCCTCCGGGGACCGCGGCAGGCGGAAGTACGGGGACCGGGGTGACGGCCGGGACGGCGGGGACGGCGGGGACGAGGACGGCGGCAAGGAGGAGACCCCGGCGAGGATCTGAGCAGGAGACGCCCACCCAGGCCGGCAGAACACCGCTCGCGCCCGCCGCACGCACCTCCGCGGCGGGCGCGGCACACGCGTCCCGCGTGCGGCCCGCGTGCGTCTACAGCTCGTACACGGCTCCCGGCCTGGCCAGCTCCACGGGGCCCTCGAAGGCGTCCTTCGCGTCCCGCAGGTTGACCTTGGCGTCCGTCCAGGGCGGTACGTGCGTGAGGACGAGCTGTCCCACTCCCGCCTCCTGTGCGCACTCCCCCGCCTCACGTCCGGTCAGATGCAGGTCGGGGATGGCTTCCTTGCCGTGCGTGAACGAGGCCTCGCACAGGAAGAGGTCCGCGTGCCGGGAGAGGGCGGCCAGCTCGGGACACGGCCCGGTGTCACCCGAGTAGACGAGCGTGTGGCCGGTGACTTTGTGCACGACGCGGAAGGCGTAGGCCTCCACCGGATGGGCCACCGCCGCCGTGCGGATCTCGAACGGGCCCAGTTCGAAGGAGGTGTCCCCCACGAGGGTGTGGAAGTCGAAGACCTCGCTCATCGCGGAGTCGGAGGGCGTGTCACCGTAGGCGAGGTCGAGCCTCCGCTCGGTGCCCTGCGGCCCGAACACGGGGATGGGTTCGCAACGTCCCCCCTCGTGGCGGTAGTAGCGCGCCACGAAGTAGCCGCACATGTCGATGCAGTGGTCGGCATGCAGATGGCTGAGTACGACGGCGTCGAGGTCGTAGAGCCCGATGTGCCGCTGCAGTTCGCCGAGCGCGCCGTTGCCCATGTCGAGGAGCAGCCGGTATCCGTCGGCCTCCACCAGATAGCTCGAACAGGCGGACTCCGCGGAGGGGAAGGACCCGGAGCAGCCGACGACGGTGAGCTTCATGAAGCGGAGACCTCCGTGGGCGGCTGTGGGGTTTTCCGAGCGTAAGCCGCCCGGTGCCGCGCCGGGCCTCAGGAGCGTGCTGGTGTGGGCGGAATCACCAGCGCGGGGTACGGTCGTCAATCTGTGCGGTGTGGGCGGCCGAGGTCCGGGAGGCGAAGCTGACGTGGACACCGGTTGGTGGCTCGCTCTGGGAGCCGTCGTCGCTCTGGCACTGGTGACCGCCCTGGTCGACGGCGGTGCGCGGCTCGGGCGGCGCCGGCGTCGCGGCGGCGTGCCGCTGCCCCACCGCGGGCCGCGTCCGGGCGAGATCTGGTGGACGAGGACGCCGCTGCTGGTGCTCGTGCTGGCGGTGCGGCTGGAGGACGCCCGTGTGGCGCGGGTCGGCGCCGTACGCCCCGGCGACCCCGGCCTGCAGGGGGCCACCGCGAAACTCCCGCTGCCGCCTGGCACCGTCGCGGACGCGCCGGGCCGGGTGAGCACTCTGCTCACGGACTCGGTCACCCGGGTGCCGCTGGCGCAGTTCGAGCACCGCGCCGGCGAACTCGACCCGGACACCTGGGAACGGGTGCGTCACCTGTGCGGGGACGGCGGGCAGGAGTGAACCGGGCGGCTCAGGCGGCTCAGGCCCAGAGCTGCCCCTGCAGGGCCTCGACCGCGGCGTCCGTGGAGGCGGCCGTGTAGATCCCCGTGGAGAGGTACTTCCACCCGGCGTCGGCGACGACGAAGACGATGTCGGCGCTCTCGCCCGCCCGTTGGGCCCTGCGTCCGACGCCGAGTGCCGCGTGCAGTGCCGCGCCGGAGGAGACGCCGGCGAAGATGCCTTCCTCGGCGAGGAGTTCACGCGTACGGGTCACCGCGTCCTCGGAGCCGACGGAGAAGCGGCCGGTGAGCACCGACTCGTCGTAGAGCTCGGGCACGAAGCCCTCGTCGAGGTTGCGCAGGCCGTAGACGAGGTCGTCGTAGCGCGGTTCGGCGGCGACGATCTGTACGTCCGGGCGCTGTTCGCGAAGGTAGCGGCCCGCGCCCATGAGGGTGCCGGTGGTGCCCAGGCCCGCCACGAAGTGGGTGACGGAGGGCAGGTCGGCGAGGATCTCCGGGCCGGTGGTGGAGTAATGGGCGGCGGCGTTGCCGGGGTTGCCGTACTGGTAGAGCATCACCCACTCCGGGTTCTGCTCGGCGGTCTCCTTCGCCACGCGTACGGCCGTGTTCGAACCGCCCGCCGCCGGCGAGGAGATGATCTCCGCTCCCCACATGGCCAGCAGCTGGCGCCGCTCCTCGCTGGTGTTCTCCGGCATCACGCACACCATGCGGTAGCCCTTGAGCTTGGCCGCCATGGCGAGCGAGATGCCGGTGTTGCCGGAGGTGGGCTCCAGGATGGTGCAGCCGGGCGTCAACCGGCCTTCCTTCTCCGCCTGTTCGATCATGTGCAGGGCGGGACGGTCCTTGATGGAGCCGGTCGGGTTCCGGTCCTCCAGCTTGGCCCAGACGCGCACCTCGTCCGAGGGCGACAGGCGCGGAAGCCGCACCAGGGGGGTGTCGCCGACGGCGGCCAGCGGGGAGTCGTAGCGCATCAGCGCGTTCCCGCCCGGCGGCCGGCCGGCGCTCCGCCCGCGACCGCGGGAAGGATGGTCACGCTGTCGCCGTCGCTCACCTTGGTGGTGATGCCGTCGAGGAAGCGGATGTCCTCGTCGTTGAGGTAGACGTTCACGAAGCGGCGCAGTTCTCCGCCGTCGACCAGACGGTCCTGGATGCCCGCGTGGCGGCTCTCCAGGTTGTCGAAGAGCTCCTTGATGTCGCCGCCTTCGCCCTGGACGGACTTCTCACCGTCGGTGTAGGTGCGGAGGATGGTCGGGATGCGGACCTCGATGGCCATGGATGCGCTCCTGTGGATGCGGGGCGGGCAGGACTGTGCGGTGTGCGGGGTGCGTCTGTGAGCGCTTGCGCGCGGGCGCGGGCCTCACCCTGCGGGGGCCGGGAACGGCCGGGTCAGACGGAGGTCGCGTGCGCGCGGCGCCGCGTCCGCCGCCCCAGTGCGCTGGCGAGGCGGCACAGATCGACGTGCAGGCGCCCGACGAGCATCGTGCCCGGGGTCTTCGAAGATGCGCTCACGTCGTGGACAACCATGGGCTCATCGTAACGATTCCCGGCCCCGGAACCCGATGCGGGTTTCATGATGTGGACACATCCGTCTCAAATAGCAAGTTGCCCTGCTCTGTCCTGCGGTTTCCGCCTTCTCAGTCCTCCGCCACGACCCGGACCTCCTCCTCGGTGACTTCGCCGTCCACGATGCGGAACGACCGGAAGGAGAACGGGCCTTCGTCGTTGCCGCACTCGGCGGTCGAGACCAGGACATAGTGGGCGCCCGGCTCGTTCGCGTAGCTGATGTCGGTGCGCGACGGGTATGCCTCGGTGGCGGTGTGCGAGTGGTAGATGACCACCGGCTCCTCGTCCCGGTCGTCCATCTCGCGGTAGAGGCGCAGCAGATCGGCCGAGTCGAACTCGTAGAAGGTGGGCGAGCGCGCCGCGTTCAGCATGGGGATGAAACGCTCGGGGCGCCCTCCCCCCGCCGGCCCCGCGACGACGCCGCACGCCTCGTCCGGGTGGTCCTTGCGGGCATGGGCGACGATCTTGTCGTGCAGCTCCTGGGTGATGGTCAGCATGTCCGGAAGGATATGCAACGGCACGGGCCGCCCGCCGGGGGTGGGACCGCGGAGGGGCGGCCGCAGCGCGGGCACCCGCGTGGACGGGCGATGCCGGACGGTCTCCGGGTGGTCCGTCGGGCCCGCCCCGCCGGCCCCTCACCGGCCGTCTCAGGGGAGCAGCGTCTCGACCAGCGTCTCCTGCAGCCCGCCGAGCCAGAGGTAGGCCATCACCATCGGCTTGCGCGGGTCCTCGTCGGGCAGTGAGTACAGCTCGCTGCCGTCCTCGTCGGTCACCTCGAGGCGGGTGCCGATCACCAGGCGCAGATCGTTCAGCGCGCCGAGCCACTGCCGTGACTCCTCGGGCTTGAGCGTGAGCACCGCACCACCGGCGCTGCCGCCGCGCGGGCCGGGCGGATCGGGGGTGAGGGAGTCCAGAGTCCGCACGACCGCGAGTCCGTCCTCGCGCTTGCGTGTCCGCAGGTCGTTCTCGGTGAAGCGCCGGAACTCGGCCGAGGCACGGTGCTCCTCGGACCCTTCCTCCTCCGGCGCCCTGTCCGGGCCGCTGCCGTAGGCGTCCGGGAAGAGCCTGGCCAGCGCGGGGTCGGAGGGCGGTTCGCTCGGGCCGTCTGTGAGGAGGGCGTCCAGCGGATCGGCTCCTCCGGCGGGTTCCTCCCCGGGCCCGACGAGTTCCAGGAGCTGGACGGTGAGGCTGCGCAGGATCGAGATCTCGACCTCGTCCAGCGCGATGGCGGCGCCGCCGTCACCGGTCGCCTCGAAGTGGCCGGCCATCAGCGGTCCTGCTGGAGTGTGGCCCACAGTCCGTATCCGTGCATCGCCTGCACGTCACGCTCCATCTCTTCGCGGCTGCCGGTGGAGACGACCGCCCGGCCCTTGTGGTGGACGTCCATCATCAGCTTCTTCGCCTTCTCCTTGGGATAGCCGAAGTAGCTCCGGAAGACGTAGGTCACATAGCTCATGAGGTTGACCGGGTCGTTGTGCACGATCGTCGCCCAGGGAAGGTCCGGCTCGGGCACCTCGACGGGTTCCTCGGCCGACTCGGGGAGTTCGATCTCTGCGGGGGCGACACTCACGGGTCCCATGCTGCCACCCTCAGGTGCCGGGAGGCCAAACGGCCGCGACCCGATATCGTCACACTGACGAGATGTGCGGTACGCTCGGCGTTGTCCCGCCCCGCCACGGGGCCAGCCCAAGCGAGGAGTTCAAGTGACCATGGCCGACAGGGGACTGCCGGTGGCCGTGCCGTCGACGGCTCTCTTCACCGACCAGTACGAACTCACCATGCTCCAGGCCGCACTTCGCGGCGGGACCTCCCGACGGCGCTGCGTCTTCGAGGTGTTCGCCCGCCGGCTCCCCGAAGGCCGCCGCTACGGGGTCGTCGCCGGCACCGGCCGCGTACTGGACGCCGTGGAGAACTTCCGCTTCGACGAGCAGGTCCTCGCCTTCCTGCGGGAGCGCGGCATCGTCGACGAGGCGACCCTGGAGTGGCTCTCCGGCTACCGCTTCGGCGGTGACATCCACGGCTACCCCGAGGGCGAGGTCTACTTCCCCGGCTCCCCCGTGATGCGGGTGGAGGGCAGCTTCGCCGAGTGCGTGCTGCTGGAGACGGTGATCCTCTCGATCCTCAACCACGACTCCGCCGTCGCCGCCGCCGCCTCCCGGATGGCGGTCGCCGCGGGCGGCCGTCCCCTGGTGGAGATGGGGGCGCGGCGTACGCACGAACTGTCGGCCGTGGCGGCCTCCCGCGCCGCCTATCTCGGCGGTTTCTCCTCCACCTCCGACCTCGCCGCCGGCTTCCGCTACGACATCCCCACCGTCGGAACCAGCGCCCACTCCTTCACCCTGCTGCACGACAGCGAGCGCGACGCCTTCACCGCACAGGTCGACTCACTCGGCAGCGACACGACCCTGCTGGTGGACACCTACGACGTCACCGAGGCCGTACGCACCGCCGTCGAGATCGCCGGCCCGGACCTGGACGCCGTGCGCATCGACTCCGGCGACCTGCTGCTGCTCGCCCACCGCGTCCGCCAGCAGCTCGACGAACTCGGCGCCAGGCAGACGAAGATCGTGGTCACCAGCGACCTGGACGAGTACGCCATCGCCTCGCTGGCGGCGGCACCGGTCGACGCCTACGGCGTCGGCACCCAGCTGGTCACCGGCAGCGGCCACCCCACCTGCGCGATGGTCTACAAGCTCGTCGCCCGCGCCGACTCCGACGCACCCGGCGCACCACTGCGTCCCGTGGCGAAGAAGTCGATGGGCGGCAAGAGTTCGCCCGGCGGGGCGAAGTGGGCCGCGCGGCAGCTGGACAAGGACGGCATCGCGGCCACCGAGGTGGTCGGCACCGGGCCGGTGCCGCCCGAACTGGCGGACACCCGGCTCCAGACCGAGCTCGTACGCGGCGGCGAGGTCGTCGCACGCGAAGGGCTGGAGACCGTCCGCGCCCGGCACATCGAGGCACTGGCCGGACTGCCGATGTCGGCCATGCAGCTCTCCCGCGGAGAACCGGTGCTGCCGACCGAGTACAGATGACAGCTCAGTACGCGTGACAGGTGTGCGTGGGACCTCCCGCGGAGGCGGCCGAATCCCTAGGGTCGTGGCGACCGCCGCGCACACCGCGGCCGGCACGACCTCCGTACACACCGCCCTGACCCCCCGAAAGGCGCACCCATGCAGCGGGCACTGATCGTCGTAGACGTGCAGAACGATTTCTGTGAGGGCGGAAGCCTCGGGGTCAGGGGCGGTGCGGACGTGGCAGCCGCCATCACCGACCTGATCGGCGACGCCTCCACCGGCTACGACCACGTCGTGGCGACCCGCGACCACCACATCGAGCCGGGCGGGCACTTCTCCGACAACCCCGACTTCGAGCACTCCTGGCCGCCGCACTGCGTCGCCGGCACCGAGGGCATCGGGTTCCATCCGAACTTCGCCCCGGCCGTCGCCGCGGGCTCGGTCGATGCCGTCTTCAGCAAGGGCGCCTACACCGCGGCCTACAGCGGCTTCGAGGGCGCGGACGAGAACGGCACCCCGCTGGCGGACTGGCTGCGCGAGCGCGGCGTGGAGGAGGTCGACGTGGTCGGGGTGGCCACCGACCACTGCGTACGGGCGACCGCGCTCGACGCCTCCGCGGAGGGCTTCCGCACCCAGGTCCTGCTGAGTCTCACCGCGGGCGTCGCCCCGGGCACCACGCAGCACGCGCTGGAAGCGCTCCGCGACGCCGGCGTGACGCTCTCGGGCACGCCGGTGCTCCGGGACTGAGCTGAGCGGGCGGGCGGCCTTCAGCCGCCCGCCGTCAGCCGGTGCGCACCCGGCCCGAGGGGTGCAGCAGGGACTCGATCGGGTGCCAGGACTCGCGGTCGTCGCCGGGGGACGTGCGCCAGACCAGGCCGTCGGGGTGGTGCAGCACCGCGGTGATCTCGTCCGCTGTGGGCGGTTCCGCGTTGCCGCGCAGGTAGACGGCCCGCATGCCCAGGTTCCGCAGCCGGGTCAGGGCGCGGGCCCGGTTGAGCGAGTGCACCAGGACGCGGACGCGTGGTTCGTCGCCGTACCTGCGCGGCGTGCCGTGACGCACCGTGTGCGCCTCGTCCGCGTGTGCCGACCAGCGCGGCCGCGGCGGCAGCAGGCCGTCGTACGGGCCGCCCCTGCGGCCCTGTCGCACCGGGTCCGGCGCCGGGGCACGGCCGCCCGTGGCCGCGTCCTGCGGGCCGGTGCCCGTGGTCTCCCCCGTCTCCGGCCCGGCGTGCCTGTGCATGCGCCGGGCCGGCGCCGGCAAGGTCAGCGCGACGATCACGCTTCCGTCCGGCAGCTGGACGAATCCGCCTCCAGCCATGATCAACAACACCCCCGCGAGACTGTTCCGGTGGGCCTCCGTGAAGGCCCGTCACATGCATCTAAACGCGATCGGCCGCTGCCCGCCAGGGGGGCAGCGGCCGATCATGTTTTGACCTGCAACGATGCAAATTAATTTGTGGAAGGTCTCACCTGGAGGGTGATCACCTTACCCGAGAAGGGCTGCCTGAGGATCTTGATCGAGGTGTTGGTGTCGGGCACCTTGACCCCCGCGGTGGGGTTCGACTCGTACCAGTACGTCCCCTTGCGGTCGTCGAAGACGCTTACGCCCCGCTTCGCCTTGATCTTCGCCGCTTCGCCGTCGTTGTGGAGCTTCATTCCCTTTGCGGGGTAACGGCTGAAGGTCGAGTCGTAGGCCTGGATGCGGTTGCGCATCGGCTCGCCGTCGGACCACTTCTCCGGCCGGGCATGCGCGTCGACCGGCAGGATGAGGCCCTCACCCGGGTGCGCCGAGACGTTGTTGTCCAGCTGAGAGGTGTCCCAGAGCCACAGCAGAAGGCCCTTCTGGTACGCGTAGCGCTCGACCCAGTCGGGCTTCGTGGAGGCCCAACCGAAGTTGTACGGACCGTACTTCAGCGACTTGTCGTAGGACGCGTGGTTGCGGTTCTCGGCGATGTAGAACTGCGGATAGGCCTTGGTGAAGGACTCCCCGATGCGTGAGAACCCCTTCGTGGCCCAGCCGTTGTCGTCCTCGCCCTCGGCGTCGTCCTCGAAGATCTTCTCGCCGTCCGCCGTGATGCTCAACGCGTCCGCGGCGAAGCCCTTCTGGGCCACCCCACCGTCCGTCAGATAGCGGAAGCGAACATCGATCTGCTTCCCCGCGAACTCGTCGAGGGAGTAGGAGAGATCGCGGTAGTTCTCCGAGACGCCGTGCAGTGCCGGCTGGTCGCTGCCGTCCCTCGGGATGGGCTCACCGTCGGCCGTTCCGTCGATCGGCGTCCAGTTCTCGCCGCCGTCCTCGGAGACCTCGGTGTAGAGGTAGTCGTAGTTCTCCTCGATGTCCCACCAGCCCTGAAGGTCCAGCGATGCCTCGGACCTGCCCGTCAGGTCGACGCTGCGGCCGAGGGTGTTGCGCAGGTCGTCGCCGCTGCCGCTCCACCACTGCTTCTCGCCCTGGGCGGGCTTGGTGATCGTGGTGGTGACGTCCTTCTCCGGCAGCTCGACGAGGACGGCCTGCTTGTGCTTCGTCTGGTACGAGTGCGTGCCGAGCTTGTGCTTCGACTTCGTCGCGGCCTTCGCCTTGTCGTAGTCGAGCCAGCCGAGTTGGAGCTTGTCCCAGGCGTTCATGTCGCCGGCGGAGTCGCCGATGGCGTTCTTGCCCTTGTTGAGCCAGGACCCCACGGACATGATCGACCAGAACCCGACCGAGTTCTCGCCGCCGCCGCTGGTGTCGTAGTGGTCGGGCAGGCCCAGGTCGTGGCCGTACTCGTGGACGAAGACGCCCAGTCCGCCGTTCTCCGGCTGCGCCGTGTAGTCGCCGACCCACATGCCGGTGTCACCGATCTCGGTGCCGCCCGCCTTGTTCTCCTCGGGACCGGTCCGCCCCGCGTCGCTGCCGTACGCGTACCAGCGGTGCGCCCAGATGGCGTCCTCACCCTGATCGCCGCCGCCCGCCGACTCGTCCTCGCCCGCGTGCACGAACTGGAAGTGGTCGATGTAGCCGTCCGGCTCGTCGAAGTTGCCGTCCTCGTCGTGGTCGTAGCGGTCCCACTTGTCGTAGTCCTCGAGCTGGCCGGCGATCTCCTCGTCGGTCTTGCCCGCCGCCTTCTGGTCCTCGACCCACTGGTTGACGCCGTCGCGCACCGCGTCCCACACCGTGGGGCAGTTGCTGGAGCCGCAGTAGTTGGAGCCGTAACGGGCCTCGTTGTAGTCGACCTTGACCCAGTCGGAGACCGTGCCCTCGACCGAGTAGCGGCCCGAGGACTGCTTCTCGTAGTAGCTCTTGACCGAGTCCTCGGTCTCGTCGGAGAAGTACAGGTCCTGGAAGTGCTCCCGGTCGAAGTCCTTCTTCCAGTACGTGGAGTTGTCGTCCTTGCGCTTCGGCGCGGGGATCTTGTTGTGCAGGGGGCCGGGGTCGCCGCCGTACTCCTCGTCGACCTCGTCACCGAACTCGATGAGGATGGTGAAGATCTTGTCGGTCTTCTCCCGCTCCAGCTCGACGTACTTGCCGCTGTCGAGCTTGACCACCTTGGAGCCGCCTCGCTCGACCAACGTGGCGTCGCCCTGGGCCACTTGCTCCAGGGCCGCCTGCCGCTGCTCGTCCCGCTCCTTGTCGAAGGGGCCTTCGAGGTTGTCCTCGCTGTGTCCGCCGTGGCGCTGTCCCGGGGTGCCGGGCTCCGCCTGCCCGGACTGCACCGCCGGATACGCCGACTTGTCCGGGCCGGAGGCCTGTTGGGCCTGCGCGGCACTCGCGGGTATCAGTGCCGCGGCGCCGATCGCCGCGACTGCCGTCGCCAGCGCGACCGCTCTCGATCTCGTGGATCTGTGTCTGCCGTTCACCTCTGAGGTGCCCTCCCCTTAGTGGAAAGTGTCGTGACGAGAGGTATTCGACAGGAGCACAGGGAGAAAAGACAGACCCTGGGGCAGAGATTCGAACAGATCCGGGAAGTCGCTTTCGGTGTCCGCCAGTTGGGACACCGATGTCGGTGTGCGACAGTGCGCCCCCCGTGCAACGGCACCGTGGGTCAGCTCACGCTTACCGTGGTGTCGGCCCGGGCATCCCGGATCGTAGAGTCATTTCAAAGAGCACTTCTGTGCCGGTCCACGTGCCGGTCCCACACCCCCCGACATGTCTCCCGAGGACGGATCACGCCATGCCGCGTCCGACCCCCGCACAGTTCGCTTACGGTTCGGTCACCGTCATCTGCTCGACACTCGCGATGCTCTTCCTCTCCAAGGCGCCGTCGGGCCCCGGTGTGGCGGTGATCGCAGTGGTCGCACTCGTGCTCGGCGTGCTCGTGGCCCTCAGCGTCCCCGATGCCTCCGCCCGCCGCACGGGCACCCGCCGGAGCGCCGGGACGGCCCCCGGGCGCGCCCCGGCGGCCCCCGCCGCCTCCCGGGTCCACCTCCACAGCGGCGCAACACCTTCCCCGCACTCCGCGGCGGGACGGCCCGCACCGTCCGCCCGGCGCGTGGCGGAGCCCTCGCTGCGTTCCTGAGGGGCCGCGCCGCGCCCGCGCGCCCTGTCCTTCCAACGGCCGCACCTCACGCCTCCCGTCAGTCGGCCGCGACGACCACGGTCTTCGCCGACTTGTCGTGCAGGCACTGCTGGAACGGTTTGTCCCACGTGCAGAACAGCACGTTCAACAGCCAGAAGAGGAAGCCCACGCACGGCACCAGCGGCGGCAGATGGTAGACGAGCGTGCGGATCCAGCCCGGCATCCCCCGGGGCACCGCACCGTCCGACAGCACGGCGACACGGATCTTCATCAGCCTCTTGCCGACCGTCTGGCCCGAACTGGTCAGCATGAAGCCCTCGTAGAGCAGGTAGGCGAGCGTGTAGACGCCCTGCCCCGCATAGGTCGCGTCGTTGTCGCCCGCGTCCCAGCCGCCCTGCGCCAGCGCGACGACGATGCCGACGGGAATGCCGATGATCAGCGCGTCGATGATCCGCGCGAGCAGCCGCTTGCCCCGGGAGGCCAGCGGCGGCATCCCCGCGAGCGGATCGCCCGCGCCGGCCCGGTCCCCGTACGGGTTGCCGGCGTACGGGCCGCTCGCGTACGGGTCCTGCGTGCCGCTGCCGTAGGGATCCCCGCCCGGGCCGCCGGGAGGGGACGGGCTGCCGTAGGGGCCGCCGCCGTAGGAGGGCGGAGGGCGGCTGCCGTAGGGGTCGCCGGAGCCGCCCGGCCGACCCGGCTCGTCCTGCCCGCCCGGTCGGTCGTCCGGCTGCTCCCGCTTGCGGAAAGGGTCGTGGTCCGGCTCGTCCGTGCTCATGCGCCGAGTGGAACGCGGGGCGGGCGGCCTCGCATCCGGCGTGCGTCATCAGGGTGACGCACGCCGGGCGGGTACGGGGCCGCGCCCGCCGGGTTCCGGTGCCCCTCCGGGCGCCGGATCCCGGAGTCAGAGACGGATCTCGCCCGAGTCCCCGGAGACGAAGGTCCCCGCGAGCTTGTCGTGCCAGCACTGGCGCCAGGGCCGGTCGAAGACGCACCACAGGACGTTCACGACGCCGATCAGCAGCACGGACAGAGCGCCGTGGATCAGCCAGCGCAGGAAGGCGCTGCCGAAGCCCGGCCTCTCCTGCTGGTCCATGGTCAGCACCTTGAGCCCGAACAGCTTCTTGCCCAGGGTGCGGCCCCAGTGGCGGGTGGGAAGCACTTCGTAGAGCACGCCGAAGAGGATCAGGGCGCCCAGGACGAGGGCCAGATAGCCGCCCGTCGTGGCGTCGAGCAGCCAGACCGTCCGGGTCTCGCCCGCCAGCCTGACCGCCTCCGTCTTCTGCTCGATGTGGTCCACGGCCTGACCGGCGAAGGGGAAGCCCACACCGACGGCCACGACGGACGTGAGCAGGCCGTCCACGACGCGCGCTCCGAACCGCTTCCCCGGAGCGGCCGGCCGGGCGTCCTGCTCCGCGGCGGCCTGCAGGAAGGGGTCCGAAACCGGCGGACGCCAGGGGGTGACGGCGTCGGGACCCGCACCGTGCTGCCCGTGCGGCGGGCCCGGCTGCCCGGAGGGGTGGTGCTGTTCGGGACCGGCGCCGCGCCCTGCCAGATCCTGGACCTGCTGGGCCCACGAAGGCTGCTGCGGCGCCTCCGGAGCACGGGGCGCGGCCTGCTGACCCGCGGAGTACGAGGCGGGGGCGGCCGGCTGAGCGGGCTGAGCGGGGGCGCTCTGCGCGAACCCGCCGTGCGGGGGCGGGGCTTGAGGGGGGATCTGCGGCGCCTGCTGGGCGTGGGGCGTCTGAGCCTGGGGGTGTGGCGTCTGCTGCTGGGCGGGAGGCTGTGGCGTCTGCGGCTGGGCGGGCGGCTGTGGCGTCTGCGGCTGGGCGGGAGGGCCGGGCACGGCGGGCGCCGTCGGTGACGGCCCCTGCTCGCCCTTCCCCAGGCCCGGCACGTCCGGGCGCCGCAGCCCCACCGTGTGCTCGGGCGGCTGCGCGCCCCCGCTGCCGGACTGCTCCTGCGCCGCGTTCCTGAGCGCCTCCGGGCTCACGGCCCGCATCTGGAACGTGCCGTCCGCCGGCGGCGACGCGGCGGGGCCGCCCGCCGCGCCCGAACCCGCGCCGCTGGTGGTCCGTCCGTCCGCGCCGCTGTCCGCACGGCCCTCTCCGCCGTCACGTCCCCAGCCGCCGCGCGGGTCGGCGGGGGCGGCCGTACCTTCGGGCTCCCCCTCGCCCCCTTCGCCGCGGCCCCACGAGACGCGCTCCTCGCGCTGCCCGGCGAAACCGGTCTGCCGGGCGGCGTCGGCCTGCCAGGCGGAGGCGGGCTCGGGACGCAGTCCGTGCAGCCGGCCCGGGTCGTCCCAGTCGATGGAAGCGGCAGGGGCGACCTCGCCGCGCGGGCGCACCTCGGGCAGCGACCCGCCCTCCCGCGCGCCCGGAACCCGGCCGGCGCCCTCGGCCGCGCCGTGGCCGGCGCCCGCACCCGTATCCGGGCCGGCGTCCTCGTCGAGGAAGACCGGGCCGGTCTCCTCCGCCGGGGCGGGTTCCTTACGGGAAGGGGGCGGGCCGGCAGAGATCGCCGAGGCGGCCGCGGCCGCCGACGGCGGCGAAGGCATCGGTTCACCCTCGCGGGGTTCGGGACGGCTGGTGCCCGGCACCCATGAACTCCCGTTCCAGTAACGGATGTAGCCGGGAATGGACGGGTCCGGGTAGAAGCCCGCGCGGGGCGCTCCTCCGCCGCTACCGCCGTCGGGGATCAATGCAGCCAACTCCCATCACCAGCACACTCGACCTGTCCGCCCTGCCGGAACGGCGATCGCGGGATCGCGCGCCTGCGTGGGCAGGGGCGGGTACGCCCCTGCTCTCACACCGGGCCGCGCGTCGTGCCGGCCTCGGCGGCCGGGGCGCGTATCTCCGTCCGTCCAAGGAAGACATTAACGAAGAACGCAGGGATCGGAAGAAGACGACCGGGCGTGGGGAGGGCCGTTGAGGCCCCGGGGGAAGGTGCCGGGTCCGAACGTGCCGCGGGAAACCGGCACTCCGCTGTGAAGATTCCCGGGAACTCGGACACCAGTGCTTACAGAAAAACCAAATCACTCGTCCGAATGACGTTGTCGACGGGGTTGCCCCCGTCCGGAGTGACGGGGGACGGCCTGTGGTGCCGTGGCGGGCCGGCCGCGGGCCTCAGCCGCCACGATCTCCGCCGCCCCTTCCTGCAGTTCGCAGGCGCGGGGCCTTTCGCCGGGGCACCGCCGGGAGGCCCGGGCCCGTCCCCGCTCTCGCGGAAGGGACGGACGATTTCTCAGACGGACAACTTCCCGTGGCTCACGGCGGAGACGAAGACGCCGAACGAGCGCGACGACGCCATCAGCCACGGCCCGTCGGGGCATTTGCTGTCACGGACCGGAACCACGCCGGGAATCCCGTCCGAGACCTCCACGCAGTCGCCCCCCTCCTGATTGCTGTAACTGGACTTGCGCCAGGCGGCGGCGCCGGGACCGGGAAGGGATACGTGAATCATGGTCGTTTTCCTCCATCGCAGCTCGAATCAGCTCTGCTGACAAGCCAGGGGGAAATGCAAGTGCCCTCAGCCGATCGTAGGTCCGAGCGTAACTCCTCACGTCACGCGGGTCTTCGACGAGCTGTCCGGTCTCCGCGCCCTCGGTGTAGGCCACGTCCGTCTCGTCCGGCATCGTCAGCAGGCTCAGCGACCCGCCGAGCGTCGCGTGTTCACCGCTGCTGAACGGGAGCACCTGGACCGTCACATGCTGTCCCTCCACCGGTTCCAGCAGCCGTGCGAACTGCTCGCGCATCGCCCCGGGACCGCCGACCGGGCGCCGAAGCACCGACTCGTCCAGCACCACGCACAGGTCGAGCCCGCCGGGGCCGTCCAGGAGACCGTGCCGGCCCATCCGGGCCCGCAGTCGCTCCTCGAGTTGCTCCGGGGTGCGCAGTGTCCGGCCGACCCGCAGCAGCGCCCGCGCGTAGTCGCTGGTCTGCAGCAGCCCGGGGACGACGTGCGCCGCGTACTGGTGCATCTCCGTCGCGTGCTCGGACAGCTCCATGAAGCGGCGTGACCAGTCGGGGAAGGATTCCCGGTGGACGTGGGGCCACAGGTCCATGAGCAGGTCGTCGCCGTGGAGCAGTTCGTCGAGCGAACGCGTCAGGGCGACTGTCGGCTTGTGCCCCGTCGCGCGCTCGACCTGCGCGATACGCGCGGCCACCACGTGGACGTTCCTGCCGAGTTCGGCCTGTGTCAGCCCCGCACGCACCCGCAGGCGCCGAAGTCGCGTCCCGAACAGCGCCGCCATGGAAGCCGCCGGATCAAGGTCGTTGGCCATGAGCTCACTCCCTTGTTTACGGATCGTGCCGTAAAGCCGCCGACCCTTATGACGATACGCGCACGGGCCGATTGTTGACGGACGGAGAGTCAGCACTGTTGACAGCGGAGAGGTAATGAGCTGTGGAAGCCAGTCCGGAGGGAACCGAGCGGGAAGGCGGCGAAGATCTGCCCACCGCCGACGAGCTGAACAGGCGCGCCGACGCGCTCATCGAGAAGGTCGACAGGCACCTGGCACGCCGGCGGCCTCCCCCCGACGCCTCGGTGGTGCCCCGGACCGCGTGAGGGCGGACCAAAGGGCGCCCGGGCGGAGACGAGGGCTTCCGGGCCGCTGCCGCGCACCGGCCCGTTCCCGGCCCGTTCTCCGCGGCGCCGCAGGAGACGCAGCTACTGCTTCCGGCCGATTCTGCGCCCCGGGCCCCCGAATCCGTCGACAGCCGTGTCGTCTTGTGGCGTATGTGCTCCGCAGACGCTCGGCAAGGGGCGGCCCTGAAGCGTAGTGTCCTCATCTACCGGACGGGGCAGGGAACTTGCCCTCCAACTGGACGCGGACGCCCTCGGAGCAGGAATGCAGCGAAGACGCGTGAGGAAACACGGCCTGGGCCCTCTCTTCCAGTGCACGCCACCGCCGGCTGCGCGACTGATCACGTGATCACGAAAGGGCGCTCCCATGGACATCCTCGTCGAATGCGAACTGGAGATCAGGCTCGTGCTCTCGCCGGAGCGCAGCCTTCCCGTCCCCGCACGGCTCGCCTACCGCGCCAACGATCCCTACGCCGTCCATATCGCGTTCCACCTCGACCCCGGCTCCACCATCACCTGGACCTTCGCACGTGAACTGCTGGTCGAGGGCGTCTTCCGGCCCTGCGGCGAGGGCGACGTGCGTACGTGGCCCGCCAAGGTGCAGGGGCGCGACCTGATCTGTGTGGCACTGTCCTCGCCGGACGGCGACGCCCTGCTGGAGATGCCCTCGGCGGTGGTCTCACGCTGGCTGGAGCGGACCCTGAGGGCCGTGGAGCCGGGACGGGAGGGCGAAGTGCTGGGCCTGGAGGCGGGGTTGGAGGCGCTGCTCGACCGGGCGGCCGGCGGGGACGTCTGCCTGCACGACCCCATGCCTTCCGACGATTCCGGTGACGCCGAGAGGTGAGGAGCACCGCGCGGCGTCCCGCACCGCCGGGCCCCGCGCCGCGCCCGTGGACGGCGTGCTCAGCGGCACTCCGCCAACCGTGCTGCCGGCGAGGCGAGTTCAGAAGAGTTTGCCCGGGTTCAGCAGTCCCAGCGGATCGAAGACGTTCTTCACCGCGCGCTGCATCTCCAGCCCCACCGGCCCCAGTTCACGGGCCAGCCACTCCTTCTTCAGCATGCCGACTCCGTGTTCGCCGGTGATGGTGCCGCCGAGCTCCAGGCCGAGCGCCATGATGGCGTCGAAGGCGTCGTGCGCGCGGCGCGTCTCGTCCTCGTCGTCCGGGTCGAAGCAGACGGTGGGGTGGGTGTTGCCGTCTCCCGCGTGCGCGCAGACGCTGACGGTCAGCCCGTACTTCTCGCCGATCGCCGCGGTGCCCTCCAGCATGTCGGCCAGCCGTGAGCGCGGTACGCACACGTCGTCGATCATCGTGGTCTTCGCGAACGCCTCCAGCGCGTAGTGCACACTGCGCCGCGCCTGGAGCAGCAGCTCCGACTCCGCCTGGCTCTCGGCGGGTACGACCTCGCTCGCGCCGGCCGCCTCGCACAGCGCGCCCACGGCCGCCAGGTCCTCTCCGGGCTCCGCGGTGTCGAACGCCACCAGCAGCAGCGCCTCCGTCGACTCGGGAAGCCCCATGCCGGTGAGCGCGTTCACCGCGCGCAGCGTCGTGCGGTCCATCAGCTCCATCAGTGACGGCACATGGCCGCTCTCCATGATCCGGCACACCGCGTCGCCCGCGGCCGCGGCGGAGGGGAACTCGGCGGCCAGCGCGAGCTGTCGGGGCGGCCGGGGACGCAGGGCCAGCACCGCGCGCACGACGACGCCCAGGCTGCCCTCGGAACCGACGAAGAGCCGGGTCAGGTCGTAGCCGGCGACGCCCTTGGCGGTGCGGCGGCCGGTGGACATCAGCCGCCCGTCGGCCAGTACGACGTCCAGGCCGAGCACGTACTCGGCGGTGACCCCGTACTTCACACAGCACAGACCTCCGGCGGCGGTGCCGATGTTGCCGCCGATGGTGCACTCCTCCCAGCTGCTGGGGTCCGGGGGGTAGTGCAGGCCGTCCTCGGCTGCCCTGCGGGAGAGTGCCGCGTTGACGACTCCGGGCTCGACGACGGCGGTGCGGTCGACCGGGTCGATCTCCAGGATGCGGTCCATGCGCACCAGGGAGAGCACGACGCAGCCGTCGGAGGCGTTCGCCGCGCCCGAGAGCCCCGTGCGGGCGCCCTGCGGGACGACGGGGACGCGCAGGGCCGTCGCGGTGCGCATGACGTGCTGGACCTCTTCGACGGTGCGCGGCAGTACGACCGCGCCGGGCGTGCCCGACTCGCAGAAGTCGGCCATGTCGCGGGCGTAGGAGATGGTGACATCCGGGTCGGTGAGGACGGCGTCGCGGGGGAGGCCGTCCCTCAGCCGTGCGGTCAGCTCGCTCATGCTCACACCCTCGCACCTGCCCGCGGGGGCGGGAAGTCCCGGCGGTGGCGGGCAGGTGCGGGGGCAGGCCGGGTACCGCGGCGCCGGTGGGCGGCCCGCGGCGCCCGTCAGAGGTTGCCGCGCTTGTCCTGCTCGCGCTCGATCGCCTCGAAGAGGGCCTTGAAGTTGCCCTTGCCGAAGCCCATGGAGCCGTGCCGTTCGATCATCTCGAAGAAGACGGTCGGACGGTCCTGGACCGGCTTGGTGAAGATCTGCAGCAGGTAGCCGTCCTCGTCGCGGTCGACGAGGATCTTCAGCTCGCGCAGTGTCTCCACCGGGACGCGGGTCTCGCCGGCCCACTCGCCGAGGGTGTCGTAGTAGGAGTCGGGGGTCTCCAGGAACTGCACACCCGCGGCACGCATGGCGCGGACGGTCGAGACGATGTCGTTCGTGGCGAGCGCGATGTGCTGTACGCCGGCGCCTCCGTAGAACTCCAGGTACTCGTCGATCTGCGACTTCTTCCTGGCGATCGCGGGTTCGTTGATCGGGAACTTGACCTTCAGGGTGCCGTCGGCGACGACCTTCGACATCAGCGCGCTGTACTCGGTCGCGATGTCGTCACCCACGAACTCCTTCATGTTCGTGAAGCCCATGACCTTGTTGTAGAAGGCGACCCATTCGTTCATCCGGCCGAGTTCGACGTTGCCCACGCAGTGGTCGATCGCCTGGAAGTTGCGCTTGCCCGGCTCGACCATGGGCGGCACGGCGGTGTAGCCGGGCAGGTACGCGCCGCTGTAGCCGGAGCGTTCCACGAGGGTGTGGCGGGTCCTGCCGTAGGTGGCGATGGACGCGAGTACGACGGTGCCGTGCTCGTCCTTGATCTCGTGGGGCTCGGTGAGGCCCTCGGCGCCCTGGGCGACCGCGTGTTCGTAGGCGGCGCGCGCGTCCGGCACCTCGATGGACAGGTCGATGACCCCGTCGCCGTGTGCGGCGACGTGCTCGGTCAGGAAGCGGCCCCAGTCGGTGGAGGGCTTGATGACGGAGGTGAGGACGAAGCGGGCGGCGCCCGATTCGAGGACGTAGCTCGCGGTCTCACGGCTGCCGTTCTCCGGGCCGGAGTAGGCGACGAGCTTCATGCCGAAGGCGGTGGAGTAGTAGTGGGCGGCCTGCTTGGCGTTGCCGACGGCGAAGACGACCGCGTCCATCCCCTTCACCGGGAAGGAGTCGGCGTCCCCTGCGTGTGCCGGGGCGGAGCCCTGCCGGGCGGTGTCGGGAGCTGCGTGGGTGGTCTCAGTCATACCTTCAGGCTCCCGCCGATCCACAAGGTGCGCAATACTTCGCGTATTCACTGGACAAGCTGCACAGTAACCTCTGGCCCACGCCGGACGATCTGTGCAAGGTGCGCAGCAGACCGGTCGCCGAAAGGGAAACCATGGGCATCGACCCGCTCGACGGACGCCTCCTCGAACTCCTCGCGGACGAACCGCGGATCGGGGTGCTGGAAGCCTCCCGGCGCCTCGGCGTCGCACGCGGCACCGTCCAGGCCAGGCTGGACCGGCTCAAGACGGCAGGCGTGATCCGCGGCTTCGGCCCGGACGTCGACCCCGCGGCGATCGGCTATCCGGTCACCGCCTTCGCCACCCTGGAGATCAAACAGGGCCAGGGCGCGGACGTACGGGCGCACCTGGCCTCGGTGCCGGAAGTGCTGGAGTTGCATACGACGACGGGACACGGCGATATGCTCTGCCGGCTCGTGGCCCGCTCGAACGCCGACCTGCAACGGGTGATCGACCGGGTGGTCGGCTACGGCGGCATCGTGCGGGCCTCGACGGCCATCGTCATGGAGAACCCGGTACCGCTGCGTATCGTCCCGCTGGTCCGGCAGGCCGCGGGTGCGGCGCGTGCGCCGGAGGAAACGGGGCAGGACCAGCTCTGACGGCCGTACGCGGCACGGCAGGGGTGCCGCCGGGCCGCCGGACCGCCGGGAAGCCCGCCGCGCGGCCGTTCGCGGTGGCGGCGCCGGTGGTGGTGAGGGAAGTGACGGAGACGAATGAAGGGCGAGGGATGCCGGAGTGAGCTTCTGGGAGTATCTCGGCAACCGGCATGCCCAACTGCTTGCGGATTCGCTCCAGCACGCGAGCGCGGTCCTGCAGTGCATGCTGGCCGCGACGGTTCTCGGCGTCGTGATCGGCGTCGTGACCTACCGCAGGGAGTGGGCCGCGGACCTGGCCACCACGACGACGGCGACGATCCTGACCGTGCCCTCGCTGGCGCTCATCGGTCTGCTGATCCCTCTCGTCGGCCTCGGGGTGGCGCCGACAGTCGTCGCGCTGACGCTGTACGGGCTGCTGCCCGTCGTCCGCAACGCGATCGTCGGTCTGCGCGGCGTCGACCCGTCGCTGGTGGACGCGGCACGCGGCATCGGCATGTCACGGGCCAGGCAGCTTCTGAAGGTCGAACTGCCGCTGGCCTGGCCGCCGATCCTCACCGGCATCCGTGTCTCGACGCAGATGCTCATGGGCATCGCGGCGATCGCCGCCTTCGCCTCCGGGCCCGGCCTGGGCAACCTCATCTTCCGCGGCGTGGCCTCGCTCGGCAGTGCCAACGCCCTCAACCAAGTGCTCGCGGGGACGCTCGGCATCGTCGTGCTCGCCCTGCTCTTCGACGCCGCGTACGTCCTCATCGGACGCCTGACCATCCCGAGGGGGATACGTGCCTGAGATCCAGCCCGCGACACCCGACGACACAGGCGCCACCGGCGAGACCCGAGACGCCGGCGAGGCCGGCGAGGCAGCCCGGCAGCGGTCCGGGCCCCCGCGGGGCGAGGCCGCGTCCGGAGCGACGATCCAGCTCGAAGGGCTGACCAAGCGCTACCCCGGGTCCACGGCGGCGGCCGTGGACGACGTCGGCCTGGAGATCCGTGCGGGCGAGATGGTCGTCCTCGTCGGCCCTTCGGGATGCGGCAAGTCCACCCTCCTGAAGATGATCAACCGGCTGATCGAGCCCACCTCGGGGCGCATCCGGATCGACGACGAGGACGTCACCGGCATGGACGCGGTCAGGCTGCGCCGCAGCATCGGCTACGCGATCCAGTCCTCGGGGCTCTTCCCGCACATGACCGTCGCGCAGAACGTCGCGCAGGTCCCGAAGATGGCGGGCTGGACGAAGGCGCGGATCAGGGCGCGCGTGGAGGAGATGCTCGACCTCGTGGGCCTGGACCCGGCCGAGTTCCAGGACCGCTACCCGCGTCAGCTCTCCGGCGGACAGCAGCAACGCGTCGGCGTCGCCCGTGCGTTGGCCGCCGACCCGCCGGTGCTGCTGATGGACGAGCCGTTCGGCGCCGTCGACCCCATCACCCGCGACCATCTGCAGGACGAACTGATCCGGCTGCAGCACGAGTTGCGCAAGACCATCGTCTTCGTCACGCACGATTTCGACGAGGCGATCAAGCTGGGCGACCGGATCGCGGTACTGCGCGAGCAGTCGCACATCGCGCAGTTCGACACCCCCGAGGCCATCCTCACCAACCCCGCCGACGACTTCGTCTCCGGCTTCGTCGGCGCGGGCGCGGCGCTCAAGCGCCTCAACCTCACCCGGGTGCGGGACGTCGGGATCGTCGACTTCCCCACCGCGACGGTCGAGGAGCCGCTGGAGACTATCTCGGAGATGCTCAGCGAGGGCACCACGAACGAGGTGCTGCTGCTGGACCGCAGGCAGCGCCCGTACAAGTGGCTGCGGCGGGGCGATCTCACGCACGCCAAGGGCTCGCTGGCCCGTGCGGGGACGCTCGTGCACGACACCGTCACCCGTGACGCGACCCTGCGTGACGCGCTGGAGGCGGTCCTCACGGACAGCGGGGGACGCGTCGCGGTGACCGGCAGACGCGGCGAGTACACGGGCGTCGTCGATCTGGAGACGCTGATGAACTGCGTGCACGAACTCCTCGACGCCGACCGGCTGGAGGCCATCGAGCACCGGCACCGGCTCAGCGGCAGCCGGGCCCGGCGCACCTACGCCGCGCAGGAGGGCCTCAGGTGAGCGACGCGGGCCGTGAGGCCACACAGGAAGCGGCGGACGAGGAGGCCGCCGACGGCGGGGTGCCGCGAGCGCGGACCCCGCAGCAGACACCGCACGGGTCACCGCAGCGGACACCGGGGTCTCCGCAGGGGCGGACGCCCTCTCCCCCGCCGGCCGCCGACGGGCTCCGCTCCAGGCTCACCTGGCAGAAGCTGACCATCGTGCCCGGGGTCGTCGCGCTCGTGCTGCTCGGCACCTGGCTGTGGTTCCAGGGGGCCGAACTCGACTCGATCGCCCGCAACTCCCTCGCCGACGGCAACGTCGCGCTGCGCCTGCGCCAGCACATCGAGATGACCGCGGTCTCCACATTCTTCGTGCTGATCATCGCCATTCCGCTCGGCATCGCGCTCACCCGCCCCTGGCTGCGCCGGGCGACCCCGGTCGCGATGGCGCTGGCGAACCTGGGCCAGGCCGTGCCCTCCCTGGGCCTGCTGGTGCTGCTGGTGTTCTGGCTCGGCATCGGCCAGGAGACCGCCGTCGTGGGCATGGTGGTCTACGCCGTGCTGCCCGTACTGGCCAACACCATCACCGGGCTGCGCGGCATCGATCCCGGCCTGACGGAAGCCGCGAAGGGCATCGGGATGTCGCCGCTGCGGGTGCTGAGCAAGGTCGAACTGCCCCTCGCCGTACCGCTGATCCTCGCCGGGGTGCGCAACGCCCTCGTCCTCAACGTCGGTACCGCCACCCTCGCCACCTTCATCGGCGGCGGCGGACTCGGCGACCTGATCTCCTCGGGCATCACCAACCAGCGGATGCCGGTGCTCATGCTCGGCTCGATACTCACGGTCGTACTGGCCCTGCTGGTCGACTGGCTCGCCTCACTCGTCGAACTGCTGCTGCGCCCGCGCGGCTTGGAGGGATCGTCCTGATGCGCACGCTGGGCCGACGCCGGCAGCAGGGTGAACGGCGACATGAACCGCGGTGGCGGCCGCGACTCCGGTGGTCCGCGCGGTCACGCCGCGGCGGCCGTACGTACCGCCGCACATACCGCCGTACGTACGCGCTGGCGGCGGCGTCGGCCGTACTGGCGCTCACCGCCACGCTCAGCGGCTGCGGCCTGGTCAGCGGCAGCCCGCTGAGCGACGAGGTGCGGCCGGGAAAGGTGGGTGCCGGGAAGCCGCTGGAGGGCGCCCAGCTGACCGTCACCTCCAAGGAGTTCACCGAGCAGATCATCCTGGGCAAGGTCATGGGGCTGGTCTTCCGCGCCGCCGGCGCCGAGGTCGTCGACCGCACCAGCGTCCAGGGCTCCATCGGCGCCCGCTCGGCGGTCGAGTCCGGCACGGCGGACGGGATGTACGAGTACACCGGCACGGCCTGGATCACCTACCTCGGCCACACCGAACCGATCCCCGATCCGAGGGAGCAGTGGGCGGCCGTACGGAAGGAGGACAGGGCGAACGGCGTCGAGTGGCTGGAGCCCTCCGTCCTCGACAACACCTACGCCCTGGTCGTCAGCGAGAGACTGCAGCAGAAGTACGGCACGAAGACCCTCTCCGACGTCGCCGAACTCTCCCGCGAGAATCCGCGGGCCGCGTCGGTGTGCGTGGAGAACGAGTTCGCCTCCCGGCAGGACGGCCTGGTGGGCATGGCCGAGAAGTACGGCATGAAGTTCCCCTCCAGCAGGGTGCACAAGATGGCGGGCGGCGTCGTCTACACGCAGACCGCCAAGGGCAAGCCGTGCGCCTTCGGCGCGATCGCGGCGACCGACGGCCGGATACCGGCGCTGAAGCTGAAGATCCTTGAGGACGACAAGAAGTTCTTCCCGAACTACAACGTCGCACCCGAGATGAACCGCGAGACGATGAAGAAGCATCCGGAGATCGCCGGACTGCTCGCCCCGATCACCGAGGCCCTGAACAACAAGATGGCGCAGAAGCTCAACGCAAAGGTCGACGTGGAGGGCCAGGACCCGCACGACGTCGCCAAGGACTGGCTCGTGCGGGAGGGCTTCATCAAGACGGGCTGAGGCGGGGGGAGTCCGGCATCCGCCCCGTCCGCCCCGTCGGCCGCGGCCCGCCGGTCAGCAACCGGGCACGTGCCCGCCGTCCTTGAGCGACTCCAGCGAGTCCAGCGCGCCCTCCAGCGTGCTCACCGGCACCAGCCGCATGCCCTCGGGCAGTTGTGCCTGTGCGTCGGCGCACTCGGCCTTCGGCACCAGGAAGACGGTGGCGCCGTCACGCTTGGCCGCCTTGGTCTTCAGCGGCACCCCTCCCACGGGCCCCACCGCGCCGTCGGACTCGATGGTGCCGGTGCCGGCGATCGTACGGCCGCCCGCGATCCCTTCGCCGCGGCCGCCGCCGTCGAGCCTGTCGATGATGCCGAGGGAGAAGAGCAACCCCGCGCTGGGGCCGCCGACATCGGCGAGGCGGAGTTCGACCCGTACCTTCTCGGGCGAGAGGCGGAGCTGCCGCAGCGCTGCCTCGACGGCCGCGTTCTGCGACTTCTTCATCTCGCCCTCGGCGTGCTTCTCGGCCTCCTCGGTGGACTCCCCCACCGGATAGACGGCGCTGGTCGGCATCACCGCCCGGTCCGTGCTGAACCATGTGCGCACGACCTGGCCGATCCTCACCGTCGCGTCCGGCGGCGTCGCGGCGATGGTCGTCATCAGCAGACTCCCGTTGTTGTCGGCCACGCCGCGCGACTTCGCTCCGGAGACGGTGATGACGGGCTTGCCCTTGTTCTGGCCGAGGACGTTCGCCGTCATGCCGGGCTGTACGAGCGACATCGGCAGCGGCGCGAGAGCGGCCACGGCCAGCAGCGCCAGCAGCGGCACGGCGCAGATCAGCAGAGTGCGGTGGCGCGAGGAGAGACGCAGCCGCGAGCGGAGCCGCCCGAAGCGGGAGTCGAGCGGCGGGCGCGGGTCGGGAGTCTTCACCCCGGCAACCTAACAACCCGCCCCGGCCGTCCCTGACGCACCTGTGTTCCCGCACGGGATCACCGCAGGGCGTCCGCCACTTCCTGCGCCGCCTTCACCACGCGCAGGCCGACCTGCTGGGGAACCGCGTCCATGAGCATGACCACGCCCACGCTGCCCTCGATGCCGGTCACGCCCAGTACGGGTGCCGCGGCTCCGCTCGCTCCCGCCTCCAGTTCGCCGTGGGTGAGTACGAAGCCCGGCTCCGATCCCGCGTCGGGTTCACGTCCGGCCAGTACGGCCCGGCCCGCCGCGCCCCGGTCGAGGGGATGGCGGAAGCCGGTGCGGTATGCCACGTGGTAGTCGGTCCAGCTCGGTTCGACGACGGCGACGGCCAGCGCCTCCGTCCCGTCCACGAGGGTGAGGTGCGCGGTCGCTCCGACCTCCTCCGCCAGGGAGCGCAGCGCGGGCAGCGCGGCCTCCCGTACGAGGGGATGCACCTGCCGCCCCAGCCGCAGCACCCCGAGCCCGACCCGTGCGCGTCCGCCGAGGTCACGGCGGACGAGCGCGTGCTGCTCCAGGGTGGCCAGGAGGCGGTAGACGACTGTGCGGTTGACGCCGAGTTTGTTGGACAGCTCGGTCACGGTCAGGCCGTGATCGGTGTCGGCGAGCAGCTTGAGGACACGCAGTCCCCGGTCGAGCGTCTGAGAAGTCTCCGCTGTCACGACGCTCCTCTCCTCATCGAGTGGCGGCCGCACGGGGCCGCGGGGCCGGGGCGTGGTGTGACGGGAAACTTAGCGAGCGGCACCGCTGACCGGAAGAGTCCGTCCAGAATCCGGTCACTTCCGCTCGCGCGATGCGCACTGCCGTCCGTTTTCGTACGCCCCGTGCCCCGCCGTCAGACGACGCCCTGCGCGAGCATCGCCTCCGCGACCAGTTCGAACCCGGCGATGTTCGCTCCGGCCACGTAGTTGCCGGCCTGCCCGTAGCGCTCGGCCGTCCCGTGGCACGAGTCGTGGATGTGCCCCATGATGTCCGCGAGCCGCTGCTCGGTGTGGGCGAACGTCCATGAGTCCCGCGAGGCGTTCTGCTGCATCTCCAGGGCGCTGGTGGCGACGCCGCCGGCGTTGGCGGCCTTGCCCGGGCCGAACGCGACGCCGTTGTCCTGGAAGACCTGCACGCCTTCGGGGGTGGTCGGCATGTTGGCGCCCTCGGCCACCGCCTTGACCCCGTTGCGCACGAGGAGCGCGGCGTCGTCGCCGGTGAGTTCGTTCTGCGTCGCGCAGGGCAGCGCCACGTCGCACGGGACGGACCACACGCTGCTGTCCTCGACGAACCGGGCACCGGTGCCCCGGCGCCGGGCGTACTCGGAGATCCTGCCCCGCTCGACCTCCTTGATCTGCTTGAGCAGTTCGACGTCGAGGCCCTTCTCGTCCACCACGAAGCCGCCGGAGTCGGAGCAGGTCACGACGGTGGCGCCGAGCCGCTGCGCCTTCTCGGCGGCGTAGATGGCCACGTTGCCCGAGCCGGAGACGGCGACGCGCTGCCCCTCCAGGTCCTCTCCGCGCACGCCCAGCATCTCCTTGGTGAAGAACACACAGCCGTAGCCGGTGGCCTCCTTGCGGCCCTGCGCCCCGCCCCAGCCCAGGCCCTTGCCGGTCAGCACGCCGGACTCGAAGCGGTTGGTGATCCGCTTGTACTGGCCGAAGAGGTAGCCGATCTCCCGCGTGCCCACGCCGATGTCGCCCGCCGGTACGTCCGTGTACTCGCCGAGGTGCCGGTAGAGCTCCGTCATGAACGACTGGCAGAAGCGCATGACTTCGGCGTCCGAGCGGCCCTTGGGGTCGAAGTCGCTGCCGCCCTTGCCGCCGCCGATGGGCATGCCCGTCAGCGCGTTCTTGAAGACCTGTTCGAAGCCGAGGAACTTCACGATGCCGACGTTGACCGAGGGGTGGAAGCGCAGCCCGCCCTTGTACGGCCCGAGCGCGCTGTTGAACTCCACGCGGAAGCCCCGGTTGATCTGCACCCTGCCCTCGTCGTCGAGCCAGGGCACGCGGAAGATCAGCTGGCGCTCCGGTTCACACAGCCGCTCGATGATCCGCGCGTCCCGCAGTTCGGGCATGCGGGCGAGGACGGGCCCGAGCGAGTCGAACACCTCGCGCACCGCCTGATGGAACTCCGTGTCGCCGCCGTTGCGCCGCAGGACCTCGCGGTAGAGGGGCTCCAGCGCGTCGTACTGGGATCCGTTCTGCGGTGTGCGGCGCTCCGTTGAGGGCATCTGACGGGTCTCCTTCGGCACGTGGGATGCGGGCGTGCGTACGGCCCCTGGTGCGTACGGCTCCTGGATCGTACGTGACCTGCTGCGCGCCCCGGACCGGCGGAGGCACCGCACGGGGCGGACGGTGCGGGCCCACCTGTTACGCACGGGGCGGGCGGTGCCGGCCCACCGTGCTTCGCGCCCTCGCGGAGAGCGGATTGCCCGCCGCGGGCGTGGTTACCCGGTCGGCGACGGGCGCCGGGCCGTCCCGCACCCTCTTTCCCAAATACCCCCATGGGTATTACTGCTACAGTGGCGACCAATACCCCCCGGGGTACAGCGCACCAGAAGGAGCCACAGCCGTGTACTTCGTCGACACCCTCGAAATCGAAGGTCTGGGCAACCGCAGCTACCTGGCCGGCGGACCGGAGGCCGCAGTGGCGGTCGACCCGCCACGGGACATCGACCGGGTGATCACCGCGGCGGCCCGCCGCGGAGTGCGCATCGCGTACGTCGCGGAGACCCATCTGCACAACGACTACGTCACCGGCGGGCTGGAGCTGGCCCGCGTCACCGGCGCCCGCTACCTCGTGCCCGCCGGCGCGGCCGTCTCCTTCGAGAGCACACCCGTCGCGGACGGCGACACCGTCACCGTCGAGGAGCATCTGACGCTGCGGGCCCTGGCCACCCCCGGTCACACGCCGCACCACACCACCTACGTCCTTCAGGAGGACGGCCACGGGACCGCCGCCTTCACCGGCGGCTCGCTGCTGATCGGCGCGGTCGGCCGCCCGGACCTCGTCGAGCCGCGCCTGACGGAACAGCTCGCCCGCGCCCAGCACACCTCCGCGCACCGCCTGGCGGACGAACTGGACGACGAGGTGCAGGTGCTGCCCACACACGGCTTCGGCAGCTTCTGCTCCTCCGTGCAGGCCGAGGGGAAGACGACCACGATCGGCGCCGAGCGGAAGAGCAACGACGCGCTCACCCAGGACGTGGACACCTTCGTCTCCCAGGTGCTCGCCGGTCTCGACGACGTACCCGCCTACTACGCGCACATGGGCCCCCTCAACTCCTCCGGCCCCCCGCCGGTGGACCTGACCCCGCCGCAGCGGGCCGACGCGGAGCAGATCGCCGCGCGGCTGGCGGCCGGTGAATGGGTCGTGGATCTGCGCAGCCGTGCGGCGTTCGCCGACGGTCACGTCGCCGGCTCGTACAACTTCGAGGCGGAGGGCAAGCCGGCGACCTATCTGGCGTGGCTGATCCCCTGGGGCAAGCCGGTCACCCTGCTGGGCAGCAGCTCTCAGCAGATCTTCGACGCGCAGCGTGAGCTGGCCCGGGTGGGCATCGACCGTCCGGCGGCGGCCGCCGCCGGCGGTCCGTCCGACTGGACGCGCGACGGGGAGCGGGCCGCGTCCTTCCCGCGCGCCACCTTCGCCGACCTGGCCCGCGACCTGGCTGCGGCACGGGACGGGCACGCGGACGGCGGCGAGGGCACCGGTCAGGACAGCGGCCAGGACGCCGGGCCGGAAGGCAGCCAGGACGGCGGTCGGGACGGCAGGCCGGTCGTGCTGGACGTGCGCCGCGACTCCGAGCGCTCCGGCGGCTACGTCGACGGCTCGGTGCACATCCCCGTCCACCAGCTCCACGGACGGCTCGGGGAGGTACCCGCGGGCGTCGTGTGGGTCCACTGCGCGAGCGGGATGCGGGCGACGATCGCCGCCTCCCTGCTGGACGCCGCAGGCCGCTCGGTCGTCGCCGTCGACGACGTCTTCGACGCCGCGACCGCCGCCGGGCTCACCGTCACGGACGCCCGCTGACCCCGCCCCCGGACCCGCGCACGAAGGCACCCGATGTTCTCCTCCCGTTCCTCCCCGCACCGCTCCTCCCCACAGCGCCTCACCCCTGAGCAGGCCCGGGCAAGCGTCGACGACGGCACGGCCGCGTGAGCGCGCTGCTCCTGGCGCTCGCGGCCGGAGCGGTGGTCGGACTGGCACTCGGGGCGCTCGGCGGAGGCGGGAGCGTCCTCGCCGTCCCCGCGCTCATCTATCTGCTCGGTCTCGCCCCGGCGGCGGCCACCACCGCCGCCCTGCTGATCGTCACCGCCACATCCCTCACGGCGCTGTACGCACACGCCAGGGCCGGGAACGTGCGGTGGAAGCCGGGAGCGGCCTTCGCGGCGGCCGGGCTGGTGCCCGCGGCGCTCGCGGGAGCCGCCGCGGTGCGGCTGCCGCAACCGGTCCTGACCGTCGCCTTCGCGGGCGTCGCCGCCCTGGCGGCTCTCAGCATGCTGCGCCCCGCCCGTACGGCGGGCGCCGGCGCGGCGGCAGGAGGCGAGGCGGGGACACAGGCGGGGACACAGGCAGAGACAGGGGCGGGGGCAGGGGCTCAGTCCGGAGCGGAAGCGGAGATGAGCGGCGTGCGGCCGGCGCGCGCGGCGGGTACGGGCGCGGGCCTTGGCGCGCTCACCGGGCTCCTCGGCGTCGGCGGCGGCTTTCTCGCCGTCCCGGCCCTGGTGACGGTCCTGGCGTTCGAGATGCAGGCCGCCGTCGGCACCAGCCTTCTCGTCATCACGGCGAACTCCGCGGCGTCCCTGGTCACCCGGGCCGGGGCGGAGCTGACGCTGGACTGGGCGGTGATCGTCCCGTTCGCGGGGGCCGCCGTCCTGGGAGCGTGGGACGGCAGGCGCCTGGCGTCGAAGGTCTCCGGCCGGCACCTTCAGCGCCTGTTCGCCGCCGTGCTGCTGACCGTGGCCGTGTTCATGGCCGTGGACGCCCTGTCATGAGCTTCCGGTCAGGCCAGGGAGAGGAACAGCTTCTCCAGCCGTGCACGCATCTGGTCGCGGTCGGCGACCGCGCCTTCCCCCTCGGCGAGGCAGTGCTGCAGGCCGGTGGCGATGATCGCGAATCCGGCACGGTCCAGCGCCCGCGAGACCGCCGCGAGCTGCGTGATCACGTCCTCGCAGTCCCGGCCCTCCTCGATCATCTTGATGATCCCGGCGATCTGGCCCTGAGCCCGCCGGAGCCGGTTGAGCACCAGCTTCAGCTCGTCGGCCGCCATGTCCAGCTCCACGGTTCCTCCTTCGACATATACCCCCTAGGGTACCCCTGTCCGTAAGTCTCCGGACGGCAACCATGGACGGCCACCCGCAGAGGCACCCGCACCCGCACCCGCACCCGCACCCGCACCCGCACCCGCACCCAGGAAGGGAACACTCCCGCATGACCGCCCCCGAAGCCCTCACCCCCGCCCAGGCGGCGGGACGTCTGCCCGACTGCACCGTCGTCGACGTCCGCACCCCCGGCGAGTACGCCGCCGGACACCTGCCCGGCGGTCACAACATCCCCCTCGGCCACCTGCGCGCCGCGTTGCCCGCCCTGCGGACCGCGGCGGCCCGTCGCGAACTCCTCGTCGTCTGCGCGAGCGGCAACCGCTCCGCCGACGCCTGCCGGCAGCTCGCCGACGCCGGCGTCCCCGCAGCCACGCTCACTGGCGGAACCACCGCGTGGGCGGAGGAGGGACGTCCGCTGGACCGCCCCGGGGGCGCCCGCACAGTGTGGCCGATGGAACGTCAGGTCCGCCTCGCCGCCGGTTCCCTCGTTCTGCTCGGCCTCGCCGCCGGCGCGCGTTACCGGCCCGCCCGCTGGCTGTCGGGAGCGATAGGGGCGGGTCTCGTCTTCTCCGCCGCCACCGACACCTGCGGCATGGCCGCCGTGCTCGCCCGGCTCCCCCACAACAAGCCCCGCGGGGCGGATCTGGAGGCCACCCTCGCGGCCCTCGTACGGTGACCGGCGCGGGCGGGCGGCGCGGCGCGAGTCGCCGCTGCGCGCCCGTACGTACACGCGGCGGCACAGCACCGTCGGCCGCGCCCCAGCCGGGCCCCGCCCGGCCACGCGCCCGGCACGTCAGCGCATGCGGGTCGCCCACTCGCGCACCTTCGCGATGCGCGACTCGATCTGTCCCGCCGTGGCCTCCGCGCTCGGCGGCCCACCGCACACGCGGCGCAGCTCGTTGTGGACCGCTCCGTGCGGCTTGCCGCTCTGGTGCACGTAGGCGCCGACAAGGTTGTTCAACTGCTTGCGCAGCTCCATCAGTTCCTTGTGCGTGACCACCGGCCGCCTCTCGGCGGGGAGTTCGAGGAGGTCCGCTTCCGCGTCGGGCCGCTTCCTGCTGTGCGAGATCTGCCGCGCCTGCCGCTTCTGCAGCAGCGTCTGCACCTGCTCCGGCTCCAGGAGCCCAGGAATGCCGAGGTAGTCCGCCTCCTCCTCGCTGCCCGGGTGCGCCTGCATGCCGAACTCGGCGCCGTCGTACGTCACCCGGTCGAAGACGGCGTCCGACTCCAGCGCCTCGAAAGGCAGTTGGTCCTGCTCCCCGGTGTCCTCGTCGTCCTCGCGCTCGGCCTCCTTCAGGAGGTCCTCCTCCTGCGCGTAGGGGTCCTCCTCGGCGTCCTTCTTCGGCTTGTCGAGCACGTGGTCGCGCTCGACCTCCATCTCGTTCGCGAAGGTCAGCAGCATCGGGATGGTCGGCAGGAACACGGACGCCGTCTCACCGCGCCGCCGTGAGCGTACGAACCGGCCGACCGCCTGGGCGAAGAAGAGCGGCGTGGAGATCGTCGTCGCGTACACCCCCACCGCGAGGCGCGGCACGTCGACGCCTTCGGAGACCATGCGGACGGCGACCATCCATCTCTCGTCCGAGTTGCGGAAGTCCTCGATGCGCTGCGAGGCGCCGCCGTCGTCGGACAGGACGAGCGTGGCACCGGCTCCGGTGATCTCACGGATGAGCTTGGCGTAGGCGCGTGCCGACTCCTGATCGCTGGCGATCACCAGTCCACCCGCGTCGGGTACGGCTTTGCGCACCTCGCTCAGCCGCCTGTCCGCCGCCCCCAGCACGGCCGGCATCCACTCGCCGTGCGCGTCGAGCGCCGTGCGCCACGCCTGCGAGACCGCGTCCTTGGTCATCGGTTCGCCGAGCCGCGCCTCGATCTCGTCCCCGGCCTTGGTGCGCCAGCGCATGTTGCCGCTGTAGGAGAGGAAGATGACGGGGCGCACGACTCCGTCGCCGAGCGCGTTGCCGTAGCCGTAGGTGTAGTCGGCCACGGAGCGGCGCACGCCGTCGGCGTCCTCCGCGTAGTCGACGAACGGGATCGGGTTGGTGTCGGAGCGGAAGGGGGTGCCCGTGAGCGCGAGCCGGCGCGTGGCGGGCTCGAACGCCTCCTGGCACGCCTCGCCCCAGGAGCGGCTGTCGCCGGCGTGGTGGATCTCGTCGAGGATGACCAGCGTCTTGCGCTGCTCGACCCGGTTGCGGTGCAGCATCGGGCGTACGCCGACGCCCGCGTACGTCACCGCGACGCCGTGGTACTCCTTGCTGACCGGACCCGCGCTGTAGTCCGGGTCCAGCTTGATGCCGATCCTCGCCGCGGCGTCCGCCCACTGCTTCTTCAGATGCTCGGTGGGCGCGACGACCGTCACCTGCTGCACGACGTGGTGGTGGAGCAGCCAGGAGGCAAGGGTGAGCGCGAAGGTCGTCTTGCCCGCGCCGGGGGTGGCGACGGCGAGGAAGTCCCGTGGCTGCTGCTGGAGATACGCGTCCATCGCCCCCTGCTGCCAGGCGCGCAGCTTGCTGGCCGTGCCCCACGGGGCGCGGCCCGGGAAGGCGGGCGAGAGGTGGTGGCTGGTGGAGGAAGCGCTGGTAGTCACGGTCTCCGGTGGGGTCGGGGCGGCGTCGCAGCCGGCGCCTGGGGTGGCGGCGGTGCGCGCGTCGGGAACCGGGTCAGCGTACCCGCGGCGCCCTGCCTCCTTCCGGGGAGCCCGGGCGCCCGCCTTCCCCCCGGGTGCGCGCGGGGGCGGTCCGCGCTCACGCCGTCAGCAGTACGCCCCCGTACGAGGCGCCCGCGATGACCGCCCACGAGCACAGTCCGAGGGCGGCGACCCGCCATCCCGTACGGGCCAGCGTGGGCAGGTGCACCGCGCTGCCGAGCCCGAACAGGGCGGCGGCGAGGAGGAGTTCCTGAACGGTCCCGGCAGTACCGAGCACGCTCTCGGGCACCCACCCGGTCGTACGCACGGCCACCATGAGGAGGAACCCGATCACGAACAGTGGGACGAGCGGCGGGCGCCGGGGGGCCACGCCGCCGGACGGGCCCGCTGCCGCTCCGCTTCCCGCTGCGTCGTCCGTCCCGGCTCCCGCTCCGGCTGCCTGCCCGGCCCGGTGACGCGCCCGTACGGACAGCACCACCGCGGCGACCAGCGGCGCCAGCAGCGCCACCCGCATCAGCTTCACCAGCACGGCCTGGCCGAGGGCGTGCGGCCCCGCTGTCTGCGCGGCGGCGACGACCTGTCCGACGTCGTGCACTCCCGCGCCGATCCAGCGGCCGAACTGGGCGTCGTCCAGGCCGAGAGGGTGGTGGAGGAGCGGCAGTACGGCGATGGCGAGCGTGCCGCACAGGGTGACCAGGGCGACGGACGTGGCGACGTCACGCTCCTCGCTCCTGCGCACCTCGCTGACCGCGCAGATGGCCGAGGCGCCGCAGATCGAGTAACCGGTGGCGATGAGCAGGGGCTGGTCGCCGGGGAGTCCGAGCTTCGCGCCGAGCCACCGCGTCCCGCAGAAGGTGGCCGCGACGACGACGAACACCATAGCGACGGTGGCCCAGCCGAGCCCCAGGATGTCGCCCACGCTCAACTTCAGCCCCAGCAGCACGACTCCGAGCCGCATCAGCCTCTTCCCGGCCAGCGACAGACCCGGCCGCCCCGTACCCGCGGCGAACGTACGCAGGCCCGGCACGTGGGCGACGAGGACGCCGAGCACCACGGCCGCGGTGAGCAGCGGCACGGGCGGCAGCAGCAGATGGACGGTGCCGGCGGCGGCGACGCCGAGCGCGGCGAGCGCGAGTCCGGGCACCTTGCCGGGCGGGCGGCCCGGACGGGCCCCGCCCGCACCGGACTTGGGCGCACCGGAGGCGGGCGCACCGGGATCGCCGGCGCCGGGACGGGTGCCGGGACCGGTGACAGGGCCGGGACCGGTGACAGGGCCGGTGACAGGGCCGGCCGTCCCGGGTACGCCGCTGGCCTTGCCAGCGTCGGGCACGGCGCGGGGAGCGCCCGCCCGCACCTGGTCATCGGCTGACGCGGGCGGGCGCTCCCCCAGCAGCGCCATCAGCGGTCCGCCGGCAGTTCGTACACGCGTCGGACGCTGCTGCCCAGACGGGAGATGTCCGCTCCGTAGACGTGGAGCGAAATGGCCTTCTCCCGGCAGCCGTTCCACACCTTGTGTATGTCGCCGGGCGGTGCGAAGCCGCAGACCGCGCCGACCGGGTTGACCACGTCCTCGGTCGCGACGAGGCGCGCGCTGCCGCCCGGGGCCTCGGCGGGCAGCAGCCGGTAGCGCCGCTCGTGCTCCTCGCCCCGGTGAACTCCCGTGACGCACCAGGAGACATGGTCGTGCACGGAGGTGAACTGGCCGGGCAGCCACACCAGTCCCACGATCGAGAAGCTTCCGTCGGACTCGGCGTGCAGCAGGTGCTGCCGGTAGCGCTCGGGGTCGCCCTCGTGCTGTTCGGGCGTGAGCAGGCTGTCGGCTCCGTCGGTGCCCAGGTGCGGCGCCAGCTTCTCGCCGACGAGGTACGCCGTGACGTCCGGTGCCATGCCCCGGCCGACCACTTCGCGCACCTCCTCGACGAGGGCGTCGAGCCGCGCGGTCGTCCGGCGGCTCCCACGGGCGGCTGTCGCGGTGTGCTGCTCCGTCGAAGTGGTCATGTTCGCAGCGTGACCGCGCGGACCCATCACGTCCAACGACGGTTGTTTGGGTCTCGTCCAACATCCGCTTATGGGCGCGGGATCGAACCACGACGAGCGCGGCCACCGCGTCCCGGACGGGATTTGTCGGACTCCCCCTAACACCCCACACGGTTCGCGGCGGCCGACCTCAGCTCCTCCAGCACCAGCGCGGTGGCCGGTGTCTCCAGGTGTTCGGGCAGCACATACGCGGAGACCTGGCGCCGGGAAGCGGGGTCGAGGGCCCTCCCGGTGACCTTACGGTGCACGAGGAAGGAGAGCACCAGCCCCGGCATCATCGCGATGCCCAGCCCTTCGGCGACCAGGCTCTGCACCACGAGTATGTCGTCGGTGGTGAAGGCGATGTCCGGCGCGAATCCCAACTCGGCGCACTCGTGGAGGAAGTTGGCCCGGCAGCGCAGGCACCCGGCGATCCAGCGCTCCTCCGCCAGATCGGCGAGCTTGACCGCGCGGCGCCGGGCCATGGGATGCCCCGTCGGCAGCAGCACCGTCAACTGGTCCTCCATGAGCGGGATCTCGACCAGTTCCTCCGGCACCTGTTCGTGCAGCCCGGGATAGGTGAAGGCGAGGGTGATGTCGCACTCGCCGTCGACGACGCGGCGCAGCGAGTCCGGCGGCTCCGCCTCCTGCAACTCGACCCGCACACCCGGGTGTTCGGACGCCAGCCGCGCCAGCGCCTCCGGTACGAGCGTCGCTCCCGCACTGGGGAACGCGCACATCCGCACCTTCCCCGCGCGCAGCCGCGTGATCGCCGACATCTGCTGCTGCGCTGCCTCGATGCGCTCCAGGATGACCCCGGCGTGCCGCTCCAGCGCCTCCCCCGCCTCGGTGAGCCGCATCCGGCGGCCCACGCGTATGAACAGCGGGGTACCGACGGAACGCTCGAGTGCCTTCATCTGCTGTGTGATCGCGGGCTGGGTGTAGCCGAGCGTCCGGGCGGCGGCCGAGTACGAACCGGCGCGCACCACTTCGTGGAACGTCCGTAGGTGCCGCGAGTCGAACATGCCCGAACCATAAGCGGATTTTGGGTCGCGGCGACATCCCCTCAGGACGACTTGGGGATCACGCTGCCCGCTGCCACGTCGTCGGCTTCCCTGACCGCGTTCTCCCGCACCGTGGCCTCGCCCGTGTCCCGCACCGGGTACCGCTTCACGGCCCGGAGCACGACGGCGTGCACACTGCACCCTTCGAGTTCCGCCTGCTTCTTGAGCGCTTCGGTGAGCCTGTCATCAAGACGAAGACTCTTCAGCCACGCCGGAACGGCACCGTCGGGTACATACCGGTACCGCACGAGTCAGCGGCTCCGCAGCCGCCCCGCCACCCCCACACCCGCCGCGCACACCACCGCCGAGAGGGCGTACACGGCGACGAACGCGAGCGGCTGACCGTCCGCGGCCCCGCCGCCCGCCGCGGCGGGCCCGTGCGCGCCGCCCACGCTGACCGCCCCGCCCCCGCACAGCGCGAACGCCGCGCCCGTGGCCGCCAGCAGCACCACGTTGGAGAGGCTGTCGGACATCTGAAGCGCCGCGGAGTTCCTGCCCGCCTCGTCCGGCGCGGAGAGCTGGAGCAGCAGCACGCTCGTGGAGGAGATCACCAGGCCCATCCCGTAGCAGCCGACGGCCATCGCCACGGCCAGCGTCCACACCGGAACGGCGTGCACCAGCACCACCGGCGCGTACGCGACACCGCCCGTCACCAGCACCATTCCGCCCCGTGCCAGCCGCTCCCGGTACGGTCCCAGCCGTGGCCGCGACTGTGTGAAGGACCCCAGCGCCCACGTCGCGCCGCCCGCCGCCAGCGTCAGCCCGGCCATCGTGACCGACAGTCCGCGCTGGCTGACCAGCATCAGCGGCACGAAGCTCTCCGCGACGATGAACCCGCCCGCCGCGATCCCCCGCAGCAGCACCACGGCAGGCAGCCCGCGTGCGGCCCGGTACGTGCCGGGCGGCAGCAGCCGCAGCGCGGCCGGTACGAGCAGCGCGGCCCCGGCGACCGCCGGCAGGAGGGCGAAGAGGCTCAACTCCTGCCCCGCGTACTGGAGCAGCCCGGCCCCCACGGCCAGCACCCCGGCGAACCTCAGCCGTCCCCGGTCCACGGGACGCGGCCCCTCCGGCCCGTCCCCGCCGGGCGGCGGCCCCGACGCGGCCCGGCGCAGCGCGGGCATCATCACCGCCAGGGGGACGGCGACCAGGGCCGGAATGCCCAGGAACACCCAGCGCCAGCCCAGATGCTGGGTGACCGATCCGGCTATCAGCGGCCCCACCACGGCCGGCACGACCCACGCCGCCGCGAACGAGGCCATCACGGGCGGCCGCAGCCGCTCCGGGTAGGCCCGGCTGACCGTCACGTACAGCGCCACGATGACCAGTCCGCCGCCCACGCCCTGCACCGCGCGGCCCAGTACGAAGATCCCCATGGTGACGGCCGTGCCCGAGAGCACCAGCCCGGCCGCGAACGTCCCGATCCCGGTCGCCAGCGGCGGCAGCGGCCCGCGCCGGTCGCTCCACTGGCCGGAGACGACCATGCCCAGCAGGGCGGTGGTGAAGTAGGCGGAGAAGGCGAAGGCGTAGCCGGAGACGCCGTTCAGCTCGTCGGCGGCCACGGGCATCGCCGTACCGACCGCCGTCGCCTCGAAGGCGATGAGGAAGACGACGGAGACGATCCCGAGCGTCAGCGCGCGGTAGCCGCGCCCGAGGACGCTCTCCTCCCGGGGAGGCGGGCCGAGGACGGCGGGGTCCGCAGGAGCCGAGAAGGCCGAGGAGGACGCGGAAGCCGACGAGGGCACGGAGGACGAGGAGGGCGCGGATGTCGAAGCGACCCGGGTGGCCGAGGAGGGCGAACTGCCCGCACCCGGCCGTTGGTTCGCCTTCGCCCACCCCCGCTCCGGGCCGCCGGCCCCTGCCACGGTCCCGCTGACGGACCCGGCACCCCCGCCTCCGGCCGCCTCACCGGCCTCTCCCGGGCCGTCCCCATACGCAGTCATACGCGCACGGTATGGCCGACCGCCGACACTCGGCATCTGCCTTTCGTCGGCATGGCCCGTCGGCCATTGGTCCTAGTGCCGCTTTCTCAGCTGCGAGGTCCTCCAGATCACACCGGACCGCAGCCAACTCCTCACCCGTCGGACCCGATCCCGAGCGAACCTGACCTGGCACGACTAGGATCTACGGCGACATCGCGTGTCGGTCACCGGCTGGGTGAGGCATGGAGGTGTCAGGAGGTGCCTTCGGAGGCATTCCTTGACAGTTGAGTTGAATCACACGATCGTCCACGCCCGGGACAACCGGGAGTCCGCAGAGTTCTTCGCGGACCTGCTGAGCCTTGAGATCACCGCCGAGTGGGGCCCGTTCATCGCGGTCGATCTGAGCAACGGCGTCACGCTGGACTTCGCCACTGTCCCCGCGGAACGGATCGTTCCCCAGCACTACGCTTTCTTGATCTCAGAGGATGAGTTCGACGCGGCGTACGCGCAGATCAGCCGGCGCGGCATCGAGCACTACGCCGACCCGCGCCGGCAATACCCCGACACGATCAACCACAACGACGGCGGCCGCGGCGTGTACTTCATGGATCCAGTGGGCCACGCCATGGAACTCATCACCGTGCCGTACGGCGGCTGGACCTCGTAAGCACAGGTGCTGAGGGTCGCACCGCAGCGCGGGTGCGACCCTCAGCCACTGCTTCTTCCCGGTGTACTCGCGGTCGGGCACCCTGCGATTACCTGCCGTGCCGCCCAGTCCGGCGCCGGCGGCTCCAAGCGCGGTGCCCGGCGGCCGAGGTCGCCCGCCTCCCCGAGGACAGCGACCACCTGAAGGAAACGGGGGCAACGCTGTCGAGGTCACCGCCGTCTCGCGCGGCCTGCCACACCGGGCCCCTCAGACGTGCACGCGGTCGCCGCCGAATCCGGCAATCCGTTCTGGACGGATCACACCGAAGGCCAACCCGAGTTGCGCGGTCTGCTGGAGCGCGGGTCACTTGCGGCGGCGTCGGCGGCGGCGTGCAAGGCGGTGGAATGCCTTCGGCCCGCCGGCCGGCGCGGGCAGTACGCCCGCGACGGCGTCGGCGAGCAGGGCGCCGACCGTCTCGGCCGCGCAGGAGCGGTTGGCCCCGATCCCTCCCGAGGGCCCGCGTTTGATCCAGCCCACCGCATACGTCCCGGCCCTGCCGGTCACCCGGCCGCCCTCGTGGCGGACGGTCCCGGTCGCCTCGTCGAACGGCAGCCCCGCCTGGGGCACTCCGCGGTGGCCGACCGCCCGCACCGCCATGCCTGCCGGGATCTCCAGCTCGCCGTTCCCGCCCGTGGCGCGCACGGCACGGATGTGTTCGCCGCCGTGTTCGCCACCGTGTTCGTCGCCGCACATCTCCACGGGCGCGGAGAGGAAGCGGAAGACGATGCGGCGCCGCCCTCCCGCCCCGCCCGGTGAGGTGGACCAGTCGACGGCCTCCCGCGTCACGCCCCGCAGTACCGCCGCCTTGTCCTTCGGCCCGGCGGTGTCGATCATCTCCCCGATACGCGGATCGTGGTCGTCCACGATCAGGTCCACCTCGGGGAGATGTTTCAGAGCGAGCAGTTCGGAGCGGGTGTACGCCGCCTGTTCCGGACCGCGGCGCCCGAGCAGCACCACTTCGCGCACCTTGCTGCGGCGCAGTTCCGCCAGCGCGTGACGGGCGATTGCGGTGTCCTCCAGTGTCTCCGGGTCGGAGACCAGGATGCGGGCGACATCGAGGGCGACGTTGCCGTTGCCGACCACGACGACGCGTTCGGCCGAGAGGCCGACGGCGTCCGGTGCGACCTCCGGATGCGCGTTGTACCAGGCGACGACGGTTCTCGCGGAGACGCTGCCCGTCCGGTCCTCCCCGGGGACGCCCAGCCGCCGGTCGGCGGCGGCGCCCACCGCGTAGATCACCGCATCGTGGTGTGCGGCGAGTTCCTCCGCCGTGACGTCCCGGCCCACCTCCAGGCCGAGGTGCATCCGCACGCGGGGATGCGTGTGGAAGCGGGCGAAGGCGTCGCCCGCTTTCCTGGTCGCCTGGTGGTCCGGGGCGACGCCGTAGCGGACGAGTCCGCCGGCGGCCGGGAGCCGGTCGACGAGCGTCACCTCTGCCCGGGTGTGCAGCAGCAGATCCTCGGCGGCGTACATGCCCGCCGGACCGGTGCCGACGATCGCGACCCGCAGCGGCCCGAAGTCCGAGGGCAGTACGCGCTCGAAGGTGGGCTCGCCCCAGGCGTGCAGGTTCGGTCCGGGGCCGCCCGGTCCCGGCTCCTCCGCCTGCGGCTTCTCCTCGGTGTGCCCGAAGTGGGCCGCGTTGATGTCGGCGTACTCCCGCTGATCGGCGGTCAGAGCGTCGACCGGGAGGACGGCGTCCACCGGGCAGGCGTCGGCGCAGGCGCCGCAGTCGATGCAGGTCTCCGGGTCGACGTGCAGCATCTCCGTACTGCCGAAGTCCCGCTCCCCGGGCACGGGACGGATGCAGTTGACCGGGCAGACGGACACGCACGTGGCGTCCTTGCAGCAGGTCTGGGTGATCGCGTATGCCATGTCGTCCGCTCGCGTGAGGTCGTCAGATGAGGTTGGCGCGCTTGTAGAAGAACAGCGCGGGCCTGGTGAGCAGCCCCACCGACGCCAGGAACTCCATCAGGCCCGAACAGCTGGAGCGCATCATCGACTTGTGGTGCTCGTTGCTCTTCGCCTCACGAAGGGCGCGTTCCTCGTCCAGTCCGGCGTTCGCGTAGACCTTGCGGTTCACCATGCTGGTGACGATGACGTAGGCCGCCACCGCGATCATGAAAGAGTGGACGTGCCGGCGCACTCGTCCTGCGCGTGCGAGATGCCTGCGGGTCTCCTCGCGGGCGAACTTCATGTGCCGTGATTCCTCGACGACATGGATGTTGTTGATGGTGCGGACGAACGGCACGACCCGTGTGTCGCGCATCCAGTCGCGCTGCATGACGTCGAGGACCTCCTCGGCGACCAGGATCGCCGCGTACGCGGCCTCACCGAACGCGACGGTCTTGAAGAACCGGCCGAGTTCGATGGCCACCCGGTGCGGGCGGTAGGCCGGCGCCCGCAGCTTCTTCGCGCCACGGGCGAACATGATCGAGTGGCGGCACTCGTCGGCGATCTCGGTGAGCGCCCACTGGAAGGTGTCGCTGGCCGGGTCCTTCGCGTAGATGTCCCGCAGCACCATCTGCTGGAGGATCATCTCGAACCAGATACCGGTACCGGCCACCGAGGCGGCCTCCTGCCGGGTCAGCGCCTTGCGCTGCGCGTCGGTCAGTTCGCTCCAGTACTCCGTGCCGTAGAGGGTGCTCCACTCAGGGCTGGCTCCGTGGAAGTCCTCGTCCAGCGGGGTGTCCCAGTCGACCTCGGTGAGCGGGTCGTAGGAGAGCTGCGCGGACGAGTCGAGCAGCCGCCGCGCGGTGTCGTCCTCGGGCGTACGGCTCGTGGTGCGGCTCGTGGTCTCTGCTTGCGAGATGCTGCTGGCCATGCTGCGACTCCTCGAGTCGGTTCCGTGAAGTGCCTCATTCCCCGCGATTATTACCAGCGGTAACAGTATCTTGTTGACAGACCTTATAACAACGATCGCCGCCTGCCTACCCCCGCGTAACCCGCAGACTCGCGCCGACTGACGACCGGCACAGCGTCGAGATCCCCGCGACGGGCCAGGGGGCGGGGAGCAGCGGCCGCGCCGGCCTTCACCGGGTCTCGCGGCAGCCGCCCGGACCGGACTCCCACCGGCAGCGACAGCAGACTTCCGCCCGGAGATCACCTGCGCCGTCAGGCCCTCCGGGGCCGCCGGGACCGCTGAGCGCGGCGGAACGGGGAGACCGAGGCCCCTACGGGGCGCAGGCGCCGGCGCGTGACTCGGCGTAGAAGTTCGCACCGGACCCGGTGGAGCCCTCCACGCCCTCCGAGCCGCCTGGCAGTTCGCCCATCGTCAGACACCAGGGATGCTCGCCCTCCTCGTTGACGAGGGTGAAGCTCACCGTGCCGTCCGCGGACGGAGGCTCGGGGTCCGGCCCCTCCCGCTCGACACCGCCCCGCTGCGGACCGAAGCCCGTGTAGGCCTCCTCGTTGACCTTGTCCGTCGCCGCGTCGAGCCGCTCCTCGAAGCGCCAGACCGTTTCCTCGCTCGTCTCACTCCCGAGGGGGACGGGCCACGAGCCGTTCTCCAGTTCGTCCACGGTCCGCTGCACCACGGTGGCCATCTCGTCCTTGTCGGTGGTGGCCGCCTCACCGTCGTGCCAGATGTAGCCGCTGACGCCGAACGCGACCAGCGCGCCCAGCACGAACTGCACCCGGTAGAGGCCGTATCTGCTCTCCGACGGCTCATTCGCCTCCGGATCGCGGTACTTCCAGGACTGCGTGCCCCAGTAGATGTTCCTGGGATCGATACAGGCCAGGATCACCAGGATCACGCCCAGCACCATGAACAGGACCATGTAGTTGGACATGCGGACGCTGCTCTCCCCGTGAGTGTCGACACCCGGCGCCGGACGACGCCGGACAGGCTGACGGCTCCGCGCGGCGCTCCACCACGCCCGCCCCGCTGCGACACCGCCCCGCCGCGACGGCGACCGTACCCGTGGCCGCCCGTTCCTGGGGCACGCTGAGAGGTATGCCCTACTTCACCTCGTACGACGGGGCCGAGCTCAGCTACCGAGTCCTCGGCGACAGCCCCGCCAACCAGGACCGCCCTCCCCTGCTGTGCCTCGCCGGCGGCCCGGCCCGCGATGCCGCGTACCTCGGCGACCTCGGCGGACTGAGCGCGTACCGGCGGCTGATCGTCCCCGACTCACGCGGAACCGGTGACTCCCCCACCGCAGACGACCCCGGCGAGTACGCCTTCCCCGGCCTCGCCGAGGACACCGAGGCCCTCCGCGCCCACCTGGGCCTGGAACGCTTCGCGCTCCTCGCTCACGACGCCGCGGCAGCCACCGCCCAGACGTACGCGGCAGCGCACCCCGCACGCCTCACCCACCTCGTACTGCTCAACCCCGGCTCCCGCCTCCAGGGCGAACTCCCCGACGACGCCCGGGAGATCTTCGAGTCACGCGCCTCCGAAGGAGACTGGTGGGAAGAGGCGCACCAGGCCGTGAGACGCCTGGAGGAGGCCACCGACATGCCCGAGATCCGTCAACTGCTGCTGCGCGCCGCCCCGATGGCGTACGGACGCTGGGAGGCGGCACAGCGCGAACACGCCGCAGGCGAGGGCGACCAGCTCAACCCGGTGCCCAGGGCAGGGTTCTGGCAGGGCGTCGACGAACCCGCGCGCAACTCCATCCTGGACGCCGTGCGCAAGGTGGAGACACCGGTCCTCGTGGTCACGGGCGACCGCGACGCGGTCACGGGGGTACGGGCGGGCGAAGCGGTCGCCGAGTCGTTCCCGAACGCGCGGCACCAGACCCTCGGCGGCGTCGGCCACTTCCCCTGGGTCGACGCCCCCGGATCGCTCACGCGCCTGCTCCAGGACTTCCTCACGGAGACGGGGTGAACCAGGCCCTTCGGTCCGCCACCCGTTCCGGCTCATGCCGAGCCAGCCGCTCGCCCCGCGACTCCGCGACCCGCAGTGCGTCGCGCAGCGCCTCCGCCAACCGCTGCACGAGGAAGCGCAGTTCCTGCTCACCCGCCGACGACTCCCCTGACGCCTCTCCGACGGTCAGCAACTCCCGGACATGGAGCAGCAGATCGCTCCCGAGCCCGAGCTGCGTCTCCTCCATGTGGTCCGCGAGCGCGTCGATGAATCCGTCTCCGTCGGAGGAGAGATAGCAGGGCCTGCCGTCCTCGCCGCTCCACGGCAGGAGCCGGTGGCCGCGCTGTCGGGACTGGTCACGCTGAGTTCCGTCATTCATGCCCCCACCGTGCTGACCTGTACATATGCTCACCAGTAACGATCCCGGTACGCAGAGTGGCGTACCGAAGAGGGGGACGGTGAGCACCCATGACCATCGACAGCAGCCAGCCGCCCGTCGCATGGCGCTACTGCGGCAACCAACTCAAGCGCTGGCGCCTCCAGTCGGACGTCAGCCGGGAAGACCTCGGCAAGGAGGCGGGCTACAGCTACGAAGCGATCAAGTCCATGGAGCAGGGGCGCCGCAAGCCGACCCGGCGCGTCCTGGAGGTCGCGGACGACATGTGCGGGGCTGGCGGCAAACTCCACGCGGCGACGGACTACTTGGAGCCGGAGAAGTACCCGGCGCGTACCCATGAGTTCATGGAGGCGGAAGCGACGGCGATCGCGCTGCACTCGTACCAGCCCTTGCTCGTCCCTGGGCTGTTGCAGACCGAGGAGTACGCACGCGCTCTGCTGCACGCATACCGCCCGCCGCTGGACGACGAGACGATCGGTGAACGCTTGGCCGCGCGGATGCAGCGGCAAGAGATGCTGACTGACAAGTCGACCGTGAGCTTCAGTTTTGTCATCTACGAGGCCGCACTCCGCACACTGGTGGGTGGACGGGAAGCCATGCGCCGACAACTGAACCACGTGGTGAAGCTGAGCGAATATCGCAACGTGTCGATCCAGGTGCTCCCAGCCGATACGGGCGCCCACGCCGGCTTGGACGGGGCTTTTGTCCTGTTGGAGACCGATGAGCACGTGCGGTACGCGTATGAGGAGGGGCACGAAATGCGCTGCCTCTCAACCGCCCCGGAAACACTCCAGGTACTGAACGACCGTCATGGCATGATCCGAATGCAAGCGCTCAGCGCCGAGGAATCAGCCCGGTTCATCAGAAGGGTGGCAGACGAGCTATGAGCAGCGAACTCGCTTGGTGCAAGTCCAGCTACAGCGGAACCGCAGGCGGCGACTGCGTCGAAGTCGCCGTCGCCTGGCGGAAGTCCAGCCACAGCGACACCGAAGGCGGAAACTGCGTGGAAGTGGCCGCCAACCTCTCCACCGTCCACGTCCGCGACTCCAAGGACCCCGCCGGTCCGGTGCTCAGTGTCACCCCGGACGAGTGGTCGGCCTTCATCCGCTACGCCACGCACTCGGCCTGAGCACGAAGTTGACCTGCCGCTCCCCGGCAGCGGGGACGTTCCCCGCCGCCGGGGAGGCCGCTCGTCGCGCGCCGAAAACCCTTGGCGTTCCCGGACCCCGCCTGGTTACGGTCCAGAACCGTTCCGCGACGGCTCGGGAGGTCCAGGTTGAGGCACAACACGCAGGCGGCGACCGGAGATGGCTGAGGGCAAGCACACCGCACCACCTGAACGCCCCCGCGACCGCGCGCTGACGGCACCGACCGTCTCCTGCGTCTTCGTCTGCCACGACGGCGCGGGACGCGTCCTCCTCGCCCGGCGCAGCCCGGGGGCGCGGGACGAGCCGGGCACGTGGGACACCGGAGCAGGCGCTCTCGAACACGGTGAGTCGTTAGAGGAGGCGGTCACGCGTGAGGTCCGCGAGGAGTACACCGCTGAGCCCCTCACCGTCGAGACGCTCGGCGTCCGGAACATCCTGCGAGGCACGCCGACCTCTCACTGGGTCGCGGTCGTCTTCGCCGTCGAGTTGGACCCGGCCACGGTCGCCATCGGTGAACCCCACAAGTTCGACGCACTCGACTGGTTCGCCCCGGACGGGCTGCCCCATCCGCGGCATTCCCAACTGGCCGAAACCCTGGCCCTCTTCCGTGCCCGAATGACCACGGCCGAGGAGATGTGATGCACCCGCTCGCAGTCGAGCAGAACTTCCGCGCCCGCGCCGACTTACGCACCGGATGGGGCTGGGCGCTGCTGGTGGCAGCCGCGGCGCTGTGGCTCTGCGCGTTCTGGCAACTGCTCACCCAGCAGCCCTTCAACGGCGACGAACTGGCGTGGGTGCTCGTACCCCTGACGCTCTCGGTACCGTTCTCGGCCGTCGGCGCCGTCCTGCTCACCTCGGGAACCGTGGCCAGCCGGCTGCGCCGCCATGAAGAGGAGCTGCGCCGAGCCGAGAAGGACGAGGCCGAACGCCGCGCCGGCAGGTGAGGAACGTGCCGGGCCGCACCGGGTCGGCAACTTGCCGGAACCGCCCGGCCGTCGCCGTTCCGACTGCAGCCATCAGGCACCACTGGTCCGGAACGCCGTCGACGCGCCGTCAACCGGCCACGAGCGGGTGGTAGCGCAGGTTCACCTCGGCTGAGCGATCGGCGCCGTTGAGCAGTTCAAGGCGGACGGGGGCCCCGCCCGGGTTGTCGAACAGCCGGATCCCGTCGCCGAGGAGCACCGGTGCGATGTGCAGGTCGATCTCGTCGATCAGCCCGCGCTGAAGGAGTTGCGCGCCGATCGTCGGCGAGAGGACCTCGAGGTTCTTGCCGCCGGCGGCCTCCAGACCGATCCGGACCGCCTCGGCCACGTCGCAGCTCAGGAACGTCACGCCGTCGGCGGGCTGAGCGTCCTCAGGATGGTGCGTCAGGACGAAGAGCGGCCCCTGCCACGCGCCGCCGTAGAGGTTTCCGGCATCGGGGAAGGCGTCCCACCCCTTGCGGCCGCCCAGTACGGCGCCGGTCGTCCCGGTGTACTCCTCGATGAGTCCGGGCCGGGACGTGAAACCCGTCAACCAGTCCATCGCGTGGTCCGGTCCGGCCACGAACCCGTCCAGCGACATGCTGAAGTGCCAGAGAACCTTTCCCCCGGCGGTCTGTCGTTCCGTGTCCGGGATGAACCTGATGCCGGCGTTCCCGGGTGTCTCTGCGGCGCCCATGATCGTTCCTCTCGTCGGTCTCCCTCGTACTGGTCGACCCGCCTCCCCCTCGAAACTCATCGCAGGGCCACCCGGAGAGCGCTTCCGGAAGCTGCCCGCTGCGACGTGGCGACCGTCTCGGGACGCCTCGCGGGGTGCCGCCTGCCCGCCACCGGAGCCCGGCCCGCCCGGCTCCGGTCGCCGCTGGCCGGGCCTGGCCGTACCGGGCCCCGGTCGCCCCGGAGATCCCGGTAAGGACCGGGATGAAGGAACCCACCCACCGGCCCCCGCGCGCAGGTCATGCCAACGGGTCGCCCACACGGGTGATTTGGTCGCCACCTCTCCCCGGCGCGGGTTACGCTCCGCAACGGAATCCGCACACAAAGACGGCCCCGGCCGGGACTGGCATCCCGACCGAGGGCCTTACCGATCCGGAAGCGAGACCTTCCCGATGGCTGTCCAGCACCTTAACGCGCCCTCGTCCGGCGTCGTCCACGTCCGCTCGCGCCACCGCGAGAACTTCACAATCCTCGCGAACCGCCTCGCTCAACGCTCGGGCAGCGCAGTCACGGTGGGAGTCGCGGCCTACGTCCTCTCCGTCGCCGACGGCACCCCGATCACCATCGACGCGCTCCAGGCCCACTTCACCGAGGGCGAGACCCTTCTCGGCCGTGCCCTCAACGAACTGGAGGCCGAGGGCTGGCTGGAGCGGCGTCTCGAACGCACTCCTCAAGGCCGCCTCACCACGCGTACGTTCGTCTACGACAGCCCCTCCGCACCGTCCCCGTCACCGCACCCGGACGCCGCTCCCCCACCGGACACCCCGGCAGCCGCCACAGCCACGACCGCACCCGCACCCGCTCTCGTGCCCGCGCCCGCGCCCGTAGGGGAGGTACCCGGGACACCGACCCCGCCGCCCGGAGCCACCCCGCCCGCTCCAGCCGCTCCAGCCACTTCACCCGCGTCGCCCGCGTCGCCCGCGTCGCCCCAGGCCCTCGGCGTACTGGCGGCGCTGCGCACCCACGATCCCCGACTGGCCCTCACCGAACGGGACATGACCCGTCTGGCTCCGGCTGTCGACGCCTGGTTCCGGCGCGGCGCCTGGCCGTCGCACGTCACTCAGGCGATGACCACCAACCTCCCGGAGCGGCTGACCGCCGGCCCGGCCGCGCTTCTCGCCTACCGCCTCCGCGAGTTGCTCCCCGATGCCCGCTCCGCCGCCTGTCCGTCCGGACGTCCCGCTCCCGTACCGCTGCAGACCTGCGAGGGCTGCGACCGCGCCTTCCGCAGCCGGGCCCCCGGCCACTGCCGCGACTGCCGCCCGGCGCAGCCCTCGGCCCGCGCGAGTTCCCAACGGACGGGCCCGCAGCCGCAGTCGCACCCGCAGTCGCGGCGGCCGTCACAACATCGGCCGTAGCCGCGGCGACAAACGCAACCGCAGCGGCACAGCGCTCAATGCCCGTGGCGTGCACAATGCCACGATGATTCCCCCCACCTACGCCGCTCCGTCCCTCCCGGGCCGGGGACGGCACACACCGGCCCACGCCCAAGTCCGCAGCCTGGACCCGCTTTCCCGCCTTGAGGCGCGGGGGGTGAGCGCGCACATATGATCACCGACGGCTTTCTGTACCTCGGCGTGCTGCTCGCACTCGCCGGCACCATCGTCTATGTCACCCAGCGACGCGAACACCGTGTCTTCAAGTACGTACCGGGGATCGTCCTGCTGTACCTCGGCGCGGCCCTGCTCAACACCCTCGGCGTCTTCGGCGAGTCCGAGTCGGTCGAGACGGCCGGCGGAGCCGTGAAGGACGCCCTTCTCCCGGCGATGATCCTGCTGTTGCTGTTCAAGTGCGACCTGCGCAAGATCGTCAAGCTCGGGCCGAAGCTGCTGCTGACGTTCACGGTCGCCGCCGTCAGCATCGTCCTCGGATTCGTCGTCGCCTATCTGCTCCTCCAGGCCGCGCTCGACCCGGAGGCGGACAAGGCACTGGGCGCGCTGGCCGCCTCCTGGACGGGCGGCTCCGCGAACATGGCGGCGGTGCAGGGCATCGTCCACGCGCCGGAGAACCTCTTCGGCTACGTACTGATCGTGGACACCGTTCTCTACTCGCTGTGGCTGCTGCTGATGTTCTCCTCGGTCGCCTTCTCCGAACGGTTCAACCGCTGGACCCGTGCCGGGACCACCCAACTCGACGCGCACACGGTCACGGAAGAGAAGGAACGCCCGATCGACCTGACGTCGCTCATGACGCTGATCGGCTTCAGCCTGTTCGCCTCCGCCGTGGCGACCTGGGTGGGTGGGCTGCTGCCCGAACTCGGCGACGTCGTCGACGGCACCACCTGGGCCATCCTCATCGTCAGCGCGCTCGGCCTGGTGATCGCGTCCACGCCGCTGGGGAGGACCGCGGGTTCCTCGCAGCTCGCGACGGTCATGCTCTACGTCATCATCGGCATCATCGCCTCCGGTTCCGACTTCACCTCGCTCACCGAAGCACCGCTGTATCTGGTGGCGGGCATGGTCGTCCTGGTCGTCCACCTCGCCGTGATGGCGGTGTACGCCAAGCTCGCGCGCGCCGAACTGTTCAGCCTGGCCGTGGCCAGCACCGCCAACATCGGCGGTGTCGCCTCCGCTCCGGTGGTCGCCGGCGCCTTCAACCGTCAACTGGTGCCGGTCGGGGTGCTGTTCGCGCTGATCGGCTCGCTCATGGGGACGTTCCTGGGCCTGGCGACCGTCCAGATCCTCTCGGTGCTCTGACGGCACGGCCCGGCAGCGCGCCGTCCCGGACAGGTTCCACCGTGCACTTCGGCGGAACCTGTCCGGGGGTAACGTTCCTGTCCGGTCCGGCACTTCATCGAGACGTAGCACGAAAAGAGCGCGGACGGACGGAAGGTCGTAAGAACCGAGGTCGAACCGTCCGTATCGCCCGCGAACTGAGGGACTACGGCGGCCGGAGTGGAAGAGGAGATGACATGAGCGCGGGCCAGGTCATGTTGCGTCTGCTGGAAGCGGCATGCGCGCTCATCACGCTGCTCTTCGTGGCGCTCCTGGCGCTGGCCACCGACTACGACCGCCTGCGGGCCGCCTACCACAACGGTGCCCTCACCCCGACGGTCACGTTCTTCGTGGTGGTGTGCGCCACCTGGCTGGTTCTGTGGCGCAAGCGCACCAAGCGGCGCGCAGAGCCGGCGTGACCGCCCGCATGACGAAGGCGCCATCGCGGAGAGGTTGGCGACCGGGCCATAGACGTCGCTGCCCCGCACCGCCTTCTTTCGGCTCGGCTGGGCTGTCACAAAAGGGACGTTGGTGAACCAACCCGCTTGCGGGGTGCGTCTTCGCGCCACCCGCGCTACCTTCTGGTGCCAAACCTTCCGCATCATCACCGTGCACGGGGGAATCGAGCCGGATGTCGTTCGAAGAAGAGTGGGCGCAGCACAAGTCTGCCGCCGTTCAGAAGCAGTCAGTCAGCATGCAGCTCAACCGGCTCGATCCGGGCGGCGGCGGTGGCGCTCCCACGGGTGATCTGCGGGTCAGCCAGAAGGACTTGGCGGCGGTGGGCGACGAGGCGTTCAAGCTGTACCAGCGTCTCGACAAGGACGGCGACCACGCGAAGGCGTCCAGCCAGAAGGCCGGGAACGCGCTCAAGGAGGACTTCTCACTGGGCGGAGCTCTCGGCGACGTGGCGGAGACCTGGAACAGCCAGGTCAACACCCTTCTCCAGTCGTGCGCGCACATCTCCAACCACCTCGACTACACGCAGAAGGCGCACGCCGGCGACGAGCACTACATCGCCACCACCTTCAGCGTCAGCGAGCTCGGCGAGGGCTTCGACGAGAGGACTCAGCGGCAGTGAAACTCAGCGCTCTGCGTTTCGCCGACTTCTCCTCCCTCGGCGAGGCAGTCACCGACTGGTCCGACATGGTCAAGAAGCTCAAGACGCTCTCCGACGACGCGAACGAAGCACTCAAGGGCAAGGCGGACAAGGCCGACTGGGCCGGCGCCAACGCGACCGTCAGCCGGGAGTTCATCACCAAGACCTCCCGCGAGTTCAAGGACGCGCACACCGAGGCCCAGTCCATCTACAACATCCTCAACGACACCAAGACCGAGCTCCAGGGCTACAAGACCCAGCTCAACGAGAGGATCAGCCGGGGCATCCGGGACCACAACCTCACCGTGACGGAGACCGGGGACTCCTTCACCGTCACGATGAACGTCCACCCCGACCGTTCCTCCGACCCGGACTCCCTCCCCGACCACGACGAGAGCCACGCCGAAGCCCTGCGCGACGACATCGAAACCATCCTCAACAACGCCACCACGAGCGACACGACAGCCGCCGACGCCCTGCGCGCCATCGTGAACTCCACCCAGTTCGGCTTCGCCGACATCTCCTACTCCGACCGCGACACCGCCGCCGACGCCCTGCGCGAGGCCGAGCGCATGGCCGAACTCGCCAAGGACCCCAAGGACTTGTCACCGGAGGAGTTCGACGAGCTCAAGGACGGCCTGGGCGAGCACAGCGGCGACGCCCTCTTCGCCGAACGCTTCGCCACGGAACTCGGCCCGGAGGGCACCCTGAAGTTCTGGGCGACCATCAACGACCCTCACGACTCCATGGAGTTGGGCAGCGAACGGGTCGACGACTACGGCGACCTCCAGAAGAACCTCAGCCTCACCCTCGCCACCGCCACACAGTCCGACAGCACGGCGATGCGGACCTGGGAACGCGACATGGTCGGCCTGGGCGACAAGACCATCGAGACCGGCAGCGCCCGTACCAACGGCTTCCCGATCATGAGCAACCTCATGCGGTACGGCGACTTCGACGACAAGTTCCTCAACGAGTACGGCAACGCGCTCATGGCGACCGAGAAGGAACGGACGCAGGGCACCGACAACGCCGACATCAGCTGGCACACCCCCATGGGCCTGGCACTCAACCGCACCGGCTCCGACACCGGCATCGACCCCATGACCGGCTACATGCACGCCCTCGGCAACAACCCCGAAGCCTCGACGGAGTTCTTCAACGACGAGTACGGCGACCTCAAGAGCGACGACGAGGAGAAGACGCTCAGCAACTTCGACTACCTCTTCGAAGAGCGCAACTGGGTGCCGGACCACAACGACGACATGAACGAGAGCGACGAGGGCCACAACGCCATGGGCCGCGCCCTGGAAGCGGCGACCACCGGCCACCCCTCGGGCACCAGCCCCACGCTGGAGAACATTCCCCACAGCCAGGAACAGGCCGACCTCTACTCCAGGGTCGTCCAGTCCGTCTCCGCGGACCCCGACCGGCTGCTGGACCACATGAGCATGGGCGACAGCTTCGGCCGGATGTCGGCGGAGTACATGCCCGACATCCACCGCGCCCTGGACCCCGCCCAGGAGGGCGAAGACAGGCTCTACCCCATCTCGGGCGCCGCGGCACCGGACCTGAGCCAGCAGGACGTCACCCGCTTCCTGCACACCGTCGGCCGCGACCCCGACGGCAACGCCGCCGTCAACGTCGGCCAGCACAACTACACCGCCGCACTCATGCAGCACCACTTCGAGAACCCGAACGCCTACATCAATGACCCGGCGTTCAGCGACAGCGAGAACCTCAACTCGACCATCGGCAGGATCTCGGAGCGGGCCGGCGAAATCCAGGGCACCATCGGCGCGGGACGAGCGTACGAGGCGGAAGTGGACGGCGGCGCGAAGGACGCCGAGTTCAACGGGGCGCTCGACAGCGCCAAGGAGTGGGGCAGCGGCCTCGTCGGCGTAGGAGTCGGCGTCGCCACGGCACCGTTCAGCGGACCGGGATCGATCGTCGCGGGCGGCGTCGCCACCACCGGCGCGGACCAGATCCTCGACGCCATCTTCGGCGGCATGGAGAAGGACAGCGCCGGCGAGGTCATCTACCGCAACGGGGAGGAGTGGGGCGCGACCGAGGACTCGACGTACACACTCGTCGAACGCGAGGCCCGCAACGCCTCCGAGGCCACCGGGCAGCCCTCACCGCACATCATCGCCGGCGCCTCGGAACACGCCGAGGAGGGCTTCAACAACGCCGGCACCAACGTCCAGAAGTACATCGACGGCGAAGGCGTCCCCGGCAGCCTCGACTCGGACGACTGACGTGACGGCCAAGACCCTCAAGCTCAGCGCCGCGGCCACCGTGCTGGCCGCGGCGCTGGTCTACAGCGCCCTCGGCTACTTCACCGGCACGGTGCCCTTCCCGGCCCAGCAACGCGGCGAACTCCGGGCGGACGCCGTGTGCTCCGCACTCGGCGACGGCGACCGGGCGGCAACGGAACTCAACAAGGTCCTCCCCACCCGCGGCGACTACAGCACCGAGGAGACCAACCCACCCCGCACCACCGACGACACCACTTGGCAGTCCACCTGCTTCATCAACGGCGACGGCGACCAACTGCTGGTGGCCGGGGCCGAACTGGCACGATTCGGATCGGCCGAGGACTGGCTCGACGATCCCTCCCGTGCACACGCCTCGGCGCCCGATGCCAGCGGCCCGAAGAAGAGCTTCGAGGCAGGCGAAGCAGCAGTGGTCACAAACCGCACCGCCGAGATCCTCGTCCAATGCGTCCCGGAGGGCGAACTCCCGGGCGGCGCCCACCAACTCAGCATCGAGGTCCACGCGAAGCACACCCTTCAGGGCACCCCGGCCGAAACCCGCCGTGCCCTGACCACCCTGGCCCTCACCACGGCCGACGCCGCCCACACCCGCGCGAAGTGCTCGACTCCCTCGCAACTCCCCCGGAAGATCACGGGCTAACTGTGATGCCCAGGCACGTTGTGCGATCGGATACGGCGTGCCGTAGATAGGTGAAGGCCTCCCGGATGTGGAGTGGAGCTGTCTAGGAACCTCTCCACCTAGGAGGCCTTCGTGGCTCACGTTAACGCTGCGCTGACCCCGAAACACCGACTGCGCCTGGCGCGTCTGATCGTCGAGGACGGCTGGCCGCCTTCGCGGGCTGCTGAGTTCTTCAACGTTTCGTGGCGTACTGCGGCGAAGTGGGCTCAGCGCTACCGGGAGGAAGGGCCGGTCGGAATGAACGACCGGTCCTCGGCCCGACGGACCCAGCACGCCAAGACGCGGCAGCCCATGGTCCGCAAGATTGTGCACCTGCGGTGGAAGCAGCGACTGGGGCCGGTACAGATCGGCGCCCAGCTCGGGATGCCGGCCTCGACTGTCCATGCGGTCCTGGTCCGGTGTCGGCTCAGCCGGCTCTCGCATACGGACCGGGTCACCGGCGAGCCCGCCCGGCGCTACCAACGCTCTCGGCCCGGCGAGCTGATCCACGTCGACGTCACCAAGTTCGGCAACATCCCCGACGGAGGTGGCTGGCGCTACCTCGGACGCCGGCAGGGCTACCGCAACTCTGCATCGACCTCACGACGCACCGGACGCCACGGCGGCAACTACCGGCCGGCCGTAGGGACTTGCTTCGTCCATACCGCCATCGATGACTACTCCCGCGTTGCCTACGCCGAATGCCACGACGACGAGAGGGCCGCAACGGCCGTCGGTGTGCTTCATCGGGCAGTGGCCCGGTTCGCCGAACGTGGCGTCACCGTCGAGCGAGTGCTGTCCGACAACGGCAGCGCCTACAAATCCTTCCTCTGGCGCGACACCTGCGAAGAACTCGGTATCACGATGAAGAAGACCCGGCCCTACCGTCCCCAGACCAACGGGAAGATCGAAAGACTCCACCGGACCATGTCAGATGGCTGGGCCTACAAGAAGCTCTACCGCACCGAAGACACCCGACGAGCAGCCCTGGAAGGATGGCTTCACCAGTACAACCACCACCGGCCCCACACAGCACTCAGTGGCCTTCCACCCATCAGCCGGTTGGACAACCTGGCTGGACATCACAGCTAACCTGGCCTCCAAGTCACAGGCGGATGACCCCGCTCCTGCACTGAGGATGGGGCGACGATTCGCACTCCACGTCCCAGCTTTCTCGACCCAAGTTCAAAGAACAATGCTCAGGACGTCCGGCAGCAGGATGAGTGTGCACACCCCAACCCCCCACCATCCGACAATGCGGATAGTCCCGACACTGGCGCTGCCGACTTTCCCCCTTCGGGCGTAGAAGGCGAACACAGATTCAGCCGTGCCCTTGAAGTTCAGAGCCAGGACAAGACTCCAGAGCATCCACAGTAACGCGATAATCCAGATTGCCAACAGGTCAAGTTGTTCGGCCGCGACGTTATTCGTACTGGTTAGAGACGTTATGGAAGTTCCAACCCGGTGCACTGACGCCGGTCGATTGACCATTCTGCAAAAGCCTCCAACGCCTCACGCTCGAACGATGGACTGGTTTCGAAAAACTCCACGTATCCGGTGTGAAGATTGCTCACCGTGTACAGCGAACGGGGTTGATCATCAGCACAGTTGGCACTTCCCCATGCCCAACCCTCTTGATCCTCATCCCGCCCGGCCTCACCGGAGACCTCACGAAAGGAAGCCGCACCACGAAACGCATCGGCCAGTACATCGTGCAACGCCGTGAGCCGATACACGGCGTCGCCATCATCGTTCAGCAGCAGGCACTCCTCAACAGGGGCCACCTTGTCGGCAGTCGTCCCGGCCACGCTTTCGATACCCCACTTCCGGGCCGTCCCTGCCACCTCACGGGCGAAGCGACAACTTCCAGAAGCCTGCGCTATGTCCTGCGGCTCAGCGCCATTCGGTGTCTGCGCGATACGTTCACCCACCACATCACCTTCCACCGAGCCACCGCACCCACGCTGCCTCGCCGACTTCTCGGCCGTCCCCGTCGCGGTCCTGGCTAGGTCCGCGAGTTTCCCCCGGTCCTCGAACAAATCAGATCCGCGCAAATGGGCAGTCACGTTCACCATCACGCGGGCTTCCTCGCCCTTCGCCGTGCAAGGGAGTATCACAGTCGCGTGCGCCGTCTCCCTGTACTGAACGGTGACCACCCCAGGCCATCCACCGCCGATCGACGCCGAAGTGGCACCAGGCAACGACACATCGGCGTGCATCATCTCCCGCAGCACGTCAGACGCATCCGACTCATCGCCCACCTGGAAGACCACCCGCTTGCCGGCCCCGGACACTGCAACTTCGCACTCGGACAGCTCGGACGAATCTTCTGTACCCCTGGACGAGTCGGAAACGGCACCAAAATCCTCACTACCGAGTACGCGGTGAACATCACGAGTCTCCACCGCACTCCCGCAAAGGGCTCGGAGAGCTTCCTTTTCCTTCTTCGGGAGAAGGAAAAGGAAGTAGGCCGCGACTGCGAGACCGAGTACTGCAAGGCAGGCCACTATGGCCCACAAGTTTCGCTTGATACGCACCTAGTAGTCCCCATTGCCGAGTTGACTGCTTGTCTCATCGCGCACGTCGTGGCGAGCCTGCATAGCAGCTTCCTGCAAGACATTGATCTGAGGGCTGTCCCGTGCATAACCCGCGCGCTCGCCCCAATCCCCTACGAAATGGCGCGTTTGGGATTCAGACTCCAGATACCTTTCTGCGATTTTTGCATTTGCCTCGGTGGTAGCAGATTCCTTCTGATCATTCGACATGTTCCATGTCCACGTATCAATCCCCCGCTGCACGGCGTCCCCGGCACCTGGAATAGGCGTCAACGCACCACCGACGATGTGGTAAACCACCTTGGCGTTCCAGTCGGCCTCCGCTTGCTTATCATCTCTGATATCAGTGGTGATATCCTGTTTGATCGCGTCAAACACACCCATACTCTTGGCGGCATGCCCCATCGTATCTTCCACAACGAGGCTATTCGGCTTAGCATCGCTTGGAAGTGACGCTATTTCCTGTTTGATCTGTTCACGCTCCGCTTGGTGGAGCAGGGTATACGCATCTGGATCATCCGAGACACCACGCATAACGCGTCTCAACGCGCCAGGTTCCGCGAACATCCGCGCATCGTCCGCTGACCCCCTGACACCGGGATTCGTCCCTTCATCCGACACTCGATCCAGCGATTCATGTGTGTCCGGTGCATAGTCTGCCAGTGCATTTGCCAACGGTCGCTGAACATTTTTGTGGATACCATCACCTCCAACGCCCGGATCGGTAAGATTGATGGCTGATTCCATCACCCTCGCTTGTGGCGACGTATGTGTGGCGTTCGGCCGAGGGGGGTCATCCGGGCCCAAGGGCTGTTGTCCAGTCGCCGCCGCTTCCATCGCGCGTCCCAGGCCCATGCGACTGTCGCCGTCTTCGATTCCCTTCGTGTGCGAGACATTACCTGTCCAGGTGGTTTCTTCGCTGATTTCCCAGTCCCGTTCCTTAATCAGGTAGCGAAGCATATCGTTTTCCTTGTCAGGGCCGGGATCCAAAAATTCTGTGGCAGTGCCCGGTTGATGACTCATGATTCCCAGAGTGCTGTCCATGGGGTCATTGGCGAACCAACCGTCACTCTTCCCCGAGTGCGTACCTGGAAGATCCCAGATATCTGAATCACCACCCTTGTCAGGGTCTTCTGCAGCCCTGATGTCCTGTCCGAGGTCCTGCAGCATTTCCGAAGAGAAACTCTTGGGGTCGCCCTGTTCCATCAAAGTAAGCATGGACTGGTAACCACGTGGCTGAGAAGACTTCTGGCCGACCGCCGAGGGGAGTGCGTCATCGAATCTCTGGACGCCGACCTTCTTCATTTCTTCACGCCACTTCTTGTAGAAAGTGGAATCGGTATCCTTGGTGGCAGTTCCCAGGCTGTTTGCCAAGCCCTTCTCAATGGCCAAATAGCCGGACTTGTTTCCCGAGTCCGAATCACGGGCGGCCATGTTCAGATTGTTCGTGAACTCAACTGTGCCCTGGGGGCCGAGACTGTTCAGCAACGTCCTGCTGAACGCAGTATCATGTGAATTGTCCCGCGCCAGTCTCCTCATCTCCGCAATCTCCCGCGGAGGCAGTTTGCCTTCAGAGTCCAACTTTGTGGCAAGCTCGGAGGCTCGTTTGGCCTCTACCTTCTCCATGTCCCCTTCGGCAGCGCTGTTGAAGCCGTTGAGACTGCCCTTGCCATCCGTATCCGTGACAGCAGCGGTGAGGGCAAGTTTGACTCCATGGTCAGCATCATCGGCCTCCTTGACCAACTTCTTGATGCTGCTTGTGAAACCGCGCTCGGCCTTCTTGATCACGCGAAGGTTCTCAGGATCGTTCTTGATCGTCCGAATTTCCTCCGGAGTCAGAGACCCCCAGTCGTACGTCACTTCACCGGTATGAACGTTAACCCTGTAGTTCTTGCCCTCTGCTTCTTTGACGATCCTTTCGATCGATTTCTTGAAGCCAGCGAACTGGGTCTGAGCTTCATTGAGAATCTTGGCAATCGCTAGGGCTTCCGCCTTGGCCGCGCCGTACTCGTGCTTGATGACCCCGGACGCACTGGTGGCGGCCTGGAAGCCTTCTCCTCGCCAGGAGCCATCGCCAGTGGCTTTCAGGACATGGTCCTCGAAATTTTTCTCAAGCTCTCCGAACCTGTTACCCATCTTCTTCCACGCCTTGGCCGCATCTGCGAGCATGTGCAACTGCGTGGTCGTAACGTCGTGGTATGTGAGCGGCACGTCAGCTTCTCTTTTCAGTAGTCCGAAATGCCGCTGCGGGGCGAGGGGTTGGTGAGAAAGGGGGAGTTCGGGGACTGGAGCAAGGGACCATTGGTTCCATTGAACTGTGACCCTGTGAGGCCATCTTGGCCCTGATAGAGATTGTTGGCACCACGCAGCGCGGACATGTAGTGAGTCAGGCGTCCTTCCAATGCCTTGACCTGACGCTCCCACGCTGACATAGCCGTACTGAGACCGGACTTTGTCGCCCAGTCCCTGAACTCCCCACCGCCTCCGGCGGAGGCCATGGGTGGATGCCACTTCTGCTGCGGGAGGAACGTCCCCATGATGGGCCCGGATGGGGATCCGCCACCGGCTACGGCGCTGGACTCCTCATCTGCCAACCTGCCGGCGGATTGCGTGTCGGGAGCCAGGTGCTCCTCGATGTACTTGGCTGCCTTCTTCTTCTGAGCCGGGGAGGTCGCAAGATCGCCCCCGGGGCCACCTGAACCACCCCCGCCGTCAGCCTGGTTGAGCTGCATGCTCGTAGAGTTCTCACGGGCTGCAGCCTGATGCTGGGCCCACTCTTGCTCGAACGACACTTAGTCCCCCCGGATCTGTGTCAGTGGCGTTGGTCGTTGGGGTGGTGCTGGGGTGGCGGTGGGGTGGTCTGCCACGGGGTGGCGGGCGGCTGGTAACCCCGCGCGACCGTCGGCTGGGATGTGCGGCGGCGACGGACAATCAGAGGTGTGGCGATTGCAGCGCCGAGAACAGCGGCCCCTCCGAGGCCGTAGCCGATCAACGCGCCCGTGGAAGTCCCGTCGTCGTCGGACGCGGCCGGCGCGGCCTGGTGGTCGTCCTTGTCCTTCGCCTTAGCTTCCGCCTTCTTCTTGGCGTTGTCTTCGTTGTACGGGCCCGGCAGGGGATTGGTACTGGGGTCACCCGGGTCACCCGGGTTCTTGAGAGCGATACGAGGACGGATCACGCCATGGCCGGTGTAGTCGTTGCTCTTGCCGGGGTCGGCCTTGCTGGCCGTGTTCACGAGAACGCGGGTGACTTGGTTGGCTGTCCAGTCCGGGTGCTTGGACCAGATGAGAGCGGCCGAAGCAGAGGCGATAGCGGTGGCGTCGCTAGTGCCATGGCTCTTGCATAGTCCTGTTCCTCCCGGACATGCAGCAACCATCTCATCGCCCGGAGCCGCTAGATCTACCTGCGAACCATGCTCTGACTCGTCCGTAGCTTCGATCTTCTTGTCGACTGCGCTTATTCCGACCACCCCAGGATTAGCCGCGGGGTACATAACCGGATTTCCCTCTTCTGCGCTGTTCCCGACTCCAGCGAAGATCAGCTTTCCCTTAGTCAACGCCTGAGCGATCGCCTTATCCACCTTTTGCGAACGATACGTATTAGCCATGGAGATGTTGAGAATCTGTGCATCAGATGTCGCTGCATGACGAATTGCTGCGGCGAGACTCTCTGCGAATTCCTCGTCAGCGACTTCGGCATTCGGCGCGTCATCGTTCTTGGCATCCATCCTGAGAGGAAGAATCTTCGCACCGGGCGCTAGGCCATAAGTGCCTTTCCTTCCACCCCGCTTACCTGTCGCAGCAATGAGCGCCGCCATGCTTGTTCCATGGTTCGAATAGTCATCGTGCGGCCCACCAGGAATTTCAGCGAAGTCCTTCCCCGGAAGCACGCGTCCCTTAAGATCGGGGAGCGATTCGTCGACCCCTGTGTCGATGACGGCGACAGTGATGCCCGCGCCCCTGCTCACCTTCCACATCTCTTCTGCTTGCATGGCGTCCAGATGCCATTGCTGGGAGCGCGCACTTTCCGCGTGGGCAGGGGTAGCGGCAAGACCAACGAGCATCACGCTGACGGCTCCGACCGTCAGTTTCTTCAGCTGTCCAACCGTCAGTACCGTGAGTCCCATGTGGTTCCTTTGGCTCGCTTCACTTACTCGATGACCGGCGGCGCCGTTCTCTGCTTCCCCGGCGA